>NZ_NCTK01000001.1:1279621-1919432 GCF_002251695.1 Ralstonia solanacearum K60
ATGTCGCGGATGCCGGCGCGGCGCTCCTCCTCACGCTCGGCGGCGCGCATGGCACGCTGGAACTCGATCAGGCGGTTGGTGGAGGCTTTCCAGCTGACCAGCGTGCTGTAGTTGTCGACGAACCACGACATCGCGCCCTGTACTTGCCCGAACGCGGTGGCAATCTCCATCATGCCGCCCAGCGTGAGCGTGCCGCCAAAGTAGCGCGGCGCAGAGACCAGGAACGGGAAGATGATGGCGAACTGCCCATAACCGGAACTGGCGAAGTTCAGGCGCAGGGTGTAATCCCTCAGTTGATTCCAGTTGGCGCGGATGCGTTCGAAGCGGCCGCGCAGGATAGCCTTCTCGGTCGGCTCGCCACGGTAGAGCGCAATGCTCTCGCTGTTCTCGCGCACGCGCACGAGCAGGAAACGGAAATACGCTTCGTAGCGCTCCTGCTGGAACGACAGCCCGATCAGCGGACGGCCCACGAAATGGATGGCCACCGAGCAGACAAGTGAATACAACAGCGCAAACCACACCATATAACCCGGGATGACGAAGTCGCGCCCGCCCAGCGCGAACGCCAACGGCCCCGACACCGTCCACAGGAGACCGAAGAACGTCACCAGCGTGACGGCGGAGTTGAAGAAACCCAGCACCAACGCCACGGTGGTATCGGTGAAGTTGCGCAGGTCGTCGGCGATCCGCTGGTCGGGGTTGTCGGCGGTGTGGGTCTGCTCCAGGCGGTAGAAGGCTTGCTTGCCGAGCCAGCCGTCGAGGAAGCTGCCGGTAATCCACGTCCGCCAGCGCATGCGCAGCATCATCGTGTAGTACTGGCGCAGCACGGAGGCGACGATGATCAGCGCGGCAATCCACGAGAAGCGGCCAAGCTGGTGCCAGAACTCAGCCTTGTCCTTCTGCTGCAGCGTGTTGTAAAACAACCGGTTCCAGTCGGTGAACAGCACGTTCATGTAGACCACGAACAGGCTGAGCGCGACCACCAGCGCCAGCAGGCTCCAGGCCTTGTAGCGGTCTTCAGAGAACCAGTAGGGCTTGATGAGACGCCACGTCTCGGACAGGTTGAGCCGGCCATGGTGGACGGTCAGCTCGGTGATCGAGTCCTTGTGGCTATCGGGTGTGGCGGCGGTGCGCGGTGTCGTCATGGCGAGGTCGTTGACACGACAGAAGACAGAATGAACATCTGACGGGCTGCGCGTGACGCGGGTTCCGCGCAGGCGTTGCGTGGCGGGTGGCCGTGGGGCGACCGCGGCTCAGGCGTCGGCCAGCGCGGCCTGCAGCGCATAGGACAGCGCCGGCAGCCTGGCCGTGACCTCGGCCATCCGTGCCGCGTCGGGCTCGCGCTGCGCGGCGGCCCAGACGGCCTCCGGGAAGTGCGTGTCCCAACGGTAGCGCGGGATGACGTGCCAGTGCAGGTGCGGCACGAAGTTGCCGAAGCTGGCGAGGTTGATCTTGTCCGGCGCCAACACTTCGCGCAGCACGCGCTCGACACGGGCGACCACCTCCATCAGCCAGTGACGGTCGGCGTCGGACAGGTCGGTCTGCTCGGCCACGTGGTCGTTCCAGATGACGCGGCAGAAGCCCGGAAAGCGCGCGTGCTCGACCAGCACCACGCGCGCCCGGGCATTGCGCCAGATCGGCTCGCCGCCCTCACCCTCGCACAGCGCGCAGCCGTTCACGCGCGTGCCGCTCGTCACACCAGCACCCGCTCGATGCCGCCGGCGTTGGCGTGAGCAACGTAGTCCTGCAGCCAGGTCTCACCGAGCACATGGCGCGCCATCTCGACCACGATGTAGTCGGCCTGCACCGACGCATCTTCGCTGTAGCGCGACAGGCCCTGCAGGCACGACGGGCAGCTGGTGAGGATCTTCACGTCGCCGCTGAAGACATTTCCGGCCTCGCCGCTCTGGCCGCTGCCCTGGCCAAGCTGGCGCAGCTTGTCGGCGCCCTTGCGCATCTCTTCTTCCTTGCGGAAGCGGATCTGCGTGGAGATGTCCGGACGCGTGACCGCCAGCGTGCCGGATTCGCCGCAGCAGCGATCGTTCTTCTCGATCGCACTGGTCTGGCCGTCGGCGCCCCGGTTGCCGCCCATCAGCTGGTTGACCAGCTTGGTCGGGTCCATGGTCTTGATCGGGGTGTGGCAGGGGTCGTGGTACATGTAGCGCACGCCCTGCACGCCGTCGATCTTGACGCCCTTCTCCAGCAGGAATTCGTGGATGTCGATGATGCGGCAGCCCGGGAAGATCTTGTCGAATTCGTAGCCGGCGAGCTGGTCGTAGCACGTGCCGCAGCTCACCACCACCGTCTTGATGTCGAGGTAGTTGAGCGTGTTGGCCACGCGGTGGAACAGCACGCGGTTGTCGGTGACGATCTTCTCGGCCTTGTCGAATTGGCCGTTGCCGCGCTGCGGATAGCCGCAGCACAGGTAACCCGGCGGCAGCACGGTCTGCACGCCGGCGTGCCACAGCATCGCCTGCGTGGCCAGGCCCACCTGCGAGAACAGCCGCTCCGAGCCGCAGCCCGGGAAGTAGAACACCGCCTCGCTGTCGGGCGTGGTGGTCTGCGGGTTGCGGATGATCGGGACGATCTCGTTGTCCTCGATGTCCAGCAGGGCGCGCGCCGTCTTCTTGGGCAGGTTGCCCGGCATCTTCTTGTTGATGAAGTGGATCACCTGCTCGCGCACCGCCGGCTTGCCGACCGTGGCGGGCGGATGGGCGGTCTGCTTCTTGGCGAACTTCTTCAGGATGTCGTTGCCCAACCGCTGCGCCTTGTAGCCCCAGTCGATCATCACCTTGCGCGTGAGGTTGATGGTCTCGGGGTTGGTCGCGTTCAGGAAGAACATCGACGCGGCGGTGCCGGGGTTGAACTTCTTCTGCCCCATCTTGCGCAGCAGGTTGCGCATGTTCATCGACACGTCGCCGAAGTCGATCTTGACCGGGCACGGCGTGGCGCACTTGTGGCAGACCGTGCAGTGGTCGCCCACGTCGGCGAACTCTTCCCAATGCTTGACCGACACGCCGCGGCGCGTCTGCTCTTCATACAGGAAGGCCTCGATCAGCAGCGAGGTGGCCAGGATCTTGTTGCGCGGGCTGTACAGCAGGTTGGCGCGCGGCACATGTGTGGCGCACACCGGCTTGCACTTGCCGCAGCGCAGGCAGTCCTTGATGCTGTCCGAGATGGCGCCGATGTCGCTCTGCTGCATGATGATCGACTCGTGCCCCATCAGGCCGAACGACGGCGTGTAGGCATTGCGCAGGTCGGCGGCAACCGCCTGCGGGTCGTTCGGGTCGCGCAGCAGCTTGCCCTTGTTGAAGCGACCGTTCGGGTCGACGCGGCGCTTGTAGGCGGCGAAGTCGGCGATCTCGTCGTCGGTCAGGAACTCCAGCTTGGTGATGCCGATGCCGTGCTCGCCCGAGATCACGCCGTCCAGCGAACGCGCCAGCGTCATGATGCGGGCCACCGCCTTGTGGGCGTCCTGCAGCATGTCGTAGTCGTCGGAGTTGACCGGGAGGTTGGTGTGCACGTTGCCGTCGCCGGCGTGCATGTGCAGCGCCACGAAGACGCGCCCGCGCAGCACCTGCTTGTGGATCGCCTGCGCCTCGTCGAGGATCGGCTTGAACTCGCCGCCGTTGAAGATCTTGCGCAGCTCGGCGCGGATCTCGGCCTTCCAGGACACGCGGATGGTGCGGTCCTGCAGCAGGTGGAACAGGTTGGCGTCCGGCTGGACCTGCAGACGCTCATCGACGGTCTGGGCGAGGTAGCCCAGGCCCAGGCCGATCAGGCTGGCGCGCGCGGCGTTCACCGGGGTGTCGAGATGATCGAGCAGGTACTGCCAGCGCGCGCGGGTGGCGCGCAGCAGTTGCTGCGCCTGCTGCACGCGGTCTTCCAGCAGCTCGGCGCTGGGGATCTCGTTGGCGTCGTCGGTGCGGCCCAGCGGCAGGTCGGTGCGCGCGAAAAACGCCAGCAGCGCATCGGCCAGCTTGAGCTTGTTCTTGATCGACAGCTCGATGTTGATGCGCTCGATGCCATCGGTGTACTCGCCCATGCGATTGAGCGGAATCACCACGTCTTCGTTGATCTTGAAGGCATTGGTGTGGCGGGCGATGGCGGCGGTGCGCGAACGGTCCAGCCAGAATTTCTTGCGCGCCTCCGGGCTCACGGCGACGAAGCCTTCGCCGCTCTTGCCGTTGGCCAGGCGGATCACCTCCGAGGTGGCGCGCGCCACGGCATCGTCGTCGTCACCGACGATGTCGCCGATCAGCACCATCTTCGGGAAGGCATTGCGCTTGCTCTTGGTGGCGTAGCCGACCGCGCGCAGGTAGCGCTCGTCCAGGTGCTCCAGGCCGGCCAGGATGGCGCCGCCGGGCTTCTTGGTCTCGGCGTCGAGGTAGTCCTTGATCTCGACGATGCTCGGGATCGCGTCGCGCGCCTGGCCGAAGAACTCCAGGCACACGGTACGGGTCGACTTGGGCATGCGGTGCAGGATCCAGCGCGCGCTGGTGATGATGCCGTCGCAGCCTTCCTTCTGCACGCCGGGCAGGCCGGCCAGGAACTTGTCGGTGACGTCCTTGCCGAGGCCTTCCTTGCGGAAGGTGCGGCCTTCGATGGTGAGCGTCTCGGTGCGCAGCAGCTTGGCGCCGACCGGCGCATTGCCGTCGAACCACTTCAGCTCGAACGTGACGACGGGCGCGTCGTGGATCTTGCCGAGGTTATGGTTCAGGCGCTGGACTTCCAGCCAGTTGCCGTCCGGATCGACCATGCGCCACCAGGCCAGGTTGTCCAGCGCGGTGCCCCACAGCACGGCCTTCTTGCCGCCCGCGTTCATGGCGACGTTGCCGCCGATGCACGAGGCGTCGATCGAGGTCGGGTCCACGGCGAAGACGAGGCCGGCTTTCTCAGCCGCTTCCGCCACGCGGCGCGTCACCACGCCGGCGCCCGAGTAGATGGTCGCCACGGGGTGGTCGACGCCCGGCAGGTCGGTCTGTTCGACCGCATCCAGGCGCTCGAGCTTTTCCGTGTTGATGACGGCCGAGAACGGCGTGAGCGGCACGGCGCCGCCGGTGTAGCCGGTGCCGCCTCCGCGCGGGATGATGGTCAGGCCCAGCTCGAAGCAGCCCTTGACGATGCCAGCGATCTCGTCTTCCGTATCCGGCGTGAGCACCACGAACGGGTACTCGACGCGCCAGTCGGTAGCGTCGGTGACGTGCGACACGCGCGACAGGCCGTCGAACTTGATGTTGTCCTTGGCGGTCACGCGGCCGAGCACCTTCTGGGCGCGGCGGCGCAGGTCGTAGACCTGGGCGAATTCGTCCTGGAAGGCCTTGACGGCACGGCGCGCGTGCGCGACCAGTTGCTCGACCCTGCGGGCGCGCTCGTCGCCTTCCGGGTCGTTGTGCGCGGTCTGGTCGGCGGTGCGGCGCTTCTCGATCTCCGCCAGGCGGTGATTGAGCGCATCGATCAGCATCTGCCGGCGCTTGGGGTTGTCGAGCAGGTCGTCCTGCAGGTACGGGTTGCGGCGCACCACCCAGATGTCGCCCAGCACTTCGTACAGCATCCGCGCGGAGCGGCCGGTGCGGCGTTCGCCGCGCAGCTCGTCGAGGATCTGCCATGCGGATTCGCCCAGCAGACGGATGACGATTTCCCGATCCGAGAACGAGGTGTAGTTATAGGGAATCTCGCGCAGCCGGGGCGCAGCGTCCTGGGCCGCGAGTTTGGCGTCGATCAGCAGTGGGGCATTCATGGCGAGCCGCAGGAGGGGCGCGGCAGAGACAGGAGACAGTCCAGGCCGCGCGGTCATTTAAAGGGGAATTGTACTGCAAGGTGCCGACTTGACGCATTGCAGCAACGGTATCCCTGCACCGGACATGGGCGGCAAAACCGTAGCGTTTTCAACGGGTTGCGGCAATGCCGGCCTGCGGACAGCCGCAAAAAGAGGCGCAAAAATCACATCAAGAGGTTCTTGATCCACCCGAAGATGCCGTGCCAGAAACGGTCGGGCAGGGTCAGCAGCGCGGTGGTCATGACCAGATAGCGCAGGAACTTGCCGATCGCCATGTAGGCCACGCTGGGCAGGAAAGACAGCCGCAGCCAGCCGGCCAGCGTGCACAGCGGATCGCCGATGCCCGGCACCCACGATGCCAGCAGCGACACCGGACCGATGCGGCGCATCCAGCGGAAATACTTCTTGTCCAGCGGCGGGGCGCGGTGGCGCTGCGGGTGCCGGATGTGCTGCAGATGCTCCGTGTCGTGCTGGCGGCGGCGGCGCGCCAGGTGAAAGCGCACCAGCGCCAGCTTGGCCGCATAGCCGATCCACCAGTCGACCGCGCCGCCCAGCGTATTGCCGGCGGTCGCCACGAGGATGGCCGGCCAGAACATGTCGGGATTGAGCTTGATATAGCCGAACACCGCCGGCTCGGACCCCAGCGGCAGCAGGGTCGCCGAAACGAAGCAGACGATGAAGATGGCGGGCAGCCCGACATTGGGCAGGGCCAGGGTGGCGAGAAACCAGTCGATCCACGTTTCCATGCGGTCGATTGTAGAGGCCGGGCGGCGGTGACGTCGCCCCGGGGCGCCTCAGCCGAAGAACAGGTAGGCGATCAGCACCGCGCCGACCAGGCCGATCAGGTCGGCCCACAACCCGCAGGCGAGCGCGTAGCGCGTGTCCTTGATGCCCACGCTGCCGAAGTACACGGCCAGCACGTAGAACGTGGTTTCGGTCGAGCCCTGGATGATGGCGGCCAGCTTGCCCTGGAAGGAATCGACGCCGTAAGTGGTCATCACGTCCACCATCAGGCCGCGCGCGCCGGCGCCGGACAGCGTTTTCATCAGGCCCACGGGCAGCGCCGGCACGAAGCGCGTGTCGATGCCCAGATGGCCGAACAGCGCGGACAGCCCCTGCATCAGCGCATCCATGCAGCCGGCCGCGCGGAACACCGCGATGCCGACCAGCACCGCCACCAGGTACGGCACGATGCCGATCGCCACCTGAAAACCGTCCTTGGCGCCGTCGACGAAAGTCTCGTAGACGTTGATCCGCCGCAGCGCGCCGCACGCCAGGAAGGCCACCACGATGGTGAGGATGGCCCCCGCGCCGATCAGGCCGATCCACGCCGCCATCTGCTGCGGCGGGAACTGGCGCAGCCACGCGAACAGCAGCCCCATCGCCGCGACGAAGCCGCCGAAGTAGGCCAGCAGCGCCGGCCGGAACAGGTTGATGCGCTGGTGCCAGGCCACCGCGGCGATGCCCGCGCAGAAGCCGATGAAGGTCGACAGCAGCGTCGGCAGAAAGATGTCCGCCGCATTGAAGCCGGCCAGCCCCTGCTTGACCGCCAGCGCCTGCCGGACGGCGATCACGGAGGTGGGCACCAGCGTCACGCCGGCGGTGTTGAGCACCACGAACATCAGTTGCGCGTCGCTGGCGCGCTGCGGCTGCGGATTGATCGCCTGCAGCTCGCGCATGGCCTGCAGGCCGAGCGGTGTGGCGGCGTTATCCAGGCCCAGCACGTTAGCGGAAACGTTCATCATCATCGCGCCGTTGGCCGAGTGGCCCGGCGGCACCGATGGGAACAGATGGCGCATCAGCGGGTTGACCAGCCGGGCGAACAGGTCCACCACCCCGGCCCGCTCGCCGACGCGCATGATGCCCAGCCACAGCGCCATCATGCCGGTCAGCCCGAGCGCGATCTCGAAGCCGGTGCGCGCGGCATCGAACATGCCGGTGAGCATGCGGGAGAAGACCTCCATGTCGCCCATCGCCACCTGCACGCAGGCGGTGACGAAGGCGACGAGGAAAAAGGCGAGCCAGACGAGGTTGAGGGCCACGGCGCTTCCATTCAGTGCGGAAGCGGCTATTGTGCCGGACCCGCACCCCGGCGCTGCGGGTGCCGCGCTTTGCCGGCCTGACGTTCGTGCTCTCTGACCTGTTCTTCGAATTCTTCACGCCGGTCAACCTGCCCGGCGAGCCACATGAAGCGAAGCCGCTCAAGCGTGGCCGGATGAGGCATCACCCACCGGCGCGTCCAGCGGCACGATCTCGTGGAAGAGCGCGTAGTCGACATGCGTCACGCTGCCTTCGTCGTGCATCAGATCGACGTAGCGGTATCCCCAGCGGATCTCGTCATGGCGCCATGAGTACCGGGCCTGCATGGTCTGCGCGGCGGTCTCGTCGGAGCCTTCCAGGGTCAGCATCAGCATGGCGTCGCCGGCGGCGAGCGTTTCGGCGGTGGCGTTGAACAGTGGGCTGGTCTCGTCGATCACATGCATCAGGCTCCAGCCCAGCATGAAGATCGGGTGCTGGTCGCGCACCAGCTTCAGGTCGCGGATCTTGTACAGCGCATAGCCCTCGGGGGAGCGCTCGTCCTGCAGCAGGCGCAGCCTGGCCCGGGCTTCGGCGATCACGTTCTGGCGCGCGTTGGCCGCGCGCAGCATCAGCGTCATCTGGCCGTTGATCGGCCGCACCACCACGTTGCGCGCGAACATGATCTTGGCGCGCGGCCGCGAGAAGCGCGCGAACACCAGCCCCGTGGCCAGGGCGATGCCCGACATGCCGATGAAGATCTCCAGTGTGGCGATGCAGTGCGCGTAGAGCGTCTGCGGGTGCATATCGCCGTAGCCGACGGTGGCGAGCGTCTCCACGCTGAAGAAGAACGCCCCGACGAAGCCCGGCGGCGACTGGTTGGCGATCGATGCCGGGCCGAGCAAATAGAGCCCGGCGAAGACGGTGTTCAGGGTGAGGAACAGCCCCGCGAGCAGTGCGAAGAAGGTTGGCCAGTTCACCTCCAGCGCGCGATGGTAGATGTCACGCCAGCCGAGCGGCGGCATGCCGTAGGCGATGACGTGCTGGGTGCCGGACCAGAGTTTGCGGCCGCGGCGCGTCCGCCGGGGAAAGAACGACCGGATGTCCATCGCTGCCTCCTCCCGAGAGGTGCTGGGGTTGCGCCCGGGCCCCGGGCGGCCGGGGCAGTGTACCGAGCGGCCCGGCCCTGGCACAAGACGCCGCATGATAGGCTTACGGGTTGTCCCCCGTCCAACCCGGTCCGCATCATGGCCATCGACTATCTCAAGAAGATCCTGACCGCCAAGGTCTACGACGTCGCGCAGGAAACCGAGCTGAAATTCGCGCCCAACCTGTCGGCGCGCACCGGCAACCGCGTCTACCTCAAGCGCGAGGACGACCAGCCGGTGTTCTCGTTCAAGCTGCGCGGCGCCTACAACAAGATGGCCTCGCTCACGCCGGCCGAGCGCAAGCGCGGGGTGATTACGGCCTCGGCGGGCAACCACGCGCAGGGCGTGGCGTTCAGTGCGGCCCGGATGGAGTGCAAGGCCGTCATCTGCATGCCGGTAACGACGCCGCAACTGAAGATCGACGGCGTGCGCTCGCGCGGCGGCGAGTGGGTCGACGTCGTGCTGCACGGCGAGAGCTATTCCGACGCCTACAACCACGCCGCCAAGCTGCAGGAGAAGCACGGCTACACCTTCGTGCACCCGTTCGACGATCCGGAGGTGATCGCGGGCCAGGGCACCATCGCCATGGAGATCCTGCGCCAGCATCCGCAGCCGATCCACGCCATCTTCGCGGCCATCGGCGGCGGCGGGCTGATCTCGGGCATCGCGGCGTACGTGAAGGCGGTGCGGCCGGACATCAAGGTGATCGGCGTGCAGAGCGTCGACTCCGACGCGATGGCGCGCTCGGTGGCCGCCGGCAAGCGCGTCGAGCTGAAAGACGTGGGCCTGTTTGCCGACGGCACCGCGGTCAAGCTGGTGGGCAAGGAGACCTTCCGCGTCACGCGCGAGCTGGTCGACGAGATCATCACCGTGGACACGGACGCCATCTGCGCGGCGCTCAAGGACGTGTTCCAGGACACGCGCAGCCTGCTGGAGCCCTCGGGTGCGCTGGCGCTGGCGGGCCTCAAGCAGTATGCCGAGAGAACCAAGCTGAAGAACGAAGCGCTGGTGGCCGTGGCCAGCGGCGCCAACATGAACTTCGACCGCCTGCGCTTCGTGGCCGAGCGCGCCGAGGTGGGCGAGGCGCGCGAAGCCGTGTTCGCGGTGACGATGCCCGAGGAGCGCGGCAGCTTCAAGCGCTTCTGCGAACTGGTCGGCTGGTCGCGCAACGTGACCGAGTTCAACTACCGGATCGCCGACACGAACGAAGCGCACATTTTCGTGGGCGTGCAGATCGCCTCGCGCGCCGAGGGCGGCAAGATCGCCGACAGCTTCCGCAAGCACGGTTTCCCGACGCTGGACCTGTCCAACGATGAACTGGCCAAGCAGCACATCCGCTACATGGTGGGCGGGCATTCGCCGCTGGCCGAGGACGAACTGCTGTACCGCTTCGAGTTTCCCGAGCGGCCCGGCGCGCTGATGAAGTTCCTCTCGAGCATGAGCCCGAACTGGAACATCAGCCTGTTCCACTACCGCAACCAGGGCGCGGATTCAAGCAACATCCTGGTCGGCATCCAGGTGCCGAAGAACGAGAAGCGCGAGTTCAAGGCCTTCCTCGCCACACTCGGCTACAAATCTTGGGACGAAAGCGAGAACCCGGTCTACAGCCTGTTCCTGCGCTGATCCCGTGGAGTCACCCGCATGAGCCATCCCGAACACTCGCCGCTGGGCAAGGCCTCGGCCTACAAGACACAGTACGACCCGAGCCTGCTGTTCCCCATTGCACGCCAGGCCAAGCGCGACGAGATCGGCCTGGCCGCCGGCAGCGCGCTGCCCTTCTTCGGCGTCGACCTGTGGAACCTGTACGAGCTGTCGTGGCTGAACCTGAAGGGCAAGCCGCAGGTGGCGATCGGTACCGTGATCGTGCCGGCGGATTCGCCCAACATCGTCGAGTCCAAGTCGTTCAAGCTGTATCTGAACTCGTTCAACCAGACCAAAGTGGCTTCGAGCGAGGCGCTGCAGCAACTGATCCACCACGATCTGTCGGAGGCATGCGGTGCGCCAGTGCAGGTGCGCATCGTGCCGCAGGAGGCGTTTGCCCGCCAGAAGCTGGGCGAGCTCGAGGGCCTGTCGCTCGACCGGCTGGACATCGAAACCGACGTCTACCAGCCCACGCCGGCGCTGCTGCACGCCGACCAGGACGAAAGCCCGGTCGAGGAAGTGCTGGTGTCGCACCTGCTCAAGTCCAACTGCCTGGTGACGGGGCAGCCGGACTGGGGCAGCGTGCAGATCCGCTACGTGGGCGCGCCGATCAACCAGGAAGGTCTGCTCAAGTACCTGATCTCGTTCCGCGAGCACAACGAATTTCACGAGCAGTGCGTCGAGCGCATCTTCGTGGACATCCAGCGCCAGTGCCAGCCGGTCAAGTTGGCGGTGTATGCGCGCTATACACGGCGCGGCGGGCTGGATATCAATCCGTTCCGGACCAACTTCAATACGCCGTGGCCGGACAATCTGCGCAATGCGCGGCAATGAGCCGCGAGCGCTGACGCCATGCGGATCGGGGCGCCTTCGGGCGCCTTTTTTCTTGCCCCGCGCGTCGGCCGAACGGCATACGCGGCATCGTCCGTTTTGGGGACCCGCTCGGGGCTTTCGTTTCGCCCCTGCTCGCCTATAGTGGAACCGCAGTCCGGCACCCGGGGGAAATCGTGAAGCGCCCATCCGCTCTTGGCGGACAGGGCACTCTCGACGGGAGACGTGGCCATGACGACAACGCCATGGTGGCCGCTACGCTCGGTTGTGTGTGCATGCCTGTTGCTGTGCGGCAGGCCGCTCCTTGCGCAGACGACGAACGAGGTGGTGGATGACAAGCCACCGAGTTTCGAGACCCTGCAACGGCAGCTCGCCGAGGAGCAGGCGCGCCTGGGCGAACTCAAGCGTGCCATCCAGCAGCAGGAAGCCCGTTTGAACGCTATGCGGCGCGCCCTCGGCATGGGTACGCTGGACGATGTGCGCGGTGCCGGCGCGCCCGGCGCGGGCGTGGATTCAGGCACCGCGACCGGCACGACCGGCGATGCGGCCTCGCAGATGGCGCAGAACGGCCAGCCCGGCACCGCGCCGGTGGGCCAGCCGCCCGCCGACACCGGCCAGCCGCCGCGCGTCGCGCAGATCTTCGACGAGCCCAGCGCGCTCACGCCGCCCGGCAAGGTGGTGCTCGAGCCCTCGCTGCAGATGGCGTATTCGTCGTCCGACCGGGTGGCGCTGGTGGGCTACACCATCATCCCGGCGCTGCTGATCGGGCTGATCGATGTGCGCCAGGTCAAGACCACCACGCTCACCAGCACCCTGGCCCTGCGCTATGGGCTGGCCAAGCGCTGGGAGCTCGAAGCGCGCCTGCCCTATGTGTACAGCACCAGCGACAACGTCAGCCGCGAGCTCTTCACCGGCACGGCCACCGACCGCGCCTTCAGTTCGCACGGCCACGGCATCGGCGACGTCGAGCTGACCGCGCGCTACCAGCTCAACGCCGGCGGCATCGACAAGCCGTTCTACATCGGCTGGCTGCGCTTCAAGACCCGCACCGGCAAGGACCCGTTCGAGGTCACCACCGATTGCATCACGCGCTGCGTCAGCAACACCACCGGCACCGGCCTGCCGCTGCAGCAGCCCACCGGCTCGGGATTCTTTGCGGTGCAGCCGGGCCTGACCTGGCTGTATCCGACCGATCCGGCCGTGTTCTTCGGCAGCATCAGCTATCTGCACAACTTCGAGCGCAAGGACGTCAGCCTGAGCCTGGTGGACGGCTCGAAGGAGTTCCTCGGCAACGTGAAGGCCGGCGACATCATCGGCCTGAACTTCGGCATGGGGCTGGCGCTGAACGAGCGCGCCGCGTTCTCGATCGGCTACGACCAGAGCATCATCGGCCCGACCACGCAGAACGGCCAGCGCGTGCCGGGCTCGGTGCGCACCATCCTGGGCACGCTGCTGGTCGGCTACTCGTACCGCATCTCGCCCAAGATGACACTGAACCTGTCGGTGGGCGCGGGCCTCACGCGCGATACGCCCGACCTGACGGTGACGCTGCGCCTGCCGATCACCTTCTAGGACGTGGAGGACGCGGAGGACATGGCCGGCCTGCTCAGTGCAGGTTGACCACGTTCGCCAGCGCGTTCTGCAGGAGGTTGCCGAGATTGAGCTGGCGGAACTGCGGCAGGCTGTTGACGGCGGCGTTGATGGTGGTGAGCGATTGCAGCGTCTGGTTATTCAGCGTGTTCTGGATCACCGTCGCGGCCGCGGTGGCGCCGGCGACGGTATCCGGCGAGAACGCGTTGTTGGGGCCGTTCTGCACCAGGTTGACGGTATTGGCGACCGCCGCCAGCTGACGCGCCTGGTCGGCCGTCATGCGGGCCACGTCGGGAATATTGACCGACACGCTCGTCATCAGGGCGCCGTTCACGTAGACGGCACGGTCGATGCCGAACGAGATCCGCAGGTTGTCCACGTTGGGAATGTCGAAGCCGCCGCGCATGTCGTCGAGCCGGTCTTCGGACACGGCTTTCCATGCGTGTACCGGGTTCGACGGCACGCCTGCTTCCGTGCCCTCCATGCCGGGGGCCAGTCCGCCCGCCCATGCCGGTCCCGAGCCGGCCCAGGCCAGCAGCCCGACCGTCCAGGCACTCCATGCCAACCGTCCCATGATGCCCTCCAGCGCGCGGTCCGCTTCAGAAATCGCCCGGACCGTGCTTGGGGATGACGATGTCCCCCAGGCCGCTGCGTTCGACCCCTTCGGCCAGCGGCGCGCGCGGCGCGACGCGCCAGTCCGCGCCGGCGTTGAACGCTGCGCGTTCCTCGCGGTTGTGGATGACGAACAGCAGATGGTTGTCCCACATGCCCTCGAAGCTGGCACGCGGAATCGCACGCGTGCCCATGGCCGGATCGCCGACCAGCACGCGCCCCTCCTGGACCCCCTTGACCACGACGAAGTGGTGGTAGCCGTTCTCGCTCAGCAGCACGATGGCGGGCAGATGGGCGTCCTTCAATGCATCCAGCGGCTGCTCGAAGCCGTCCGCCTCGAAGCCCAGCGACTCGAGGTAGCGCTTGATGTCGAGCAGCGAGAACCCCTCGCGGCGGATCTTCTCCTGGTTGCCATGCCGGTACATGGCCTCGAACACGACCTGTTCGCTGACGGGGTAGCCGTACTGGTACGTCAGCAGCGTCGCCACCGCGGCCGATCCGCAACTGAAGTCGAAACGCTGCCGGATCGTGCGCAGGAAGCGCATCTCCTTCATGCTCGTGACCGGCACGGCGTACAGCGCCCCGCCCATTCCCGGCATGTCGATCTCGCCGGCGCGCGCCGATGCCGGCACCAGCAGCGGCGCCAGCACACCGGCGATCGCCATCAGCGTCGCCCAACCCTTCCCACGCATGGCGTCATCCCTGTCCGGTCATCACGGCCGGAACTGCACGTTGACAATGGTGGCGTTCTGGATCAGCACGTTCGCTCCGGTGTTCTGGATGATCGTGGGAATCCCGCTCGCATTGGCAAAGGAGCCGTCGCGCACGATGTTCGCCCCCGTCGCCACGTTGATGGCGGCGTTGTCCGTCACGGTGCCGGACAACCTGGCGTCGTTGACGGTCTGGTACAGCGTCTGCGTCCCGCCGCGATAGCGTTCGAGCGCCGACGTGTCCACCGCCCGGCCGAATCCCTGCACCACCGTGGCCGCGGCGACCGGGGGACGCGCCGCTTCCACACTGGGTTGCAAGGACGCGTCCGCGACCGGGACATCGTCCGCCGCCATCACCATCGCCGCGGGCCATGCCGCGAGGCCGCATGCGCACAGCCATGCCGCCAGTCCTGCTGCTACGTTGTCGGATCGCATCGAGGGTCTCCTTCACGTTCCGACCCGGGCCGGGCCGCTTGCCTGCGGTCCGGCCCGAACGCCCGCCACCCTCACTCGCCTTCAATCACTGCGCGCGGGTGGCGGCACTTCCCCGCTCAAGCCTGACGGGCACCTATTTGCCGACATTCAGGTTGGCCTGCACGTTGATGCTTTGCTGCACCAGCGATGCGAAGCCGCTGTTTTGATTGGCCATCAGCACACCCGCCGCGGATTGGCCGACGCTGGTCATGGCGTTGGACATGTTGAAGGTGCCCGCATCCACGGCCACCGCACCGCCCGCACCGCCCGCGCCACCGACCGCGCCATTGCCGACACCGCCCGCGCCGGCACCGCCCATACCGCCGGCGGCACCCACTGCACCGCCCGCACCATTGCCCGCGGTGGACGAAGCCGAGCCGTTGGTCGCGCTGCCGTTGGTTGCGCTGCCACCCGCGCCGCCGTTGCCGGCAACATTGGTGGCTGCGCCGCCCGCGGCACCCGCGCCGCCGGTGCTCGTGCCCGTTGCCGCGCTCGTGCCGGTGCCCGCGCCGCCCGTGGCCGTCGACGCGCCGCTCGTGGCCGCGCCGCCTGCGCCACCGGCACCGCCGGCTGCGCCAGCCGCACCGCCGGTCGCCGCGCCGGAGCCATGGTGATGATTGGCATCGCCACCATCGGCACCCGCACCGCCGCCGCCGCCGCCGCCGCCGCCGCCGGCCGCGCTTGCGCTGCCGGCCCAGCCGCCCAGGCCCGCGCCGAGGCTGGCCGAGAGCGTGCCAGAGCTGCCGCCGGCGCCGCCGTTGCCGGCACGGCCGGTGGCGTCACCGCCTGCGGCGCCATTGCCGGCCGTCGCGCTGCCGTTGGTCGCGCTGCCGTGCGTGACATTGCCCGAGCTGCCGCCCGAGCCGCCCGAACCGCCCGCACCGCCTGCCCCACCGCTGCCGCCCGAGCCGCTGCCGCCGTAGCCGTAGCCGCCCTTGCCGCCGCTGCCGCCATTGGCCGTGCCGCTATTGGTTGCGGTATTGCCGATACCCGAGACGCTGATGTTGCTGACGGCACCATCCAGCCTGGAGATGGCAATGGCCTTGCTGGTATTGAAGGAATTGCTGAACGTGGATACTGCGGTACCGCCGTTGTTGGCGGCCGCGGTGCCATAGCCTTCGGCGTGTGCCCAGCCGCTGTTGTCGCGGTTGCTGCCCTGGCTTTGGTCGTTGTTCTGGTTCGAGTTGTCCGTGCTCCGTGTGCTCGTACGCGAGCTGGTGTCGGTGTCGGTCGTTGTCGTGGTGTTGGTGATGGTGGACGTGTTGGTTTGGGTCTTATCACCCGCGCCGGACGCCGTGTTCCCGATGTCGGCCCAAGCCGCGCCAGAGACCCCCAATCCCATGGCAATGGCGGTGGCCAGTAATGTCTTCTTCATAGTGCACTCCAGAAAGAGAGAAGGGGCGGTTGCAACATTGGGAGAACCTCACCCACCCCCAACGACACCGGATCGCATATTCGATGCCATGTTCATGCGCTGATGCGCGTCCGCGGACTAACCGATTGAAAACGTAGACGAATCGGGAGAGCGCGCAACCGCCCGCGAACCACGCCGCGCAAAACGTGGCAGAACCTTCATTCTTTGGAGGAGGATTTGCACCGATTCGGTTGCATGGCTGAAACAGCCATGCGGCCGCCCACGCGGGACGGGCCCACCGCCCGTGCCTGAAAACCCGCGCGCAGTCTGCGGCCGCGGTCGGCGCACGCGCTTCGATGCTCAGACAGCCAAGCCGTTTCGCGCTTGATACAGCCGCGCTCCGATGCGCTCATTTGATGTAGGCAGACCGGCCCGCCGGCAGGCATCGCCACACGCACTCACGTGCGGCGGCACAGCAATGCCGCGCCATGCGCGCATCGACAAGGCACGCTGCGCATGCCTGTCGGCGTGCAGCGGCACGACCACAAGACACAGGCGGGACCATGGTTTCGGCGATCGTTGCCCAAGCGACAATCCACGCATGCCGCATCGCCGCGCAGCACGCCCCGCGGCGCCCATCGTGCAGGGCGTCACGCTACGGACATACGGTGTGCGGCCCATCGGCATTTCATCCGAGAAACCGCACGTCCCGCCTGGTTCCGCGCCGCGTCAGGCCGTGGCGGTCACGGTCAGCTTGAGCGCTTCGATCATGCGCTCGCGCATGATGAATTTCTGGACCTTGCCCGTCACCGTCATCGGCATCTCGGGGACGAAGCAGATATAGCGCGGAATCTTATAGTGCGCGATCTGGCCCTGGCAGAACGCGCGGATCTCCTCTTCCGTGGCCTGCTGGCCGGGCTTGAGCACGATCCACGCGCACACCTCCTCGCCGTACTTCGGATCGGGCACCCCGAACACGTTGACGGCCTGCACCTTCGGGTGGCGGAAGAGGAATTCTTCGATCTCACGCGGGTAGACGTTCTCGCCGCCGCGGATCAGCATGTCCTTCACGCGGCCAACGATATTGCAGTAGCCGTCGGCGTCGAAGGTGGCGAGGTCGCCGGTGCGCATCCAGCCATCGTGGATCGATTCGGCGGTCTTGGCCTCGTCGTCCCAATAGCCGAGCATCACCGAATAGCCCTTGGTGCACAGCTCGCCCTTCTCGCCCACCGGCACCACCTCGCCTGCGCCGTCCACCAGCTTGACCTGCAGGTGCGGCTGAATGCGGCCCACGGTGGTCACGCGCTTGTCGAGCGGATCGGTCACGGCGCTCTGGAACGACACGGGGCTGGTCTCGGTCATGCCGTAGGCAATGGTGATCTCGCGCAGGTGCATCTCGGCCACCACGCGCTTCATCACCTCGATCGGACACGGCGAGCCGGCCATGATGCCGCCGCGCAGGCTGGAGACGTCGAAGCCGCGGAACTCGGGATGATCGAGCTGCGCGATGAACATGGTCGGTACGCCGTGCAGCGCGGTGCAGCGCTCCTCGGCCACGGTGCGCAGCGTGGCGAGCGGGTCGAAGGCCTCGCCGGGGAAGACCATGCACGCACCGGTGGCGGTGCAGGCGAGCACCGACATCACCATGCCGAAACAGTGGTACAGCGGCACCGGAATGCACAGGCGGTCGGTGCCCTGCAGATTCATCGCCATGGCAACGAAACGCGCGTTGTTGACGACGTTGACGTGGGTGAGCGTGGCGCCCTTGGGCGCGCCGGTGGTGCCGCTGGTGAACTGGATGTTGATCGCGTCGTCCGGCGACAGCGCGGCGGCGATGGCGTCGAGCGTATCGGCCGATACCCCCTGCCCGCGCGCGATCACCTCGCCGAAGTTGATCATGCCGGGCGTGGCCCCCTCGCCCATCCGGATGACCCAGCGCAGCGCCGGCAGCTTGGCGGCCTGCAAGGCGCCCGGCTGCGCCGTGGCCAGTTCGGGCGCCAGCGTCTGCAGCATCTCGAGGTAGCGCGAGGTCTTGAACGCCTCGGCGGCCACGATGGCCTTGCAGCCGACCTTGTTGAGCGCGTATTCCAGCTCCGCGAGCCGGTACGCCGGATTGATGTTGACCAGGATCAGCCCGAGCCGCGCGGTGGCGAACTGCGTCAGCACCCACTCGTAACGGTTGGGCGACCAGATGCCGATGCGGTCGCCGCGCTGCAGCCCCAGCGCATGCAGGCCGGCGGCCAGCGCATCGATCTGCGCGGCCAGCGCGCGCCACGTCCAGCGCACGCCCTGCCCGCGGAACACCGCCGCCTGCGCATCGGGACAGCGGCGCACCGTGTCCTCCAGCAACGCAGATACGGTCACGTGCGCCAGCGGCACCGACACATCGCCCACCACATACGACGCACCACCGCGCGGACGCGGATCGAACGCTTCACCAGCCATGGATGTCTCCTCCGGTAGGGATTGGGCACCGGCCTCTTCCGTCTCCGCGGGCTTGGTCTTGGTTGCCTCTGTCGTGCAGCACTGTCGGCAATTTGACGCAGCCCGGCGCGTTTGGCAATCGGCTTGCGGATGGACGCCGGGGCGGCGCGGTTGCTGCATCGCAGCAGCAAAAGTCCGGGCCGCGCACCGCCGACGCGCTAACATGCCAGCCTGACGTTTTGCATGCGGGATCGACGATGATCGTTGTGGTGATGGGGGTATCGGGTTGCGGCAAATCGACGGTGGGCCGCATGATCGCCGAGCGGCTGGGATGCGCCTTCCGCGACGGCGACGAATTCCACAGCGAGGCCAACCGCGCCAAGATGCACGCCGGCATCCCGCTCAACGACGACGACCGCAAACCCTGGCTCGAAACCATCCGCGCCTACATGGACGAGACCACGGCCGGCGGCCGCTCGCTGGTGGTGGCGTGCTCGGCCCTCAAGCAACGGTATCGCGATGTGCTGAGCGGTCCGTCGGGCCCTGTCGCGTTCGTCTACCTGAAAGGCGACTTCGAACTGCTGCAGGGGCGGCTGACCGCCCGCAAGGATCACTTCTTCAACCCGGCGCTGCTGCGCAGCCAGTTCGACGCGCTGGAAGAACCCGTTGACGCCATCGTGGTAGACATCGCGCTGCCGCCGCAGACTCTCGTCCAGCGGGCCGTCGAGCAGTTGCAGGCGCGCATCGCGCAACGCCCGGCCGCCTGACCCGCACGCGCCGGTGCCGGCGCATCGGACATCAACTGCGCGAGAGCTGCTGCAGTACGGCCTGCACGTCGCCGTTGCACACCCGGCTCATGCGGTCCTGCTCCTGCGGCGTATCGATCTGCTCGTGCGCCTGCAGCCCGAGTTCGATCAGCGACCGCGCGCGCGGCAGCCAGTGCCGCGAGAGGGCCGCTTCAAGCTCGGCGGCCATGCGGTCCGGGTCGCCGAAGTACAGGTGGCCGCCGTATTCGCGCTGGATCTCCTGGCGGATCAGCTCGGCCGCGCGCGGCAGCACGGCCCGGTTCACGGCCACATGCCGCATCTCGTGCGCGCGGATCGCCTCGTAGGCGCAAGAGCCCGGCGCGAACTCGCGCGCCACCGTCACGCGGAAATCGCTCAGGATCAGCGTCACATCGACCGACGGCCGCAGGCAGGTGGTCGGCGGCTGCGTGGGCAGGGTGATATAGCGGGTCGTGACAGCGAACTGCGCGGCCAGCGTGGCGTACGTCTTGCCCAGCACGCGCGAGGCACGGTCGTAGGACGGCGCCTCGGCGGTCAACTGGTCGACCGAGCGGTCGTTGGTGAACGCCAGCGGGGTCTCGGTGGTGCGCACGGTGACATGCATCGGCCCCAGCCGCTCGTCGCAGGTCTTCAGCCAGTAGGTCTTGGATGCGTTCGCCGGCAGCGGCGCATCGGTGGCCGCGGCCACGGTCTCGATCGGCGAAAACCGAACTTTCAACAGCCGCGCACGGTCGTGCCGGCTCCATTGCCATGCGCCGGCCATCGCGGCCAGCACCAATCCCAATACCATCACCCGACGCATGATGGGCTCCCCGTTCTATGCCTCGCGCGCCTGCGGCGCTTGTTCTCTGTGTTATGCCGGCGCACATTCCGCCGGCACCATGCAGCCCGCCGTCATGCGACGCACCGCGTCCCCCGACTGCCGCAGCGCGTTGCGCGCTTCCGGTAAGAAAGGATAGAAGATCGGCCACACATGTGGGAGCCGGCGTCCCAGCTCCACCGAAACGGATACCCCCGCGGCCTGCGCGCGCTCCGCCATCCGGAGGGTATCGTCGCGCAGCACTTCGCTGGTGCTGACGTAGCAGTGCAGCGGCGGCAGTCCGGTGAAATCGGCGTACAGCGGCGAGGCCAGCGGATGATCGACCGGCGCGCCGGAGTCGCCCAGGTAGAGGGCCGCGCCGCGCGCCATCCAGGCCCCGCGGAACATCACGTCGGAAGCATCGTTCTCGACCAGGCTTGCACCGGTGGCGGCGAGATCGGTCCACGGCGAATACAGGATCGCGCCCGCCGGCAGCGGATCGCCGGCATCGCGCAGGGCCACCAGCAGCGCCAGCGACAGCCCGCCGCCCGCCGAATCCCCCGCCACCACGATGCGCGACGGTGCGATCCGCTGCGCCAGCAAGGCGCGATACCCGGCCAGCGCGTCATGCACGGCCGCGGGGAAGGGATGCTCGGGCGCCAGGCGGTAATCCAGCGCAAACACGCGCGCCTGCGCATGCACGGCCAGGCCGATGGTGATGGAGCGGTGCGTGCGCGGGCTGCAGAAAAAGTAGCCGCCGCCGTGCAGGTAGAACACCACCGGCGACGCATCGCCGAGCACATCGGGATCGGCGGGCTCGATCCACTCGCCGGGCAGTGCGCCGTCGGCCTGGGTGATGCGCCAGTCGGGTGGCAGGCGTACCGGCATCGGCATCGATCGCTTCTCCGCGTTGATGCGCGTCGCGATCGGGTCGAACATCGGCTGCCGCTCCGTCGCCTTCTTGATACGGTTGCGCGCCAGCCACGACACGACCCAGTTCTGCCAGCTCATTGCTTGTCCCAAACGTAAAAGCGTTCAGCGTAGCGGCGTTGCGCTGTCCGGACAATGGGCACGCACCCGGTTCGAGCGCTGTGCCTTGCACGGCAGGCATCGGCGCCATGTGTCCGGCACGACCCGGCGCAGGCCAGTCCCGTTGCCACGCGCCCAATCAATCTGCAAATTTATATATTATTGAGTCCTTAATCGATGATGGACTCCGCGACATGACGATCGATCTCGCGCACTTCCCCCCCGGCCCGGCCTTGCTCGGCGGACTGGCCATCGGCGCGGCGGCGGCGGTGCTGGTGCTGTTCAATGGCCGCATTGCCGGCATCAGCGGCATCCTGGGCGGGCTGCTGGAACGGCCGCGCGGCGACACGGCGTGGCGCCTGGCCTTCCTGGCCGGACTGATCGGCGCGCCGGTGCTGGCGGCGGCGTTCGGCCGGCCGCCGCAGCCCGACATCGAGGCGGGCTGGGGCGAAATCCTCGCGGCCGGCTTCGTGGTGGGACTGGGCACGCGCTACGCGGGCGGCTGCACCAGCGGCCATGGCGTCTGCGGGCTGTCCCGGGGCTCGCTGCGCTCGCTGGTGGCCACCGCAACCTTCATGGCGGCGGGCTTTGTCACCGTGTTCGTGCAGCGGCACGTACTGGGGGGCTGACATGGCCATCTTCGTCGCCTGGGTGGCGGGGCTGCTGTTCGGGGCCGGACTCATGGTGTCGGGCATGGCCAGTCCGGCCAAGGTGCTCGGCTTTCTGGACCTCGCGGGCCGCTGGGACCCATCGCTGGCCTTCGTGATGGCCGGAGCGATCCTGGTCGGTGCCGTCGCATTCTTCATCGCGCGGCGGCGCGGGCGTTCGCTGCTCGGGTTGCCGCTCTGGTTGCCGGCCAGCACGGCGATCACCGCGCGGCTCGTGCTCGGCAGCGCCGCGTTCGGGATCGGCTGGGGACTGGCGGGATTCTGCCCCGGTCCGGCCCTGGTCGCGCTGGGCGCCGGCGCACCGAAAGCCTGGGGCTTTGTCGCCGCCATGCTGGCTGGCATGGCGGTCTTCAGCGCGTTGGAGCGGCGACGCTAGACCGCACCTCGCCAACGCGCGGCGACACGATGCGCCTGGGCAACGGGCTTCCGTGGCCTGGGCGCCAGACCCGGGCGGCCTTGCCGAGGCCGTCAACCGCGCCGCGCTACGCGCCCGGCTTCAACCGCCGCGCGAGCAGCAGCGGCAAGCGCCACAGGCTCCCGAACAGCAGGCGCAGGTGCATCGAGACCAGCAGCACGTTGTCGCGGCCGTAATGGAAATGCGACACCCCGCCTTCGGCGGCCCGGAAGTACCGCACGGGCGCATCCCGCCGGATCGGACGCACGCCGGCCCAGCACAGCCGCACAGCCGCCTCGGGATCGAAATCGAAGCCGCGCATCCACCGCCGCTGCCGGCGCATGATCGCCACGAGCGGCGCGATCGGATAGACGCGGAAGCCGAACAGCGAATCGCCGATACCGGCCCACAGGGTCTCGATGTCCGTGCAGATGTTGGACAAGCGGCGGCCCTGCACGCGCAGTTGCGGCGCACTGGCATCGAACCGGGGCTGGCCCAGCACCATCGCGCCGGGCGCGGCCTGCGAGGCCGCCATGAACGCGGGGATCAGGTCGGCGGGATGCTGGCCGTCGGAGTCCATCGTCAGCACGTGCGTGAAGCCGCGCGCGGCGGCGGCCTCGAGCCCGGCGAGCACGGCGACGCCCTTGCCGCGGTTGCGCGGCAGCACCATCACGTGCAGCCCCGGGTCGCGCTCGGCCATCGCCTGCAGGCGCGCGGTGCTGCCGTCGGTACTGCCATCGACGACGACCCAGACGGGGTTCCAGTGCGCGCGCGCGCTGCGCACGGTGTCATCGACTTTGATACCGGGGTTGTAGCTGGGAATCAGCACCAGGTGCGTCGACGAAGCGCGGGGCGTGGACATGGAAACAGCCAATGGAAGGAAAACCGGAGAAGGACGGGCAGACCGTGCGCCGCGAGGGCTCAGGCCAGTCCGCCGTTGATCGACAGGACCTGCCCCGTGACGTAGGCGGCCGCATCCGATACCAGGTACGCCACCATGCCCGCGACCTCTTCGGGCAAGCCGGCGCGCCGGGCCGGCACCAGTTGCTTGATGCGCTCGGCCGGAAACGCCTCCTCGGCCATCGGCGAAGCGATGATGCCCGGCGCCACCGCGTTCACGGTGATGCCGCGCGAGGCCAGTTCCTGCGCGAGCGATTTCGTCGCGCCGATCAGCCCGGCCTTGGCCGCCGCATAGTTGGCCTGCCCGCGATTGCCCATCACGCCCGCCACGGAGGCCATGTTGACGATCCGGCCCCAGCGGGTGCGGATCATCGGCATCAGCAGCGGCTGCGTGACATTGAAGAAACCGTTGAGCGACACATCGATGACGCGGCGCCATTGCTGCTGCGTCATGCCGGCCATCGGCGCGTCGTCATGGACCCCCGCGTTGTTGACCAGGATCTGGACGGGCGCGCCGTCGGGCATGCGCGCCAGGGCGGCCTCGGTGGCCTGCGCATCGGTCACGTCGAAGGCAATGGCGTGCGCCGCGCCGCCGGCCGCGACGATCCGCTGCGCGACGGCTTGCGCCTGCTCCAGATGGCGGTTCGCATGCACCCAGACTTCGTGCCCGGCCTGCGCCAGCGCCTCGCTGATGGCCTGCCCAAGCACCCCGCTGCCCCCGGTTACGAGCGCACGCATCGATCCTCCACTCCCGTTGGTTGGTCCACTTCCGATGTGATCTGCAACGCGCGGGCGGTCACGCCGACGCCGTGCGATATCGCGGCAATGCGCCGGATGCTAGCGCACGCGGTGCGCCGCGATGTAAGCGGCCAGCGATCCGAGCGAGGCGAAAATCTTCTGATTATCCGGATTGCCCGAACGCAGTTCGAAGCCGTATTTTTTCGAGACCAGCAGCGCGATTTCCAGGATATCGATGGAATCGAGCGCGAAGCCTTCCCCATAGAGGGGCGTATCGCCAGACACGCTGTCGAGCTGAATATCTTCGAGATTCAATTCGCCGATCATCAGTTCGGCGAGTTCTTTTTCCAGTGCGTTCATCGTGCAAGCAAGCGGGCAGCCCACGGCAAGGCATGCGGCCGGGGACACCGACGACCTTCTCGTCCGTCCCGCCAATTTCGCGCACAGCCTTGCCACCCCCGCCCGCATCATAGGGGGTCCCTTTTAAGCTAGGCGGATTCTAGACGAAGGGTCCACCCTCGTATACCGCCAAACGGTGACAAAGATACCGGGCACCGGCACCGCTTTGTGACGTGTACGCACGCGCCGGCCCGGCCAATCCCCACTGGGCGCAGCCCCCATTGGCGACGCTGGACGCACGGCCGTACAAACGGTTACAAAGCCACGCCGGCACAACCGCAACCCCGGACCACGCGGACTCTAGAATGTGCCGGCCCGAACGCACCGGCCAAAACGTTTGGCCCCGGACGAGGTGCGTATGATTAGGGGCTCGGCAGCCCTGCCCCGAAGCCGTGCCCACCCTGTCAGCACCGATGTACCAGAAATGCCGTGCCATCCTTTGCACCGATCCCCGCAAGCCCGATCCCTCCCGTGCCACCCGACCCGCGCCGGCCGGGTCATGATGCCGGGATGCGCGCGGCGGCAACGGGCTCCCAGGAGCGGACCATGGGCACGCTGACCCGCATCGCGCGCGGCGCGGCCGGTGTCCTCGCCGTCGTGGCGTACCAGGTTGGCGCCCACTATGCGGCGGCGACGCCGGGCGCGCATGGCTTCGGGCTCGCCCTGGCGATCGCGCCGCTGCTGGCGATCGCGCTGGCCGCCGCGGTGCGATCGGCGCATCGTGCCCGGCTGCTGCCGTTGTGGGCGCTGGTCTGCGCAGCGCTGTGGCTGGCGCGCGCACCACTGGCGCGCCATTTCGAATGGGGCCTGTACCTCGAGCACGTCAGCTTCAACCTGATGATGGCGTTCGTGTTCGGGCGCACGCTCGCGGCCGGCCGCGAGCCGCTGTGCACGCAGTTCGCGGCCATCCTCCACGACCCGCTCACGCCGGAGGTGGCGCGCTATACGCGGCAGATCACGGTGGCCTGGACGCTGTTCTTCGTGGGGATGGCCGCGGTCTCCACGCTGCTGTTCGCCACGGCGCCGATCGTGGCGTGGTCCACCTTCGCCAACTACCTGGCGCTGCCGCTGGTCGGCGCGATGTTCGTCGCCGAATCCGCGTGCCGCCGCATCGTGCTGCCGCCCGCGCAGCGCGCCGGCCTGCTGGAGTCGGTGCGGGCCTACCGGCAATCGATGCACACCAGGGCAGGCCGGGCCCGATGAATCCGCTGTACGCGCGGCGCAATCCCGCCGCGCCGCATGACCTGTTGCTACTGTTTTGATCCACGCCATGCCGACTTATCCGCTGGTGTTCCACACCTCGCCCGACCAGACCATCGCTTGGCGCGACGGCACGCCGGTCGCCGTGCGCACCTTCCTCGCCGACGTGGCGCGGCTGGCCGCGGCGCTGCCCGCGGGCGGACACGTGTTCAATGCGTGCACCGACCGCTATCGGTTCACCGTTGGCCTATGCGCGACGCTGATCGCCGGCAAGATCAGCCTGCTGCCGGCCTCGCAGACACCGGAGACCGTGCGCCAGCTGGCCGCGTTCGCACCCGACGTGTTCTGCCTGCACGATGCGCCCGACTGCGCGATCGAACTGCCCCGTTTCCGGTTTCCCGACCCGTTGCCGCCGGCCGGGACCGATGCGCCGGCCGGCGTACCGCAAATCGACGCCGCGCAGGTGATGGCCTACATCTTCACGTCCGGCTCGACCGGCACGCCCGTGCCGCACCGCAAGACGTGGGGCGCGCTGGTCGAGGGCGTGCGCGCGTCGGCCGCGCGCCTCGGACTGCTCGATGCGCACGCCTGCGCGCTGGTGGGCACAGTGCCGCCGCAGCACATGTACGGCTTCGAATCGACGGTGCTGCTGGCGCTGGTCGGCGGGCTCGCCTTCAGCAACCGGCTGCCGTTCTATCCGGCCGACATCCGCGCGGCGCTCGAGGCGGTGCCGCAGCCGCGCGTGCTGGTGACGTCGCCCGTCCATCTGCGTGCGCTGCTGTCGTCGGACCATGCCCTGCCGCCGACGTCGCTGGTGCTGTCGGCAACCGCACCGCTGGCCGAACCCCTGGCGCGCGAAGCCGAAACGCGGCTCGCGGCACCACTGATCGAGATCTATGGCAGCACCGAAACGGGCCAGATCGCCACGCGCCGCACTGCGCACGGCGCCGCCTGGCACCTGCAGCCGGGCATCCGGCTCGAAGCCCGCGCCGGCACGGCCGATGAAGATGGACCGGTCACCTGGGCCTCGGGCGCGCACCTCGATGCGCCCGTGCCGATGGGCGACACGCTCGAACCGGTCGACGACACCCATTTCCTGCTGCACGGACGCAAGGCCGATCTGATCAATATTGCCGGCAAGCGGACTTCGCTGGCCTACCTGAACCACCAGCTCAATGCGATACCGGGCGTCGAGGATGGCGTGTTCTTCATGCCGTCCGCCCCGGACAGCGACGGCGAGGCGCTCACGCGCCTGGTCGCGCTGGCGGTCGCGCCCGGGCTGAGCGCCGCCGGCCTGCTGCACGCCCTGCGCGAGCGCATCGACGCGGCCTTCCTGCCGCGCCCGCTGTGGCTGGTCGATGCGCTGCCGCGCAATGCCACCGGCAAGCTGCCGAGGGACGTGCTCGCGGCGCTGGTCGCGCAGCACGGGCGCCACGGTGCCGACGCACGCAAACCGATGCCGATCACCTTCACCATCCCCGCCGATCATCCCGCGCTGCCGGGCCATTTCCCCGGACACCCGATCGTGCCGGGCGTCGTGCTGCTCGATCAGGCGATCAGCCGGATCGGCGCGGCGCTGAACCGGCCGTTCGACGCCTGCCGGCTCAGTTCGGCGAAATTCCTCAGCCCCGCCGCGCCCGGCGTGCCGCTCGCGCTGGCCTTCGAAACCACGGCCAGCGGCGCAATCCGCTTCACGGTCCGTGCCGGCGAACGCGAAGTCGCGAGCGGCGTGCTGGCCCGGCCGGAAGCCGCACACCCATGAAGCGCACCGAATGGGCCCAGCGCGAAGAGCGCAGCAACGCGCTGCTGCTGCGCGCCATGACATGGATTTCGCTGCGCTTCGGGCGGCGGGCCGGCCGCGCCGTGCTGCGCGTTGTCGCCCTGTATTTCGTGCTGTTCTCGCCGTCGGCGCGCCGAGCCTCGCGCGACTATCTGCGCCGGGTGCTCGGCCGGCCCGCGCGCTGGCGCGACGTGTACCGGCACCTGTTCACCTTCGGCACGACCATCCACGACCGCATCTACCTGATGAACAGTCGCTTCGACCTGTTCGACATCCGCCTGCAGGGCGATGGGCTGGTCCACGCCGCGCTTGCCGAGGGGCAGGGCGTTTTCCTGATGGGCGCGCACCTGGGCAGCTTCGAGGTGGTGCGCGCCCTCGGCCGCACGCGGCCGGGCACGCGCATCGCCGTCACGATGTACGAAGACAACGCGCGCAAGATCAACGCCGCGCTCGCCGCCATCAATCCCGCCGCGAAACCCGACGTCATCGGCCTCGGCCGCGTCGATGCGATGCTCAAGGTGCGCGAGGCCCTGGACGCCAACAGCATGGTCGGCCTGCTGGCCGACCGCACCCTGCTGCGCGAGGCCGGCTCGTCGGTACAGCGCATGGCATTCCTGGGCGCGAGCGCCACGTTCCCGCTCGGCCCGCTGCACATGGCGGCCATGCTCAAGCGCCGCGTGCTGTTCATGACGGGCCTGTATCGTGACGGCAACCGCTACGATGTCCACTTCGAGACGCTGGCCGATTTCTCCAGCGTGCGGCGCGATGAACGGGCCGCCGCGGTGCAGGCCGCGCTGGTGCGCTACGTCGCGCTGCTCGAGCGCTACTGCCGCGCCGCCCCGTACAACTGGTTCAACTACTTCGATTTCTGGCAGGGTGCCGAAGCCGCCGGACCGCATCGCGACGCCACGCCGCCGGACACCGACCTGCCCGCCACCAAACACCCCTGACGCATGACCGCCGCGCGCCACCTCCTTCCGATCCGCCGACCCGCCTGCCGGGCCATCGCCCTCATCATCGCGGCCGCGACCGCACTGGCCGGCCCCGTGCTCGCCGCCGGCGCAACCGGGCCGAATCCGTCCGCCGGCGCCGGCTGGAACCTGGACCGCCTGATGTCCACGCTCGGGCACAACAAATCGGGCCGGGCCACATTCGTCGAGACCAAGTACCTGTCGATCGCCGCGCAGCCCGTGGAGTCGTCCGGCGAACTGGTGTTCGTG
Organism: Ralstonia solanacearum K60; assembly: GCF_002251695.1. Taxonomy (NCBI): domain Bacteria; kingdom Pseudomonadati; phylum Pseudomonadota; class Betaproteobacteria; order Burkholderiales; family Burkholderiaceae; genus Ralstonia; species Ralstonia solanacearum. The sequence goes on from NZ_NCTK01000001.1 coordinate 1,308,113, forward strand.
GCCCCCGACCATCTGGAAAAGCACACGCTCAGCCCGAAGCCCGAGCACCTCGTGGTCGACGGCGACAAGCTGACCATCGAGCGCAACCAGCGCAAGTACACGCTGCCGCTGGCCCAGTACCCGGAGCTGGACGCCTTCATCGAGAGCATCCGCGCGACGCTCACCGGCAACCGCTACGCGCTCGAACAGTTCTACAAGGTGGCCGTCGCCGGCCACGGCGACGACTGGACGCTCACGCTCACGCCGCTCGACGCGCGCATGCTGAAGGTGGTCAGCACGATCACGCTCGACGGCACGCGCGACAAGCTGCACCGGGTCGCGATCCAGCAGGCCGATGGCGACCGCTCGGTGATGCGGCTGCAAGACCGCCCGGCGGACTGACCGATGCAGGCACGCACCTCGACCGACTCCGCCGCGCACGGCCTGCGCACACTGCGGCGGCCCGCCGTGCTGGTGTGGCTGCTGGGGCTGCTGGCCTGTCTCGCCGTCATCGGCCGCACAAGCTTCGTGGCCGACCTCTCCGCCTTCCTGCCGCGCTCGCCGAGCGCGGAGCAGCGCGTGCTGGTCGACCAGTTGCGCGACGGGCTGGTGTCGCGGCTGATGCTCGTGGCGATCGAGGGCGGCGAGCCGCAGGTGCGCGCCGAACTGTCGCGGCGGATGGCGGCGACGCTGCGCGGCGATGCCCGGTTCGCGTCGGTCAGCAACGGCGAGCCCGTCGGCAAGGAGCAGGACCAGCGCTTTGTCTTCGATCATCGCTACCTGCTGAGCCCGGCGGTAACGCCGCAGCGCTTCTCCGCCGACGGGTTGCACCAGGCCCTGGGCGACAGCCTCGACCTGCTGAGCTCGTCCGCCGGCCTCGTCGCCAAGGCCATGCTGCCGCGCGATCCCACCGGCGAAGTCGCCACGCTGGTCGGCCAGCTCGACAGCAGCGCGCAGCCGCCGTCGAGCCACGGCGTCTGGGTCTCGCGCGATGGGCGGCGCGCCGTGCTGATCGCCCAGACGGCCGGCTCCGGCTCCGACACCGACGCGCAGGCCCTCGCCATGGCTGCCGTGCGCGGCGCCTTCGAAGCGGCGGCGCGCGCGGTGCCCGATGCCACCGCCTGCCGCCTGCTGATGACCGGCCCGGGCGTGTTCGCCGTCGATGCGCGCGACACCATCCGGCACGATGTGGAGCGCCTCTCGACGCTGAGCCTCGTCCTGATCGTCGCCTTGCTGTTCGTGGTGTACCGGTCGCCGCGCATGCTCGCGCTCGGCTTACTGCCCGTGCTGACGGGCGTGGCGGCCGGGGTGGCATCGGTCAGTCTCGCCTTCGGCACGGTCCATGGCCTGACGCTGGGATTCGGCACGACGCTGATCGGCGAAGCGGTGGACTACTCGATCTACCTGTTCGTGCAATCGGCACAGCCGCATGCCCGCCGGGAGGATGCGATGCGCGACTGGATCGCCGACTACTGGCCGACCATCCGGCTCGGCGTGCTGACCTCCGTGTGCGGCTTCGCGTCGATGCTGTTCTCGGGCTTTCCCGGCCTGGTGCAGCTCGGGCTGTATTCAATCGCCGGCCTGACGACGGCCGCGCTGGTCACGCGCTTCGTGCTGCCGCATCTGCACGGTGGCCGGGTCGCCATCCGGGACGTATCGCGACTGGGTAAAGTGCTGGCACGCGCGGCCCGGGCGGCACCGCGCCTGCGCTGGCCGCTGGCGGTGCTGCTGATCGCCGCATGCGCCACGCTCGCGCTGCACCGCGATCGGCTGTGGAACCGGGAACTGGCTGCGCTGAGCCCGGTGCCGGCGCAGAGCCAGGCGCTCGACGCAAGCTTGCGCGCCGACATCGGTGCGCCCGATGTGCGGTACCTGGTGGTGATCTCGGGCGCCAGCGAGCAGGCCGCGCTCGAAGGCGCCGAGAAGGTCTCCGCGCAACTGCAGCCGCTGGTGGACGCGGGCGTGCTCGGCGGCTACGACAGCCCGGCGCGGTTCCTGCCGAGCGAAGCGGCGCAGCGCGCGCGCCTAGCGAGCCTGCCGCCCCCCGCTGTGCTCGCAGCGCGCCTGCGCACCGCCGTCGTCGATCAACCCATCCAGGTCAAGCCGGAGCTGTTCGCGCCGTTCCTCGCCGATGTGGAGGCGGCGCGGCGCCAGCCGCTGCTCACGCGCGCGGACTTGCGCGGTACCTCGATGGCGCTGGCCGTCGATGCCCTGCTGACCGAACGCGCCGGCCGCTGGAGCGCGATGCTGCCGCTGCGCGCACCCACCGACGCGCAGACGCGCACCGCGGACAAACCCAGCCTCGATGCCGCCCAGGTCCGCGGTGCCATCGAGCGCGCAGGCGTGCCCGACGCGCTCTTCATCGACATGAAGGCCGAGGCCGATCGCCTCTACGTGAACTACGTGCGCGAGGACATCCGCCTGTCGCTCGCGGGCGTTGCCGCCATCGCGCTGTTGCTGCTGCTCGCGCTGCGCTCGGTGCAACGCGCCATGCTCGCGCTCGCGCCGCTGGCCGCCGCCGTGCTGGTGGTGGGCGCCGGCTTCGCGCTGGCGGGCGTACCGTTGACCATCCTGCACCTGGTCGGCATGCTGCTGATCGTCGCGGTCGGCTCGAACTACGCGCTGTTCTTCAGCCGGCGCACGGATGCATCGGCCGACGCACAGCCCGTGACGCCGCAGACCCTGGTCTCGCTGCTGATCGCCAATCTCGCGACCGTGGCCGGCTTCGGCCTGCTGGCACTGTCGCACGTGCCGATGCTGGAGACGTTCGGGCTGACCGTCGGCCCCGGCGCCATCCTCGCGCTGCTGTTTGCCGCCATCCTTGCGCCATCGGCACCATCAGCGCCATCGACGACCTGGACGGCCGCGCACACACCGGCCCACCCCCATCACGGAGATCCCGCATGAACCCGCCGTTGCCCATTCCGCCCGGCACGATGCGGCCCTGGAAGCCGACGCCGCTCATCACCGGTACGGCCGTGCTGCACGCCGGTGCCGCGGCGGCCGTCGTGGCCCAGCCGGACTGGTGGCCGTGGGCGGCCGGCGGGGTGATCGCGTCCCACCTGACGCTGGCCGCCGCCGGCCTGTGGCCACGCAGTGCGCTGCTCGGTCCCAACTGGACCCGGCTGCCGGAAAGCGCGGGCCGCCGCATCGCCCTCACCATCGATGATGGTCCGCATCCGGAAGTCACGCCGCGCGTGCTCGACCTGCTCGATCGCCACGGCGCGAAGGCAACCTTCTTCTGCATCGGCGACCAGGCCCGCCGGCACCCGCAGTGGGTCGAAGCCATCGTCGCGCGCGGGCATGCGGTGGAGAACCACAGCCAGCGGCACTGGCACAACTTCTCCCTGCTGGGCCCGGGTGCGCTGCGGCGCGAGATCGAGGCCGCGCAGGACACATTGACCGGGATCAGCGGCATCCGGCCGCTGTTCTTCCGCGCACCGGCTGGTTTGCGCAATCCCTTCCTCGAACCGGTGCTGTGCCGGCTCGGGCTGCAACTGGCGAGCTGGACCCGGCGCGGCTTCGACACCCGCACGCGCGACGCCGCCGCGGTGACGCGCCGCCTGCTGCGCGGCCTCGCCCCGCGCGACATCCTGCTCCTCCATGACGGCCATGCTGCCCGCAGCACGCGGGGCGAACCGGTGGTGCTGGAGGTGCTGCCGGCCGTGCTGCGCGCGGCGGCGGACGCGCAGTTGCAGTGCATCACGCTGCGTGCCGCGCTCGCACCGGAAACGGCCCGTCCGGCCCAGCCTGCCCCGCTCACTTGATAAAATTTGAAAAAGACCGGCGCCCAGACCGTCATATCGACCACCCCCTGCGCGGCCTCATAAAGCCGCCACCGTCGCCATCGCTGCCATCGGACTCGCCCCGTTGAAACCCCTCCTGCTCTCGCACTTCACCGCCACGAGCTGCCTCGGACGCGGCGTCGACGCCACCCTCGATGCCCTGCGCGGGCAACGCGGCGGCCTTGCGCCATGCCGCTTCGAGCGTGCCGATCTCGACACCTGGACCGGCGCGGTGGATGGCGTCGACGCCCAGTCCGTGCGCGCCGACCTGTGCGACTTCGAATGCCGCAACAACCGGCTCGCGCAGATCGGCCTCACGCAGGACGGCTTCGCCGAGCATGTCGAGGCAGCGAAGGCACGTCATGGCGCCGCGCGCATCGGCGTCTTCATGGGCACCAGCACCGCCGGCATCCTGGAGACCGAACTCGCCTACCAGCACCGCGATCCGCAGACCGGCGCCCTGCCCGCCGATTTCCACTACGCGCAAACGCACAGCCCCTACGCAACCGCCGCCTTCGTGCGCGCCTATTGCGGGCTGCGCGGCCCGGCGATGTCGGTCTCGTCGGCCTGCTCGTCCGGCGCCAAGGTCTTCGGCTCGGCGCGGCGCATGCTCGAAGCCGGCCTGATCGATGCGGCGGTCGTGGGCGGCGTGGACTCGCTGTGCCTGACCACGCTGTACGGCTTCAACTCGCTCGAATTGCTGTCGCGGCAGCCATGCAAGCCGTTCGACGTGGCGCGCGACGGCATCTCGATCGGCGAAGCCGCGGCTTTCGTCCTGCTCGAACGCGCCGATGACCGGTCCGTGCAGGCACTGGGCGACGATGCCATCCTGCTGCTCGGCATCGGCGAATCGAGCGACGCGTACCATATGTCGACGCCGCACCCGGAGGGCCTGGGCGCGCGCCTGGCCATGGAGCAAGCGCTGGCCTCGGCCGGCATCGCAGCCGGCGAGATCGATTACATCAACCTGCACGGCACCGCCACCGCCAGCAACGATGCCGCCGAGCGCTGCGCAGTCAACGCGCTGTTCAGCGGCACGCCCTGCAGCTCGACCAAGGGCGCGACCGGCCACACGCTGGGCGCGGCGGGCGCGCTGGAAGCCGTGATCGCCGCGCTCGCGCTGCGCCATCAGTTGCTGCCTGCCGGCATCAACACGACCCGGCTCGATCCGGCGCTCGCGCTCGACTATGTGCTGACCAGCCGGCCGGCCCGCGTGCGCACCGCGCTCAGCAATGCATTCGGCTTCGGCGGCACCAACTGCAGCCTGGTGCTCGGCCGCGCGGACCGTCTCGCCCACTCCATCGCACCATGACCCGACTGAGCGCATTCATCGAAGGCGTCGGGCTGCTCGGGCCCGGACTGAACCAGTGGCCGCAGGCCGCCGCCCAGCTCACCGGCCAAGCGCCCTATGCGCCCGAGCGCACCGCCCTGCCGCCGCCCGCCGGGCTGCCCGCGGCCGAACGGCGCCGCACCGGCCCCGCCGTTCGCGTCGCACTGGCGGTGGGCCTGGAGGCGGCGGCCGCGAGCGGCCGCGACGCCGCCACGCTCGCCACCGTCTTTGCCGCCTCCGGCGGCGACAGCCAGAACTGCCACGCGATCTGCGAAACGCTGGCGGGCGAAGACCGCCACCTGTCGCCGACGCGCTTCCACAACTCCGTGCACAACGCGCCGGCGGGCTACTGGAGCATCGCCGCCCGTGCGATGGCGCCATCCAATGTGCTGTGCGCCTACGACGGCAGCTTCGCCGCGGGCCTGCTCGAAAGCCTGTGCCAGGTGGCGGTCGATGCGGTGCCCACCCTGCTGATCGCCTTCGACACCGACTACCCGGAACCGCTGCGCGCGGTGCGGCCCATTCCCGATGCCTTCGGCGTGGCGCTGGTGCTGGCGCCCGAGGCCGGCCCGCACGCGCTGGCGCGCATCGACGCCCGGCTCACCGACGCACCCGCCAGCGCCCTCGCCCGATCCGAGTTCGAACAGCTGCGCGCAGGCAACCCCGCCGCCCGCGCGCTGCCGCTGCTCGAAGCCCTGGCCGCCCGGCGCTCGGCGAGCGTGGTGCTCGACTACCTGCCGGACACCCGCCTGCACGTCGATCTCGTCCTGCCCGGGGCGTACGGCACCTTTGCGCAATGACCGCCAGCCATCCCCCGTCGCCGCCGCTCGACCACGCCTGGATTGCCGCGCGCATTCCGCACAGCGGCGCGATGTGCCTGCTCGACACGGTCGTCGCATGGGACGACGCGCGCATCCGCTGCACCGCGACCAGCCATCGCGACCCCGGCAACCCGCTGCGTGCCGACGGCCGGCTGGCAGCCGTCTGCGGGATCGAATACGCCGCCCAGGCCATGGCCGTCCACGGCGCGATCCTCGGCAATGCGCAAGACCGGCCGCGCGCGGGCTTCCTCGCCAGCGTGCGGAGCGTCGAAGCGCACGTCGAGCGCCTGGATACGCTCGACGCGCCCTTGACCATCGAAGCCGAGCGCATCGGCGGCGACGGCAACAACGTCCTGTATCGCTTCGCAGTGCACTGCGGCGAGCGCGTACTGCTCACCGGCCGCGCCGCCGTGGTGCTGGATGCGTCCGGCCCGGGCCTGCCGGATCCCGGCGCGGGCGCCGAAGCCGACGCCCGGGCGCGCTAGACTCAATACCTGTTTGGAGGACGAACGCCGTGAAAGGTCGCCACTTCCTGCTCACCGCGCTCCTGCTCGCGATCCTCAGCCCCGCGGCGCAAGCCGACCTGGGCGAGATGAAGCAGGACATCAAGCAAGGCACCAAGGATGCCGCCAAGAAAACGGGACACGCCGCCCGGGAGTTCGGCCACGCAACCGCCAACGCGGCCAGGACGGTCGGCCACGGCGTGGCGAACGCGGCACGCGAGACCAAGCGGGCGACCAAGCGGGTGTTTCACAAGAACGATTCGGAATGAAAGACCGGCCCCGCGCGATGGCGGGGCCGGTCATCGCGCGGACAGCCCGGGCGCGGTCAGCCGCCCGACGCGCGGCACACGGCCGGTGCGGCATCCGCCACAGCAACCGGCTCAGCCCCGGGCCGGCGCAAACGACTGGACCTCGAACGGCACCTCGCGGGCACGATGCCCCGCGCGGCCGGCATCCTCGCCGGCGATGGCCAGGACGAGGCTGGTCGACGACGCTCCCGCTCGGTTTCTGGCCGTGATGGTGTACGTCCGGGCCGCCGCCGACTGCGATGTCCGTTCTGCGATCAGCCGGCCGCTGCCGGCATCCAGCCGGGCACCGCCGGGCAGCGGCGGCTCGACCGACCACAAGACATCCGGTGCGCCAACCTGGCCGATCACGGGCGACAGGGAAGGCTGGGCAAGCCCGCCTGTACCGAGCGTCAACACCGCGTCCGGAGCCCCGTAGCGCAAGCCGGCCGGCCGGCGCGGCTTCAGGGTCAGTGACCATTCGGCCGGGGTCGGGACCAGGGCGAGCGCCCCCGCCCTCACCGCCAGGTACTTGCCGGACGGACGTTGGATCGTGAAGGTCCCGGAGACGATCCGTTCCTTGCGCGGGTCGTCATCGGCCCAGACCAGACTGCCGGTCGGCGTCAGCATCCAGCGTGACACCCCATCCTTGTCCACGAACGGATCCACCGTCGAAACACCGTCGCCGCGTTCGGCCAGGGCCTTGGCCCGGAAGGTGGCCGGATCGATCGAGAAGATCTGGGACTGCCCCTTGTCGTCGGTGACGACATAAAGCAGCGTATCGACATCGGCGGTTTCCCGACCCAGACGGGGATCGCCCTGTGCGGCAAGGATCAGGCAGTCGTCCGCGCCGTGCCGGAACAGCGTGCCGACGCCAACCTGCTCGGCGCGCAGGCTCTCGATGGCCGCCCCCAGGGGCATGTAAAGGCCGGCGGCGTTGGCCTGATCCTTGGCAAAGGTTTGAATGGGCGGTGCCGGCTTGTGCCGGACCAGATCGATCACAAGAACGATGAAGCCCGCCACGGCAACCACCGTGGCCAGCGCGTTCAAGCCGCTGCAGAATATCGCCGCGGTCTCGAAGCCGCCCGCCAGGCTGAACCCCCATCCGCCCAGGCTGGCGATCAGGGAGAAGGCCGCGGATGCCGTGACCAGGCTGTTGCCGGCCCACTCCAGGTCGTCGGTCGATTCGGCCAGGAAGATGGCGGACAGAACGAGGTTGGCAATGCCCAGCGCGGCGCCGATGCGATAGGCCATGAACTCGTCGAGGTTGCGACCGAGCAGCCGCGCCACCACCGGCTGTTCACGCGCAAAATCGTAGGCCCCCTGGTACTCGAACAGGATCTCAAGATCGGAGACCGTCGCGGGCGGCACCCCCTTGCCCTCGCGGATCAGCCAGCGGGCCAGGCCCGAGCTCATCTGCCCCTCCGCCTCGAAGCTGCGCCAGGTCGTCCAGGTGTGCTGCAGACTCATCCATTGACCGCCCAGCTCCCGGTACAGCGCCACGATCTGGAGGGTTCCCTTGATCGCCATGGCCGCGCCCTGGGCCAGCACGCTGACCAGGCCGATGATGAGGCTGGCCTTCTCGGCGTCCTTGAGCTGATCCCACGCGAGCCTGCCCGACACCAGCAGACCGATGGCCGAAACCGCCAGCCCCACGCTGAAGACCTTGAGCACGCCCTCCACCGCCGCGGCCGTGAAACCCGCCTTCTGCAAGACGGACTGGACAGCGGGCGACCTCGCGCGGGATGACAGTTCAGAGAACAGCTGGGCGAAGCTGATGGTCGAACCGAGGCTCAGCGCGTCGGACAACACCTCCTCGGCAAAATAGTCGTAGGCGCTCCCGTAGGTCTTGCCGCCACCGGTCTCGATGGTCTGCGCCGCCAGCAGTCTGGCGGCCAGCGCCGCCGCTTCGCGCGCGGCGGGTTGCGGGCTGTCGGCATATTGCTGGGCATAGGCTTGCAGCACGCGGCGGCCCAGGTCGGCCACGGCCGACGCGTTGTGCCCGAAGTCGACCAGTTCCGGCAGGACCGAGCCGACCTGAAAGGCACCGACCTGCTGCACATAGGTCTTGGAGAAGCTCTGCGTGGGATCGAGCAGATCGAGCAGCGTCGTATAGCGCTTGGTGAGCAGCGGAACCTGTGCGCTGTCGCGCTGCCCCTGGAGCATCTGCTGGCGGACGAAATTCAGTTGGATCGGACTCGTGACGGCATGGAAGAGCTTCCAGGCCCAATAGGCGCCCTGGACAGCGATGCGCTGAAGGTCATCGATGCGCCTGAGCATGTCCCGCCAGTCGGCGTTGCCCTCGACGGCACCCGCCTCCCTGAACTGCTTGTTCACGGCGGCCTTCCACGCTTGGGCATCGGCTTCGATTGCCGCGGTGTGCTGCGCCGACGCCCGGCGCTGGTCGGCCAGGAATGCCTCCATCAACGGGAACCGTTCATTCCAGCGGTTGCGGTACAGCGCATCGGACTGGGTCCGGTACAGCGCACTGCCGTTGAGCCCGTTGCTGAACTGCCGGTTGGCGCGTGCGCGGTTGAGCGTGCGGGCGTCCGCATCGTCCCGGTTCGCGCCCAGGTTCGACACCAGGAAGGGCACCTGCAGATTGTTGTAGAACCAGCGGTTGTCGGGATTGCTGGTGGCGATGGAGAGCACCGAAGGCGGCAGGTTCGGCGGATTGGCGCTGATGAAGGTCGAGCGCAGTTGCGGCTCCATGTAGTACTGCGCGATGGCGGACAGATCGCCGGTCGCCGCCGCCAGCACCTCGTCGGTATAGCTGTCGCCCGCGCGCGAGAACGGGTCCATCGCCATCAGGTACGACAGGTCCAGGGGGCCCGCGGACGCCGCCGCGGCCCGGCCCGATGCGAACCCGGCGAACCCGGTGGGCACGCGCGCGCCACCGGTGCCCGTGCCGTCGTCGAGGATACGTTCCCCGTCTTCGGAGAAGGTCAGGCTGCCGCTGAGCGGCAGCCCCATCGCACGCGCCGTCTCCTCGGACAAGCCGGCCCAGACCAGGCGATCCCCCCGCACGCTCGACTGCGCGATGGGAACGCCATCGTGCAGCAATTGCCCCCCGCCGATCGAGAGAAGCGTCGTGCGCCCCGCCAGGACTGCCCGGTAGCGGCCCACGATGGCATGGTTCTCGACGGTTCCGGAGATACCGTAGACCGCGCCGGTCGCTTCCAGCGTGCCCGTCAGGATGGCGCCGCTGAAGCGGGTCGCCATGCTGCTTGCAAAGGTGAAGGCCATCCGGTACGGAAACACGGTCTGGATCGTATTGCCCGGCGCGGGCAGGTCGGATCGCGAGTCCTCCCCCACCTCGAAGCCGGGGTTGAGGGCATACAGGAACCGGTTGTCCGAGTCCAGCCGGATGGCGGCCTCGGTATCGTCGGTCTCCCACTGGCTGCCGGTTTGGCGATCGACGAAGGTCAGATAGGTCTGGTAGACCGGAATGGGTTCGGACCCCACGTTCACCACCTTGTACTTGAAGGTGAGTGCGTCGACCCAGGTCGCGCCGCGCCAGGCAGACGCCGCGGTATCCCAGTTCAAGACGATGCCGCCCCCTTGGACCTTGGCGGAACAGCCGGCATTGGCCGCCAGCAGGCAGTCGTAGCTCGGCTCGACGGGATCGAGTCCGACCTGGACCTGCCTCCCATCAAGCACCAGCCACCCCAACCCCTGCGTCGGCGTGGCCTGCGGAAAAAGTTGACCGGACAACGCACCGCTGCCGGCGCCATCGTGCAGCACCAGGCCGCGTCCGCCGTCGACCCAGCCCATCGCGGAAGCCGGCACTTCGTGGGCATCCAGAAACACCCGGCGGGCGCTGCCATCGGCGGCGTCGATCACGGTCAGGCTGCGCGGATGTCCCTCCGCGGTGTTGTCATAGTCGAGCCTGTAGCGACGGGCGGGCCGGCGCTCAAGCACATCAAATACCGACGGTTGCAAATGCATGTGTGTGGTCTCTCGAAGGGATCAGACGGTGGCGGTGGTGCGGGTCTCCCACAGCGAGGCCAGCAGGTCCCGGAAGGCGCTTCCCATGGCCGGCCCCAGCTCGCCGGCAAATGCCTCCGCCCGATCGGGGGTGTAGAAGTTCGCCGCCACCCTTTCCTGCCGCAGCAGTTCGGCGGTCAGCGGGCGGATGTCGAAGGTGAGGGTGCCGACCGGCTTGCCGTCCAGGTCCCGCATGCGGGCGCGATAGCTGCGGTACGGCCCATCGGGCGGCAACAGCACATGACCGGTGGCGAGATAGCGTGGGGCGGCATCCCGATCGAACCGCACCTCGAAGTCAATCCCGGTACTCCCGTCAGTGCCGCTCAGGTCGGTGGCATAGGTGATGGTGTCGATATGGCGCACGAACGGTGCCGGCGGCCCATCCTCCCTTTCCGCCAGCACCGGCGGATCGAACGTGACACCCCGGCGTACCGGCGCCACCGACACGCGCACGTCTTGCGGCGGTGCGGCCCATTCGTGGAACGACACATCGTGCAGCGAGACCGCCAACGCCGCCATCGGGTGGCCGGGCTGGTAGTCGACGTCGAACCGGCGGTATCCCAGGCGGATGGCGGCGTCGATCTGGTCGCCCAGCAGCATGGCGGCGGCTTCGTAGGTCTTGCCGACCACCCAGTCATAGGCAGCCGCACCGCCGCCGCCCGTCAGGGAGGCCAGCACCGAATCCACGTTCTGGTCGACATCCGGCTCCGCGGGCAAGGCGGCCGTCGCCACCGGCGGCATCTGCCGGATGGCCTGCGTCAGGATGGTGGATGCCGCAGCATCGGCAAAACGCTTGATGACTTCGTTGAAGTCGGCGCGCTCCAGTTGCAGGTAGTCCTGATGCAGCACGGTTTGCGCGGCCCGCACGACATCGATCAGCGCGCGTGTCGCCAGCGGCACGCGGTCGACCAGCGGCATCTCCGCCGCCACCACATAGTGCCGCTCGCCGTCGGCCACGATGTACTGAAAGGGCTCGGCCGCTTCGGATGCAACGATCACGTCATAGACCAGCTCCGTCGGATCGGCCGGCGCGGCAACGGCATCGACCGAGGTGACCGGGATCGGCTCGGCACCGCCGTCACGCCAACCGAGGAGGGTCACGCCCGGGCCCAGTTCGGCCACGCCGAAGCGTGACAGCGTTGGCACCACCTGCCCCAGCGACGACGGCCGGACGGCATACAGATACGGCGGATTGCCCGGCTCGCTCGCGCCGCCCGGATTGGCGGCGTTGACGAACGGGTGGGAAGCCGTGAAGGACACCGCGCCGCCGTTGAGTGCATAGAACTGCCGGTCGCCACGCAGGGCATTGCTCACCAGCGCTACCGCGCGCGGCCCCGCCGGGGTAGCGATGCAGTCGCCAGGACGCAGGGTCTCGATGGCACGGGGGCTTCCTTCTGCCATCAACACCGGCGTGCCGGCACGAAAGCAACTGCTGGGCGGATCGTACCGATAGCGGCGGCCATCGCCGTCCGACAGGAAATTCTTCGAGTGCCCCTCCTTGATGGTGACCGGAAAGCTGAAACCCCGGGGCGGCGGGGGCGGCATGAACGTGGTGGAACGCAGGATGCCGCCTCCCGCGGGGCCGTCGAAATCGTCATGGCCGATCTGCACGCGCACCCCTTCGACCGGCCGCTGCATCCAGACCCGGTAGGCCGGCCAGGCCCCCGCCGCCACCGTGGACGGGATCGACAACTGCTGGCCCATCGTCCCGATCAGGGTGTCGATGCTGCCGACGCTGTCGCCCAGTGCAAGCAACTTGACGTAGTGATGGAACAGCTCCCACTCCGGGTTCTGCCACTGGCCGCGCGCCAACTGGAGACGCTTGGCCCCCAGCCAGGCCGGACTCGTCAGCGCCGCGCGATACTGGGCCAGGGCATCGCTCTTGGCCGACACATCACCGGCAACGGCATTGAACGGCGTGGCAAAGGCCTGCCAGTTGCGCTGGAAAACATAGCCGTACCAGTTCAGCAGGCGCTGGCCTTGCTGCAGCAGCCCATTGAAGCGGTCGACCGCACCATCGGCCTTGCCGCGATCCACGTTGCGGCGCGCCTCCGAGGTCAACTGATGAATGGACTGGCACAGCGTAGCGGTCGCCCCGTCGCTCCAGTCCGATGCGCCGATGCCCGTCACGCCGGCAGCCGCATCGGCATAGGGGGCCGGCTGGTAGCCGGAAAAGAAAATCGAGCGCCAGGAAGGCCCTCGACCGGTGAAGAAACCTCTGATCTCAACGGAATCGCCGGTCAGCGCGCCCATCAGGGCGCTGACCAGGCCGGTGCGGGCGGCAATGCCGGGGGGACTGTCGTGCAAGCCCGGCAGGGCATCGAACATCTGCTCGACGCGCTCGGAAACAGGTGTGGGGCACATGGCGGCCAGACTCCTCAACGAAAACGGACAGGCCGGAGCCACGCCCCGGCCTGCGATGCGCGCACTACTCGGTATCTTCGGACGTGGCCACCAATGCCAACGCGGCTTGCGTGATCTCGATCTGCACGGACGTACTCGTGCTGCCGACCGAGTTGCTCACCTCCACGCTGTAGGTGGCCAGCGACGCCGGCTTCAGCGTGCCGCCCGGCTTCAGGCCGATGGTGCCCTTGCTGGTATCGAAGATCAGCCCTTCCGGAACCGCAGGTGAAATCGACCAGGTCTTGGGATCCGCGCCGAGCTGGTTGAGCGTCGGGTAGTAAGGAATCCGATCGGTATCGCTGGTCTGGAAGACGATCGGCTTGCTGTCGTTGTAGGACAGAAAACCCGGCCGCAGCAGCTTCAGGCCCAGTACCCAGTTGTAATCGCCGGCACCCAGGATCAACTGGTTCGCGGAGAACACCAGCGTCGAGCTTCGCCCGAACTTGGTGCTGTAGATGCGGAATGGCGCCGAGTCGAGAATCTTGATCTTGCCATCACCCTCTTGCCAGGTCGGGTCACCGGTCGCCTCCACCGTCCACCGTTGCCGCAGCGCATCGTCGCCGCTGAGCATCGCCTCGAACGTGACGGCCCTGCCGTCGGCCGATGCGGTCAGCACCTGCACCTTCTGCGTGTCCGGCTCCGTGAGATAGAACGTGGCGCGGCCCTGCGCATCCACGGCCATGTCGAATACGGTGTCGAAGCTGTTCGTCAGCGGCCCGATCGTCACCTGGTTCCCGCCTGTGCGCGCGATCACCTGGCTGAAGCTGGCGCCGGTCCCGACGGCAATGCCGTTGGCCTGTCCCTCGATCGCAAAGTAATCGATGGCGACACCGAACGGCATGGACAGCCCGCTCTGGGTGGCCTGATCATCGACAAACGCCTGGATGGGAGACTTCGGCTTGGCGCCCTGCATCCAGATGATGAGCACGACGGCGCCGGCAACCGCCGCGAAGATCGCCAGCACACCCGCACCGATCGCGATCGCACCCAGCGTGGTTGCCAGCATGGTGCCCTCGGCAACCAGACCGCCCACCACGGCCCAGTTGGCCGCGATACCGATCAGCTCGAGCACGCCGGAAGCCAGGAACAACGCATTCATCGTGGTCTCGAGCGGATCCTTCGACTCGACCAACCCCCAGATGCTCAGGCCGATGGAGGCCAGGGCGAGCACCGCGCCCACGCGGAAAGCCAGGAACTCGTCCAGATTGCGTCCGAACAGCACACGGGCCAGCCTGCCCTGGAAGGCACCCTCGCCTGCCTCCGCGGCGTTGGCGGCGGCACGCGCAAAGCCGGGGATGGGGCGCTCCAGCCGCCCGCTCAGCCAGCGCGCCAGGCTGCTCTGCACCCGGGCCGCCTGGTCCTCGATGACCTGCACCCTGCGGAGCCACGCCCATATCCGAGTGCCCAGCCGCGACATGAAGCCGGCCGCCTTGATCGTTCCCTTGATCACCGCCCCGATGACCTGGGTGAACATTGCAACGCCACCCTCGATGAGGCGGGCCCTCTCCAGCGGTTTCAGGTCATTCCACCGCACTACGCCGCCGGCAAGCATGACGATGGCGGCCACGCCCATGCCCAGGCCGGACAATCGCGCGAGATCCGGCAGCGATCCGGAAACCTTCAGGCCCAGCCGGCCAAGCTTGCCCTTCCAGGCGGTACTGGTCACCGTCTTCTCGAAGTTGGTGAAGACCTGGGACCAGATGCCGGTGGAGTTGCGCAGCGCGCCCGCCGCGAAGAAGGCGTCGAGATACGGATCGATCAGGCGTTGGCTGCCCTGCCTGGCGAACAGCTCCTGCGCGGCCTGCACCGCCTTCGCCATGTCGGGATCCTGGGTATTGATGTACTTGGCGACGAATTGCTTGAGGATCGCCTCCGCTGCGGCACGGTAGTCGTCCTGGTTGTTGCCGTAGTCGAGCATGCGTGGGAGCACGACCGTGATCTGGTAGGCGTTCAGCACCTCGTTGTACTTCATCGAGAACCGGTTGGTGTCGTCGAGGATGGTCAGGATCGCGAGGTAACGCTGGATCTCCTGCGTGAGCTGCTGCGAAGTGTTGCCGCTCAGCAGTTGCGCGTCGATCGAAGACAGCATGACCGGCGATGTCATCACGCGGAACAGCTTCCATGCCCAGTAGCGCTTGTCCTTGGCAAGGCGCGCGAGGTCGTCGATCAACTGCAGCATCTTCTGCAGATCGGGATCATCGGATGCCGTCCCGCCCTCGGCGGCCTGCTGCTTGACCTGGTTCTTCCAGGCCGTGGCATCGGCATCGATTGCGCTGGCATGGCTGGCCTTGTTGGCCGGATTGGCCTGGTCCGCCAGGAAGTCGTTGGTGGCGGGAAACTTCTCGCACCACGCCAGCTTGTAGAGCTGCGCCGCCTGCTCGCGGTAGATTTCGCTGGTCGCCAGCGTCGACCTGACCGCCGAACTGGCCCGCACCGTGTTGAGGTGAGCCACCGCCGGATCGGTGTTCTTCTCGAGCGAGACGGCGATATAGGGAACGCCCAGCCCGTTATAGAAATCCCTGGCGCCCGCGTTGTTCGTGATGATTGACTTGACGGCCGCCGGCAGGTCCGGTGGATTGGCCGAGACGAACGTGCTGCGCAGGGACGGCTCCATGTAGTACTGGATGCCCTTGTAGACATTGGAAGTGGCCGCCTGCTGCACCGCGTCGAAAATCTCCCCTTTCTCGTTCTTCTCATATGGATCCATATTGAGAAGCAGGTAGGGGTCGAGCGTGGCCGCCTGCGGCGCCGCTTCCAGCTGCGCCGCACTGGGAATGCCGCTGATGTCCGCCAGCCGCGGGCGGGCGGTGAAAATCGACGCATTGCGCGTCGCCATCTCGCGCTGATCGGTGCGCTGGCCCCGCGCTCCCAGCGTGCCGGCCACCACCTTGCCGCCACAGGGCGAGAACTCGAGGAAACCCGACGCGGGCAGGCCGGCGAGTTGCGCCGCGTCTTCGGGCAGGTCACGCCAATGCAGGACATTGCCCTCGACCCACGATGTTCCCGGCTGGCTGCTGCCGATGGTCAGGCAACTGCCGTGCACGCCGATCAGGGTGGGCTGCGCCATCTCGCCACCTTGAACGTGGTAGAGGCCCACGATACCCGGATTGGCCGCCACGCCGCTGATGCCGTACACGTTGCCGCTCACATCGTCCTTCCCGACCAGCATCGCTCCGGTCAGCCTGGTGCGCGACACGTCCGTCTGGAATCGGAACCGGTACGGGAAGACGCTCGTCACGCGATTGCCCGGCGGATCGAGATCGGCCCGGTTGTCGGGCGCAGGGTTCATGCCGGGATGCAGGGCGAAGCTTCCGCTCAGATCGCTGTTGATGGCGAAGTCGAACGACAGGAACGGCAGTTGCCATTCGTCTGCGGTCTGCATGTCCTCGAACTTGACACGGAAGTATTTCAAGCCGGAATCGGGATCCCGCTTGACCTGATAGGAAAAACGCAGGGCAGCGTCGACCGTGGTGGCGTCCTTCCATGCCTGCGAGTTGGGATCCCATTGCGGCACCAGGATGCCGCCCTGCTTGACCACCTTGGCACCGCTGTCGAGCCTGATGCCGCACGAATAGACCGCTGGCGGCGGATCGAGCGAAACCGCGATCTCGCGGCCATCGACGAGCAGTTGCCCGAAGCCGCCGGCTCCATCGTCCGAGAGCACGACATGCCCGCCGGGTGCATGGTGCCAAGGGTCCTCGCGCCACGACAGAATGTTCCCGTAGCTGTGCCAGCGCCAGTTCGCGCGGTCGATCCGATGGGCATCGACGTACAACTCGTCCTTGGATGCATCCTTGGGATCCGGCTGGAGAATCGTCAGGCTGAGCGCGGCGGGCCCGCGCGCATCGGGAGCAAGCAGCGCCAGGGACGCCGGCTCCAGCTCGTGCAACCGGTATTGACGTGCTGTCGGGTGCAAGGCCACTTCACGAAAGATTTTCTTGGCAACCATGTTTGTTTCCCAATAATCCAGTTGATCAATGCCGATGAAAATGCATTCGCCAATCGGACGATTGGCGAAGAAAGACGCGCGGGAAGGACACCTCCAATCCTTGTGGAACAAGCGGCGGCATAAACGGGCGGAAAGGGGAAGGGAGGTCGCAGCGGGCCGGGATGTGTCGGCCTTGGCCTGCCGATGGCATCGCGGTGCGCGACTCGGTGCCACGGCGTCCTGATCGCCGCATCGGCAAAGCGCGCGTTGCCACGCACAAACAGCTGGCGCGTGCACGCAGCAAGCGTCAAACACACGCCGTTGACTCCCCCCCAATCACGATGGAGATTCTAAAAATCCCACAATCTGATTGGAGCGAAAAACCAGCTGAAATTAATTCACACCTGACCTATGTGCGCATTATTTCTTGGGGAGCGGATGCACAAGATCCGAAAGGCGGCGACTGCCCGCGGGAGCCACCGCGAGTGTCATCTCCATCTCGTCCAGAAATATCTGCTTGCGCGTGCGTCGGTTGCTCAGGTCCAGTCCAAGGTCGCTTTGTTTCATCGGCTTATCAACGTTCGGGAATCTTCTCTGACTGCTACGACTGACGGAAGTTTTGAACACCATCCTAAACAGGCCGTTGGTGCGCCAAGACGCGCGTTTACGCTCAATCTCTCTCGTCAGAACCGTAAACAAACAGGCGCGACACCCCAAGTTTTATTTACACTTCTCGCGTTTCCGGCACAGACCCAAGCAAAATAAGGCATCCGATTTCGTGGTTGATGGCATCGAGCATTGCTGCTCGACAGACGCATGTCGACCCGTTGCCGCCTTTCAGGCTCACGTAGTCCTTACCGCCGCTTTCGAGTGCTCAACGGGCATCCAGCGCGCACCTGGCTTGCCCAGTGCTCGACCTAAGCGGTCGGTGACCTCTCCATGAAAAATGGCCGGTTCTGATTACAGACCGGCCTTTGGCACTTTCAGCGGCAGATGATCGGCTTCTTTGCCCGGCTACTTCAGCTATGTGCCCTTTGCAGACCGTGGCGAAGTTTCCACATAGCGGACACGCTAGCTTTGCACTACATGATGTATATCAGGACGCAAAGATTAGTACTAATTAGCGATTGCCTTCTCGTCGTCGGCCCCAAGCTCGTCCAATGCTGAGCGCGCCGGACGCGGTGCACCGAGATGCAGGTAACGTAGTTCATCCATAAAGGCACTCCAAAGTGAAGGGCCGCCCTTTTCCAGTCGCTCAGCGCGCAAAGACGCTTCCTTGCTCGGCTGCGTATGTCGAAGGCCCCAGGCAGCCATATGTGCGAGCAGAGGCACAAGCTGTATGGCCGCTTCCGTGAGGCTGTAGATTCCTTTCTGCTGATGATTCGGATCCGGACATCGTGTCAGCAGGCCAGACGCGGTCAAGTGCTTCAGCCGGTTTGCGAGGATGTTCGAGGCGATGCCTTCCTCGTTTTGCTCCAGCAGGGCGCCATAGCTGCGCCTGTTCCCGAACATGACATCGCGGATAACGATCAGGCTCCAGCGATCGCCAATCTGCTCAAGCGTCAGGTTGATCGGACAGCCCGATCGTCTTGTTTGCGGCACAGCCATTCTCCCAAAAATTTCCACTTGCATTATGCAACCAGTTGGAATATCGTTCAACCACTTGCACTTTGCAAGTGCAGTAGAGGTCCTGACGGATCGACAGAGGAATCGAGCATGCGTGCGGCTTTCATCACGGGTTACGGCGGCAATTCGGTAGTGCGGGTACGGTGAGCTGGCGTTTCGCTAAAGATCATTACGCATGTACGTACCCCACCACACAATGGTTAGGAAATACTATGAAATTCTCCCCCCTCATTTCGCGTACGGTGCTCGCGGTATCGTTAGCATTCGCCAGCACCTTCGTTGCTGTAGCCCCGGCCCAAGCTGCAGCGCCGATGCAGCACAAGCAGGTTCCGGGCTTCTATCGCACGATGATTGGCGACTATGAAGTCACCGCGCTCTATGACGGCGGCGGCAGCATTGACTCCAACCTCCTGCATGGCGATCCAGCGCTCATCCAGTCCCTCCTGGCGCGCTCCTTCCAAAACGATCCCAAGAGTGTCTCGGCCACCGTCCAAGGCTACCTCGTCAACACCGGCTCCAAGCTCGTCCTCATCGATACTGGCGCAGGCGGCCACTGGGACGGCCCCACGCTGGGCAAGCTCGTGCAGAACTTGAAGGCCTCCGGCTACAAGCCGGAGCAGATCGACCTGGTGCTGCTGACCCATCTTCACGCTGACCATGTTGGCGGAATCTACAAAAACGGGAAACGCGTCTTCCCGAACGCAACCGTGATGATGAAGAAGGCCGACGCCGACTTCTGGCTGTCGAAGGAAATCACCGCCAAGGCTCCGGAAGAAGCAAAAATCTTCTTCACGGTGGCACAGGATGCCGCCGCGCCTTACATCGCTGCAGGCAAGTGGAAGCCGTACGAAGGCATGGACGAAATCGTCCCCGGCATCGCACCGTATGCCATTCCCGGCCATACGCCCGGTCACACCGGCTACATGATTTCCTCAAAGGATCAGTCGCTGCTGGTCTGGGGCGACGTCACTCACGTCATCGCTGTCCAGATGCCGCACCCGGAAATCGGCATCGCCTTCGACTCAGACGGCGCGACGGCCATCAAAACGCGTGAAGACCTTCTGGTGAAACTCGCTGCGGACAAGACGATGATTGCCGCCGCCCACATGCCGTTCCCTGGCCTGGGCCGTGTTCGCAAGGCCGACACCGGCGTTGGCTACGACTGGGTGCCGGCGACCTTCCTCGATCTGAAGTGAGTTGAACCATGACCTACGATTCATCTTCCATCCGCAAGCTCCGCGAGGCGATGTTCGCCTCCAACTTTGCGCACCCCGTACGCACCATCGAGACGCTCCGCGTCGGCATGGAGGCAATTTCACAAGCGAACCCGCCGGCGGCCGACCTGACTGTCGAACCGACCGAGCTCGGCGGCGTAGCCGCGGTGGCCATTACGGCGCCTGGCGCGTCCAAAGATCGGGTCATCTACCATTTTCACGGTGGTGGTTGGGTGGCTGGCTCTCCTGCCTCGCATCTGGGCATGCTCGGAGAGCTGTCTCGAGCGGCAAAGTCCCAGGTCATCGTCCTGGACCACTCCAGGGCACCCGAGCACCCATTTCCGGCGTCCTACGACGAGTCCATCCGCGGCTACGAAGCAGTGCGTGCGCTTGGGAAGCCGTTCGCCGTGACAGGAGACTCCAGCGGCGGTGGCATGGTTCTCAACGTTCTTGCCTATGCATCCTCGAAGGGCCACAAGGACGCGCGAGCGGCGCTACTCATTAGCCCATGGGCAGACTTAACGCTGACGCTGCCCTCGTTAACGCAGTTGGCCGACCGCGACCCAATGGTCAACGCGAGCGCGATGCGGGAGATGGTCGAGGCTTACGCTGGCAACCACGATTTGAAGGATTCGCGCATCTCACCCATGTTCGCTGACATGCACGGTTTTCCTCCACTGCTCATCCATGTCGGAAGCGACGAAGTACTTCTCGACGACGCGCTTGAAATTGACCGAAAGGTGCGCGCGGCCGGCGGCGATTCGCACCTCGAGGTCTGGCCGGAGATGCTGCACGTTTGGCACATTCAGACAGGCTCTTTGCCTCAGGCCCACGACGCGCTGCAGAGAGCCGGCGAGTTTCTCATCGGGCACCTCGAGAAGTAGCACGCGCGCCCCTCAACGAAGACATAGACACTAGATTGGAGATTGCAATGACTACTGACAACAACACGCCGGGAACGGCATGGATGCAAATCGTCAAGAAGAAAGGAACGAGCGACTTCGCGACGTCGTTCACCGCTGACGCCAGCCTTCAGACCTCAGCCCTCAGCAAGGCCGTGGTCGGCCCGACGCTCATCGGAGCGTTCTTCGCCGCGACGAGCACGATGTACGAACACTTCGTGTTCACTGCGGAGACGGTTGACGGTGCGAAGACTTACCTTGAGTGGGATGCCATCCACGGTGGCAAGCCGGTCGCCGGCATCACCATCCTCACTCGAAATGAGTCTGGCCTCATCAACAACATCAAGCTCTTCCAAAGCCCGTTTCCCGTCGTCCGTGAGTTCTCATCTGGCCTCAAGGAGCGGCTCGCAGGAACACTCGGTCAGGACTACTTTAGCTAAGCCGGGAAACAGCCAACTTCATCGCCTCATTTAATCTGAGCAACACAACCGAGCAAACGCTCATGCCAATATTTCACGCCCACATTCCGGCTCAAACGTTCTCTAGCGAAGAGAAGCGGGCTCTGGCGGATGCCTTAAATCTCGCTCTTCATGAAGCCATGGATACGCCTATGGATGATCGCTTCGTCATCATCAGTGAGCACAAGGACGATGAATTCTTCGTCCATCCGACTTTTCCTAACTTGAAGAGATCCGACAAGCGCATGATCGTAACGGTGACTTCCGGCACGAGCAGGACGGTGGAGCAGAAACGCAAGCTCGCGGAGTTGGTCACCCGATACGCAGTAGAAAAGGTTGGCGTCAGCCAGGACGATGTCACCCTGTTGATGTATGCCATCCCCCTGGAGAGCATGAGCTTCGGCGGTGGAAAGCTGGTCTCTGACATCGACCTCTCTATGCCTTGGGTAAACAAGTAAGAAGGACGAAGCTGCCCTGTTCTTTGGATTCGGGGCAGTGAATGACTTGAAACGGACGTCCCGATCGTTTCTCAGGTGGGGGGCTCATGGGCCTCCGATCCGACATCATTCTCTGGACGGGTATCGGGATGAATAGAGCCACCACTCCGGCCCTGGTGCTGCTGACGCGCACTGAGCCGGAGGCGTTGGAGACTGCATTCCTTGCGCCCGTCCCGATAGAGGTAAAGCTATGGCCGACTGGCATTTCTACGAACCGGCACAAGGGCACTCCCTGCGTCACGATCCGCTCAACGCTATCGTCGCTCCGCGACCGATCGGCTGGATCAGCACAGTCTCTAACGACGGCGTGCGCAACCTTGCGCCCTACAGCTTCTTCAACCTGTTCAGCTACAAGCCGCCGATCGTCGGCTTTTGCTCGCTTGGTGCAAAGGACTCGCTCGCCAACGCGCGAGACACCGGCGAGTTCGTATGGAACCTGGCGACGCGAGAGCTCGCCGAGGCGATGAACGCCTCCGCGGCGATGGTGCCAGCGCACGTCGATGAGTTCGAGTTGGCCAAGCTGCAGACGCTGCCCTCTGCCAAAGTGCGGCCATCGCGCGTTGCGGCTAGCCCGGTGCAGTTCGAGTGCGTGGTCACCCAGATCGTGCAGCTTGAGGCGCAGGGCGGCGCGGCGCTCCCGGCGTGGCTGGTGTTGGGCGAAGCAGTAGCGATCCACATTGACCGGCAGCTGATCAAGGACGGCGTGTACCAGACTGCGCAGGCGCGCCCGATCCTGCGCGGCGGTGGGCCGGCCGACTACTTCGAAATCGGCGCGGGGCAGCTCTTCACGCTTGAGCGACCGGGTGCTTGACTTGGCGCCGAGCGACCGGAGCAAAAGGGTGAAAGGCGCGAGCTGTCGCCACGCATAGGGTTCCGTCGAAGGCCGCGACCACGTCAAGACTGTCATGGCTGCGGCAAGCAGCATCTACACCTCGCTCGCCTTCACCCGCGATGCCAGCCATAGCGACCGCCATTATCTCGAATGGGAGACAACGGCATTCGAGGACGCGGGCCTGCGCGGCGTCACGACCCTCACCAAGAATGACGACGGCAAGACCGTGCACGCAGCGATTCATCACCGGCCGCTCGATGGCGCTCGGAAATCTTCCGCGGAACTCGGTCGCCGCCTGCAAGGCAAGGTCGATGCCAGTCACTTTTACGGCGCCGCCTGACATCTTTCTACAAGGAGAACTCCCATGTTTCAACGTACCGATATCGCCTTCGAAGCCGAGGGAGGCGTCACGCTGCGCGGCTGGCTCTATGTGCCCACCGGCGGCACCGGCCCCTATTCCGCCATCACCATGGCGCATGGCTATGCCGGTGTGAAGGAGCACGGCCTGGAGCGATTCGCCGAGAAATTCGCCTCCAACGGCTTTGTCGTCCTCCTGCACGATCACCGCAACTTCGGCGCCAGCGACGGCACGCCGCGCCAGGATATCGACCCATGGCGTCAAATCGCCGATTGGCGGCGCGCGATCAGCTTCCTCGAACACCAGGACGTCGTAGACGCGAAGCGCATCGGCTTGTGGGGCACGAGCTATTCCGGCGGCCACGCGCTCGTGCTTGGCGCAACAGAACGCCGCTTGCGCGCGGTCGTCGCGCAGGTGCCGACGATCAGCGGCTTCGAGCAAGGACTGCGCCGCATTCCACCCGACGCCGTCGCCGCCATCGAGGATGCCTTCGCGGCGGACGAGCGCGCGCAAGCACGCGGCGCGGCGCCGCGAAGGCAGACGATCGTCAGCGCCGATCCGGCCATCCCTGCTTCGTACCGCGCCAAGGATGCCATCGAGTTCTATCTGCAGCCCGTGCCAGACGGCGCCTGGGAGAACAGCGTCACGGTGCGCTCGACGCGCGCCGCGCGCATGTACGAACCGGGCACGTGGATTGCGCGCGTGTCTCCTACGCCGCTGCTAATGATCGTCGCGCTGCAGGACACGATCACGCTGACCGATCTCGAGCTGGCCGCCTACGAGCGCGCCCTTGAGCCGAAGCGCCTCGTGACGATCCCAGGCGGCCACTTCGATCCGTACACCACCAGATTCGATCAATCCAGTGCCGCCGCGCTGGACTGGTTCAAGGAACACCTCGCGTAACCTCAACTTGCGACAATGCAGGAGCCCGACATGTCTCATCTCACCCATACCATCGAGCATGGCATTGCCACGATCATTCTCGATCGCTCGCCGCAAAACCGCATCGGCGACCAGATGGTTGACGAACTGGCCGCAGCGATCAACGCGATCGAACGCAGTGAGGCGCGCGTCGTGCTGGTGCGCGCCAAAGGCGAGAACTTCAGCTTTGGCGGCGACATCATGCCCTGGCCCGACGACACTTCCCGCCAGTTGCGTGCGCGCTTCGAGGGTTACATGGACGTCTTCAATCGCTTCGAACGCCTGCCCTTGCCTGTCATCGCGGTGGTGCACGGCTTGTGCGCCGGCGGTGGTTTCGAACTGGCGTTGCGCGCCGATGTCATCTTTGCCGCCGAAAGCGCAACGTTCTGCCAGCCGGAACAGTCGCTTGCCCTCGTGACCCTGCTGGGCGGCATCTACCGCGTCGCCGAACGCGCAGGACGCGCACGTGCCATGGAATGGGCGCTGACTTCCGAGCGTGTCCCCGCCGCGACGATGGAGCGCTTCGGCGTGATCAACCGCGTCGTCGCCGATGCCGAGCTGCTTGCAGAGGCGCATGCCTTCGCCGCGAAGTTCGTGCACGGCCCGACACGCGCCCACGCCGCCCACAAGGCCTTGCTGCGCGCCTGGGCCAACGGCGGTGTCCAGGCAGCCGACGATGTGATGTTCAACATTGCCATGCCCTTATTCGAGACAGAAGACGTGAAGGACGGGCTTGCTTCGGCCATCAAGGCCCTGAAGGCCGGCACGCCACGCTCGGTGCTCGAATTCAAGGGCCGTTAAGCCCCGTCAAGGAGCGGAACATGCGCGAATTGCTGGCGCGGGTGGTTGAGGCGCATGGGGGATTGGCGCGCTGAAAGCGGCATGAAACGCTCGGCGCCACTATCGTGACGGGTGACTTCCGAAACTCGTGCTGATTGGATCCTGGGTGCTCCTTAACGTAGGCTAAACAACGTCGCCGGTACTCCGCAGCATGTTGCGGCGGCCTCAGCATGTGCGTGCCAATGCTTTCTCGGGTTGCAGGAGAATCGAGCATGCGATCAACCGCACTGAAACGTGACCATTCGTTCGAGAGGTGCCTTGCGCGAAAAGCCGCGCAAAGCACCTCAACGCTACGGTGAACGTCCACTTTTCGAGTAGCGAGCGGCAGCTAAGGGCTCATAGCTGAAGTAGCCGGGCGAAGAAGCTGATCATCCGCCCCTGAAAGTGCCAATGGCCGGTCTGTCACCAGAACCGGCCATTTTTTATGGAGAGGCCACCGGCCGCTTCGGCTGAATTGTACGCGTAGCTCGTCCTTCTGGTTCCGGAGTGATGAAGCCAATCCAACGGCAAGTTCCCCGCTCGCTGAACTGCGGGTTGTGGCCGTTCTGAGCCACCCGCCTCACCCAGCACCCCTTAAAAATCAATGACTTACTGGAGCCTACTTGTGAGCGCCGAACCGCCATCATTCAGCGGTCGACAACCCGCAGCGCCTTATTTCAAAGGGTTCCAGGAGGGTGCGCTCAAAAATGAGGCAAGAGTTATGTATAAGACGATGGGTTGAGCTGCCCCACAAGGAAGCACTTCAGCCAACTCCAATGCCTATGGGAAGGCACATCCAGCAACCCCGTCAAAGCACCACCGCCCTACGGGATTGTTTACACAATAGAAAGTGCCCGGTTTACTGCAAGTCCAACCCACCTCAAAAAAACGTAAACAACAAAAAAGCCTGCAACCCAAAGGGCTGCAGGCTCGTTGTTTACACCGTTCTAAAAGTACCCTTCAGAACGGAATATCGTCATCCATATCCTCAAACCCATTCGACGGCGCCTGCTGACGGCGCGCACCGCCGCCCTGCTGGCCACCGCCTTCACCGCGGCTCATGCCGCCGCCCTGGGCACGGCCACCGCCGTAGCCGCCACCGCCCGACGATTCGCCGCGCGAGTAGCCGCCGCCACCGCCGCCCTCGCCGCCCATGCCCTGGCGGCCGCCGAGCATCTGCATCTGTTCAGCGACGATTTCGGTGCTGTATTGCTTCTGGCCGTCCTTCTCCCACTGGCGGGTCTTGAGGCGGCCTTCGACGTAGACCTGCGAACCCTTCTTCAGGTATTCGCCGGCGATTTCGGCCAGGCGGCCGAAGAAGGCGATGCGGTGCCACTCGGTGGCTTCCTTCATTTCGCCGCTGGCCTTGTCCTTGTAGCGGTCGGTGGTCGCCACGCGAATGTTGGTGACGGCGTCGCCGCTCGGCATGTAACGCGTTTCGGGGTCGGCGCCGAGATTGCCGACGATGATGACTTTGTTGACGGACGCCATGATGAGTTTCCGGAGATAAGTAAGTGATGCCGCCGTATCGGCCGGCTTTTTAGTGACGACGCAGCGCCGGCATCCGCATGGGACCGGCGATTATAAGCCAGGCCGCCGCCAGACCAGCGCAGGTGAAAAACACGGCGTGCTGCCCCGCGTGCAGCAGGACCCAGCCGCCGCCGGCCCCGCCCGCGAACAGCCCGAGCGCCTGCGTCGTGTTGTAGACGCCCATCGCCGCGCCCTTGCGCACGCCCGGGGCATATTTCGACACCAGCGACGGCTGCGAAGCCTCGAGCACGTTGAAGCCGAGGAAATACACCAGCAGCGCGACCGTCAGCGCGGCCAGGGTCGGCTGCGCCTCGCCCAGCGCCAACTGCGCCACCATCACCAGCGCGACGGCCGACAACAGCACCGCCTTCATCTTGCCGCGCTTCTCCGCGGCGATGATGGCCGGCACCATCAGCACGAACGACACGCCCATCACCGGCAGATAGATCTTCCAGTGCGAATCGACCGGCAGGCCGGCGGCTTCCAGCATGTGCGGCAGCACGACGAACAGCGCCGTCTGCGTGGCGTGCAGCACGAACACCCCGAAATTCAGGCGCAGCAGCTCGCGATTGTGCAGCACCTCGCGGAACGGCGCGCTCACGTGCACCGGCGGACGCGGCGCATCCGGCACGACCCACAGCACCACGCCGACGGCAATCACCGCCAGAATACCGATGGCCAGGAACATGCCCGGCATGCCGACCCAGCGGAAGATGACCGGCGCGCTGACGATCGCCACCGCGAACGACACGCCGATGCTGCCGCCGATCATCGCCATCGCCTTGGTGCGGTGCTCCTCGCGCGTCAGGTCGGCCACAAAGGCGATCACCGCGGACGAGATCGCGCCGGCGCCCTGGATGGCCCGGCCCACCGCGATGCCCGCCACGCTGTGCGAGAACGCCGCCACCAGGCTGCCCACGGCAAAGATCAGCAGCCCCGCCACGATGACCGGCTTGCGCCCGAAGCGGTCCGACAGCCAGCCGTAGGGGATGTAGAGCACGGCCTGCGTCAGGCCGTACACGCCGATGGCGAAGGCGACCAGCTGGGTGTTGCCGCCATCCGGCAGCGACTTCGCGAACACCGCGAATACCGGCATGATCATGAACAGGCCCAGCATGCGCAGCGCGAAGATGCCGGCCAGCGAAGTGGCGGCGCGCAGCTCGAGGCCGGTCATGCGGCCGGAAGCGGAAGTCATGGTTGGGGAAGCGGAAGACATGTGCGAGAACCGCCGCCATCGAGCGACGGCAAAGACACTTGGACGGCCTGGGGAACCGACCCATCTTGGCGCCGGCACCCGTAAAACCGAAGTTCGGTATATTAGCAGGCTTACCCTTTTCGCCCCTTCCGCCTTTTTGCCAATTCTTGTGGCACGGGGCCCGACAGCGCGACGCCGCACATGGAAGCCATCAAGATTCGTGGGGCCCGGACCCACAACCTGAAGAACATCAACCTCGACCTGCCGCGCAACCAGCTGGTGGTGATCACGGGGCTGTCGGGGTCGGGCAAGTCGTCGCTCGCGTTCGACACGCTCTACGCGGAGGGGCAGCGCCGCTACGTGGAATCGCTGTCGGCCTACGCACGGCAGTTCCTGCAACTGATGGAAAAGCCGGACGTGGACCTGATCGAAGGGCTGTCGCCGGCCATCTCGATCGAGCAGAAGGCCACCAGCCACAACCCGCGCTCCACCGTCGGCACCGTCACCGAGATCCACGACTACCTGCGCCTGCTGTACGCCCGCGCCGGCACGCCCTACTGCCCGGAGCACGGCCAGCCGCTCGAAGCGCAGAGCGTGTCGCAGATGGTGGATGCCGCGCTGGCGCTGCCGGCCGACACCAAGCTGATGATCCTGGCGCCCGTGGTGGTCAACCGCAAGGGCGAACACGTGGACCTGTTCGAGGCGATGCAGGCGCAGGGCTTCGTGCGCTTCCGCGTGCGCTCGGGCGGCGGCGCGGCGCACGAGGCGCAGGCCAAGGTCTACGAGGTCGACACGCTGCCCAAGCTGAAGAAGAACGACAAGCACACCATCGACGTGGTGGTCGACCGCGTCAAGGTCAACCCGGAGCTCAAGCAGCGGCTGGCCGAGTCGTTCGAGACCGCGCTGCGCCTGGCCGACGGCCGCGCCGTCGCGCTGGAGATGGACACGGGCAAGGAGCATGTCTTCAGCTCCAAGTTCGCCTGCCCGATCTGCTCGTATTCGCTGCAGGAGCTGGAGCCGCGCCTGTTCTCGTTCAACAACCCGATGGGCGCCTGCCCGCACTGCGACGGCCTGGGCCAGATCACCTTCTTCGACCCGAAGCGCGTGGTGGCCTTCCCCAACCTGTCGCTGGCCTCGGGCGCGATCAAGGGCTGGGACCGCCGCAACCAGTTCTATTTCCAGATGCTGCAAAGCCTGGCGGCGTTCTACGATTTCGACACCGACACGCCGTTCGAAGAGCTGCCCAAGGCCGTCCAGGACGTCGTGCTGCAGGGCTCGGACCAGCAGCAGATTCCGTTCACGTACATCAACGAGCGCGGCCGCACCACGGTGCGCGAGCACGCCTTCGAGGGCATCATCCCCAACCTGGAGCGGCGCTACAAGGAAACCGACTCCATCGCCGTGCGCGAAGAGCTGGCCAAGTACCAGAACAACCAGGCCTGCCCCGAATGCGAAGGCACGCGCCTGCGCCGCGAGGCGCGCCACGTCAAGATCGGCGACGACGGCCAGGCCCGCGCCATCTACGAGATCAACGGCTGGCCGCTGCGCGATGCGCTCACCTATTTCCTCACGCTGAACCTGCACGGCGCCAAGCGCGAGATCGCCGACAAGATCGTCCAGGAGATCACCTCGCGGCTGAACTTCCTGAACAACGTCGGGCTCGACTACCTGTCGCTGGAGCGCAGCGCCGATACGCTCTCCGGCGGCGAGGCGCAGCGCATCCGCCTGGCCTCGCAGATCGGCTCGGGCCTGACCGGCGTGATGTATGTGCTCGACGAGCCCTCCATCGGCCTGCACCAGCGCGACAACGACCGCCTGATCGGCACCCTCAAGCACCTGCGCGACCTCGGCAACTCGGTGCTGGTGGTCGAGCACGATGAAGACATGATCCGCGCCTCCGACCACGTGGTCGACATCGGCCCCGGCGCCGGCGTGCACGGCGGCCAGGTCATCGCCGAGGGCACGCCCAGGCAGATCGAGCAATCGCCCGGCTCGCTGACCGGCGAATACCTGTCGGGCAAGCGCCGCATCGAGGTGCCGCCGCGGCGCACCGCGCCCGACGAAGAACGCTGGCTGCGCATCGTCAACGCGTCCGGCAACAACCTGAAGAACGTCAACGCCGACATCCCGGTCGGGCTGCTCACCTGCGTGACGGGCGTATCGGGCTCGGGCAAATCGACGCTGATCAACGACACGCTGTACAACGCGGTGGCGCGCCACCTCTACGGCTCCACCCCGGAGCCCACCGCGCACGACCGCATCGACGGCCTGGAGCACTTCGACAAGGTGATCAACGTCGACCAGTCGCCGATCGGCCGCACCCCGCGCTCCAACCCGGCCACCTACACCGGCCTGTTCACGCCGATCCGCGAACTGTACGCGGGCGTGCCGGCCGCCAAGGAGCGCGGCTACGATCCGGGCCGCTTCTCGTTCAACGTCAAGGGCGGCCGCTGCGAGGCGTGCCAGGGCGACGGCGTGCTCAAGGTCGAGATGCACTTCCTGCCCGACGTGTACGTGCCCTGCGACGTGTGCCACGGCAAGCGCTACAACCGCGAGACGCTGGAGGTGCTGTACAAGGGCAAGAACATCACCGAAGTGCTGGAGATGACGGTCGAACAGGCGCACGAGTTCTTCGCGCCGGTCCCGGTGGTGCGCCGCAAGCTGCAGACACTGCTGGACGTGGGCCTGGGCTACATCCGCCTGGGCCAGTCGGCGACCACGCTGTCGGGCGGCGAAGCGCAGCGCGTGAAGCTGTCGCTGGAGCTGTCCAAGCGCGACACCGGCCGCACGCTCTACATCCTCGACGAGCCGACCACCGGCCTGCACTTCCACGACATCGAGCTGCTGCTCAAGGTCATCCACAAGCTGCGCGACCAGGGCAACACCGTCGTCATCATCGAGCACAACCTCGACGTGATCAAAACGGCGGACTGGCTGCTCGACCTGGGACCGGAAGGCGGCGCCGGCGGCGGACAGATCATCGCCAAGGGCACGCCGGAAGAGGTGGCCAAGAGCAAGGCTAGCTTTACCGGCAAGTATCTGGCGCCGTTGCTCAAGCGCAAGTAGGGCGTTGCTGATCAGGCTGCCGCGTACACCTCGCTGGCGGCCCGTGATCGCACGGAGCCGGCGGCTGATCGGCTCGACGCTCCTAATGACGGTCGGGCCCGTCTCATCCGGCCGATCCGGTTACCGTTCGCATGAGTGATGGAATGCGCCACGTGTCGCAGCTTACGCAGTGGCGCCCCGGGGCCGGAAGCCTTCGGGTAAGGAAGACACCTCGCCGAGTAACCGATGAGCTGGAGTTTTTTTTTGCACCACCAAACGTTCCGTGACGAGAAAGCCGTAAGCCGCTATGCACAGCGTCGCGTGGTGGTGAAAGCCGCGCCAGCTGCGTCCCTCGAAATGCCCCAAGCCGAGTTCCTGCTTGAGCTCCTGGTAATCGCGCTCAATACGCCAGCGCAGTTTTGCGAGTCGCACGAGTTCCTTGATTGGCGTATCAGCCGGCAACGTACTGAGGAAATACTTGGTCGGTTCGACTTCTGCCTTGGGCCACTCGATGAGCAACCATTGCTCCGCGCTGGCCTCGCTTGGCCGGGCTGCGCGGGAGGCGCAATGCACCCGTACCGCCGCAAAACGCGACGACAAGGCGCAGTTGGTGCCTTCGCGCCACGTGACAGTGCGAAAGCGTCGCGACGGCAATTGCATGGCCAGCTCCTTTGCTTGCAGCGGCGCCAGCGCTTGCGACTGCAAGCTGACCGTCCCGGTCACCCCGACCATATAAGTGAAGCCCATCGCCGTGAGTTGCTCGCGGAACTCCGTGCTCGCCCCGTAACCGGCGTCAGCCAGAACCAGTTCGGGCAGCGATCCCACTTCGCCGAGGTTCTCAAGCAGTTGCAGCGCGAGCATCGGCTTGGTGACGAACTCCAGCGCCTCGGGCACTTTGGCATGCTTACGCCGTTGTGGGTCATCTGCCCAGCTTTGCGGCAAATACAGTTGGTAGCGCACCGGCAGACTGAAGTGTTCATTGGCAAGCGAGATGCTGACTGCGACCTGGCAGTTGTCCTGCTTACCCAATTGGCCGCAGTACTGCCGAGCGACCCCGACCGAGTGCTTACCCTTCTTCGGAAAACCGGTATCGTCAATAATCAGCGCCTCAGGCGAACCCGCGCGCCGGCTAATTCGCTCAAGTACGTAACTGCCCACCGCATCAAGCACCAAGTCGTCCGACCACGGCGCATCGGCCACAAAGTGATGCAGACGTTGGTGTTCCGAACGTACCCGCTCTGGCGACAAATGCGCCGCCATGGGCTCAACGCTCTTACGCTTAACCGGCAGCATCAACCCCGTGCAGTAGCCACGAAACGGCTCGACACGGTCAGCGTGTCCAAGCGACCGGGCCATCAGAGACACGTACTCCTCGAACCCATCGTCTTATACACATCTCGCCGCACCCCTTAAAAATCAATGACTTACTGGAGCCGGCTTGTGAGCGCCGAACCGCCATCATTCAGCGGTCGACAACCCGCAGCGCCTTATTTCAAGGGGTTCCAGGAGGTGCGCTCAAAAATGAGGCAAGAGTTATGTATAAGACGATGCCTCGAACCGCTTCGCAGAGATTTCCATCGCTCTCCTCATAACGCAGTTGAAGACACGCGAATAGTGCCTTATTTTTTAACACAGTAGTACTAGTGTTCGCATCGCTTGCCTGTGCGTTTGGGCCGTTCGTGAAAATGTGAACAGACCCTAGCGAACCGGAACAGCCGCAGTCGTTACATACCGCCGGTCCCGATAAGCAATCGAGCCGACCACCGGCCGCATGTCTTCACCAGCCGCCCGCGCATACCGATCCAGCGCACCATTCGCCGCCTCCAGCGTATCGCTCACCAGCCGCAGTTCGGCCTTGGCATCGGTGGCCGTGGCCTTGAGCAGCGCGATCGACACGGCCTCGCCCCGCAGGCTTTCCAGCAGGCTCAACCGGCGATTCCAATCCACCGCAACCGACGTCTGGATGGTTCTCGCCAGCGCGCGCTTCTTTTCGTCGACTTCGCTGGGCGGGCTTGGCCGCGTGGCGACCGGGTTCTGCGCGGCAGACAATTGCTGTCTGAGCGCAGCCAGGCGCTTGCTGGTTTCCGTGGACTGGTCCAGCGCGATCAGGGCGGCCGTGCAGCCCAGTGCCATCACCAGCAGCGAGAGTCGCCGGTTCTTGGGCCGGACGTGGAAGATGAAGTCAGCCGCCATGATGCTGCGAGGGTTCGAGACGCTTGAGCCAGCCGTTGAGGATCGGGCTCGGCGTCGTAGGCTCGGCGAGTTCGGTCTGTATGGATGACATCGAAATCACTTCGATTGCGGACGGGGCCTCTGCGTGGACGGCGAGCATGCGCGTCAGCACGGACGCATGCGAGGCCCCGCCTGTCGTGGCGACCAGCAGCCCGGCTTCCTTGCCCGGACGGGCGATGGTAAGGCTATCGGGTTCGTACAGCACGAACGTGGTGGCCCGGGCGGTCCGCTTGCAGGCGTTGAGGACTTCCGGGGCCAGCGGCTTCACGGTTCGCACTGCGTAGCGGTCGTTGACCGCCCCGAGGATCTGCGCCACGTCTGCGTGCCGGATCGCGCAGACGTGGAGGCTGGAGCGGGACGGTTTCAGGCTGAGCCGATAGTCGGCGGCGTTCTGCATCGTCTTCTGCTCGAAGACCCTGGCCGCGATGGCGTGCAGTTTGCCCGAGGCGAACACCCAGCGGGGACGCGGGAAGGCAACGTAGTGGCAATGGCCGCCGCTGAGCCAGATGGACAGGCGCTTGCCCCGCGGCACGCGTTGCCGCACGAAATCTGCGAGGTTGTCGGCCTGGAATCCGGCGCGGTCCAGGACCGTGGCCTCGCGTTGCCGCGAGCCGGTCTTGCCGACCGTCATCTCGGACTTGGAGAGGTAGAGCCAATAGTCATTCATTGGGCGACACCACGCGGTCGATTTCCTCAAACGTCGTCAGGCCGCGCTCCACCATGCGCACCGCCTGGTCGCGCAGCGACACCACGCCCATCTGGCGGCTCTGCTCGCG
This sequence comes from Ralstonia solanacearum K60, assembly GCF_002251695.1. Lineage (NCBI taxonomy): Bacteria > Pseudomonadati > Pseudomonadota > Betaproteobacteria > Burkholderiales > Burkholderiaceae > Ralstonia > Ralstonia solanacearum. The sequence goes on from NZ_NCTK01000001.1 coordinate 1,341,538, forward strand.
GATCAGCCGCAGCGGTTCGCGCCGGATCACGAGTTCGCGGATGGTGTCGTTGACGGGGACGATCTCCCAGACGACGGTACGGCCCCGGTACCCGGTGTACCGGCACGCCGGGCATCCGACGGACCGGCAGCCCGGGTCCGGCGAGGCGGGGGCGCATTCGGGGCATTTCAGGCGCAGCAGCCGCTGCGACACGATGCCGATCAGCGCCGACATGAAGTTGTAGGGGTCGACGCCCATGTGCAGGAAGCGGCCGACCACATCGAGCGCCGAGTTCGCGTGCACGGAGGTGAAGACCAGGTGGCCGGTCAGCGCGGCCTGCACGGCAATCTCCGCCGTTTCGGAATCGCGGATTTCGCCCACCAGGATCTGGTCCGGGTCGTGGCGCAAGACCGAGCGCAGGCCGCGGGCGAACGTCAGGCCTTTCTTCTCGTTGACGGGAATTTGCAGGATGCCCGACAGCTCGTACTCGACCGGGTCTTCGATGGTGATGATCTTGTCGCGCCCGGTATTGATTTCGGAGAGCGCGGCATACAGCGTGGTGGTCTTGCCGCTGCCGGTGGGGCCGGTCACCAGCAGCATGCCGTGCGGCTCCTTGGTCAGCCGGCGAATGGTGGCGGTGGCGGCGGTGTCGAAGCCCAGCGCCTCGAGCGTGAGCGTTTCCGAGGCGCCGCGCAGCTGTGCCTTGTCCAGCAAGCGGATGACGGCATCTTCGCCGAACACGTTGGGCATGATGGAGACGCGCATGTCGACATCGCGTCCTTCCAGCCGCACCCGGAAGCGGCCGTCCTGCGGCAGCCGGGTCTCGCCGATGTCCAGCTGGGCCAGCACCTTGATCCGGTTCAGGACCTCGCTCGGCGAGCGCGCCCCCGTGAATGCGGGGCCGGGGACCAGCACGCCATCCAGCCGCAGCTTGATGTGCAGGCCGGAGCGGGAGGTCTCGACGTGGATATCGCTGGCGCCGGCACGCCATGCGTCGAGCAAGACGGCATCCAGGAAGCGCACCACGGCGCTTTCCGTCGATTCGATGGAGTCGTGTGAAACGACCCGGCCGACTTCCTGGTCCTGGACCGTCTGCTCTGCGCCGCGCTGGGCAAGCAGGGCGGACGCCGAGGCCGTGCTCAGGGCGCGTTCGAGGATGGCAAGGCTGTGATGGCCGTCCATCCACGCCAGCCGGGCGTGGCCGAGCTTCTCGTTGACCCAGCGCACCAGTGCCTCGTCCCACGGGTCGTCCATGGCGATGACCCAATCGCCGGCAATGCGCAGCGGCAGGATCCTGTGCTGGCGGCAGTCCTTGAGGGAGATCGGGTCGAGCGTGACCAGCGGGGCGAGGTCGCCTTCCGCCTCCAGCACATGGAAGCCGAAGCGGCCGGCCGCCGCCGCGACCAGCGCCTGCGCCGGCATGCCGGCCTGCTCGGCGAGCGCCACCGCCAGGCTGCCGTTGCCGCGCGCCAAGCGTGCGGCACGCAGCGAGCTGCCGAAAGTGGTCCAATCGGGCGCCAGTCCGGACATGTCAGATCGCTCCCGCAAGATCGAAAATGGGCAGGTACATCAGCACGACGATGGCGCCGATCAGGCTGGCCACGGTCATCAGCAGAATCGGTTCGACCAGGCGCATGGTCCGCTCCAGCATGGTTTCCAGTTCGCGCCGGTAGGTCTGCGCCAGCATGTCGAAGCTGCCGGCCAGATCGCCGACCCGCTCGCCGGCCTGCAGGATGCGCACCGCGAAGCCGTCGCTGAAGTCCGTCTGCATCAGCGCGTGGCTGACCAGTACGCCTTCCAGGATGCGCTCCCGTGCCGCGTCGAGCTGGGTGCGCGTGGATGCGGAGATGGCCAGCGGCGAGGCGAGCCGCATGGCTTCCGGAAAGTCGTATCCGCCCCGGGTCAGCATCGCCAGGGAGGCGCAGATGCGCGCCTGCTGGAAGCGCTCGCCCAGCTTCTTGAACGGCCACATGCCGCCGACGGCGTTCAGAAGCCGCTGCGCGGCATTGCGCCGGGCAAACTGGTCGGCCACGATCACGCCCAGCAGGACGATGCCGACCAGCAGTCCCCATCCCTGCTCGTGGATGAAATGGCCGACGGCCAGGAGTATCCGCGTCGGGCCGGACATCTGCATCGCCGTGCCGTCGTAGACCATCGCGAACCGGGGGATCACATAGGCCAGCAGGAACAGCACGACCAGCAGGCCGAAGCCGATCACCGTCGCCGGATAGACGGCGGCGCTGACCACTTTCTTGCGCAGCGCCTCCTGCGCCTGGGCGTACTTCGCGTATTCGTCGAGCGCATCGGGAATCCGCCCCGAGCGTTCGTTGGCCTGGATCGCGGCGACCAGGATGCCGGGGAAGATCCCTTCGACCTGCTTCATCGCCTCGGACAGGGGCAGGCCGCTCAGCAGGCCGTCGTACAGCCGTCGATACACGTCGACGTTGGGATGGTCGTCGCGATGGGCCAGCGAATCCAGCGCCTCCGAGACGGTGAGGCCGGCACGCAGCAGGCCGCCCAGCTCGATGCAGACCAGCCCGGCGTCCACCTTGCGGCGCCGGCTCTTGATCTTGAGCGAGCGCGCCAGCCGGTTCTCGATCGGCTCGATGGACAGGACCATCGCGCCTTCCGCCTTCAGAAGCGTTTCCACCGAGGCCCGGTCGTCTGCCGCGACCGTGCGTGTGGATACGCGCGCGGTGTCCGGATGGAACGTGCTGACCTTGAACTGCATCGCTCAGTTCGTCCTCAGTTCGTCAGGTCGGCGTTTTCGCCTTCGCCGCCGGCCGCGCCGTCGTGGCCGTAGGAGAGGATGTCGTACTCGCGGCCGTTGGTGCCGGGCTGGCGGTATTCATAGGCATGGCCCCAGGGGTCGAGCGGCACGTCCTTCTTCAAGTAGGGGCCGCCCCAGCGCGCTTCTCCCGCCGGCGCGGTGAAGAGCGCCTTGAGGCCCTGTTCGGTCGTGGGGAAATGCCCGGTGTCGAGCCGGTACTGGTCGACCGCTTTCTCCAATGCCTGGATCTGCGCCTTGGCTACGCCGACCTCCGATTTGCCGAGCTGCGCAAAGTAGCGCGGCCCGACATACGCGGCCAGCAGGCCGATGATCGCGACAACGACCAGCAATTCAAGCAGCGTGAAACCACGGGTTGGCTGCATCGGCTTCAGTTTCGACAATTCGGGCATGTGTCACCTTTCATTCGGATCGAATACAAATTTCCAATCGGCATAGCTCGACTGCATCCGGGGCGTCTCGGTTCCGGTCGGGCTGTACGCCGCCAGCGGCCGGCCGCTTCCTTTCGAGTAGATGCCGGTCACGCCGCCATCCGGCGCGCGCACGATACCCCAATCCTTCGAGCGCGTGATCGGGTCGAACGGGATGTCCCGCAGATGGTGTCGCGTCACCGGAAAGCGCGGGTCATCGACCAGGTCCGCCAACGACTTCGGCAGCGCGCGCGGCAGGCCGGGCGACGAATAGTAGTAGCTCTTGATGGCGACGACCACGCTCGCGCCCGCCCGCCGCAGTCCCAGCTCATCGTCGCGACGCTGCAGCTGCGACGCCCACTCGCCCGTCTTGGCCAGCCCGATGCCGAACACCAGGATGCCGACGAGCAGTGCGGGGTAGGCGAAGCCGCGCGCCTTACCAGTCCGCATACGGTGTTCCGTCCATGGATTTGCCCGGCGCGCCGCTGCGCAGATCGTAGACCCCGGGTTCGCCGCCGGGCGCGGTCAGCAGCTTCCAGCTGTCGGCGCGGTCCGTGATCGGGTCCATCGGCAAGGTTTTCAGGTAGCGCTGCGTGACCAACTCCGCCAGCGACGCCGGATACTGGTTGCGGTCGGCGTAGAACTTGTCGATGGCATCGCGGGCCGTCTCCAGGTTCGCGCGCAGGACGCGCTCCTTGGCGGTATCCACGTGCTTGAAGTAATGCGGCAGCGCGATCGTGGTCAGCAAGGCGATGACGGCCATGACGACCATCAGCTCGATCAGCGTGAAGCCACGCCGGCAGGGGCGTCGGGTCGTCACCATTGCTTGTACGGCCGGCCATCGAGGCCGATGCCTTCGCTGGAAGAATGCACGTCGTACACGTCTTCGCCAGGTTGGGGCGCCTCCGCCGGGGAGCGGTAGCTGCGCAGCGCCCAGCTCTGCTCTGCCGCGAGCGAGGCCGGCGCGAACGGGTCGCGCGGAATGGCTCGCAGGAAATAGAGCGTGCGGTGGTCCGGATCGCGGGCCGACGGTACGCCGTTGACCAGCGCGGCCAGGGTCGGCGGATAGCCGGACAGCGTCCCGGGCGACTGGATCTCGCCGGTGTCGACGGCACGCTTGTAGGCGTCCAGCGCGTCGCGGATCCGCTCCAGGCTCACGCGCAGTTGGTGTTCCTTGGCGCGCTTGTTCATCAACTGCGCCACGGGCGTGGCCAGCACCGCCAGCGTGGCCAGCACGGCCAGCACCACGCCCAGTTCGATCAGGCTGTAGCCCGCGCACTTGGCCGACTTCATGGCTTGGCGCTCCCGAGCTGGATGACCGTCTTGCTCGGGATCGGCTCGTAGAGCACGACCAGCGTCTGCTCATTCATGCTCTCGACGCGATAGCCGTCCCCCAGCGACGCGCCGGGCTTGACCGGCACGAGCGCATCGCCCTTGGCCAGGAAATGCGCGGGCTTGCCGGACTCGTCGGACATCACGCCGAAATACCGGAACGGAAACGGCGGCGGCTGCGGAGGGGGCGGCGGCGGTGCCGGCGGAGGTGGGGGCGGCGGTGGTACCACGGCGTTGAACGGGTCCCCTTCGGCCGGGCCGATCACTGCGCGCAGCAGCGGTGCGGTCACGGTGGGTGTGTCGGGCTGGCGCTCCGTCTTGCGCTGGCGCGGTGTGCTGACGTCCACCACCTCATGGGCGGCGCCCAGCATCCCGTGATCCTCCAGCCAGACCCATGCCGAGGCGGCCAGCGTGAGCGCCAGTGCGGCGAGATAGATCGGCCTCACGTCAGTGCCCCCGGTACCACAGCACGAACGCCAGGTCGGCCGTGACCGTTTGTTCGGTTCCGCCGTTTTTCGTGAAGGTCATGCTTTCGAGTGCGAGACTCGGGTGTTTCTGCAGCAGGTCGGCCAAGCCCGCCTTGATGGCCGGATAGAGTCCGATCACGGTCGCCTGCAAGCGGACCGACCGCACCTCTTCCGCCGCGGCTTCTTCGGTGTCCTTGCTGAACACCACCTGGTCAACGCGGGCGCCCTGCGCGGTGAAGCCCGCGAAGATGTCGCTGCCGATGACGGAGCGGTTCAGCGGCGGCTCCAACTGGGCGGCAACGGTCTCCAGCGTACTGACCTGGCGGACGGGGGCCGGATTCGCGGCCCGCTTCCTGCCGAGTTCCTTCTGGATCCGGGCGGCCTGCGCTGCCGTGCGCGGCTCCCATACCGTCCACACCAGTACCGCGCCGCCCAGGAGCAGCAGCCCGACGGCCGTGAACACCGGAATGCGGGACGCGAGCCGGGCGATGCGGAACAGCGTCCACTCCAGCCAGTGGGCGAGTGCCGTTCCGATTTGGCGAAGCACCGAGGCCATCGTGCGACGTTACTTGACGGAGACGGACACCGGCGCCGGCATCTGCGGCGGCTGCGGTGCCGTGGTCAGGCCGACCGGCGTTGCCGTTGCCATCGAGATGGCGCCGGTCCCGGCGGCCTTGGCACGGAAGCGCAGCTTGGCCCATTCACCCTGCCCGGTGAGCGGCGCGTTGTCCGCGGCCGAGAGCGTGACCATCACGCGGCCCACGGCCGGCAGATCGGTCTTGGCCAGGTTCGGTGCGGCTTTCTGGCCGGAGAAGAGCGACCCGGCTTCGACGCTATCGAACGCGAAACGCTCCTTGTCGTAGGCTAGCTGGATCGGCATGCTGCGCAGCGCGGCGTCCGTGCGCAGGTTCAGCGAGACCCAGAACGCCTCGCCCGCCTTGGCGCTCGACGGGCCATTCATGGTCAGTGCGATGCCGCCGCCTTCCGAGGGCGCCGTGGCCGGATTCTCGCTCGCGGCCACCGGTTGATCCGTTGCCACAGCTGCGGCCGCCGGCGTACTGTCAGCGGCTTTGCTCTCAGCGGGCGCTTGGCCATCCGGCAAGGTGCGGCGTGCACGGGCATTGGTCTCGGTGCCGGACCAGAACTCCATGAAGTTGGTCTCGGGCCGATGCGACGGCTTGACGACGCGCGGCGTGATGGACAGCACGATCTCATTGCGCACGCCGTTATCGGTCTGCGAAGAGAACAGTCGGCCCAGCAGCGGAATGTCGCCCAGCCCGGGAATGCGGGCGGCGCTCGAGGTCTGCTGTGTCTTGATCAGGCCGGCCAGCAACTGCGTTTCGCCGTCGTGCAGCTTGAGCACGGTGTTCGCGCTGCGCGTGCCGATCTGGTAGGCGACAGTGCCGCTGCGGGTCGTGATCTGGTTGGTCAGCGAACTGACTTCGAGATTGATCTTCATGCTGACCTCGTCGTCCGGCGAGATCGACGGCTCGACTTCCAGCTTCAGGCCGACATCGATGTACTGCACGCTTTCCGACACGAACCCCGTCGAGGTGGAGGTCGTGGTGATCACCGGCAGCTTGTCGCCGATCAGGATCTTGGCCTTCTCGTGGTTCTTGGCACGGATCTTCGGGTTCGCCAGCAGATCGGTGTCTCCGAGCTCGCGCCGCAGGTTGAGCACGGCACTGGGCGTGCTCACGCCGATCCGATCGCTGTTCAGCCCCTTGAAGTCGCTCAGCGTGAGCGAGGTCGCACCGGTCGCCGACAGCGGCGTCAGCGTGAAACTGTTGGGATACTGAATGCCCAATTGGGTCAGCTTGTTCGAACTGACTTCCAGCACCTCGACTTCCAGCACCACTTCCGAATCATTGCGGTCCTGGAGCTCCACCAGCCGCTCGGCCAGCCGCACCACATCCGGCGATTCGCGAATCACCACCATATTGGCGCGCTCATCGATATACGGCTCCCGGATCTTGAGCATCGTCTTGAGCATTGCGCCGGTCTGCTTGGCTTCGGCATTCGTCAAATAGAACGCCCGGACCACCAGGTCTTGATAATCGCGCTGTTTTTCCGGCGTGTTGGGATAGATGAGGATGGTCGACCCATTCATCATCTTCTTATTGAGCTGCGTGGTGCTCAGAATCAGGTCGAGCGCGTCCTCCAGCTTCGCCTGGCGGATAAATACGGTGGTTTTCAGGTCCGGGCGGACATCCTTGTCGAGGATGAAATTGATGCCCGTGCTGCGCGCCATGGCCTCGAAAATCATCCGGACGCTGGCATCGCGGAAATCCAGGTTGATCGGCTGCTTGGATGCACCGCCTTTGACCTGGGGCAGATCGCGCTGCCGCGATTGTTGCTCGAGCGCGGCTTGTGCTTCCAGCAGACGACGGTTTTTCGGATCGCCGCGCAGCGCGCCTTCGATGGCGGTAAGAGCGGCCTCCGGCGTGCCGCTGCCGGTTTTCTGCTTGGCGGTTTCCAGCGCGGCGGCGGTCTGCTCATCGCGCTTGATCGATTGCAGCAGCGCGAGGGCGTGGTCGTTCTGGGGCTCGATCTCCAGCAGGCGCTTGAGGGTGGCCTGCGCCGCGGTGCGCTTGCCGGCGTTGAGTTCCTTGCCGGCTTGCTGGATCAGCCGATCCGCGATGGTGTCCTGGGTGGTACGGCGCGCCACGCGCAAGGTCGCGCTCTCGGGATACTTGGCAATGCCGGCATCCAGCGTTGTCAGCGCGTCTTCATAGGCGCCGTCGGTCAATTTGTCGCTGGCGTCGTCCCGAATTCTCTGCTCCGCGCAGCCGCATAGCGCAAGGGTGATCAGGAGCGCTGCGCACCAGCGCACTCCATTGTGCCGAATCACTGCGAACTCCCCGTCCCGGTTCCAATTTTTTAGTTTGGCTTTTTGAGCCGGTGCGCATTATGCAGGGGGGGCTTTGATCGCACAATCGGCGCACGCTCGCCAAGCAGATCTTAAGATTTTCTTGTCGAGGAGAGTCGACACCCCACTTCAACGCGGTTGCACATCACTCTCTCAAATGGCACGCTGTGCCGCGAAAAAATGTAGCCGGATGTAGCCGGATTTTGTGCTGAGATTTTTTGAATTTTAATGGTTGCTTTCTTTTGTGGTCGGGCGGGCCATTACCCGCACACGGCCCGGAGCGAGCGTTAGGGATGGGGATGAAACGATCTCAAAAGAAGGCAGCGGTCGGACTGCCTTACTGGGCCGGGCTTTCGGCATCAGAGAAAAGAAGACCTGCCGAATGACCTGCAAGTCCAACCTGGTGCGCGCGCCGCACGGCTCGGCAACTGCAGCAACCGTAATGACCGGTCGCTAAAACAACAAATCACCATGTACCCATTTGAATCCAGACGACCCCTGGCGGGCCGGCCGCTGGCACGCGCCATTGCAGCCACATTTCTGTTGACCGCTCTGGGAATCGGCATCCCGGCATCGGCTTCTGTCCAGCTGGATCCCGGCACGGCCTCATTGGAAACCCGGCTGCGCGAAGCACGCGTGTTCGAGGAACCCCTGATTGCCACCGGCCCGAGCAGCGCCGAAGAGCAGCAAGCCCTGTGGCAAGCCGTGCAGCAATACCGCGACGCCGGCAACGCCGAAGCGTTCGCGCCGTTGCAGGCGTTCTTGGCGCAGCATCCCAACAGCGCATGGGGTCTCGCTCTGCGCACCAATCTTGGCCTGACCTATTACCGGTTGGGCTATTTCTCCCGCGCGATGGAGGCGTGGGAGGGCGCGTGGCGGGATGCCCAGGCTCAGACGCAGCCGGAGACCAAGCGCCTGGCCGACCGCGCGCTGGGCGAGCTGGTGCGCATGCATGCCCGCATCGGCCACGCCGATCGCGTGACCGAGCTGTTGAAGGAATCTCAGGCCCGTCCGCTGCAAGGCCCGGCCACCGAAGCCATCGCGGGCGCGCGTGAAGGCCTCTGGCTGATGCGCAACGAACCGGGTGTCGCCTATCTGTGCGGCCCGATGGCAATCAAGAACATCCTGGAGTTCCAGGGGGCGGATCGCTCCCGCATCGCCAGGATCAGCGCGGTCCGCTCCAGCCCGCACGGCGTCACGCTCGATACGGTGGGCAAACTCGCCCAGCAGGTGAAGCTGCCGTACACCATCGCCCGCCGCAGCCCCGGGACGCCGATTCCGCTGCCGGCAGTGGTGCACTGGAAGATCAACCACTACGCGGCCATCGTTGCGGAAGAGAACGGGCAATACCACCTCAAGGATCCGACCTTCGGCCGCGACCTGTGGATCAGCAAGGCGGCGCTGGAAGCCGAGACCAGCAACTACTTCCTGATCCCCAATCAGGCCGTCAAGCAGCCGGGCTGGAAGACGGTCGCACAAGCCGAAGCCAAAAAGGTATTCGGCATGGGCGCGACCACCGCGGTCGACGACACGCGCCTGACGCCGAACGACCCGAAGGCGTGCGATTGCAAGAACGAAGACAACGCAAACGGTGGCGGGGCACCTGACGCCGGCGTTGGTGGCGGGCTGGATGGCATCCCCAGCATGGGCATGCCGACCTACAACGTGCACGCGATGCTGGTCAGCCTGAACGTGGTCGACACGCCGGTCGGCTATCGCCCGCCCAAGGGGCCGGCGGTCAACTTCACGCTGACCTACAACCAGCGGGATGCGTATCAGCCGGCCAACTTCGCGTACTTCAACTTCGGCCCGAAGTGGACATCGAACTGGCTGAGCTACGTGCAGGACAACCCGGTCAGCCCAGGCAGCAGCGTCATGCGCTACGTGGCGGGCGGCGGGGCGGTGGTCCAGAACGGATACAACACCAGTACGGGCACTTTCACCGCGGATCCCGCCGATGCGTCGATGCTGGTGCAGACCTCGGTCACGAGCTACGAACGTCGCCTGAGTGACGGCAGCAAGGAGGTGTATGCGCAGCCCGACGGGGCGACGTATGCGCCGCGCCGGGTGTTCCTGACCCAGATCGTGGATCGTCGTGGCAACGCGGTGACGCTGAGCTATGACGCTCAAATGCGCCTGACCGCGGTCACGGATGCGCTGGGCAAGCGCACCACGCTCGGTTACGGCAACGCGAGCAATCCGCTGCTGGTCACGCAGATCACCGATCCGTTCGGGCGGACCGCGCAGATCGGCTACGACGCGAGCGGCCGGCTGAGCGACATCACCGACGCCATCGGCATGAAGTCGAGCTTCAGCTACGACGCGGGCACGTTCATCAACGCCATGACGACGCCGTACGGTACGACCCAGTTCGCCTATGGCGAGAGCGGGATGCAGCGCTGGATTAACATCACCGATCCGCTGGGGCAGACCGAGCGCGTCGAATACGCCCACCCCACGCCGGGGATGTCGTATTCGGACCCGCAAGCGCCTGCCGGGATGAACGTGTTCAACGAATGGATGCAGTATCGCAACACGTTCTATTGGAACGCCAAGGCCTACGCGGAGAGCGCGGGCGACTATACGAAAGCGCGTCTCACCCATTGGTTCCACTCCAAAGACAACGACCATATGACGGCTGGTGCGATCGAGAGCACCAGGGAGCCGCAGGAGAGCCGTGTCTGGTACAAGTACGCCAACCAGCCATGGGCGGGCGCGATCGGCCCAACGGAGCAGCCAACCCTGATCGGTCGCCTGCGCGATGACGGTACGACCGAAGTTGTTCAACTGACGTATAACGCGCAGGGGAACGTCACCACCAAGATCGATGCGGCAGGCCAGCAGATCTCGTATGACTATGCGAGCAATGGCGTCGATGTCGTGCGGGTCTATGGGCTGGGCATCAACCCGATCGCCGAGTACACCTACGACGACCAGCACAACCCGCTGACGTACCGCGATGCCGCCGGCAAGGTGACGACTTACACCTACAACGCCGCCGGCCAGAAGACCAGCGAAACCAACGCGCTGGGGCAGACCGCCCGCTGGGAATACGACAACGACGGCTTCCTGCAGCGCGTGGTCAATGCCAGCGGCAAGACCGATGTCAGCTTCACCTACGATGCGGTGGGTCGGGTTGCCAGCCGGACCGATGCCGAAGGCTATACGCTCAGGTATCAGTACGATGCGCTCAATCGCCTGACGCAGATCCAGTACCCCGACAACACGACGCGCGTGCAGGCCTGGGACAAGCTCGATCTGGCGAGCGTGACCGATCAGATGGGCCGTGTCACGCGCTATGCCTACAACGGCGTGCGCAACCGGATCCAGGTCACGGATCCGCTCGGTCGCACCACGCAGTCCGACTACTACCCGAACGGCAAGCTCAAAACCGAAACCGATGCCAAGGGCACGGTGACGGCCTTGACCTATACGCCGAGCGGACGCCTGGCGACGCGGACGGTGACGGCCGCGGGCGGCGCAGCGCAGACGACGTTCTACAGCTACGACGGCATCGGTCAATTGACGCAGGTGACGCAGCCCGACGGGAGCACGGCCACGTACAAGCACGATGGCGCGCGTCGATTGACGGCAGCCACCGATGCCCAGGGCAACAGCGTCCAATACACGCTGGACCAGCGGGGCAACCACACCCAGGACCAGCTCAAGGATCCAAGCGGCAACCCGACACGGCAGGTCGATCGCGTGTTCGATGCGATGAATCGGCCGGTCCAGGTCACGCAGCAGGGCGCATTGCCGACAAGCGCCGGGACCGAAGCGCTGGTCAAGGTTGTACCGGTGGGGGTCACGGCCTCCAGCACGTACAGCGACAATGCACCGGCACGGGCGATCGATGGTGTTTCCAGCAACGCCTGGATTGCCTCTGGTTACGCTTCACAGTGGATCGAGGTGGACCTGGGTGCAGCGGTGCCGCTCAAGAAAGTGCGGATGCTGGTTTCCCAGAATCCCGCCGGCCAGACCACGCATGTTGTGACGGGTGGCATGAGCCCTGCGCCGACGGGTGTGCTCCAGACCGTGTCGCGCAATACGGTGGATGGCCAATGGCTGGAGGTGTCGTTGGACACGGCGGTCAGCGTGCGCTACATCCGGATCACCACCACGGGGAGCCCGTCGTGGGTGTCGTGGCATGAGCTGGAGTTCTATCGGCCGGCCGTGCTGCCGGCGCTGACGAGGATCGTCCCGGCGGGCGTCAGCGCATCGGGCACTTACGGCAGCAACGCGCCGGGCCAGGCGATCGACGGCAACAACGACACGCCGTGGACGGCCACGAGTGCACCGCAATGGATCGAGGTGGACCTGGGTGCAGTGGTGCCGCTCAAGAAGATACGTCTGCTGACTTCGCAGAATCCGGCAGGCCAGACCACGCATGTCATCAAGGGCGATACGGTGCCAGCACCGGGCAGGGAGCTCAAGGTCTTGTCGGGTAATACGGCGGACAAGCAGTGGCTCGAATCGTCCTGGGAAGGGGCGCCGGTCAATGTGCGCTATGTCCGGATCCAGACCATGTCCAGCCCGTCGTGGGTGTCGTGGCACGAACTCGAGTTTTACCGTTGAGGCGCCTGATGCGACCGATTGATACCAAAAAGAAGATCCTGAGTGCGGTAGTGCTGCTGTGTTTTAGCGCGGGAGCACTGGCCCAGACGCAATCCGCGACGACGCAGTACGCCTACGACGCGGTGGGCAACCTGACGCAGGTCACCGACCCGCGCGGGTTGGTGACGACCTTCACCTATGACGCGCTGGGTCGTCGCACACAAGTGCAAGGTCCTCCTGCCACGCCGGGTGGAACAGCGCCGACCGCAGCCTTCACCTACGATGGCCGGGATCGTGTGCGGCAGATCACCGACCCTCGCAGCCTTGTAACGGCGTACACCATCGATGGCCTGGGCAATACCACCGGGCAGCAAAGTCCCGACACCGGCACCACCAACGCCACCTATGACGCGGTGGGCAACCTCACCAGCCGCACCGATGCCCGGGGCAAGACCACGACGTACCGCTACGACGCGCTGGACCGCCTGGTCCGGGCGGATTACGCGGGCGGCACGCCCACTGTCTTTGAGTACGACGGTGGCGCCAACTCGCAGCCCACCGACATCGGGCAACTGACCCGGATGACCGACGAGTCGGGCAGCACGCGCCTGCAGTACGACGGCTTCGGCAACCTGCTGCAGAAGACCCAGAGCACCAATGCCAACGGTGTCACCAAAGATCAAACGGTTGCGTACGCCTACGGCACCAGCGGCAGCAGCAACGGCAAGCGCATCAGTCAGACCTACCCGAGCGGCAACGTCATCGGCACCAGTTACGACAGCGCTGGCCACATCGCCGGACTGACACTGACGACAGCCAATGGCGCGACGACGCTGCTGTCGAAGATCCAGTACCAGCCATTCGGCAAGCCGATCGGCTGGACCTGGGGCAACGGCACGCCCTATACGCGCAGCTTCGACCTGAGCGGCCGGTTGGCCCAGTTCCCGCTGGGGGCGACGAGTGGCAATGGCACCACGCCCAATGGCCTGTCGCGCACGGTCAACTATGACGCGGCCTCGCGCATCACGGCGTACAGCCACACGGATACGGACGGCAGCACTGGCAGCGGCACGGCAACAGCCGCGAACCAGACCTTCGGGTATGACGACCAGGGCCGCCTGATCAGCTATCTGCCGGCCAACAGCAGCCAGAGCTACAGCTACGACGCGAACGGCAACCGCACGGGCCAAACGGTAGGTGGCAATAGCTACACGCAGACCGTCGACCCGGCCAGCAACCGGCAGACGGCGAGCACGGGGCCGACCGCGACGAGGAACAGCTATGACGCGGCAGGCAATCTGACCAGTGATGGCACGACCACGTACAGCTACAGCGATCGGGGTCGGCTGGCGAGTGTCACGAAGCGCGGCACCACGACCAGCTACCTGTACAACGGGCTGGGGCAGCGGGTCGTCAAGAGCGGAACGAATGTACCCACTGGCGCCACCCGGTATGTCTACGACGAAGCGGGCCACCTGATCGGGGAATACGACCAATCGGGCAACGCGATTCAGGAGACGGTGTATCTGGGCGACACGCCCATAGCGACGGTCAAGAATGGGACGGCGTACTACATCTACGCGGACCAGATCGACACGCCGCGGGTGATCACGGACACCAACAACCTGATGACGTGGAGGTGGGATCAGACCGACCCGTTTGGGGCCATGCTGCCGGATGAGAACCCGGCCAGCCTGGGGACGTTCACGTACAACCTGCGCTTCCCCGGTCAGGTCTATGACGCGGAGACGGGCAAGCACTACAACGCGAATCGGGACTATGATCCGGTGACAGGGCGCTATATCCAGTCGGACCCGATCGGACTCAACGGTGGGCAGTGGTCAACCTACGCATATATTGGCGGTAACCCTATAAGCTGGGTAGACCCTAGCGGCCTCTCGTCGGTCGCTTACGACGGCCAAACGCACACTATCACCATCAGGGATAGTGCTGGCAATACGGTCGGAACCTACCCTGCAAATAACAACACCACGACAACGAGCAACGGGCCTTGGCCAAATGGAACCTTTCCTTACAACGGTTCTAATCCGCATCCAGAGAGTGGCGCCAATGGTCCATATGGTTCGCATGGGATTATCATCTTCAACGTTCCAGGGCGAACAGGAATGGGGCTCCATTCAGGAAGAGCGAATAGCGGCGCACAAAATCATCCGACGCTGGGATGTATCCGAACGACAGATGCAGCTATGGGATTCGTGCGTAATCTCATAACAACTGACCCTGTAACATCCATGACTGTTATCAACAATAACGTCAATGCTCCTCAGTTCGGTACGCAACAGTAGTGTGATCGATAGGACGGCAATCATGATTTGCATCAGATTTGTATGCGGCCGCTCCATGACCTTCTTGGTCTTGTTGTTCGGACTTGGATTGGGATGGGTGCCATTCCCTCAGGCTTTGGCGTACGGAAACTGCCCTCCCGAGATGAATAGCCGAGCAGAGTCTTTGTTAGTTGATGCGCGCAGAAATTGGTCCTCTCTTTTTAAGCATCAGAGAGTTTTTTCTTCTTGTGATGATGGCGAACTTGGCGAAGGCTACTCTGAAGCCGTGGTGAACCTCTTCGCCAAAAGATGGGATCAATTCGGTACATTTTTCGCGCTTGCAAAGAAAAACCATGAATTTCAGAATTGGGCGATACGGCATATCGATGCGACTGCCTCGGATGATGATCTGAATAGGATTATATTAAATTCTAATTCCTGCATTAATAATGCCGCGGCGGAAAAGCTTTGCAAGGTCATTCGACAGGGTGCTGCAAATGCCCTGATGGAATCCGAGCGGGTGCGACGATAAAATTAGGGTGGGTTCTACGCCAGCTCCGAGCAGGTTCGGCCCATGCGCATCAGGTGAGCGATGCACCATGCCACGATCATGAACAGCGCCAGCGCCCGCTCGATGCGATCAACGCTTGCCAACTGCAAAGCTTCAACCTGGCAGCCGTTCTTGAGCACGTTGAAGAACATCTCGATTTCCCATCGGGCCCGGTACCAGTCGATCAACTCCACCAGTTCGTCGCGTCCGGCCGGTACCCGATTGGTGAGCAAGCGCCACTCGACCGGCTTGACGCCCGCGGGCGGGTCGATTTCCTTGGCGATCACGCACGTCACCGCCAGCCCGCACCGCAACGTCACCAGCTTCATGTACAGCGCCTGTTTCACCGTGCGCGCACGCTGCCCTGCGCGGGCCGCCATGGCGAACTGGATTTCGCCCACCGCCTCGGTCTTGAGCACCTTCGGCCAGAGCTTCTCGCCGCCGTCCAGGCTGCGATTGTGCGTCGAGCGGATCAGCCAATCCGCCGGCGTCCCCAGCGCGTCGGCGCGCTGCATCAACGCTGTGAAATCCGCTTCGCGATCGGCCACGTACACCAGGCATCCAGCACGCCCAGCCCCACCCGGTCCGCACTGACCGCGTACGTCGGATGCAGATACAGGCCGCGCCGGGCCTCGTAGTTCAGCTGACCCAGGCCGTTGATCTCCTGGCCGTTGAAGTCCAACTCCGTCGTGTCCTGGATGCACAACACCACCGCATGCTCGCGCATGCGCTCCTGCGTGCGCTGCCAGTGCGGCTGCAGAATGTCCCGCCACCCGAACGCCGAGGCGATTCATCCCGGTGCAACACCCATGAGACCCCAGGGATCTACACGCGATGCGGGGCTGCCATCGACATATGCGTAAAAGCTAAGGCGATACCCAGTGCGCCTTCTTTAGGACGTGCCCGCTCGAATCCAGTTCAACGGACCATGCCTCAGTGTCAAAGCCAAGCCTGTTTTCATACCATAGCCGCTGCATACATGGTGCAGTACAAGGACGTGTTGCATATCTTCGAAACAGGTGCCCCTGTTGCTCGCGAACCGTCGGCTGCGCTCGGAAGAGGCCTATCACCGTCCCCTCTGTATCCCCAACTTGGACGGCATCAAAGGCTTTGCTCCGGCGGGAGTCAATGTAGGCACACGACCCAATGTAAGCTCCAGTCAGCAGACAAATCAGAAAAGACAGGATCAGGCGCAAAGGTGCCCGTGTCCTCCTAGGCGTTGCGGAAGTGCTGGTATCTGCGGACATTGATTCTAGTACCGCTGCACAGAGGTTATGACAGTTTGGCTGGGTTGCAGGACAGGCAAGCAGTTGTGGTCAACGAGCAGTTCGATGCTGCGAGCGAAGCCTGCTTGCCGGCGGATCAATCCATTGCGTTCGAGGTTGAGCACCATCTGATGGACGGAAGGAGCCGTGACGGCGAAGAAGCGCTGCATGTCGCGTTCGGCCGGAGCACGGGCGTTTATCAAGCTGTAGGCCCAGATGAAGGCGAGATACTGACCTTGCTTGTCGGTGAAGCTCGGGCAGGCTGAGCGCTCGCCAGACAATGGAAGCGGCTTCTGATTCATTCGGAACCCCGGCAGTCGAAGGAGGCCTCCCCCAAAGGAAGCCATCCGGATGAATCTACGCTATCGAGTCGAACTCGACCAATCCGAGCGTGAGGCGCTTGCCGCCATGCTAAGCGGCGGCAAGCACGCGGCACGCAAGCTCAAGCGAGCGCAAATCCTGCTTGCAGCGCACGCTGGCCAGGATGACGCAAGCATTGCCGCCACCGTGGCGGTTGGCGAATCCACGGTGTACCGCACCAAGCGTCGCTTCGTGGAGACGGGTCTGGAAGCGGCGCTGAACGAACAGGCTCGGCCTGGGGCGCAGCGCAAGCTCAGCGGCAAGGAAGAGGCCCTGCTGATCGCCACCGCCTGCACCAACCCGCCACCGGGACGTGCGCGCTGGACGCTGGAATTGCTCGCCGACACGCTCGTCAAGCTCACCGAGCACGAAGCGCTATCGCGCGAGACGGTACGCCGGCGCCTGGCCGAGAACGATCTGAAGCCCTGGCGCAAGGACATGTGGTGCATTCCCAAGATCGACGCGGAATACGTGGCACGCATGGAAGACGTGCTCGACCTGTATGCCGAAACTCCGGACCCGCGGCACCCGGTGGTGTGCTTCGATGAGAGTCCGACCCAACTCATCGGCGAGATACGACAACCGATCCCGGCCGAGCCGGGCAAGCCCTTGCGCTACGACTGCGAATACAAGCGCAACGGCACCGCCAATCTGTTCGTCTTCCTCGATGCACACTGCAGCTGGCGTAAGGTGAAAGTCACCGAACGCAGAACGGCAGATGACTTCGCCCAGTGCATGCGCGATCTGGTCGACATCCACTACCCCCAGGCACCGCGCATCCGGGTCGTGCTGGACAATCTGTCGACCCACACGCCTGCTGCGCTCTACCAAGCCCTGCCACCCGTAGAAGCTCGCCGCATCCTGCAGCGGATCGAATTCCACTACACCCCCAAGCACGCCAGTTGGCTCAACATGGTCGAGATCGAAATCGGCGTGCTGCGAAGCCAGTGCCTGGATCGCCGCATCGACTGCCGCGATCGGCTGATCACCGAAGTCGCGGCTTGGGAGCAACTGCGAAACGCCAGCGGCGCTCGCATCAACTGGATGTTCTCTACCGAAACGGCCCGCAAGAAATTGGCCAAGGCCTACCCAGTAACGACCTCTGACAAACCGTCATAACCCCTGTGCAAAGGTACTAGTTGTCAACGCCGACTGAATTCTGACCCGCCTTTCGGCGAATCGCCGAAGTAAATCTGCCCCAACCACCGGGCAGCAAAGTCCCGACACCGGCACCACCAACGCCACCTATGACGCGGTGGGCAACCTCACCAGCCGCACCGATGCCCGGGGCAAGACCACGACGTACCGCTACGACGCGCTGGACCGCCTGGTCCGGGCGGATTACGCGGGCGGCACGCCCACTGTCTTTGAGTACGACGGTGGCGCCAACTCGCAGCCCACCGACATCGGGCAACTGACCCGGATGACCGACGAGTCGGGCAGCACGCGCCTGCAGTACGACGGCTTCGGCAACCTGCTGCAGAAGACCCAGAGCACCAATGCCAACGGTGTCACCAAAGATCAAACGGTTGCGTACGCCTACGGCACCAGCGGCAGCAGCAACGGCAAGCGCATCAGTCAGACCTACCCGAGCGGCAACGTCATCGGCACCAGTTACGACAGCGCTGGCCACATCGCCGGACTGACACTGACGACAGCCAATGGCGCGACGACGCTGCTGTCGAAGATCCAGTACCAGCCATTCGGCAAGCCGATCGGCTGGACCTGGGGCAACGGCACGCCCTATACGCGCAGCTTCGACCTGAGCGGCCGGTTGGCCCAGTTCCCGCTGGGGGCGACGAGTGGCAATGGCACCACGCCCAATGGCCTGTCGCGCACGGTCAACTATGACGCGGCCTCGCGCATCACGGCGTACAGCCACACGGATACGGACGGCAGCACTGGCAGCGGCACGGCAACAGCCGCGAACCAGACCTTCGGGTATGACGACCAGGACCGCCTGATCAGCTATCTGCCGGCCAACAGCAGCCAGAGCTACAGCTACGACGCGAACGGCAACCGCACGGGCCAAACGGTAGGTGGCAATAGCTACACGCAGACCGTCGACCCGGCCAGCAACCGGCAGACGGCGAGCACGGGGCCGACCGCGACGAGGAACAGCTATGACGCGGCAGGCAATCTGACCAGTGATGGCACGACCACGTACAGCTACAGCGATCGGGGTCGGCTGGCGAGTGTCACGAAGCGCGGCACCACGACCAGCTACCTGTACAACGGGCTGGGGCAGCGGGTCGTCAAGAGCGGCGGCAATGTCCCGACGGGAGCTACCCGGTACGTCTATGACGAAGCGGGCCACCTGCTCGGTGAATATGACCAGTCGGGCAACGCGATCCAGGAGACGGTGTACCTGGGCGACACGCCGGTCGCGACGATCAAGAGTGGCACGGGGTATTACGTCTACGCGGATCAGATCGACACGCCGCGGGTGATCACGGACACCAACAACCTGATGACGTGGAGGTGGGATCAGGCCGATCCGTTTGGGGCGACGCTGCCGGATGAGAACCCGTCGGGCCTGGGGGCGTTCGCGTACAACCCGCGCTTCCCCGGGCAGGTCTACGACGCGGAGACTGGCAAGCACTACAACGCCAATCGAGACTATGACCCGGCCGGTGGGCGGTATATTCAGTCCGACCCCATCGGGCTTCATGGCGGGCAGCCCTCCACGTACAGCTATGTTGGCGGTAATCCGATCAGTTACATTGACCCTGAAGGATTGGCGGGAGATCCACCTCCTCTGACACGGATTCACAGTGATGCCACATTGGATAGCGGTTCGAATCGCTACAGCACGGATTATTGGCGCAATCAGCCGACGGATAAAATCAAAGATTCATTGAAGCCGGGAGCCGAAGAGCCGCTAAGGGTAAAGCCGGACGGTCGTGTCGTTGATGGGAATACCCGTGTTCGAATTTTGCAAGAGCGTGGAATTAACGTTAATAAGTTGCCGAGAATGCGAGGTGCCATTACTTTGGGCGTTTGTATGCAAATGACTGTCGGCATGATATTGATGTCTATTCCGGGAAATGTTGGTCAATGTCAGGATCCTTGTAAGTGTGGTGAGCTATGCAAGAAATAGACCAAGCAACGTTCGATGGTATACCTATTGAATCTAGGTTGTTGTTCTTTGCCAACCTAGGGTTTTTCTTCTCGATGCAGGTCAGAGGAATATATGCCTCTGGTTCGACACACAGTGACAGCACGCTACGTGCTGTTAATGAAACGACGCACCGTCTCTTCCAGTGCCTGAAGGGGATTTTGAGGGGGGGCGGTAATCGAATGCCGGAGGAAACCGTCTTAAAAATGCTTCAAGATATCGCGAGGGAAGGTGGCCTTGAGAAAGAATTCCTATGGGCTGTATCAGAAGCGGAAAAGGCGCTGGCTTCGTAATTGAAGAGTCGGTTGATCAGGGCATGCATCAGCATGCGTCACGGACGTCACGGGCAGCCACAACCACAACTATAACGTGGTGGTCAGCCAGCCACGGTTCGAGTAGGTGAACGTGGTGACCGCGCCGTTGGCATCCGTCGTCTGCAACTGGCGGCCGCTGGCGTCGTACCGGTTGATCGTGGTGGTACGGCCCAGCGGATCGATGATCTGGTACAGGTCGCCCTTGCGGTACTGCGGCGGCGTGGCGGTGTCATCCGCCGTGCGATAAACGTAGGTCGTACTGGAGGCCACGTCGGTACGCGGGCCACTGCTGGTCGCCACCTGGCCGTCGGCGGTGTAGGTCCAGTTGGTGGTTCGGGTTGCGCCAGTCGCGGCAGCGCTGATGCCCTGGCTGCCGTCACTGTCAGCGGTCGGTGTTTCGCTGTAGCGGGTCAGGTTGCCGTTGCTGTCGTAGCGGTACGTTTCCAGCCTGGTCGGCGAGGCGATCCGCAGCGGCAGGTTCCAGACCTTGTGCCACTCGGTGGTGGTGGTGGTGCGGGCGCTGGCCGTGCCCGCACCGTCTACCCGCTGGATCTCGCGCTTCTGGCTGTCATACACATGCGTGGTGACGGTGCCGTTGTAGTCGGTTTCCTGGACCAGATTGTTATTGGCGTCATAGCTGCTGCTCTTGCGCGTGCTGCCGCACAGGCCGCAGGGGGCGCTGATCGAAGTCGGCAGCAGCACGCCGTTCTGCTTCAGGAAGCTGTAGACGCTGGTTTTACCGGTGGGGTCGGTGACGGTGGTCTGGTAGTTGTCGCCGTACTGGAACTGATACGCATCGGCGCCGCCCGCATGCGCGCTGCTGATGGCGCGGCCCTGGTCGTCGTAGGCGTAGGTGGCGTAGCGGCTGCCGTTCTCGTCAATGACGCCGGTCAGTGAGGTTGGGAAGCGGCTGTTCTCATAGACGTACTGACGGACACTGCCGTCTGCTCGCGTGACGCTCGACAGCATGCCGTCGGCGTTGTACCCATAGCGGGTCGCAGTGCCATCCGGTGCCGTCACGCTGGCGATGCGATTCTGGCTGTCGAACGCAAAAGACGTGCTGCGGCCGCTCGGGCCGGTGACAGTGGACAACTGGTTTGCCGCGTCATAGGCGAGGGTCGTGGTGCGGCCGTTGCGGTCGCGCATCGATTGCAGCTTGCCGTTGGAGTCGTAGGTCTCGACTACTCCCGTATCGGCCACAGTGTATTGCCAGCCGGTGATCTTGCCGCTGGTGTCCGTCACCGATTGCAGCGTGTCGCGAATGTCGGGGGCAGCCCAAGTGGTTCCGCTCAGGGTGAAAATCGATACCGCCCCGTTGTCGCGCTGCACTGCGACTTTCGGCGTGGCCTCAATTGCGAGGCGGGTGTCCAGGCTGCGCTGCCAGTTGGACATCCACTGGCCGCCACCGCGGTTAGCCGCTCCATACATACTCGCGGCGACGTGCAATCGGAAGCTCCAGGCTGACGCGAAGCCTTCCGGCCAATCACAGCAGCCAGAGACGACGACGCCCACCGCGTAGGTGGGCGTCATGGGATTTATGAACCAACACCTACTGCAAGTTGCCAGCCCTCGCCGCCAATGCATAGTCACTCAAGACAAGCGGAATGAAGCAAGCGTTTTGATCGATCGCCCGGCGAACGTCGTCTGGTCGAGCAGCATACCAAAGCGCTAACCCATGAAGCGCCGACTCCTTGCACGCGATGTGATTCACATCCAGCGTGGCACCTATTAGCCGCACAATGGCAAGATCCGTTTCTTCAAGAAAGGCTTCGGACGGCACACCATGCCTTGGAAGCAACTCCCACCACATGAAACACAACTGATTCCACGGAGATCGCGGGGCCACAGCGCGGCTGGCAAGCGTCTGATCACACCGCCGCGCGAAGATTTCGGCAAAAACGGTGTACATCTTACCCAAAACATCGGCACGCAGCGACGCCGGTACATCTTCGGCAAAGATGCTGTACGGCAACATCGTGGCAGTAGTGTCGACAATCGCTCTCAGCCCCCCGAGAATGACGGCTTCCGGAACATCGAATTGCCCCTCTATGAGTGCGTTGAGTATCGCATCAACGAACCGTAGTCGGCCTTCGTTGGATGCGAGCAACATAGCCTCATCGATGCCATCCGAAACATCGACTCCAAGCACCGGCCAATATTTCTCAAAATAGCGAAGCGCTTCGACGACGTGCTGGAAACTCATTGTTCTCACCTCACTTGTTACAACCCGGCTTGCAAAGCTTGTCGACTGCATTCCGATAACGCTCGATTGCCGGGTCGACATTATTGGTGATGTGGTCAATGTGATCTTGATCGGGTCCGCCGAACCACTTATTAGACAAGTTGTTGCGTGCCTGCTTGCAGCGAAGCATCTTCGTTAGATTCCAGCGTGCAAGTTCACAAGGGGTCAAACCCATCGTCTTATACATAACTCTTGCCTCATTTTTGAGCGCACCCTCCTGGAACCCCTTGAAATAAGGCGCTGCGGGTTGTCGACCGCTGAATGATGGCGGTTCGGCGCTCACAAGCCGGCTCCAGTAAGTCATTGATTTTTAAGGGGTGCGGCGAGATATGTATAAGACGATGGGTCAAACCGGGCGGCGGTGGTTCGTCGCAAATCCTGTGTGCTTCCCTTTGATTCGCCGTCTTTTCAATCTCTCGCTGTAGATCAGGGTCGCGAGTCGCCTGGTCTGGATGAAGCAAGTCATAGAGGCTACTTCCAAGTGGTTGACCGGCCAAATGCTCCCACGCTGCATTGATTCCATAGCCAATCCCAACACCCACTACTGCTGCGGAACCAATACCCGAAGCCGCCGCCGCAGCTGACGTCCCTGTGGCGGTAGCCGCAGTGGATACACCGGTATAGACGCCCAACTCGTCAAGAAATAGCCCTCGACTGTCGGTGTACCGAGTTGGCTGTCCACCAACATATGCGTATTTACTTGAGTCACTCGCTAGGAAAGGCGCGCAACACAATCTAAGGCAGGTTTACATGAAACATCCAATACTTGGAAGTTACACCCAATGCGAAACCAGCCAGTACGGCGACAAGAATATGCGCAACTCCCAATTGCAACAAAAATGCCACCACACCTCCAGCCAATACTCCAATCACCCCGCCAATCATGAATTTTACGTGTGCACGCCAAGAAAGATGTGTTTCCACACTGAATAGCGCGCCAATGAATGCACCAAAAACCGTTCCTATTGCTAACCTATTCAAAGTAAAGAGGGCGTCAGTCCGCAACAATAGCCATGCGCTTGCCGTTCCCAGCAATGCCATCGAAATGATGACAGCCCACGGGGAACCAAATACCCACCTTAAAAGAAGCTCAAATCGTTCAGATGGACGCTTCATTTTTTACACTCGCAATCGTCGCCTATTGTCCACGGCTTGCTTTTTGTCGCCGCCTTCATTGCTGCGCCAGCCCCCGCCCCCGCCCCTTGCCAAACGGCCGCGTCTCTCAAGCCGAGCCACCCCCACGTGGCAACAGTCTTCTCCGCCCCCGCCGCGAGTCCACCGACCGTTAACAAGCCAGGGGTGAATGCGCCCACAGCAGCCGAAGTCAGGACTGAACCAATATTGACGCATTCCAAACTCTTGCCCTGAATTATCATTTGCATCCCAATATCAAGCCCGGCGCCAACAAGTGCGCCTACCAAACCGAACTGGCCCGTTGGGTCAGTTTCACTGACGGGGTTGCCGTTCACATATGCGTACGCTTGCTTCCTCGCAACGAACTCGGGGTTGCTGTATCAGCACCTCGTTATACAGAAGTCAGGGACTGCCTCTGAGCGCTTGAATCGTAGAAGCGGCGTCCATGGTGCGCTGCAGGCCGATCCAGATGGTCTTGGCGCCGGGCTCGCCATCGCTCTTGCGTCCGAGGAAGCCGCCGAGCGAGGCCACCAAGCGGATCATCTGGTTGAGCGAGACCGGCGTTTTCGGCGCAGTCTTCTTGGCCAGCAGATGGGCGCCTCGTATTTCGTCGGCATCGAAGAACCGCGCGGCATCCAGGTCCGGACACGTCCGACCCAGCCGCATCAGCCGGGCAATGCGCCAAGCCACGATCATGTACAGCACCAGCGCGCGCTCCACTCGATCGATTTGCGCTAGCTGCAAGGTCTCGACCTTGCACACGGTCTTGAGCACGTGGAAGAACATCTCGATCTCCCAGCGCGCTCGGTACCAATCCACCAGCTCGATGATGGCCTGCGCATCCAGCGCCTCGCGGTTGGTCAGCAGCCGCCACACCACGGGCTTGACGCCGGCCCGCGCTCCGATCTCCCGTGCCTCAATGCAGGTCAATTCCACGCCACCATGGCCGGCCAGCTTCACCCGTTGTGCGCGCAAGGCTTGCGTGACCTGGCGCGCCGGGCTGCCTGCGCGTCGCGGCAACGTGAAGGTGAGTTCCCCAAGCTTGGCACTGGCCTGCAGGCGATCCCACAGCTTGCCCGCCTCGTCCAGACTGCGGTCATGTCGGCAGCGAATCAGCCAGTCAGCCGGGTGTCCCAGCGCCTGCGCACGTGCCATCAGCGCACCGATATCCCCTTCGCGGTCCACCACGTAGACCAGGCGGGTGTGGGGCAACCGCGCAGCTTGCTCGGCCACCCGCTCATACCCTTCGATCCAGCGTACGCTCTCCTTGAGCCCGCCCCGTGAACCATCCGCCTCGCGGGGCTCCCGCGCCCACATCCACGCGTCGAGCACACCCAGCGGCTCGCGATCGGGTGTCACCGCATAGGTCGGATGCAAATACATCCCCCGTTGCACTTCATAGCTCAATGGACCCAGCCCCTCGATCTCCTGTCCATTGAAGTCCAACTCGGTTGTATCCGCGATGCATAGCACCACGGGATGCGCGCCAGCCCGCTGCGCTGTGCGCTCCCAGTGCGGCTGCATTACGTCGCGCCAATCGATCTCCGTATTGCCCAGAAAGCGATAGGCCCCAACCGTCTCGCTCCAACCATCACACGCCCCGGGGATGCTCGCCGTGGGGTGCGCCGACAACCGCTTGAGCAGCTCCTTGGCGCGCCGGTCCCGGCGCGGATCGCCCTGATACAAACTCTCGAATTCCTCGTCCACCCACGCTCCAGAATCGCCGGCCATCTCGGCTCCAAATCCAGTGAGTAAACGCGAATCCTCGATCGCTTACAACCCCGGGGCCGTCAACTTCGGACGACTTCTGTATAACGAGGTGCTGTATCAGTGCTCGATTCCGCAGTATCTGAAGTCGAGCCCCTTGTTATTTTTTGTGTGATTTTTTATTGATGAGTATGTGTCATCTGATATTTTTTTTATCTCATCATTTTTTAGTTTTAACGATGTCGCAATATCGCCCGCCATTATGGATTTCTCGATGGAATTCAACTTTTCGAGGCGGCTGTCGCCCATGCAAAGCTTGGCCACTCTAATCCACCTCGTTATACACATCTCAGGTCACCCCTTATGAATCAATGACTTACAAGGGGTCATCAGGCGGCATCGCACCGAGCCTTCTGCATGCCGATACCCCGGAAGCCCTTGCTGCAAGGGGCTCCGGGCGATGCGCCTAAAAATTAGGCAAAAGATGTGTATAACGACATGACTCTAATCCAGGCCATTGCATTAAGGCCATCCTCAAGGGTGTCAATATGGCCAGCCAAGTTTTCTGTGTATTTAACGATTGCCGGTTTGTATCCCTGCATAGCTGCGGGGAGGAAATAACTCTTGGCTAACTTTGTGTCAGAGTTTGAGTGAGCGCTATGCAATATCTCCTCGCCCAATCGCACTTGAAATGGTGCTCTCCCTTCATCCGCAAGCTTCCGAAGCAAAGCCGTTGCCTCTTCTTGCTGCTGCTTGTTGGGGCTTTTCGTGAGCGCGTCCAATAGCCACTCGTTGGGGCTTTCCCCATCGGCTTATACACAACAGTCCGCGCTTGCGCCCGCCCGTAATGCCCGCAAGGTTTTTGCAGCGACATGAACCTCTTTGAGTCCGAGCCAGATAGCTTTCGCGCCCGGTTCGCCATCGCCCTTGCGAGCGAGAAAGCCGCCCAGGCGCGCGATCAGGCGCAGCACCTCATTGAGCTTTGGCTTGGCGGGCTGCTTGAGCCCGGTGAGCAAGTACGCGCCGCGAATCTCGTCAGGATCGAAGAACAGTTCGGCATCCAGATCGGGGCAGGCGCGCCCCTTGCGCATCAGGTAGGCAATTCGCCAAGCCACGACCAGGAACATCGCCAGAGCACGTTCGAGCCGCTCGATGGCGCCCAACTGCAATGCCTCGACGCGGCAACCGTTCTTCAGCACGTTGAACAGGATCTCGATTTCCCAACGCGCCCGATACCAGTCGATCAACTCGATGGCTTGCGCCAAAGTCGTGGCTTCGCGGTTGGTCAGCAAGCGCCATTCGATCGGCTTGACACCGGCCGGCGCGTCGAACTCGCGTGCCACCAGGCACGTCGCCGCCACGCTGCGGCCGTCGCCCGCCGGCAACTCGATGCGCCGCAGCCATACGTGCTGGCGCACCGGGCGGGCGCGCACGCCATGGCGCGAGCCCATCGTGAAGGCAATCTCGCCGAGCGCCTCACCCTCGCTGGCCGTGGCCCACAGCTTGGCTCCTTCGGGCAGCGCGCGATCATGGGTCGAGCGAATCAGCCAGTCCGCCGGCGTGCCCAACTCCTGCGCGCGCACCATCAGCGCGATCATGTCCGCTTCGCGATCGGCCACATACACCAGGCGCGTGTGCGGCAGGCTCGACGCGGTTTCGGCCACGCGCTCGTAACCTTCGATCCAGCGCCGACTCTCCTTCATGCCGCCGCGCTTGCCTTGCGCGTCCTTGGGCTCACGCGCCCACATCCACGCATCGAGCACGCCCAGGGGCACGCGCCCGGGTGTCACCGCGTAGGTCGGGTGCAGGTACATTCCGCGCTGCGCCTCGTAGGACAGCGGCCCAAGCCCGGTCACCCGCCGAGCATTGAAGTCCAGCTCCGTGGTGTCCTGCAGGCACAGCACGACCGGGTGCGCTGCCATGCGCCGTTCGGTCTGCCGCCAGTGCGGCTCCAGGATCGCTTCCCACTCGACCTCGTCGTTGTCGAAGAAGCGATACGCCGCAATCGTCTCGCCCCAGCTCCGGCATGCCTGCGGCACGCCGGCCGTCGGCTTGGCCGCCAATCGTTCCATCAAGGTCCTCGCTCGCTTGTTCAGGCGCGCGTCGCCAAGGTCGAGGTCGGGAAATTCAGCTTCCGTCCAGCAGGGGGCTTCCAGGGCCAAGGCGTTCACGCAAAAAGCGAGAGTAAACGCGAGGTGGCGCCGGCTTACAAGCCTTGGCCTTCCTCAACTAACCTGCCGGCGCCGGCGATTGGGGGCGGACTTGTGTATAAGACGATGGGCTTTCCCCACCCCCATTTACGGCAATGCGTAACCAATGCAATGCATACTCTGGTTGGTCGGCATTCTTGTAATAGAGATACAAGTCCAATGCGGCACCATAGTCCATGTCGTTATACACATCTTTTGCCTAATTTTTAGGCGCATCGCCCGGAGCCCCTTGCAGCAAGGGCTTCCGGGGTATCGGCATGCAGAAGGCTCGGTGCGATGCCGCCTGATGACCCCTTGTAAGTCATTGATTCATAAGGGGTGATCTGAGATGTGTATAACGAGGTGGCTTAATCGACCCATTCTTTAATTTCTTTATACACCATAGCGTTAGCCAGCGCCCCAGATCTTACGGCTTCTACAATGCCCTCTCGATATGAACATCGCTGCAAAATCGGCAAGACGATATTTTTGACGAGACGAGATATCTCTTCGCTCCGCCAATGATCAGAAAACAATTCGCTTTCAAGATCAAATAGCGCCTCAAATTCTTTCCTTTTCTCTTCTGGCAAAATTGCGGTTAACCTAAAACGAATATGACAATTCTGCTCTTTTGGGAATTCAACGCCCCCCAAAGACCTCACTGAAATTCCGCAATTAACATAATACTGGTATCCATATTGGGACTTTTGAATATTAACCAATATAACGACCTCATCATTGCCCAAGTACCAACTATCTGACTTCTTCTTGAAGCCGGCCTCGATAAGGGGCGCCCCAAGCGCCATCTTAATAATTTTAGAATCAATCATTATTCGTAAGTTATTACTCGACAAGACCAGCATTCACCAGTGATTTTCTCCAGCTCTCGACGATAGCCATCAACTTGCCGCTCACCACGCCGCACGGCGCTCGGATTATTTGGTTTCAGCTCGACGACCTCGCGCGTCGCCTGATTGACCGCGTCTGCGCGTTTTCCACTCGGCAAGGTAAATTCTTTTTCAAAACCAGGGCCGTAATCATATGCTTTGTGGGCTTGACGGCCTCTTGCTGCTGCTTCGGCCACTTTAGGAATTTGAGCGCCCCTTGCTGCCGTAGCAGTACAACTCTGTGCTGCTTCCTTGGCAACCGAGCGCTCGACAGCTCGGGCAACGGCACCAACCGAATTACCACCGATCATCGGCACATCTGAGTTGGCGATCTCGTTAGCAATGACGCCCAACTCGATCAGTGCCCCAATCACGCACCACGGGCACAGCCCACTCGCATCTGTGTAGCGGGTCGTGCCGCCCACATATGCATATCTTCCGCTTTTTTAACCGCTTAAAGCCATCGTCTTATACATAACTCTTGCCTCATTTTTGAGCGCACCTCCTGGAACCCCTTGAAATAAGGCGCTGCGGGTTGTCGACCGCTGAATGGTGGCGGTTCGGCGCTCACAAGCCGGCTCCAGTAAGTCATTGATTTTTAAGAGATGCGGCGAGATGTGTATAAGACGATGCGATTAAGCGGGTCGGCAATGCCCTGCCCATTAGCTACAATGTGACGCCGCCTACGGCGGGCGAGGGGTATTTGAACCGATAACGAAAAATCGTGACAAGCGCTGGATGGAGACGTCCACTGAGCTGTCGGCCGAATCTGTGACGAGTGGTGCAATATCCATCGTCTGGCAGCGACGCCCACCCACACGGTGGGGCGTCGCTGTCTGACAAGACCCGGCTTCGGCCCACCTCGTTATACACATCTCAGATCACCCCTTATGAATCAAGGACTTACAAGGGGTCATCAGGCGGCATCGCACCGAGCCTTCTGCATGCCGATACCCCGGAAGCCCTTGCTGCAAGGGGCTCCGGGCGATGCACCTAAAAATTAGGCAAAAGATGTGTATAACGACATGGCTTAAAGCACCTCGTCATCCCATTGATGAGTCACGCGGTTCCACTTAACAAATCCAATTGGAAATGTTTGTATTTCCAAGAAGTAGGAATTTCCATCGGCCGTCGCCTTGTAGACGTATCGCGCTCGAAATCGCAAGCGTTTTTCTGTTTTTTTTGAGTGCAACGAAGGTATTTCCGATAAATCCTTTGGATATTTATTGTGGTTAAGCTTGAACTCCTCAACGCCTGATGCTATTTGCATACCATCGACTCGATTTTGCCCGTTCATTAATCCACCGACCGCCCCTCCAATTATTAGCGCGCCCAGCGAAATCATCATTGACAAAAGAAGTTTTTTGAACGCGCCATGAAATCTTTGCATGCATGCATATATTATCAACCCAATGATTTGCGCAATAAAAAACAAAGGCAAAACAATGAATTCTAAATTATATACATCAAACGCAACCAGACCCATGCAAAGCACCAGCATTGATGCAGGATATCCAAATTTTGGTCTGTTCATTATTTTTCGCAGTCACAATTATCGTCAGCACCAGACTCTGAAATCGGAATGCCTAACGCCCCCCTTCATCCCCGCCAATTCTCCATCCTTGGTAGGAGGCGTTGTAGACATTGGAACCAAATCTGGCAAACGAGCAATCTTCGTTAATTCATGGACAATAACGCCACCTACTGCTAAAGCGGCACCCGACTCCATGCGAAGTTGTTCTGCATATAGGTAGTGCTCGGCATTTCTGCGATTCAAGTCTTCAGGATGAGCGTTTCGATCTGCGCGCGATGCACCCCAGGCTCCAAGCGGCGATTTCCTGTATTTTCTTATAAAGCAATCTCTTTTTTCTGTATTCTCCGATGTCCAAGATAAGTTCGGCACATACAGCCCTGTCGGGTCAGTCCAACTGATCGGATTGCCTTTGACATAGCTGTATTAGCTCATCTAGTCCAATGGCTCTAGAATACTCCGCGCCTCAGATGATCTAAGATATCGGGAAAAGAGTTCTTGACCATCAATCAACTCACCATCCTCCATCGGAACAACGCGCTCCACTTTTACGTACGTCCAAGTTACTTCACCACTATCGCTCGAATACGTCACGCCGGATCTTTCCACTCCCAATTGCTCGGCACGTGCTAGCGCTCCGCTCTCCGTGTGTGAAATGACCAGAACTATTACCTCTTCCCACACTCCCTCCCGGGGAGCAGCGCTACCATGGTCCCGTATGGTGCTCTTGAAAAACAAGCTAGCCAGGAATCGCATACCCCCCCTTACTTCTTGAATCTTAGATCGTTAAGAAGTTTCCACGCAGTTTTGGCAGTCTTATCTCCATCCTTAGAGGCATCCATAATTTCCTTTAGCGTTCTTTCTCTCCATTGACCAGGAAACACTTCCCTTACGCTTGCCTTGCATTCCTTTGCGATAATCTGATCCGCGTTGCTAGTGAGGCGGTTGATAGCATTCTGTATAGCAGCTCTTTGCTCATTGGACCCATCGTCTTATACACATCTCGCCGCACCCCTTAAAAATCAATGACTTACTGGAGCCGGCTTGTGAGCGCCGAACCGCCATCATTCAGCGGTCGACAACCCGCAGCGCCTTATTTCAAGGCATCGGCTTATACACAACAGTCCGCGCTTGCGCCCGCCCGTAATGCCCGCAAGGTTTTTGCAGCGACATGAACCTCTTTGAGTCCGAGCCAGATAGCTTTCGCGCCCGGTTCGCCATCGCCCTTGCGAGCGAGAAAGCCGCCCAGGCGCGCGATCAGGCGCAGCACCTCATTGAGCTTTGGCTTGGCGGGCTGCTTGAGCTCGGTGAGCAAGTACGCGCCGCGAATCTCGTCAGGATCGAAGAACAGTTCGGCATCCAGATCGGGGCAGGCGCGCCCCTTGCGCATCAGGTAGCCAATTCGCCAAGCCACGACCAGGAACATCGCCAGAGCACGTTCGAGCCGCTCGATGGCGCCCAACTGCAATGCCTCGACGCGGCAACCGTTCTTCAGCACGTTGAACAGGATCTCGATTTCCCAACGCGCCCGATACCAGTCGATCAACTCGATGGCTTGCGCCAAAGTCGTGGCTTCGCGGTTGGTCAGCAAGCGCCATTCGATCGGCTTGACACCGGCCGGCGCGTCGAACTCGCGTGCCACCAGGCACGTCGCCGCCACGCTGCGGCCGTCGCCCGCCGGCAACTCGATGCGCCGCAGCCACACGTGCTGGCGCACCGGGCGTGCGCGCACGCCATGGCGCGAGCCCATCGTGAAGGCAATCTCGCCGAGCGCCTCACCCTCGCTGGCCGTGGCCCACAGCTTGGCTCCTTCGGGCAGCGCGCGATCATGGGTCGAGCGAATCAGCCAGTCCGCCGGCGTGCCCAACTCCTGCGCGCGCACCATCAGCGCGATCATGTCCGCTTCGCGATCGGCCACATACACCAGGCGCGTGTGCGGCAGGCTCGACGCGGTTTCGGCCACGCGCTCGTAACCTTCGATCCAGCGCCGACTCTCCTTCATGCCGCCGCGCTTGCCTTGCGCGTCCTTGGGCTCACGCGCCCACATCCACGCATCGAGCACGCCCAGGGGCACGCGCCCGGGTGTCACCGCGTAGGTCGGATGCAGGTACATTCCGCGCTGCGCCTCGTAGGACAGCGGCCCAAGCCCGGTCACCCGCCGAGCATTGAAGTCCAGCTCCGTGGTGTCCTGCAGGCACAGCACGACCGGGCACGCTGCCATGCGCCGTTCGGTCTGCCGCCAGTGCGGCTCCAGGATCGCTTCCCACTCGACCTCGTCGTTGTCGAAGAAGCGATACGCCGCAATCGTCTCGCCCCAGCTCCGGCATGCCTGCGGCACGCCGGCCGTCGGCTTGGCCGCCAATCGTTCCATCAAGGTCCTCGCTCGCTTGTTCAGGCGCGCGTCGCCAAGGTCGAGGTCGGGAAATTCAGCTTCCGTCCAGCAGGGGGCTTCCAGGGCCAAGGCGTTCACGCAAAAAGCGAGAGTAAACGCGAGGTGGCGCCGGCTTGCAAGCCTTGGCCTTCCTCAACTAACCTGCCGGCGCCGGCGATTGGGGGCGGACTTGTGTATAAGGCGATGCATTGGACCCAGCCGCCTCAATTAAGGTTTGAAGCTCCTCGATGTCTCCTCGCCTTATAGCTTGCTCAATTGCGGCATCAACCGTTGTTCTAGCCAATCCAAATGGATCGGCATAGCTCAAAGGATTTCCGTTGACGTAGCTGTAAATAGTTGGCCCTGACGCAACCCGTCGTACCTACCTCCCGCATTCCTAGGCACAGCAACGCTTTGCAGGAAGTTTGCCCGGGGCCGTTCCCTTCGTTCAGTTAATTTTTCCTCTAGAAGCGCTTTCGGTGGCGCATGCGCGGCAGGCACAACTAGCCCACGGTATGACGCAACGCGCAGCAACGGCCCTAGGGCCTGTCATCGAATTCCCGCGATGAGCGTTAGAAGTGTATGACTCGCAGATACGCCCTGACAGACGCGCAATGGGAGCGCATACAAGAATTGCTGCCTGGTAGGCGCGGCCATGTGGGAGCGCCAGCGAAGGACAATCGATTGTTTGTGGATGCCGTGCTCTATCGCTACCGTGCTGGCATTGCCTGGCGCGATCTCCCCGAACGCTTTGGTGACTTTCGGGTAGTGCATTTACGCCATATGCGCTGGAGTCGGCGCGGAGTGTGGCAGCGGGTCTTCGAAGCGCTGGCTCAACACGCAGATAACGAATACGCCATGATTGACGCTACGATCGTGCGAGCCCATCAGCACAGCGCTGGAGGAAAAGGGGGGCCGCTTCACAAGCCATCGGGCGCAGCCGAGGAGGCCTGAGCACCAAGATCCACGCAACCGTGGATGCGCTGGGCAATCCCACGGGCTTGTATCTGACGCCTGGGCAAGCCTCGGATCTGGAGGGTGCCGACGTCTTGCTCAAGGACACCGAAGCGCAGACGGTCATCGCAGACAAGGGCTACGACGCACAACAGCGCGTCGTTGAGCCGTTACTGCAGGCCGGCAAGGCGGTCGTCATCCCCAGCATTCGAACTCGCAAGGTGCAGCGCGAATACGATGCGCACCTGTACAAAGCTCGCCACCTCGTCGAGAACTTCTTCGCCAAGCTCAAGCAATACCGGGCCATTGCCACTCGCTACGATAAGACTGCCGCCGCTTTCCTCGGCGCCATCCATCTGGCCTCCGCTGTGATCTGGACTATTTGATGACAGACCCTAAGGCAAGGACCCGGCCGAAGCTAGGTCTTGCCAGACGCAACCTGGCTGGTGCAGTTGCTCACCGCGTCTAGCCAAGAGCTTTGCGGGTCGCAAGAGTTAGCCGCGATGCGCGAATAGCTCTCGATCAAGTACAGCCAACCGCTCATCAAAGGCCGAAGCCTTGCGAATGTATTGACGCAGGTCTTCACCAAGGAAGGGGTCGGGGTCGAGAGCAGCTAGGCGAAGCAACTTCTCAAGCTCTATCTTGGTCGGTTGGCGGCGAAGCCACCAATGGAAAGCGCCATTGCGATCATGCTCGGCTCCCTCCTCATGTCTAGGCTGGTAGCCTGCAAGTTGCCACTGGAATAGCTCGTCCGGGTACATCTCCAGCGTGATCCACTCGACCGGGAAGCGCATCAGTTGCATAAACTCCAATTTGGTCATGGCAACACCCCCGCATCTATTTGATCCAGGCACCACCCTGGATCGGCCCGGCAAGCGGCTGCAATTGAAGTCAATCCCCCCGCCTGTATTCCCAAGAGGATTTTGCCGTACTTGAAGATCTGAGCTTGTCTCGTGCGAATGAGATCTTTCGATTTCTCAGCAAGCCCCTCGCAGAACTTCAATTGTTTGCGCGACATCCTCTTTGCGTCGGCCTCCGAGAGTGGCTTGAAGTCGCTCATACGGACACGAGGACCATCGTTCGTTCCCAAATGAATGTGGTCCGGTCCGTGGTCCGGCCGGTAGGCCGTCGCCTCCGGCCCTGGGTTCGCGTGAATTGAAGTCTCACCGTCTGCGCCAGGGATACCAGGGATCTTCACCAGCCCCCAAGGATCAACATAGCTAGCGGGGTTGCCATCCACATAGCTGTAGGTTGACCACTGCCCACCGTTGAGTCCGATCGGGTCCGACTGGATATAGCGCCCTGTCACCGGATCATAGTCCCGGTTCGCGTTGTAATGCTTCCCCGTCTCCTGGTCATACACCTGCCCAGGAAAGCGCAGGTTGTAGACGAACATCCCCAACCCTGATGGGTTCATGTTCGGCGGCATTGCACCGAACGGGTCCGCCTGGTCCCACCTCCACACCATCAGGTTGTTCGTGTCCGTGATCACCCGCGGTGTGTCGATCTGGTCCGCGTAGATGTAGTACGGCTCGCCGTTCCTGATCGTCACCACCGGCGTGTCGCCTAGGTACACCGTCTCCTGGAACGCGTCGCCAGCACGGCCGTATTCCCCCAGCAGGTGGCCCGCTTCGTCGTAGACGTACCGGACCGCCCCCGTCGGCACCGCAAAGCCGCTCTTGACCACGCGCTGACCCAGCGCGTTGTAGCTGTAGTGCGTGGTGACATTGACGAACGTCGCGCTCGCCAACCGGCCTCGGTCACTGTACTGGTACGCCACCCAGCCGTTGCTGATCAGGTTGCCGCTCGTGTCGTAGCGATAGGCCATTCGCATCCAGCCTGCCATGCTGGCCTTGAGCCGGTTGCTGGCTGCGTCGATGCTCTCGGTGGCATTCAGGCCTCCGATCGTTACGCCCGTGCGGTTGCCATCGGCGTCGTACCGGTAAGTCTGGCTGCCATACGCCGGCAGAAAGCTGGTCAACCGGTCCTGATCGTCGTAGCCGAAGCTCTGGTTGGCAGCCTTCGCTGCCTTGCTGCCGGTATCGCCGCTCGTGTCCGCGTGGGTGTACGCGGTGATGCGCGATGCCGCGTCATAGCCGATCGTGCGCGACAGACCGTGGGGCGTGGCCCCCGTACCCGTGGTCGCCCCCAGCGGGAACTGCGTCAACCGCCCATTGAGATCGTAGCTGCGGGCGTAGGCCGTGCCGTTGCCCCATGTCCATCCGGTGGGCTTGCCGAACGGCTGGTACTGGATGTCCGACAGCAGCGGCATGCTGCCATTGGCCGTGGTCAGCGTGATGCCGGCGATGCGGCCGGTATCGTCGTAGCTGTAGCCGATGATGTTGCCGCTCGGGTAAGTCTGGCTTGCCAGCATGCCCGCGCTGTTGCCGCTCCTGCCATAGGCGTACGCAACCGTCTGACTTTTGGTTACGCCACCGGCGGTCGTGATCTGCGTCTTGCGGATCAGGTGACCGAAGCCGTCGTACTGGAAGCGCGTGTTGCCCGATTCGTCCGTCACCCGGGTCAGGTGGCCGATGTCGTTGGACAGCGGATCGGCGCCGCCGTCATATTCAAAGACCGACGGCACGCCATGCGCGTAGGCCGCCTTGGTCGGCCGATTCAGGGCATCGTAGCTGTAGGTGGTGGTCTTGCCCCGGGCGTCAGTGCGGCTGGTGAGGTTGCCGGCGGCGTCGTAGGTGGCCTTGGTCACCCCGGTGTCCGGGCTCTGCTGCTGGATGGTATTGCCCATGCCATCGACGGTGTATGTGGTAACGAGGCTGCGCGGGTCGGTCACTTGCCGCACGCGATCCTGTCCGTCGTAGGAAAAGGCGGACGTCGGCACCGCTCCGCCCGGGCTGGCCGGCGGCTCCTGCACCCCAGTGCGCCGGTTCAGGGCGTCGTAGGTGAACTGGGTGACCAGTCCACGCGGGTCGGTAACCCTCGTCAGGTTGCCTGCGTCATCGTAGGCGTACTGGGTCGTCGCGTATTGCGTTTGAGTCTGTGCCAGGAGCGAAGTGCTCAGGCACAGCAGCACTGCCGCGCTGATCGCGCGGTAGAAGTGAGAAGTTCGCATGAGTGGCGGGTTGTTCTTGTTTGTGAGGTCAGTTGCCGCTCGAGACGGGCGCCACACCTACGGTGAGCTGTTGCAGACGGTTGAGGTTGTCCATGATCCGCGTGACCTGCCGAGCCAGGGCGCCGCTCGGGCCCTTGACCTGCTCCTGGAGTCGGTTGCCCATTGCATCCAGCGTGTATGCGATGCTGTTGCCCCGGTTGTCGCTGATGCCCGTGAGGCGGTGCGCACTGTCGTGGCTGAAGCTGATGGCGCTGCCATTGGGCTGCGTCACCTTGGTCAACTGCCCGGCCGCGTCGTAGCTGTAGCTGGTGGTCAGCCCGGCACCGTCCGCCGGGGTGATGGTCTGGCTGGTCAGCCAGCCGCGCGGCGCATACGTGAAGGTCGTCACGATCCCATTGGCGTCCGTCATCTGAAGCGGGCGGCCGTTGGCGTCGTAGCGATCGATCGTGGTGGTGTGATTCAGCGCGTCTGTAATCCGGTATAGATCGCCATGACGGTACTGCGGCGGAGCGGCCGTATCGTCAGCCGTCCGGTAGCTCACGCTGATCTGATCATCGAGGTCCGTGCGCGGCCCCTTGACCGACAGCATCCGGCCATCGCTGTCGTAGGCCCATCGGGTCGTGCGCGCCATGCCGCTCGCCGTGGCGCCGGCGCCCTGGCTTCCATCGGCGTCGGTCGTCGGCTGTTCCGTCTTGCCGCAAAGGACACCGATGGGTGCCCCCCGTCCAACCAGAGCCGCCGTGGGCGCGCAAGACTGGCCACCGTCCCCGTTGTACACAAAGGTCGTGATGCGACGCGGCTCGGCGATGCGCATCGGCATGCGCCACGTTCCATGCCACTGCGTGGTGACCTTGCGCGCGCCTGCCGGAACGGTGAACCCATCCAGGCTGCTCGGGCAGGCGGTACCGGCCGGCAGTCCTTCAACGCGAGCGGTCTCGAGATTGCGGGTCAGGTCGTAGCTCAGGCAGGTCACGTGCCCGTTGAAATCGGTCTGCGACGTGACGTTGCCATTGGCATCGTAGGCCAATGCCTTGAAGCAGCCGTCGCACGGCTGGCCCGTGATGCCAACGTTGCGCGTCGTGCCCGACGAGGTCGCGAAGTGATAGGTCCGGCTCGTACCGAGCGCGTCGACAACCGTCGCCGTGCCATCGGCGTTGTAGGTCATGGCGACCCGGTCCGCGCCATCGCTGCCGTGCTCGCTCGAATAGGCGCGGCCGTGGGCGTCATAGCGCCAGGTCACGTAGCGGACACCGTTCTCGTCCTGGATGCCGGTCAGAGCGTGGCCGTAGTTGACGCCAGTCGCCGGACTGGACGAAACGTTCCCGCTCTCGTCATACAAGTAAGTGCGTACCGCCCCGTCCGGATAGGTCACGCCGGTCAGGTTCGCCTTATTGGAGGCACCGCCGTACGTATACGTGTACACACCCCCCAATGGATCGGTGATGGTGCTGATCCGCGCCAGCTTGTCGTAGGTGAAGCTGAGCTGCCGGCCTGAGGAATCGGTCACACCAATCAGCAGACCGGCCATCGGAGCAACAGACGCCGGCGTCTCGCTCACGCAGCCCGGATTGCCCGCTTTGCAGCTATACGTCAGCGTCTGCGTGGCGCCATCCCGGTTGGCGATCGACAGCAACTTGCCATCGGCATCGTAGGACTCGACCTCGTCCTGCGCATTGGTAAAGGTCCACCCGGCCGGCGTGGCGGAGCTTCCCTGGCTGACCAGCGTTCCGGTCACGTCCGCATCGGAGACCCACGGCGCCCCGGCACCACCCTTTCGGGAGAAGAAGAACTGCTTCCCGTCGCCGCGGAGCAGCACGACCGAGTCCTCCGTGCTGTCGTCATCGGGCGGGGTATAGACAATCTCCAGCCGGTACGACAAACGCCAACCGGGTGCCAACCCGCTCGCGGATGCGGAGTTGCTGTTGTAGGTCCGCACGATCCGCAACGGAAAGCGTCCGCCGCCGACATAGTCGACTTCGCGCTGGTGCTTGTTGCCGACGCCAACATTGATCGGATTGCCACAATCGCTCTGGGGGCTGCACGAATCGCCAGCGTTCTTCGCATCGATCGGGACGTCAGGGGGAACCGTGCAATCCAGGTCGAACTGGCTCTCCGTCCATGTCGGGATGGAGCTTTCCGTTCCGGCGGGGGAACGCACCCATGTCACCATGCAAGACATCCCGGTGGACGTCTTGCGCGCTTCGGCCGGCAGCGGATAGAAGCCGCAGGCGTAATGCGTTGGGTCCCATGCCAGGCAACCGGCCTCCAGGCCGGCCCGGAACTCGGCCTCCTGATTGCAGCGGGCATTGAAATCGTTGATCTGCTCAACCGTGCACTGCTGCGATTGGGAAAACGCTGACGACACGAATGCCCATAAGCACATCGCGAAAAATCTTCTGATGTGTTTCACAT
Source organism: Ralstonia solanacearum K60 (assembly GCF_002251695.1). Classification (NCBI taxonomy): domain Bacteria; kingdom Pseudomonadati; phylum Pseudomonadota; class Betaproteobacteria; order Burkholderiales; family Burkholderiaceae; genus Ralstonia; species Ralstonia solanacearum. Next base: position 1,380,329 of record NZ_NCTK01000001.1, read on the forward strand.
GTTTCCACATGCTTCCCTACCCCGTTCAATTTGAAGTTTTGAGTACTTGCTCGGCTGGTGGGTGCTCTTCTGTGAGACCAGCTCACTGAGGCCGCCACGCTTGCGCGCACCATCCTCATGCCGAGCTGGCGCTCGAAACACTCTTCCGCCGGGGCGAGAAGCCTGCCATCCAAGTGAGCGGTAAGCAACTTCGAACAAGTGGGGTGTCGAGATTTTTCGACGGAGAAAAATTGAGAATCATGCGAGACGAAGCCCATCATGGGGCGCTCGACGGCCAGCACCGCATGCTCTGCACAGACCGGAATTGGGTACAAAACCAAGGAGGGGCCACCAACGATGGCAAGCGATCGCGCATCCAGCGGTGTGCGCGAGACATTTCGGGTCGATTGTCACCGCCCCATCAAACCAACGCACATGTGCCGCAGCTTGCAATCACCCCGCTGCCGCCTACCATGAATGACGTTTCCACCCCAGAAGCGCGGCCATGGAACTCACCATCGTCCCCATCGTCAAGCCGGAAGCCACCAACTTCATCCTCGGCCAGTCGCACTTCATCAAGACCGTGGAAGACCTCCACGAGGCACTGGTCGGCGCGGTGCCCGGCATCCGCTTTGGCCTGGCGTTCTGCGAGGCGTCCGGCAAGCGGCTGGTGCGCTGGTCCGGCAATGACGACGCGGCGCTCAAGCTGGCCCGCGACAACGCGCTGGCCATCGGCGCGGGCCATACCTTCCTGATCTTCCTGGGCGATGGCTTCTTCCCCGTCAATGTGCTGGCCGCCGTGCGCGCGGTGCCGGAGGTGTGCCGCATCTATTGCGCCACCGCCAACCCGACGCAGGTGATCGTCGCGCAGACCGAGCAGGGCCGTGGCGTGCTGGGGGTGGTGGATGGCGCTTCGCCGCTGGGCATCGAGACCGATGCCGACATCGCGTGGCGCAAGGACCTGCTGCGGCAGATCGGCTACAAGCTGTAGCGCTCAGGCCGTGTCCGCGGCGGCTTCGTGCATGCGGCTGCGGCCCAGCAGCCCGGCCTCGTCCAGCACCGTGTACGCGGCCGCGCAGAACAGCGAATTGAGCCGCTTGAAATCGCTGATGATGTCCAGGTGCAGCGAGCTGGTCTCGATGCTCTCCGAAGTCTGCGCCGACACGCGCGTGAGGTGGCTGCGCGCGTAGCGCTTTTCCAGGTCGCGGAAGTGCGCTTTCTCCTGCATCAGCCGCTGGGCGCTGCGCAGGTCGCCGGTCAGGAACACCGACAGCGCCAGCCGCAGGTTGGCGACCAGCCGCGCATGCATGTCTTCCAGTTCACGCAGTCCGGCTTCGGAGAAGGCCAGCTTGTGCGCGATCTTCTTCTCGCGCACGTCCTGCAGCATGCGGTCGATGATGTCGCCGGCGTGCTCCAGGTTGATGGTCAGCGAGATGATGTCGGCCCAGCGCTTACCCTCGCGCTCGTCCAGCGCCTCGTGGCTGAGCTGGGTCAGGTAGAGCTTGATGGCGGTGTACAGCGCATCGACCTCGTCGTCGACGGCGCGCGTGGTCTGCAGCAGCCGCACGTCGTCGGTCTTGAGCACGCGCATGGTGTTTTCCAGCATGTGCTCGACGCGGTCGCCGATGCGCAGCACCTCGCGCGAGGCATTGCCCAGCGCCAGCGTGGGCGTGGCCAGCGCCGACGGATCGAGATAGCGCGGCGCGACCCGTTCGTCGATGTGCCGGCCGCCGGGCAGGATGCGCGTGCACAGTTGCGCCATGCGGTCGGTGAAGCCGATCAGCAGCAGCGCCAGCCCCACGTTGAAGAGCACGTGGAACGCCACCACCACGTGCTGCAGCGCCACGCCGGCATGCGGCGCCATCGCGGCCAGCTTGTCGAGGAACGGCAGCACCAGCAGCGCCCCCAGCACGCGCGACAGCAGGTTGCCCAGCGTTGCCCGGCGCGCGGCCTGGCTGGATGACGGCGTGGTCGCCAGCGCGGCGACGGCGCTGCCGATATTGGCGCCCAGCACGATCGCGAACGCCACCTTGACCGACACCGCCGCCGAGGTCGCCAGCGTGGCGCAGAACAGCACCACCGCCAGGCTCGAATAGCACAGCAGCGTAAGCAGCGCGCCGATCAGCATGTTCAGGCCCGTATCGGCCGAGATCGAACCGAGCAACACGCGCAGCGCATTGGCCTCCACCATCGGGCTGGCCGCCACCGCGATCAGCTCCAGCGCCAGCATGATCAGTCCCAGCCCGATCAGCACGCGCCCGAAATGTCCCACCGGACTGCCCTTGCGCGACAGGTGCAGGATCACCCCGAAGAAGATCAGCAGCGGCGACAGCCACGACAGGTCCAGCGCGAACACCTGCGCCATCAGCGCCGTGCCCACGTTGGCGCCCAGCAGGATCGCCAGCGCCGACGACACGCCCATCAGCCCCTGCGCGACGAACGCGCCGACGATGGTGGCGGTGGCGTTGCTGCTCTGTACCAGGCATGTCACGCCGACGCCGGCCAGCAGCGCGGAGAGCCGGTTCGACACACTGCGCGACAGCAGCCGGCGCAGGTCGGCGCCATACAGGCGCAGCATGCCGACCTTGACGGTCTGTGTCCCCCAGACCAGCAGGGCGACGCCCGAGAGCAGCTTGAGCAGCGTGTACATCGAATCTTGCCTGGCTTCCGACTTCTTACTTGGTGAGCACGACCCGCAGCCCCAGCCCGATGAAAATGCAGCCGCTCACGCGATCCAGCCACAGCGATGCGCGCGGCGTGCGGCGCATCCAGCCGCCCAGCGCCGCCGCGCACCAGCCGTACAGGCCGAAGACCACGATGGTCTGCGCCATGAACACGCCGCCCAGCAGCAGCATCTGCAGCGCCGCATGGCCGGCCTGCGCATCGACGAACTGCGGCAAAAACACCACGAAGAACAGCGTCACCTTGGGATTGAGCATGTTGGCCAGCACGCTCTGGCGAAACACCTGCCGCAGGTCGGGTGCCCCCCGCAGCGCGCTCGACGCCGGCCCGACGCCACCCTTGCTGCGCAGCGCCTGCACGCCCAGCCAGACCAGGTAAGCCGCACCCAGCCAGCGGATCGCCTGGAATGCCACCGGCGCGGACTGCAGCACCGCCGCCAGCCCCAGCGCCGCCAGCGTCGTATGGAACAGGCAGCCCGAGGCAAACCCGGCCGCCGCCGCCAGCCCGGCCTTGCGTCCCTGGCTCGCGCCCCGCGCGATCACCTGCAGGTTGTCCGGCCCCGGCATCACCGTGATGGCGATGGAGGTCAACAGGAACAGCAGCACATGGGGCATCGTGGTCTTCTCGCGGAAAAGATCATGCTACCGCGCGGCGCGCGCCCGGTGTCATATTTTTGTCACATGAAGGTATGCGACCAGGGCATCACCCCGGCAGCGATCAATGTCCGTCGAAACGGCACACGGTGAACAGCGGCAGACCACCGTCCATCAGCAGGCGCGAGCCGCCCAACTCGGGCAGGTCGACGATCGCCGCGCCTTCCACCACCGTCGCGCCCAGCCGCTCCAGCAGCCGCTTGCCGGCCATCATGGTGCCGCCGGTGGCGATCAGGTCGTCGATCAGCAGCACGCGGTCACCGGGCCTGCAGGCATCGGCATGGATCTCCACCGTGGCGCTGCCGTATTCCAGCATGTACTCCTCGGCCACGGTGGTGAACGGCAGCTTGCCCTTCTTGCGGATCGGCACGAAGCCCAGGTTCAGTTCGTACGCGACGATGGAGCCGAGGATGAAGCCGCGCGCATCGATGCCCGCCACCAGGTTCAGCCCCTGCCCCATGTAGCGGTGGACAAACACATCCACCAGCACGCGCAAGCTCTTCGGGTCCTGCAGCAGCGGCGTGATGTCGCGGAACATCACCCCCGGCTGCGGCCAGTCGGGCACGGTACGGATGCGCTCGCACAGGTAGCGCGTCACATCGCCCAGTTCGGTCGAAGCGGGAACAGACGAGGACGGAGGAATGCTGGCGTCGGTCATGGCGAAAACGGAAAGAGGAACAGGCGATGCGGTAGCCGGCTACCACCCGGCCCGGATGGCGCCGCACCACAATGCAGCAGGCACGGCACACGGCAGGCGCCGCGCACAAACCGCAACCTTACAGGAGACGGCCATGGCGAAGAAGATACTGATGCTCGTGGGCGACTATGTCGAAGATTACGAGGTCATGGTGCCCTTCCAGGCCCTGCAGATGGTCGGCCATACCGTGCATGCCGTCTGCCCGGACAAGCGGGCCGGCGAGTCGGTCGCCACCGCCGTGCACGACTTCGAGGGCGCGCAGACGTATTCCGAGAAGCCGGGCCACCGCTTCACCGTCAATGCCAGCTTCGGCGACGTCGATCCCGCCGCCTATGACGCACTGGTCGTGCCCGGCGGCCGCGCTCCCGAATACCTGCGCCTGAACCCGCGCGTGCTCGACATCGTGCGTCACTTCGGCGGTGCCGGCAAACCCATCGCGGCGATCTGCCACGGCGCGCAACTGCTGTCGGCGGCGGGCGTGCTCAAGGGCCGCGCATGCTCCGCCTATCCGGCATGTGGCCCGGAAGTCACGGCGGCGGGCGGCACGTACCAGGACATCCCCGTCGACCAGGCCCATACCGACGGCAACCTGGTGACCGCGCCCGCCTGGCCGGCCCACCCCGCATGGCTGGCGCAGTTCCTTGAAGTCCTGGGGACGCGGGTCCTACACTGATCGGACTGCCCGCGCGCCGGGCGCTCCTGCCCGGAGACCCGACATGTGCGAAATCTTCACCCGCGCCAATCCGCAATCGTACGAAACCCAGGCCCGCTCGCTGCGCCTGCGCGGCGTGGCGACCAGCGTGCGGCTCGAGTGCCTGTTCTGGGACGTGCTCGAAGAAATCGGCAGTCGCGACGGCCTGAGCGTCAGCCAGCTGATCGGCCGGCTCTACGACGAGCTGCTGGACCGGCGCGGCGAGATCGCCAACTTCGCCTCGTTCCTGCGCGTCTGCTGCCTGCGCTACCTGATGCTGCAGCAGGACGGGCGCATCCCGTCGGACACGCGCGTGCCGATCCGCTCGCTCAACGCGGCCACGGTGCTGGCCGGCCTGCCGACCAACCTCGCCGACCCGCCGCTGCCGAGGCGCTCGCGCGGGCCGCTGCTCGAAGCCGTGGCGAAATAGCGAACCCGCATCAGCGGGGCGACAGGCGGTCCTCCGCCTGCTGCAGGCCATCGGGCGTACCGCGCAGCACGACAATGTCGCCCAGCTCCAGCAGGGTCTCCGGCTCCGGATCGAGCGCGCGGATGCCGTGGCGCCGGATCGCCGTCACCGAGGTCTTGAAGGTCTCCAGCCCCAGCGTACCCAGCGGGCGGCCGATCGCGGGCGAGCCCTTGATCAGCGGCACCGAGTGCAGACGCACGGCGTCGCGCTCGAGCATGTCCTCCTCGTCATCCTGGCCGTGGAAGTAGCCGCGCAGCAGGCCATAGCGCGCATCGCGCATCTCCTGCGCGCGGCGCACCACGCGCCGCAGCGGCACGCCGAGCAGCACCAGCGCGTGCGACGCCAGCATCAGGCTGCCCTCGATGATCTCCGGCACCACTTCGGTGGCGCCGGCCTGCTGCAGGCGGTCGAGATCGGCGTCGTCGATGGTGCGCACGATGACGGGCAAAGTCGGCGCCAGCGCCTGCACGTGGTGCAGCACCTTGAGCGCCGAAGCCGTGTCGGCATAGGTGACGGCGACCGCCGCCGCGCGGTGGATGCCGGCCGCCACCAGCGATTCGCGCCGCGCCGCATCGCCATAGACCACGCGCTCGCCCGCCGCCGCCGCATCGCGCACGCGGTCCGGGTCCAGGTCGAGGGCGACGTAGCTGATCTCCTCCTGCTCCAGCATGTGCGCCAGGTTCTGGCCGCTGCGCCCGTAGCCGCAGATGATGACGTGGCGCTCGGTCTGCAGGCTCTGCGCGGCGATCTTGGTCATCGCCAGCGACTGCATCAGCCAGTCCGTGCGCGACAGCCGCATGGCGATTGCGTCGCTGTACTGGATCAGGAACGGTGCGAGCAGCATCGACAGCAGCATCGCCGCCAGGATCGCCTGGCCGAGCAACGGATCGATCAGCCGCATCCCGTCGATCTGGTTGAGCAGCACGAAGCCGAACTCGCCGGCCTGCGCCAGGCCCAGCGCCGTCCGGATCGCCACGCCGCCGCCCGAGCCGAACGCACGCGCCAGCAGGGCGATCAGCACGAACTTGAACAGCACCGGCCCGATCACCAACCCCAGCACCAGCGCCCAGTGCTGGACCACCACGCGCGGGTCGAGCAGCATGCCCACCGTCACGAAAAACAGCCCCAGCAGCACGTCGCGGAAAGGCTTGATGTCCTCCTCCACCTGCAGCCGGTACGGCGTTTCCGACACCAGCATGCCGGCCAGGAAGGCGCCCAGCGCCATCGACAGACCCAGCCGCTCAGTCAGCGCCGCCATGCCCAGCGTCACCAGCAGCAGGTTCAGCATGAACAGTTCCTGCGAGCGCCGCGCCGCCACCAGGTGGAACCAGCGCGACAGCAGCTTCTGCCCCAGGAACAGGATCAGCACCAGCGCGACGATGATCTTCACCGCCGCGATGGACAGCGTCAGCACCAGGTCGGTCGGATTCTTGCCGAGCGACGGCACCACGATCAGCAGCAGCACCACCGCCAAGTCCTGGAACAGCAGCACGCTGATGATGTTGCGGCCGTGCTCCGTCTCCAGTTGCAGCCGCTCGGCCAGCATCTTGGAGACGATGGCGGTGGACGACATCGCCAGCGCGCCGCCCAGCGCGAGGCTCGCCTGCCACGACAGCGGATACCAGTGCGACAGCAGCAGCGAGGCCGGCACCGTCAGCAGCATGGTCAGCCCCACCTGCGACGCGCCCAGCCCCAGCACCAGCCGGCGCATCGAGCGCAGCTTGGCCAGGCTGAATTCCAGCCCGATCGAGAACATCAGGAACACCACGCCGAACTCGGCCAGGTAGCGCGTCTGGGCCGAATCGGACTCCAGCCCGGTCGCATTCGGGCCGATCACCACGCCCACCACCAGGTAAGCCAGCATCGGCGGCAACTGCAGCATGCGGAACAGCACCACGCCGATCACGGCGGCAGCCAACAACACGAGAGTGAGTTCCAGCGGCGAATGCATGCGACGCGAAAAGTCAGCGAAAGGGTTGTCAACACGGGACGGCGCCCGGGTATCGGAACGGTGCGTGCGGCAAGTTGCACGCCGCACCCTGCAAGACCGATGCCAGAACGACAAGCGAGAGACGCGAGACGCTGCGGCACAGTGCCGGAGCGTGGCGGCGGGCGGAAGCGGTGATCGGAGGCAGGCCGTCGCGGCGCAGCGCAGCGGTGCGCCCGCACGCCCCGCCGCTCCCCCGCAGGCCAAGCCGCAGCGCGCTCCGGGCGGCCGTGGCCATGGTCAATCGTTGTTATACTTCGCCGCCATGATAGCGAATTTCAATCCGGATCGAGCGCTGGCCCTGGCCCAGCAGACCTTCGACATCGAAGCGCAGGCCGTGCTCGGTCTCAAATCCCAGGTTTCCGCCGACTTTGCGCGCGCGGTCGAGATGGTGCTGCGCTGCACCGGCCGCGTGGTCGTGTCGGGCATCGGCAAATCCGGCCACATCGCGCGCAAGGTGGCGGCCACGCTGGCGTCCACCGGCACGCCGGCGTTCTTCGTCCACCCGGCCGAAGCCAGCCACGGCGACCTCGGCATGGTCACGCGCGACGACGTCTTCATCGGCTTCTCCAATTCGGGCGAAGTGTCCGAGCTGACCGCCATCCTGCCGCTCATCAAGCGCCTGGGCGCCAAGCTGATCGCTGTGACGGGCAATCCGCAATCGTCGCTGGCGCAGCACGCCGACGTCGTGCTGAACTCGCGTGTCGAGGTCGAGGCCTGCCCGCTCAACCTGGCACCGACCGCCAGCACCACCGCGCAGATGGCGCTGGGCGACGCGCTGGCCGTGGCCTTGCTCGACGCGCGCGGCTTCGGCGCGGACGACTTCGCCCGCTCGCACCCCGGAGGCTCGCTCGGCCGCAAGCTGCTCACGCACGTGCGCGATGTGATGCGTCAGGGCGAGGCCGTGCCGCGCGTGGCCGAAGACACGCCGCTGTCGCAAGCGCTGATGGAAATCACCCGCAAGGGCATGGCGATGACCGCCGTGGTCGACGCCGAAGGCCGTGCCGCCGGCGTCTTCACCGACGGCGACCTGCGCCGCCTGCTGGAAACCCCGCGCGACTGGCGCGCCGTGCCGATCCATGAGGTAATGCACCGCAACCCGCGCGCGGTCGGCCCCGACCAACTGGCGGTCGAGGCGGTCGAAATGATGGAAACGCACCGCATCAACCAGTTGCTGGTGGTGGACGCCGCCGGGCAACTGATCGGCGCGCTGCATATCCATGACCTGACCCGCGCCAAGGTCATCTGATCCCGCTGTCTCGACACCCTGACGTTCCGCCGATGTCCGGTCCGGCCGACTCCCCCGTCCACAGCAACATCGACGTGCGCTTCCCGCAGGCAATGGAGCGCGCCGCGCGCGTGCGCCTGATGATCTTCGACGTGGACGGCGTGCTGACCGACGGACGCCTGCTGGTCGGCCCGCAGGGCGAGATCAGCAAGGCCTTCGACACGCTGGACGGTCACGGCATCAAGCTGCTGGCCCAGGCGGGCATCACGCCGGCCATCATCACCGGGCGCGAATCCGAGATTGTGGCCTGGCGCGCCGGGGAACTTGGCATCGAACATCTGTACCAAGGCGTAGCCGACAAGCGCGAGGCCTTCGCCCACCTGCTTGCCGCCACGGCGCTGCTGCCCGCCGACGCCGGCTACATGGGCGACGACTGGCCCGACCTGCCGGTCATGGCGCAGGTCGGCTTTGCCGCCTGCCCGGCCCAGGCCCATGCCGAGGTGCGCAGCCGCTGCCACTACGTGACCCGGGCCACGGGCGGTCGCGGCGCGGCGCGCGAAGTCGCCGACCTGATCCTCAAGGCCCAGGGCGCCTACGACGACCTGCTCGCGCAACTGCTGCAAGCGCCCAACGCTTCCTGACATGGCCAGCGAACGCTCCCAACGCCTCGCCTCCTCCCTGCTGCAGATCATGCTGCGCGGGTTGCCCATCCTGCTGATGGCGCTCGTGTGCGGCGTCACCTTCCTGCTGGTGCAGGTCAACACCCCGCAGACCGAAGAGACCGCCAGCCAGGCCAAGCGCCACGTGGCCGACTACACCATGGACGGCATCTCGGCCACCGCGCTGGACGAGCGCGGCGTCACCAAGTACCGCTTCACCGGCGTCCACATGAACCACTACGAGGACGACCTGACCTACGACGTCACATTCCCGGCGCTGCGCATCTACGCGCCGGACCGCCCGCAGGTCACCGCGCGCGCCGATCTCGGCAAGATGAACGGCGAAGGCACCATCATCGACCTGTACGACAACGCCAAGGTGATCCGCGCCCAGGGCCCCGACCTGCGCCAGGACCCGCTGATGACCGCCGATTCGACCTACTTCCAGGTGCTGCTCAACGACGACGTGGTGCGCACCGACAAACCGGTCGAACTCCATCGCGGGCTGTCGGTCATGAACGCCAACGGCCTCGTCTTCAACAACGTGACGCGCCAAGTACAATTGCTGGGCAATGTGCGCGGCCGCATCGAAGGGCTGGGCGCGCCGAAGCAGTAAACTGCGTCCTCGGCACCGTATCGCCCCGCCGCTCCCGACCCACCGCGCCTCCTCCGATCCGATTTCCATGACCGACACCCGCCGCGCCAGCGGCCTTGCCTTCCTCGCCCTGAGCGCCGCGCTGCTGGCGGCCCTGCCCGCACACGCCGAGCGCGCCGACCGCGACAAGCCGCTGGTGCTCGAAGCCGACAACGCCAGCTACGACGACCTGAAACAGGTCTACCACCTGTCCGGCAACGTCGTGCTGACCAAGGGCACCATGGTGCTACGCTCCGACACCGCCGACCTGCGCACCGATCCGGAGGGCTACAACTACGCCATCGCCCTCGCCAAGCCCGGCAACCTGGCCTTCATCCGCCAGAAGCGCGACAACGTCGATGAGTACATCCAGGGCTGGGGCGAGCGCATCGAGTACGACGGCAAGCAGGAGATCTCCAAGCTGATCAACCGTGCCCGCATGGAGCGCCTGCAGGGCGCCACGCAGCTCGACGAAATCCGTGGCGCTGTCATCACCTACGACGGCCAGAAGGAGTTCTACACGGCCTCGGGCGGCGCCGAAAACGCCACCGCCGCCAATCCGTCCGGTCGCGTGCGCGCCGTGCTCGCCCCACGCAGCGGCACGCCGGGGACGCCCGCTCCGGCAACGCCGGCCGCCAAGCCCTGATCCGTCCCGCCGACCCGCTTTTTCGCTTCGCCTATGCCCGCCACTGCCCAAGCCACCGCCGTCGCCGCGCCGCAAGCCGCCACCTCCAGCACGCTGGTGGTGCGGCACCTGAAGAAGCGCTACGGCACGCGCACGGTGGTCAAGGACGTCTCGCTGGACGTCAAGAGCGGCGAGGTGGTCGGCCTGCTCGGCCCGAACGGCGCGGGCAAGACCACCTCGTTCTACATGATCGTCGGGCTGGTGGCGCTGGATGCCGGCGATATCGTGCTCGACGGCCAGCACATCAGCCGCCTGCCGATCCACCAGCGCGCGCGCATGGGACTGTCGTACCTGCCGCAGGAAGCCTCGGTGTTCCGCAAGCTCAACGTGCAGGAAAACATCCGGGCCGTGCTGGAGTTGCAGGAGCAGGACGGCAAGCCGCTGTCGGCGGCCGAGGTCAACCGCCGGCTGGACGCCCTGCTCGACGACCTGCAGATCACCCATCTGCGCGACAACCCCGCGCTCTCGCTGTCCGGCGGCGAACGTCGGCGCGTCGAAATCGCCCGGGCGCTGGCCTCCGCGCCGCGCTTCATCCTGCTCGATGAGCCGTTCGCCGGCGTGGACCCGATCGCCGTGGGCGAAATCCAGCGCATCGTCAGCTTCCTGAAAGACCGCAACATCGGTGTGCTGATCACCGATCACAATGTGCGCGAAACGCTGGGTATCTGCGACCACGCTTACATCATTAGCGAGGGCACGGTGCTCGCCGCCGGCATGCCCGAGCAGATCGTCGAAAACGAAGACGTGCGCAAGGTCTATTTGGGCGACAACTTCCGGATGTAAGCCCCGCGCATTTGCCTACGTCTAATGGACGTAGCAAAGCCGCACAATCAAGCAAATTCCGTTCCATCGGTCGACTGTTGGGCATAGAATAGCCCGCATGAAACAGTCGCTCCAGCTCCGCCTCTCCCAGCATCTGGCGCTCACGCCGCAACTGCAGCAGTCGATCCGGCTGCTGCAACTGTCGACCATCGAACTGCAACAGGAAGTCGAGCAGGCGCTGACCGAAAACCCGCTGCTGGAGCGCGAGAACGAGTGGCTCGACACCTCCGCGCGCATCGGGGCCGATGGCTCGGTCAGCGCACTGCAGAGCAACAGCGCCACCCCGCTGCCGACCGAGTCGCCGCCGCCCGCCGCCAACGGCTCGGACCACACCGACACGGCCGAGGCACCGTACGAAAACGGCAGCGACTTCGACAGCGACTACGGCTCCGATCGCTCCGACTGGAGCCTCGACGACTTCGCACGCAAACCCCAGTCCGACGAAGACGATCGCGCTCCGATGCAGTTGCGCGAGGCCGAGCCCACGCTGCGCGAATTCCTGATGGAACAGCTGGCGCCGCTCAAGCTGTCCACGCGCGACAAGGGCCTCGTCATCTTCCTGATCGAGTCGCTGGACGACGAGGGCTACCTGACCGGCTCGCTCGACGAGATCCTCACCGACCTGCCGGCCGAACTCGAGATCGAACTCGACGAACTGCAGGCCGCGCTGCGCATGCTGCAGAGCTTCGACCCGGCCGGCATCGGCGCGCGCTCGGCAGCGGAATGCCTGACGCTGCAGCTGCAGCGCCTGGACTCGCCGGCCAAGCCGCTCGCGCTGGCCATCGTCAACCAGCATCTCGAATTGCTCGCCGCGCGCGACTACACGCGCCTGAAGAAAGCGCTGTCCGTCGACGAAGGCGCGCTGAAGGCCGCGCATGAACTGATCCGCTCGCTGGCGCCGTTCCCGGGCCACGCCTTCGGGCGCGCCGAGGCCGACTTCGTCGTGCCCGATGTCGTGGTGCGTAAAACCGCCGCAGGCTGGATGGCGCAACTGAACCCGGACGTGATGCCACGCCTGCGCATCAACGACATGTACGCCCAGATCCTGCGCAGCAGCCGCGGCGAGTCGGGCGCCGCCAACCTGCAGCAGAAGCTGCAAGAAGCGCGCTGGCTGATCAAGAACATCCAGCAGCGCTTCGACACCATCCTGCGTGTCTCGCAAGCGATTGTCGAACGTCAAAAGAGCTTTTTCACGCACGGTGAAATCGCCATGCGCCCCTTGGTTTTGCGGGAAATAGCCGATACACTGGGTCTACACGAGTCCACGATCTCCCGTGTGACGACCAACAAGTACATGGCGACCCCCATGGGGACCTTCGAGCTGAAGTACTTCTTCGGCAGCCATGTATCGACGGAAACCGGCGGGGCCGCGTCATCCACCGCGATACGCGCGCTCATCAAGCAACTTGTAGGAGCCGAAGACCCGAAGAATCCTCTGTCCGATAGCAGAATTGCCGAGCTGTTAGGCGAACAAGGATTCGTGGTGGCCCGTCGGACGGTGGCCAAGTACCGCGAAGCCCTCAAAATCCCAGCAGTGAATTTGCGCAAGTCTTTATAGCCGCATCGCGGGCAGTTCCGATGCGGCCCATCCGTGAGAAGGAGAACCGCTATGAACTTCAAACTCAGTGGACACCACCTGGACATCACGCCGCCGTTGCGTGAGTACGTGGAAACGAAACTGGAGCGTGTGATCAGACACTTCGATCAGGTGATTGGCGTCAGCGTGTTGCTATCGGTCGATAACCACAAGGAGAAGAGCCGTCGTCAGTACGCGGAAATCAACCTGCACCTCAAGGGTAAGGATGTCTTCGTCGAGTCACACCATGAAGATCTCTATGCGGCCATCGATCTCCTCGTCGACAAGCTCGACCGGCAGGTCCTCAAGTACAAGGACCGTGTGCAGGGACATGATCGCGACGCCCTGAAGCATCAGACCTTCTCCACCGTGCAGCTGCAGCAATAGCACGACGCACCACAAAAGACCGCGCCCTGGAATGGCGCGGTTTTTTTATGTGCTGGTGCACGCTGATGAATCGGATTGCATAGAAATTCAGTCAGGCTAAAATCTGACAAAAGCATGAACGTATGGCCCGGCGCGGGTTTCCGCGCCACGCCATGCGATAACACGGGGGGCTGCGGCAACGCGAAAACGCTTGCCGCAACCGATCGCAGCCTTGGGGAGTCGCCTCTCTGCCGTAAGCGGACACCACTGGTGCGCCGCACAAATCGCGCGGTGCACTGGTCTATAATGGCTCGATTGTCCGCGCGCCACCTTGGTGCAGGAAGGACGCCGCTCATTTCACGCATTGCACATGAATCGCTTGGCCAAACTGCTGCCGCCCGGGAATATTGCCCTCGACGTCAGCGTAACCAGCAAAAAGCGGGTGTTTGAACAGGCAGGCCTGCTGTTCGAAAACAATCACGGGGTTGCCCGTGCGACCGTCACCGACAACCTGTTTGCACGGGAATCCCTCGGATCGACGGGCCTGGGAGCTGGCGTGGCCATTCCGCACGGCCGCATCAAGGGGCTCAAGCAACCGCTGGCGGCGTTCATGCGCCTGTCCGAGCCGGTGCCCTTCGAATCACCCGACGGCAAACCCGTCTCGCTGCTGATCTTCCTGCTGGTGCCGGAACAGGCCACCCAGCAGCACTTGGAGATTCTGTCCGAAATCGCCCAACTGCTGTCCGACCGCGACATGCGCGAGGGACTCACCACCCTGCCGTCGCCCGAGGCGATTCACCAGCTACTCACCGACTGGCGCCCGTAGGTCAAAGGCAGCGCGCCGCGGATGCCGCGGCCCGATCGCCCTCCACCCGAGCGCCACGGAACGCACCGACATGGAACTGACCGGCGTCACCGCCCAATCGATCTTCGACGACAACGCCGCCGACCTGAAGCTGTCGTGGGTCGCGGGCCTGGAAGGCGCGGACCGCGCATTCGACGTGGATTTCGCCAAGGAAGCGACCTCCGCGGCCGACCTGGTGGGGCACTTGAACCTAATCCACCCGAACCGCATCCAGGTGCTCGGCAAGCCTGAGATCACCTACTATCAGCGCCTGTCCGAAGAAAACCGCAAGCGCCAGATGGGCGAGCTGATCCTGCTCGAGCCCCCCTTCCTGGTGATCGCCGATGGCGTCGACCCGCCGCCCGACCTGGAACTGCGCTGCACGCGGTCGTCCACGCCGCTGTTCACATCGCCGATTTCCTCGGCGGCCGTGATCGACCACCTGCGGCTGTACCTGTCGCGCATCTCGGCGCCGCGCGTGACCATGCACGGGGTGTTCCTCGACATCCTCGGTATGGGCGTGCTGATCATGGGCGATTCCGGCTTGGGCAAGAGCGAGCTCGGGCTGGAACTGATCTCGCGCGGCCATGGGCTGGTGGCCGACGACGCGGTCGACTTCGTGCGCCTGGGGCCGGACTTCATTGAGGGCCGCTGCCCGCCGCTGCTGCAAAACCTGCTGGAAGTGCGCGGCCTGGGCCTGCTCGACATCAAGACCATCTTCGGCGAGACCGCGGTGCGCCGGAAGATGAAGATCAAGCTGATCGTCCAGCTCGTGCGCCGCAACGACGGCGAGTTCGAGCGGCTACCGCTGGATTCCCAATACATGGATGTGCTCGGCCTGCCCATCCACATGGTAAAGATCCAGGTGGCAGCCGGCCGCAACCTGGCCGTGCTGGTCGAAGCTGCGGTGCGCAACACCATCCTGCGGCTGCGCGGCATCGACACGCTGCGCGACTTCATGGACCGCCAGCGCGCAGCCATGCAGGCCGAAGCCGCATCGCACTCGCCGCAGGGCCGTCTGCTTTAACAAAGTCGTTGCAAAACCCGCGCTCCGGCACGTGAGCGCCTCGGTTTTCTCAAACTTTTGTTGAAAAACGTCAACCCGACCCATGGCCATTCCGTTGTGGGAGGGAATGCGCCGAGCACACGCGGCGACGTTCATCGCGGGCGCGGCGGCTCGATCCGCCCGCCCTTCTGACGCACCCAAGGAGAACACGATGAAACAACTGATTGCCGCTTGCGCCCTGGCACTCCCGTTCCTGGCAGGCCAAGCCTTCGCCCAAGGCAGCGCACCGGCCGCTGCTGCTTCGGCCGCGCCCGCAGCCGCCCCGGCAGCCAAGAATTCGGCGCAAGAGAAAATGGCAGCCTGCGCCAAAGCCAACAAAGGCAAGAAGGGCGCCGATTACAAGAAGGCCCAGAGCGACTGCCTGTCCGGCAAGACCGACGCCGCGCCGGCTGCTGCACCGATGACCCAGCAAGAAAAGATGGCAGCCTGCGCCAAGACCAACAAGGGCAAGAAGGGCGACGAATACAAGAAGGCCCAGAGCGATTGCCTCAAGAGCTGAGCATCCGCTTAGCGCAATGCCAGAAAGGCGGCCGACCAGGTCGCCTTTTTTGTTGGTCGCGGGTTTGCCACAGAGGAATGCTATCCTCGCGGGATGCGGATCATTCTCATCACCGGTATGTCGGGTTCGGGGAAGTCGGTCGCCCTGAACGTGCTCGAAGACGCAGGCTACTACTGCGTGGACAACCTGCCCGCGCAGTTCATCCCGGAACTGGCGCGCTACCTGGCGGACCAGGGCTACACGCACCTGGGCATCGCCACCGATATCCGCAGCCGCGAATCGCTGCGCAAGGTGCCGGAGACCATCACTCAACTGCGCAAGGAACACGATGTCCGCATGCTGTTCCTGACGGCCAGCACGAATGCGCTGGTGCAGCGCTACTCGGAAACACGCCGGCGCCACCCGCTGTCGATCCGCAACGGCCGACCCGATGCAGGCAATCCGCACAGCGCGGTCAAGGCTCCCGACACCTCGCTCGTCGAGGCCATCGACATGGAGCGGGAACTGCTGAGCCCGCTCGCCGACCCGGCACATCGCATCGACACCAGCACCCTGCGCACCAACGCCCTGCGCGCATACATCAAGGAATTCATCAGCGACGAGCCGCACGACATCACCCTGATGTTCGAATCGTTCGGCTTCAAGCACGGCGTGCCGACGGACGCCGACCTCGTCTTCGACGTGCGCTCACTGCCCAACCCCTACTACGACACGCAACTGCGGCCGCTGACCGGGCGCGACCAGCCGGTCATCGACTTCCTGCAAAGCCAGCCGATGGTGCTGGCGATGGCCGAGGACATCCGCGCCTATGTCGAAAAGTGGCTGCCAAGTTTCATTGCCGACAACCGCAGCTATCTGACCGTTGCCATCGGCTGCACGGGTGGGCAGCACCGCTCCGTCTATATCGCGGAACGGCTCGCCACCTACTTCCGTGCGCATGGTAATGTGTTGGTCCGTCACCGCGAACTGGCGGTAGACGACGCTTAAACCGCGTCCGCCCCACTGGCCCACGACTCGCCGCCCGGCCACGTGGCGCTCCGCGGAGGTCCCGCCGACGACCGTCCATGCAAGAAGATATTGCCCTCTCCCCGTTTTCCCCGCTGCCTCCGCTGCCGACCGAGCTGCCGCTGTTCCCGCTGCACACGGTGCTGTTTCCGGGCGGACTGTTGCCGCTGCGCATCTTCGAGGCCCGCTACATCGATATGGTGCGCACCTGCCTGCGCGACCAGACCCCATTCGGCGTCTGCCTGATCGAGCGCGGCAACGAGGTCGCCGCGCCGGACACGCCGACCATCCCGGTCGACATCGGCTGTATCGCCCATATCGTCGAATGCGACATGGAGCAGCTCGGCCTGCTGATGATCAAGGTGCGCGGCACGCAGCGCTTCAAGGTGCGGTCGTTCGACACCACCGCAGCCGGTCTGCTGCGCGGTACCGTGGAACCGATCGGGATCGACGTGGAAGACTGCAAGAGCGAACTGTTCGACGATTGCGTCAATGCCCTGCGGCGCATCGTCGCGACACTGGGTGCGCGCGAGGAAGGCCAGGTGCCGCTCGCCGAGCCCTATAACTGGGCCAGCCCGAGCTGGGTCGGCAACCGGCTGTGCGAACTGCTGCCGGTACCGCTCAAGGCCAAGCAAAAGCTGATGGAACTGATGGATGCCGGCATGCGCATCGAGATCGTCCATCGCTACATGAAGCAGCACCACATCCTGTAGCGCCGCGACCGCCGCAGCGCCGTCCGCCGTCACACCAGGCTAGGCTGCGCAAGCATCTCCAGCGCCAGCTTCACGGGCGCAGGCATCCCAACCGCATCGAGCCGCGCGAGCGACACCCAGCGCCAGTCGTCGTCCAGCGCGGCGGTCTGGCCGATCTCCACGCGCAGCAAGTGCATCTGCAGGCGGAAATGCGTGAAGGTGTGCGTGAGCACGCCAGCCGGTTCGATCGACGACACCAAGCCGTAGGCCTGCGCCACGGTGCGCGCTTCGTCGGACGCCGCCGGGTGCGCGTCGAGCGCCGCATCCATGTCGCCCACCAAGGGCAGCGACCACAGCCCGCCCCAGATACCGCGCTGCGGCCGGCGCTGCAGCAGCACCGCGCCATCATGCAACGCCATCAGCAGGGTCGCGGCACGTTCGGGGATGGCCTTGCGCGGACGCGGCACGGGCAATTCCAACACGCGCCCGGTCCGGCGCGCTTCGCACAGCGATTCGAGCGGACAGGCGCGCCCGCCCGTCAGGCATGCCGCCTTGCCGCGCGTACAGACGGTGGCACCGAGGTCCATCAAACCCTGCGTGTACGGCTGGATGCCGTCCGCCGCAGGCAGCACGGCCTCGGCAATGCGCCACATCGCCTCCTCGACGCGCTTGTCGCCGGGAAAGCCGTCGACGCCGAAGACACGCGCAAACACGCGCTTGACGTTGCCGTCGAGGATGGCCGCGCGCACCCCGTACGAGAATGCCGCAATGGCCGCGGCGGTGGAGCGTCCGATGCCCGGCAGCGCCGCCAGTGCTTCGGGATCGCGGGGAAACACACCGCCATGCTCGGCCACCACGATCTGCGCGCAGCGGTGCAAATTGCGCGCGCGGGTGTAGTAGCCCAGGCCCGCCCAGGCGGCCATCACGTCGTCCGCGGGCGCCGCGGCCAGCGCCCGCACGGTCGGGAACCGCTCGACGAAGCGCGCGTAGTAGCCCAGCACCGCCGACACCTGCGTCTGCTGCAGCATGATCTCCGACAGCCACACGCGATAGGCATCGCCGGTGTTCTGCCACGGCAGGTGATGGCGGCCATGGCGCCGCTGCCAGGCAATCACGCGGACGGCGAAATCGTCGGGCAGCGTCGGCAGGACTGGAGCGGGTGGCGCGGCGCGGCGCGGGCGGCGGGGTGTGGCGGTCATGCGTGTAATGATGAGGAAACGGCACGCAGGCGGACTGCGCTGGCCGGGATCATACCGGAATGAAAAAGGCGCCCGAAGGCGCCCTTTCCATTGACTGCGGTCCTGCTGTCCGTGCGTCAGGCCGCGACCGAATGCTTCTCCAGCAGCGTGCCGGCCGACAGGATGCGCGACGAGTAGTCGGCGATCGTGCCACTGCGCTCGTCCAGCGTGTTGAGCATCGCTTCCAGTTCGGCGATGCGCGCTTCCAGCGTGTCGGTCGCCTCGTGGATGCGCTCGATCGAGTCGACGCGCTTGCGCAGTTGCTTCTGGTGATCGCGCACCTGGGCTTCGAGCGGGGACATCACCGACTTCAGCCAGATCTCGATGTCGCGGTTCATGTCCTGGAAGGTATCCAGCACGCGGCTGGCCACCGTCGAGAACGCGCCGTGCACGAGCTGCGGCTTCGGACGGGTCAGGAAGCTGAACGCACCGAAGTGGGCATGCGCCAGCGCCAGCGTCTCCTTGAGATCGGCGTCATAACGCGTACCCAGGAAGCGCAGCGGCGGCGACAGCGTGAAGCCATGCTCGGCGTTGAATTTCTTGTACATGCCGTCGACCATCTGATGCAGCTGGTCGATGCGGCTGGTGGCATCGCGCACCAGGCCGCCCAAGTGGCCGAACAGCTTCTCCATGTCGTCGCGCAGGCCGCGCGAGAACACGCGCTCTTTCATCTTCTCGCGTGCATCGCGCATGGTGGTGCGGATCTGCTTGAGCTGCACGCTCTTGATGATCTCCGCGCTGTGGCGGCCGAACACCGTGCGCAGCGCCTGGAACTTGGCGATGCTTTGCTCGAACTCTTCCTTCTCGCCCTGCACGCGCGACAGCATGTGCTTGACCATCGTGTGGTTCTTGCCGCGCAGACCGCGCAGTTCGAACAGTTGCTCGACGATGTCGCGGCGGCGCGTCTGCAGCAACTGCTGCGCCCCGGCAGCCATGTCCTTGACAGCCAGTTGCACTTGCTCGGTGACGATCTCGCGCCGCTGCGGGATCAACTGGTCGGACAGCACCGACTCCAGCTCCAGCAGCCGGCTCTTGGCCAGCAGCGCCGGATCATGACTGACCTTGGCCAGCAGGCCCTTCTGCGCCGAAACCGGGTAGACGCGCTTGACGTCGATATCCAGCACCTGCGCGGTGGTCACGATCTGGCGGTTGATCTCGGACTCGACTTCCTGCTCGCTCTTGAGCGGATCCCACAGGCCGTCGACCTTGTTGAGCACGGCGATGCAGCCCTTGCGCTGGCCGCCGCCCACGTGCGAGCGCCACAGTTCCAGATCACTCTTGGTCACGCCGGCATCGGCGGCCAGCACGAACACGACCACGTGCGCATCCGGAATCAGGCGCAGCGTCAGCTCCGGCTCGGTACCGATGGCGTTCAGGCCCGGCGTGTCCAGGATCACCAGACCCTGCTTGAGCATCGGGTGCGGGAAATTGATGATGGCGTGGCGCCACTTCGAGACTTCGACGGTGCCGGCGGCATCCACCGAGAAGGCGGCGTCCGGATCGGCATCGTTATAGAGACCCAGCAGCTCGGCCTCCTCCTTGGGCACGCGCACGGTCTCCACCACGTGGCGGAACGCTTCCAGCATGCCCTCGGGCGACGACGGATCGAGCGGCACCGACAGCCAATGGCTTCCGGCATCGCGGAAGTCAGCGGTGGAGGCATCGTGCAGGCGCGTCTCGATCGGCAGCAGGCGGATCGACGGCGGATAGCTGTCGTCGTACATCAGCTCGGTCGGACACATCGTGGTCCGGCCCGCCGACGACGGCAGGATGCGGCGGCCGAAGTCGGCGAAGAAGATCGAGTTGATCAGCTCGCTCTTGCCGCGCGAAAACTCGGCGATAAAGGCCACCTTCAGCTTGTCGCTGCGCAGCACGCCGCGGATACGCTGCGCGCGCATGTCGGCTTGGGCGTCGTACAGTTCCTGGGCCTGGAGCCAGTCCTGAAATTCCCCCACGGATTGCAATACCGACGCGCGCCAGGCGCTGTATTGCTCGAACTGAGTGCTCAGTGTGTTGTTCATCGTTCTATCGTATTGATGCGCGCCCCGATCACGCGCTTCGGGCATCCCTGGTTACCGCCCTTTACGGCACAAAAATGCGCAATTTTAGGTGGAACGATACAGGGAACTGCAAGGTTTCGGGGGAACTTTCCATGCTCCGGCGGGCGCTGGCGGGGGCAAGTGTTGCGGGATGCCATCGGCGAAGCCACCCCCCTCTTCGAAAATCTTGCGAAATGCTGCGCAAAGCGCTTTACAGCGCCGTTTGTGTCACGGCACGCTCAGCGCTGGCAGACCGGGCAATAGAAAGTCGAACGCTGTCCCTGCACGATCTGGCGGATCGGCGTACCGCACACGCGGCACGGCAGGCCGGCACGACCGTAGACGAGCGCGTCCAGCTGGAAATAGCCGCTCTGCCCATCGGAGCCGACGAAGTCGCGCAGCGTACTGCCGCCGCGCGCGATGGCATCCGCCAGCGTGGCGCGGATGGCCTCCGCCAGCGCCGCGTAGCGCGGCCGGCTGATGCGCCCGGCCGCCGTGGTGGGCCGGATGCCCGCGCGGAACAGGCTTTCCGAACAATAGATATTGCCGACGCCGACCACGATGTCGCCGGCCAGCAGCACGGTCTTGATGGCGGCGTTGCGGCCGCGCGTGCGAGCGTACATCCAGTCGCCGTCAAAGCGCGCATCGAAGGGCTCGATGCCGAGGTTGCGCAGCAGCGGGTGCTCCGACAGCCCGGCTTCGTCCCCGGCATGCCACAGCACGGCACCGAACCGGCGCGGGTCGCGGTAGCGCAATGTGATGGGCCGACCGGCCGCATCCGCAAGTTCGATATCGAGATGGTCATGGGCACCGGGTGCCGCGGGCACCTCCAGCACACGCAGGGTGCCCGTCATGCCCAGGTGGACCAGCAGCCAGCCGGCCACCGCCCGCGGCTCGCGGGCGGCGTCGGGCACGCATTCGATCAACAGGTACTTGCCCCGGCGCAGCACACGCGAGACCGTACGCCCGCCCAGCAGTTCGGGCAGCGCCGGGTCGACCGGCCAACGCAGGCCGTGATGCCGCACCACGGCACGCACAATGCGCCGGCCCGTCAGGTGCGGGACGAGTCCCAGCCGGGTGACCTCGACCTCGGGCAGTTCAGGCATCGAACCTCCGCCGCATGTGCGGCTCCAATCCGTTATTGATCAGACGGCAATTGTAGCGGTCAGGCTACAATGGGCCGAACCGAATCCGGAGTCTTTTGACCATGCCGCACGCCTTTTCCCGCCCGCCCGCGACGCAACGTTCCGGGCGTTTTCCGCGCAGCCGGGCGCTCCTGCTGGCCTCGCTGTTCGCGGCGGGATTGGCGAGCCTGCCGACATGGGCAGCGGCCCCGGCCGCGCGGACGGCCCAGGCGACGCCGCCCGACGGCAGCAGCCGGGCGGCGGTCCAGCTCGAGAGGTCCCGGCCGCGCGGCAATCTGCTGGCCGGCGAACGCACCGACCTGCCGGTCGTGCCGCTCACCGAAGACATCATGTACCGCGTGCTGGCATCCGAGGTATCGCTGCAGCGCGGTCTGGTCGAGCCGGCCTACCGCACCTATCTCGGCCTCGCGCAGGACACGCGCGACCCGCGCTTCGCCCAGCGCGCCACCGAGATCGCCTTCCTGACCCGCGCCCCCTCGCAGGCGCTGACGGCGGCACGGCTGTGGGTCGAACTCGCCCCCACCTCGATGCCGGCGCGCCAGGTGCAGCAACTGCTGATGGTAGCCACAGGCCAGTGGAGCGAAGTCGAGCCGATGCTGCAAGCACAGCTGAACAAGGTATCGCCCGGGCAACGTGCCGAGGCCATCCTGCAACTGCAGCAGCAAATGTCCAAGAGCAGTGACCCGGTCGGCGCCGTTTCCGCCCTGCAGCACTTGACCGTGCACGACGCGCAGCGCCCGGAGACGCACCTGGCGCTGGCCCGCGCCAAGGTGGTCGCCAAGGACAACACCGGCGCGCTGTCCGAACTCGACACCGCGCTCAGGCTGCGCCCCGGCTACGAAGATGCCGCCATCCTCGCCGCCGAGCTGCGCGCCGACAGCAATCCCGACGCCGCCATCGCCGGCTTGCGCACGTTCCTGAAGGCGGCTCCAGCCTCCCTCGACGGGCACCTCGCGCTAGCCCGCCTGTACCTGGTCAACAATCAGAACGATCAGGCGCGCGCCCAATTCGAAGCCATCAGGAAGATCGCCCCGAACGACGCGCGCATCCCGCTGGCGCTGGGCCTGCTGAACCTGCAGCAGCGGCAGTACGACGACGCCGAGCACTACCTGAAGGAATACCTCGCTCAGGCCGCCCAGTCGCCCTCGCTGAGCCCCGAGCCCGGCTATCAGGGGCTGGCGCAAGTGGCCGAGGAAAAACACGACTATGCCGGCGCCATCACGTGGCTGGACAAGATCGCCGGCGCCCCGAACGGCGATGGCGACAACCAGACGGTGCTCGCCGCCGGCCTCAAGCGCGCCCAGTTGCTCGGCAAGCTGCGCCGCATCGATGAAGCGCAGCAGGCCTTCGACGAGCTCATCGCCGACACCGAAGACGTGCCTGACGGCCCGCGCCGGCAAGCGCTGATGGACGGCATCCGCCAGGCCGAAGTCGGCATGCTGATGGACGCCAAGGCGTACGGCCGCGCCCGCGCCCGCGTCAACGATCTCCTCAGGAACGACCCCGACAACGTCGAATACACCTACCAGTTGGCGATGCTCGAAGAACACGACGGCCATTACGACAACATGGAAACTCTCCTGCGCAAGGTGATCGACCTGCGTCCGGGACAGGCGATCGGCTACAACGCGCTCGGCTACTCGCTGGCCGATCGCAACACCCGCCTGCAGGAAGCGCAGGAACTGCTGGAGAAAGCCGTGTCGCTGGCGCCGGACGACCCCTACATCGCCGACAGCCTCGGCTGGGTCAAGTACCGCCGCGGCGACCTGCCCGCCGCCACCGACATCTTGCGCAAGGCCTGGGCCGCCGCGCCGCAGGCCGAAATCGGCGCACACCTGGGCGAAGTGCTATGGCAATCGGGCAAGCAGGACGACGCCCGCAAGGTCTGGACGGATGCCGCAAAACTCGATATCAACGACACCACCCTGCGCGAAACGCTGCGCCGCTTCGGCCAGCCGCTGCCGGACGCGCCCGTGAGCGCGAATTGATGGCGACGGTGTTTTCGCGGGCGCTCGGCGCGCTGGTGCTGGGCGCGGGGTGCATGCTGTTTGCCGGCTGCGCCAGCGTGCGGCCGGCCAATGATCTCTTCGCCGGCACGCAGGATGGCGATGCGACCATCACGCGCTACCAGGGCCGTTTTTCGGCGCGCTATGTGCAGGGCGATGCGCAGCAGAGCGCGGTCGGCAGCTTCCTGTGGCGCGAACGCGGGGCGGATGTACAACTGGAACTGATGTCGCCGCTGGGCCAGACGCTTGCCATCGTCAGCCAGAACGATCGGGGCGCCACCCTGGAGCTGCCCAATCAGCCGCCGCGCCGTGCCGCCGAAGTGGATACGCTGATGCAGGATGCGCTCGGCTTCTCGCTGCCGGTCGCCGGCCTGCGCGACTGGCTGCGTGCCCGCCCCGCGCCCGGAACACCGGCCCGCGTGGCGCGCGACGCGCAATCGCGCCCCGAGACCATCGAGCAGAACGGGTGGACGGTGCACTATGTCGCCTGGGCCGACGATGGCGACAGCAACGCCGCCAATGCGCGCGTGCGCCGGCTGGACCTCGACCGACCGCAGGGCACCAGCGGTGCACCGGGCCCGCTTTCCGTACGCCTCGTGCTCGACCAGTAAGATCATCTGCGTTCCGTCATGTCTTCCGCGCCCACCGAACTGCGCGACTGCCCCGCGCCCGCCAAGCTCAACCTGTTCCTGCACGTGGTCGGCCGCCGGCCGGACGGTTACCACCTGCTGCAGACCGTGTTCCAGCTGATCGACTGGTGCGACACGCTGCACTTCGGCCGCCGCGCCGACGCTCGCCTGGTGCGCACCACCGACATCCCCGGCGTTCCCGCGGAGGAAGACCTGGTCATCCGCGCCGCACGCCTGCTGCAAGCGGAAACCGGCTGCGCCTACGGCGCCGATATTGCACTGGAGAAGCGCCTGCCGATGGGCGGCGGCATCGGCGGCGGCTCGTCCGACGCAGCGACCACGCTGCTGGCGCTCAACCGCCTGTGGGGGCTCGATCTGCCACGCGCGAAGCTGATGTCGCTGGGCCTGCGCCTGGGGGCCGACGTGCCCTTCTTCGTGTTCGGCCAGAACGCATTCGCCGAGGGGATCGGCGAGGAACTGACCCCGATCGCGCTACCGCCGGCGACCTTCGTGGTCATTCATCCGCGTGTCCATGTCCCCACTCCCGAAATTTTTTGCGATGAAGGGTTGACACGTGACACTCCCCTCACCATAATTACGGACTTTCCTGACCAACAAATTGTTTTCGCTTACGGTCGCAACGATCTGCAAGCGGTGGCGGAAAGGAAATACGGCGAAATCGCCCGAGCTCTTGCCTGGCTGCGTCAATTCAGCCCTCTGGCAAGGATGACCGGATCCGGCGCCTGCGTGTTCGCACCATTTGATCGTGCGGAACAGGCGCAAGCGGTGGCGGATCAGGTGCCTCCCGAATGGGAGGGTCGGTGTGCGGCAGGTCTGACGCATCACCCGCTCGCGATGTTGGCTGTGTAAGGTTTGCAGCTTTTGCTTCTGCAACGGAAGCAAGAGCCGATCGGTTGTGTAGGGGAGTCGCCAAGTTGGTTAAGGCACCGGATTTTGATTCCGGCATGCGAGGGTTCGAGTCCTTCCTCCCCTGCCATTTTCTTCCTCATGTTCCCAGCAATAGCCCGGTTGGCGCTTCAGCCAACCGGCGCGTCTGAAGTCGAAAAACAGGTGCCCCGATGAGCAGCGAAGGCTTGATGGTCTTTACCGGCAACGCCAACCCGAAACTCGCAGAAGCTGTCGTCAAGCATCTCAACATCCCACTGGGCAAGGCCCTCGTCGGCCGGTTCTCCGATGGTGAAGTCCAGGTCGAGATCCAGGAAAACGTGCGCGGCAAGCACGTGTTCATCCTGCAATCCACCTGCGCGCCGACCAACGACAATCTGATGGAACTGATGGTGATGGTCGATGCGCTCAAGCGCGCCTCCGCCCGCCGCATCACCGCCGCCATCCCCTACTTCGGCTATGCCCGCCAGGACCGCCGCCCGCGTTCGGCGCGCGTGGCCATCTCGGCCAAGGTCGTGGCCAACATGCTGGAAGTCGCCGGCGTCGAGCGCGTGCTGACGATGGACCTCCACGCTGACCAGATCCAGGGCTTCTTCGACATCCCGGTCGACAACATCTACGCGTCGCCGATCCTGCTCGAAGACCTGCGCAAGAAGAACTACGACAACCTGCTGGTGGTATCACCGGACGTCGGTGGCGTGGTGCGCGCCCGTGCACTGGCCAAGCAGCTGAACACCGACCTGGCGATCATCGACAAGCGCCGCCCCAAGGCCAACGTGGCCGAAGTGATGAACATCATCGGCGAAGTCGAGGGCCGCAACTGCGTGATCATGGACGACATGATCGACACCGGCGGCACGCTGTGCAAGGCTGCCCAGGTGCTCAAGGAGCGCGGCGCCAAGCAAGTGTTCTCGTACTGCACGCACCCCGTGCTGTCGGGTGGCGCAGCCGCCCGCATTGCCGAATCGGCGCTGGACGAAGTGGTCGTGACCGACACGATCCCGCTGCGTGACGACGCCCTCCAGTGCGGCAAGATCCGCCAGTTGTCGACGGCGCCGCTGCTGGCCAGCACCTTCACCCGTATCGTCAGGGGCGAATCGATCATGGAGCTGTTTGCCGAATAATTCGGCAGGGACCCGGCTTCCGGTTATAATTCAAAACTTTACTGCAGAAAACGTCGACTCATCGACGCCTTTGCAGTGTTTCCGGGGCGCAATCATGCGCCCCGTTCACCAGACGGCTTGGTCGCGAGTCGTCTTTTTCGTTTGGAGCAATCATGAAAGTTGTCGCTTTCGAGCGTAGCGTTCAGGGCACTGGTGCGAGCCGCCGCCTGCGCAATGCCGGCAAGACCCCGGCCATCATTTACGGTGGCGGTGCCGAGCCGAAGATGATCGAACTCGATCACAACGCGCTGTACCACGCGCTGAAGAAGGAAGCCTTCCACTCGTCGATCCTCGACATCGAAGTGGCCGGCAAGTCGGAAAAAGCGCTGCTGCGCGATTTCCAACTGCACCCGTTCAAGCAGCTGGTCCTGCACGTCGACTTCCAACGCGTGTCGGCCACGGAAAAGATCCACGTCAAGGTGCCGCTGCACTTCCTGAACCAGGAAAATGCCCCGGGCGTGAAGCTGGGCCATGGCATCGTCAACCACATCCTGAACGACGTCGAAGTGTCGTGCCTGCCGGCCGACCTGCCCGAGTTCATCGAAGTGGACCTGGGCACCCTGGAAATCGGCCAGACCCTGCACATCTCCGACCTGAAGCTGCCGAAGGGCGTGACCATCCTCACCCACGGTGGCGATGAGAACCCGGCCGTGGCCAACATCAGCGTGCCGGCTGGCGAAGTGTCCGCCGCCGCTGCTGCTGAAGGCGACAAGCCCGCAGCCTAAGTTGCCATACCGTCGCGCCACACCGGCGCGACCGGAAGGAAAGCCCGCCGAGCCTGTCTCGCCGGGCTTTTTTTCTGCCCGTGCCGCCGTGCATCCGCCCGCGTGAAAGCGGCTATGCTTGTACGGTCACGGGGCGCATCGTTCACCCGCTTCCCTCCGAATCGCATGATCAAACTCATTGTCGGGCTCGGCAACCCGGGCGCCGAGTACGCGGCGACGCGGCACAACGCCGGCTTCTGGCTGGTCGACCAGCTCGCGCGCGTGGGCCACGTGACATTGCGCAACGAAACGCGCTTCCACGGCTATGCGGCGCGCGCCACGCTGTGGGGCCACGATGTCTGGCTGTTGCAGCCGCAGACCTTCATGAACCGTTCCGGCCTCGCCACGGTGGCGCTGGCGCGCTTCTACAAGATCCTGCCCGATGAGATCCTGGTTGCGCACGACGAACTGGACCTGCCGCCGGGCGCTGTCAAGCTGAAGCTGGGTGGAGGCTCGGGCGGGCACAATGGTTTGAAAGACATCGCCGCGCACCTGACCACGCAGCAGTTCTGGCGACTGCGCCTGGGCATCGGGCACCCGCGGAATCTGCTGCCGCCCGGCACGGCACCGTCCGGCCAGCACGATGTCGCCAACTTCGTACTCAAGGCGCCGCGCCGGGAAGAGCAGGAACTGATCGACCGCGCCATCGATCGCAGCCTGGATGCACTGCCGGATCTGGTGACCGGCAACACCGAGCGCGCGATGATGCGCCTGCACACCGCAGGCTGACGCGCCGGCTTCGCACAGGACACCGCCATGAAACAACCCGTTCCCTCGTCACGCGCCTGCGCATCGATTACGCTCGCGCTCGGTTTGTGGGCCGCGGCGACGGCCCTGCCCGCCTCGGCTGAGGTCTATCGTTGCAGCGCGAACGGTCAGACGGTGTACTCTGACCACCCGTGCGGATCGCGCGCCGTGGCCGTGCCGCTGATCGATGACACGCCGAGCGCCGCCGACCAGAAGGCCGCGCGCGAACGCGCCACCATCGAAGCCGCACAGGTGCGCGAAGCGGAAGTCACCCGCCGCAAGGCCCAGGCGGAAGAAGACGCGCGCCAGGCCCGGCTTGCCGCGCAGGCTGCCGAGCAAGCGCGGCGCCGCGATCAGGAACGCGCCCGGATCGTCCAGCAGGATGTGGGCGCGCGGTACTGCCATCGCGTCTACGTCGGGCCGATGCCGTATCCGTACCCGGCGCCGGTGATCACGCCGCCGGTGCAGATGCCGACGCCGATGCCGCGAATCGTCCAGGGGCAGCAGCAACAAGCCGGCAATGGCGGCAAGCCGCTGCCGTTCTTGCAGGCGCCCGTCACCCGCCCCGCACCGATCGTGCCGCGCCCATCGCACCCGCATCCGCCGGCTTTCCGCATCGTCTGCGAACCAGGCTACGTGTATGACGGGCCGGAGGAATGGCTGCCGGTGGAATGAAGGTGCCGGCGGCGCCTGCGCAAAAAAAAGAGACGGCCGGAACCGTCTCTTTTTTTTTGCGCAGGCCGCGTGGCTAGGGTCTGTCATCAAATAGTCCAGATCACAGCGGAGGCCAGATGGATGGCGCCGAGGAAAGCGGCGGCAGTCTTATCGTAGCGAGTGGCAATGGCCCGGTATTGCTTGAGCTTGGCGAAGAAGTTCTCGACGAGGTGGCGAGCTTTGTACAGGTGCGCATCGTATTCGCGCTGCACCTTGCGAGTTCGAATGCTGGGGATGACGACCGCCTTGCCGGCCTGCAGTAACGGCTCAACGACGCGCTGTTGTGCGTCGTAGCCCTTGTCTGCGATGACCGTCTGCGCTTCGGTGTCCTTGAGCAAGACGTCGGCACCCTCCAGATCCGAGGCTTGCCCAGGCGTCAGATACAAGCCGGTGGGATTGCCCAGCGCATCCACGGTTGCGTGGATCTTGGTGCTCAGGCCTCCTCGGCTGCGCCCGATGGCTTGTGAAGCGGCCCCCCTTTTCCTCCAGCGCTGTGCTGATGGGCTCGCACGATCGTAGCGTCAATCATGGCGTATTCGTTATCTGCGTGTTGAGCCAGCGCTTCGAAGACCCGCTGCCACACTCCGCGCCGACTCCAGCGCATATGGCGTAAATGCACTACCCGAAAGTCACCAAAGCGTTCGGGGAGATCGCGCCAGGCAATGCCAGCACGGTAGCGATAGAGCACGGCATCCACAAACAATCGATTGTCCTTCGCTGGCGCTCCCACATGGCCGCGCCTACCAGGCAGCAATTCTTGTATGCGCTCCCATTGCGCGTCTGTCAGGGCGTATCTGCGAGTCATACACTTCTAACGCTCATCGCGGGAATTCGATGACAGGCCCTAGGCAGCGGTCAGCTTGACGTACTTCTGCATCAACTGCTCATGGGTTTCGGCGTGGGCCGGGTCCTTGGGAATGCATTCGACCGGACAGACCTGCTGACATTGCGGCGCGTCGAAGTGGCCGACGCACTCGGTGCACTTGCCCGGATCGATCACGTAGATTTCCGGACCCATCGAAATCGCGCCGTTGGGGCACTCGGGCTCGCAGACGTCGCAATTGATGCACTCATCGGTGATCATGAGCGCCATGATGCCTTCCTTGAAATGACCGGCGGGAGCGTTCCCGCCAAAAGGCGATTTTAAGCCGTTTTGTCGGACTCGGCATGCCGGCGGCCGACCTTCTCGACCAGCCACCGCTCCACCGACGGGAAGACGAACTTGCTGACGTCGCCGCCGAGCTGGGCAATCTCGCGCACGAAGGTGCCCGAGATGAACTGGTACTGATCGGACGGCGTGAGGAACATGGTTTCCACGTCCGGCAGCAGGTAGCGGTTCATGCCGGCCATCTGGAATTCGTACTCGAAGTCCGACACGGCGCGCAGCCCGCGCACGATCACCCGCGCGTTGTTCTTGCGCACGAAATCCTTGAGCAGGCCGGAAAAGCCTTCGACCCGTACGTTGGGATAGTGGCCCAGCACTTCGCGCGCGATGTGGATGCGCTCTTCCAGCGCAAAGAAGGGCCGCTTGTTGGGGCTCTGCGCCACCCCGACGACAAGCTCGTCGAAGATGTTGGATGCGCGCCGCACGAGATCTTCGTGGCCGCGCGTGAACGGATCGAATGTGCCGGGATAAACCGCGATCACCATGGTTCCTCCACCAAGGGGAAAAAAGCATCCGGTGGCGCGGCGAGGTACTTGGCCGCGCCTGCTGCGGTCGGACACGGTTGTCGTGCGTGGCAGGCCCCGAATCTGCCACCCGCATTGCTAAGGCCGGGTTGGAGAACCCGAACCCAGCGGCAAGGTGCCGCCGGCTGCCCATCCGCCGGCGACAAGCGGCGTAGTTTAACCGTTTTTGCGCAGCAGCAAATGGGCATGCACCGCACCGGCGCGCAGGTGCCTGTGCAGCACCACGCCAGGCGGCAGAGGCACGCCCGCGTCCGGTGCAACGCCTTCGCCGGGCACGGCCTCCACCAGCGGCCGCGGCGATTCCACGTAGATCTGCCCGCCCTCCGGCACCACGCGCAGCGCGGCTTCCAGCGCCCGCAGGGCCCAGTCCTGCGAGAACGGTGGATCGATGAAGACGAGGTCGAACGCGCCGTCGGCTTGGCGCGCGAGCCAGGCGAAGGCGTCACCCGACACGATGTCGACCATGCCGGCGCGCAGCTTGTCGCGCACCGCATGCAAGGCGCGCAGCGCGGGCGCATGGCTCTCCACCAGCGTGACCCGCGCCGCGCCGCGCGAAGCCGCCTCGAAGCCGAGCGCGCCGGTGCCGGCGAAGATGTCCGCGCAACGCCAGCCGGCCAAGTCCTGGCCAAGCCAGTTGAACAGGGTTTCGCGAACGCGATCGCCGGTGGGGCGCAGGCCATCGGCGTCGATCACCGGCAGCGGCGTGCGCCTGTACTGCCCGCCGATGATCCGCACCTGGTGCGGCGCGCGGGCATGCGACGTGGCGGATGAAGTCTTGGGACGCTTGGAACGATTGGGAGTGCGGGAAGCCATGGGCGCGATTGTAGAGCCTGCGCAAACAAAAACCGGCGGACATGCCGCCGGCTCGTTCGATCGTGAGAAACCCGGCGCTCAGTTCTGCGCCGGACCGCCCACCACGATGGTCGCCATGGTCTGCGGCTGCAGCACGCGCTGGAACGCGGTGCGCACCTGCTCGCGCGTGACCGCGGCGACGCGCTGCGTCCAGGTATCCAGGTAGTCGAGCGGCAGGTTGTACCACGCGATATTGGCGACGTTGTCCAGCAGCTTGCGGTTGCTGTCCAGGCGCAGCGGGAAACCGTTGACGAGGTTGTCCTTGGCGGCCTTGAGCTCCGCGTCGGTCGGGCCGTCGGCGACGAAGCGGGCGAGGGTGTCGCGCACCACGGTCAGCGCCTGCTCGGTCTGGTCCTTGCGCGTCTGCAGCGCCAGCTCGAACGGACCCAACTGCGCGGCCGGCGAGAAATAGCTGCCGATGCTGTAGGTCAGGCCGCGCTTCTCGCGCACTTCGTTGGTCAGGCGCGAGCTGAAGCCGCCGCCGCCCAGCACATAGTTGCCGACCAGGAGCGGGAAGTAGTCCTTGTCGCTGCGCGCGATGCCGGGCTGCCCCATCACGATGGTCGCCTGCTGCGCCGGGTGCGGAATGCGCACGGTCTCGGCCTTGGTCAGCGGTGCGTTGACGGCAGGCAGCGCGGGCGGCGTGGCACCGTCCGGCGGCAGGCCGCGCGTGACCTGCTCGGCGATGGCCTCGGCCTCCTGCCGGCTGATCGCGCCGATCAAGGTGACCACGGCGCGCTTGGCAGTGTAGTTGGCGTGATAGAAACGCAGGATGTCGTCGCGGGTGATGCCCTCGATGGTCTCGGGCGTGGCCGACTGGCCGTACGGGTGGGTGCCGTAGATGGCGGTGCCGAAGGCGCGGTCGGCCAGCACCTGGGGCTTGGTCAGCGACTCGCGGATGGCCGCGACCGTACGCTGCTTGTCGCGTGCCAGCACGGCATCGGGCACGGTGGGCGCCGCAGCGATCTGCGCCATCAGGTCGACCGCGGGCTGGCGCTCGGCCGGATCGGACAGCGTGCGCAGGCGCAGGCTGGTGCGGTCGCCGCCGGCGCCGCCCGAGAAGCTGGCGCCCACGTCGGCGAAAGCATCGGCGATGGCCGCCTCGTCGCGCGCCGGCGTACTGCCTGCGGCCGCGACGCCCTTGTCGAGCATACCCACCGTCAGCGCGGCGAGGCCGGCCTTGTCGGCCGCCTCGTAGCGCGTGCCGGCATCGACGTCGAGGTTGATGTCGAGCATCGGGATCGACGGACTCGGCACAAAAAACACGCGCGCGCCGGTGGCGGCCGTCCAGTGTTCGATCGGCAGCGCGGCCAGCGCACCGTGTGCGGCCGCGGCCAGCATGCCGGCCAGGAACGTCTTCAGGGTCAGGGACATGGCGCGCATCAACGCAGCCCTCCTTCATCGCGCATGCCGGGAACGGGCTTGCGTGCCGGCTTGTTCGGGTCGATCGGTTGCGGCAACAGCGTCGCCACGACCAGGTTGTCTTCGTTGAAATAGGTCTTGGCGACCTGCTGAATCTGCGCGGGCGTCACGGACTTGATCTTCTCCAGGACGCGATCCAGGTCGCGCCAGGACAGCCCGGACATCTCGGCCATGCCGATCTCCATGCCCTGGCCGAACACCGAATCGCGCTTGTAGATCTGCGCGGCCACGACCTGCGCCTTGACGCGCTTGAGCTCGGCTTCGGTCACGCCTTCCTTGGCGATGCGGTCGATCTGCGCGCGCAGCGCCTGTTCGATCTCGGCGGTGGTGTGGCCATCGGCGGGCACGCCATCCAGCAGGAAGATCGACGGGCCGCGATTCATGCCGTCGTAGCCGGCGTTGACGTCGTCGGCGAGGCGTTTCTCGCCTTTGACCAGCAGGTTGGGCAAGCGGGCATTGTCATAGCCGTCGAGCACGGCGGACAGCACCTCCAGTGCGTACGGATCGATATCCTTCTCCACGTCCCTGAGCGGCGGAGCCTTGTAGGCAAGCACCACGTAGGGATTCTCGGCCGGTGCCTTGACCCAGATGCGCTTGACGCCGACCTGCTTGGGCTCGTCCTGCTCGTAGCGGCGCGGCAGCGCATGCGGCTTGAGCTTGCCGTAGGTGCGCTGGGCCAGGCGGAAGACTTCGTCCGGGTTGACGTCGCCGGTGATGACCACTGTCGCGTTGTTGGGCGCGTACCACTTGTGGTACCAGTCCTGCGCGTCCTGCACCGTCATCGTGTCGAGGTCGGACGGCCAGCCGATGGTCGGGTTGCGGTACGGCGCGGCATTGAACAGCACGGCGAGCATCTGCTCGTAGACCGTGGCGCGCGCGGAATCGTCGATGCGCATGCGACGCTCTTCCTTGACCACGTTCATCTCCGGCTTGAACTCCTTGTCGGTCAGCTGGAGGTTGGCCATGCGGTCGGCTTCGAGCGCCATCACGTCGGCCAGGCGCGATTTCTCGATCTGCTGGAAGTACATCGTGAAGTCGCGCGTGGTCATGGCGTTCTCGCGGCCGCCCAGGGCGGCGACGCGGCGCGAGAACTCGCCCGGGCCGACCGCCTTGGTGCCCTTGAACATCATGTGCTCGAGCATGTGGGCGACGCCGGTGGTGCCGTTGTGCTCGTCGATGCTGCCGGCGCGGTACCACACCATGTGGGCGACGGTGGGGGCACGGTGATCTTCCTTGACGATCAGGCGCAGCCCGTTGGCGAGCCGGTATTCGTGGGTATCGGCCTGGCTGGCGCCGACTTTGGCGCCGGCGACGGCAGCGGCCTGGCGTGCCGGCGCGGAGGCCAGATCCTGCGCGCCGGCTTCGCCGGCCAGGAAGGCCGCCGCCAGGGCGATGCCCGCCCAGCGCAGGCCGGTGCGGGCGGAATGTGAAACGGATCGCGGAGAAGAGCGCATAGAGGCCGTCTGATAAAATTCGACGCTTGATTCTAACGGCGAAATTGACTGCCTTTTACGATGTTTAGTTTCTGGAAGAAGCGCAAGGCAGAGCCCCAGCCGGCCGCCGAACCCGCGCCGCCCGCCGCCGCGCCCGAAGCCGCCCAAGCCCCGGCACCGGTCCCGGTTGCCTCCCCCACCCCTGCACCCGCCCCGGTTGCCGTGCCGGATACGCCGGCCGCGCCGGCTGCGCTGGACATGCAGGCCGACGACATCGAGACCGTACCGACGCCGCCCGTGGTGGAGCAGGCGCGCAAGGGCTGGATGTCGCGCCTGCGCTCGGGCCTGTCGAAGACCAGCAAGAGCCTGACCACGCTGTTCGTCGGCGTGAAGGTGGACGAGGCGCTGTTCGAGGAACTGGAGACCGCGCTGCTGATGGCCGATGCCGGCGTGGATGCCACCGAATACCTGCTGAACGAGCTGCGCCGCCGCGTGAAGGCCCAGCGCATCGAGACCGCCGAGAGCGTGAAGACCGCGCTGCGCGATCTGCTCATCGAGCTGCTGCATCCGCTGGAAAAAACCATGGTGCTCGGCCGCGACCAGCCGATGGTGATCATGATTGCGGGCGTCAACGGTGCCGGCAAGACCACCAGCATCGGCAAGCTGTGCAAGCACTTCCAGACCTACGGGCAGTCCGTGCTGCTGGCTGCCGGCGACACGTTCCGCGCCGCCGCCCGCGAGCAACTGGTGATCTGGGGCCAGCGCAACAACGTGACCGTGGTGGCACAGGAGTCGGGCGACCCGGCCGCCGTGATCTTCGACGCGGTGAACGCGGCGCGCGCCCGCGGCATCGACATCGTCATGGCCGACACCGCCGGCCGCCTGCCGACCCAGTTGCACCTGATGGAAGAACTGAAGAAGGTGCGCCGCGTGATCGGCAAGGCCATGGTGACGGCGCCGCACGAGACCCTGCTGGTGATCGACGCCAACACCGGCCAGAACGCGCTGGCGCAGGTGAAGGCCTTCGACGATACGCTCGGCCTGACCGGCCTGATCGTCACCAAGCTGGACGGCACCGCCAAGGGCGGCATCCTGGCCGCCATCGCGCGGCAGCGGCCGGTGCCGGTGTATTTCATCGGTGTGGGCGAGCAGGTCGAAGACCTGCAACCGTTCTCCGCGCGCGAATTCGCCGACGCGCTGCTGGGCTGACCGCCTATCGGCAGCGTCAGCGCGATCGTTCACCTCACCCCATCGATCAGCGCATCGAACGTCCGCCAGGCGACCGGCATCGC
The DNA here is from genome assembly GCF_002251695.1 of Ralstonia solanacearum K60. Taxonomy (NCBI): domain Bacteria; kingdom Pseudomonadati; phylum Pseudomonadota; class Betaproteobacteria; order Burkholderiales; family Burkholderiaceae; genus Ralstonia; species Ralstonia solanacearum. The sequence continues at coordinate 1,415,602 of NZ_NCTK01000001.1, forward strand.
ACGCGGATGAGCGGTGCGCTGCCGGCTCCCCCCGTCAAGCGGACGCGGCGTCGGGCTGGACGGCGGGCGCGGCGCGCTGGAACACCGGCTGGGCCATGCAGTGCGCGAAGATGCGGGCAAGCGTCGGGTAGTCCTCCACCGCCACGTCGAAGCGCTTGCCGTTGAAGACCTGCGGCACCAGGCACAAGTCGGCCAATGTGGGCGTGTCGCCCACGCAGCAGGCACCGGTGCGCGGCGACTGCGACAGGCGCGTCTCCAGCACGGCGAAGCCCAGGCGCACCCAGTGGCGATACCAGTCGTTGCGGGCGTCGTCATCCACGTTGACGGTGTGCTTGAGGTACTTGAGCACGCGCGGGTTGTTCAGCGGATGGATCTCGCAGGCGATCGCCAGCGCGATGGCGCGGATGTGCGCGCGGTCGGCCGCGGAACCCGGCAGCAGCGTCGGCTCGGGATGCGTCTCTTCCAGATACTCGACGATCGCCAGCGACTGGGTCAGGACCTCGGTGCCGTCGCACAGCACCGGCACCAGCGCATCCGGGTTCAGCTTGACGAAGTCGGGCGCCGATTGCTCGCCCTTGAGCAGGTGGACCGGCGCGTAGTCGTACGGCAGGCCCTTGATCTCCAGCGCGATGCGCACGCGGAACGACGCCGAGCTGCGGAAGTAGTTGTACAGCTTGATCGCCATCGCTCACACCACCTTCACCTGCAGCTCGCCCACGCCGTCGATCCGGCCGACCATCAGGTCGCCGATCGAGACCGGGCCGACGCCCTCGGGCGTGCCGGTGAAGATCAGGTCGCCGGGGCGCAGCTCGAACAGGCGGGACAGGTAGGCGATGGTCTCCGGCACCGACCAGATCAGGTCGGACAGGTCGCCGCGCTGGTGCTCCTTGCCGTTGACCGACAGCGTGATGGCGCCGCGGTCCGGGCTGGCCACTTCCTTGGCCGGCACGATCGGGCCGATGGGGGCGGAGCCGTCGAAGGCCTTGCCGGTCTCCCACGGACGGCCGCCCTTCTTGGCGGCGTTCTGCAGGTCGCGGCGGGTCATGTCCAGGCCGATGGCGTAGCCGTAGATATGCTTGGCGGCCGACTCCACTGCGATGTCGCGCCCGCCGGTGCCGATGGCGACCACCAGTTCGATCTCGTAGTGGCAGTCGCGGGTCTCGGTCGGATAGACGAACTGGCCGGCGGTGCCGTCGGCGACGTAGCGCACGGCATCGGCCGGCTTGCAGAAGAAGAAGGGCGGTTCGCGATCCGGGTCGGAGCCCATTTCCCGAGCGTGGGCGGCGTAGTTGCGGCCGACGCAGTAGACACGGCGCACCGGGAATTCGCCGGCGGCGCCTCGGACGGGAATGCCGGTGACGGCCGGCGGGGTGACGACGAAATCGGTCATGCGGGTCTCCTCGGATGATGTTCCGGTCGGACGCGGCTTCCGCGCGGCCGGCGAAAGAGCGAGGATACACTGCGGGCATCGCCGCACGCTTGCGCACCGCCCCGGCGCGGTTCTTGCGTGCGTGGCGTGCACAACGCCCCACTTTGCGCCATGCAAACCAAGCTGCCTGCCCCTTCCGTTCCCCACACCGCCGCCCCCATGCGCGTGCTGCTGGTGCGCGACCCGCTTGACGCGGAGCAGGTCAACCTGGAGCTGATCCGTGCCGGGCTGGCCGAGGCCGGCTTCGTCGACGTGGGCGTGGTGGACGCCGACCTGATGCTGCCCGAGCGCATCGCCGAGACCCAGCCGGACATGGTGATCGTGGCCTCCGAGTCGGCCGCGCGCGACACCATCGAGCACGTCTGCGTGGCCACCCAGCACGCCCCGCGCCCCATCGTGCTGTTCACCGACAACGACGACGCGACCCGCATCAAGACGGCGTTCGCGGCCGGCATCACCGCCTATATCGTCGACGGGCTCAAGCCGACCCGCGTGAAGGCGGTGCTGGATGTCGCCTACGCGCGCTTCGAGCACGAACGCGCGTTGCGCACGGAACTGGACAACGCCAAGACCCAACTGGCCGAGCGCAAGGTGCTGGAGCGCGCCAAGGGCCTGCTGATGCAGCAGATGCGGCTGTCGGAAGACGAGGCCTTCAAGCGCCTGCGCAAGATGGCGATGGACCGCAACATCAAGCTGGTGGAAGCGGCCCAGCGCGTCATCGACGTCATGGCCGGCTAGGCGGCCGGCATCGCCCACTTCTGGTGCGCCGCACAACTCCGGCGCAGCCGGGCGCACCAATCGCGCACTGCCGCACGGCAAGGCGCGGCCGCCGCATGACCTCCCCCTCCTCGCCCGACTTGCCCTTATGCATGGCATGCCCCTTGCGGATGTCGGATCGAGCCGGTGCCAATGTGGGTATCGGCATGGGACAACGGCGTCCCGGCGCAATCGCAGACGACCCTTCCTGACGACGGGCGGTGCGGCGTGTCGGGACGCCTTTTTCTTTGGAGCCACGGATGGCCGCGCCGAGCAAGACCGTCACCCCGATCAACCCCAAACGCCGGCGCGTGCTGGCAACCGTCGCTGGAGGCACCGCAATGGCATTGGTAGACCCGCTGGTGCGCGCCGGAGCCTGGGCGGCCGGCTCCGACGCGCCCGAGAAGACCGAGCTGAAGGTCGGCTTCATCCCGCTCACCGACTGCGCCTCTGTAGTGATGGCGGCCACGCTGGGCCTCGACAAGAAATACGGCATCAAGATCGTGCCGTCCAAGGAAGCCTCGTGGGCCGGCGTGCGCGACAAGCTCGTCTCCGGCGACCTGGATGCGGCCCATGTGCTGTACGGCCTCGTCTACGGCGTGCAGCTCGGCATCGGCGGTCCGAAGAAGGACATGGCCGTGCTGATGACGCTCAACAACAACGGCCAGGCCATCACGCTGTCGTCCAAGCTCAAGGACGCGGGCGTCAGGGACGGCGCCTCGCTCAAGGCCCTGATGGCCAGGGAGAAGCGCGACTACACCTTCGCCCAGACCTTCCCCACCGGCACGCACGCGATGTGGCTGTACTACTGGCTGGCCGCGCACGGCATCCATCCGCTGCAGGACGCCAAGGCCATCACCGTGCCGCCGCCGCAGATGGTCGCCAACATGCGCGTGGGCAACATGGACGGCTACTGCGTGGGCGAGCCGTGGGGCGCGCGCGCCATCGCCGACGGCATCGGCTTCACCGCCGAGACCACGCAGGCGATCTGGAAAGACCATCCCGAGAAGGTGCTCGGCACCACGGCCGAGTTCGCGCAGAAGTACCCGAACACCGCGCGCGCACTGACGGCGGCCGTGCTGGAGGCGTCCAAGTTCATCGATGCCTCGGCCTCGAACCGGCGCAAGACGGCCGAGACGGTGGCCGCCAAGTCCTACGTCAACACCGACATGGACATCATCCTGGACCGCATGCTCGGCCGCTACACCAACGGCCTGGGCAAGACCTGGGACGATCCGGACCCGATGCGCTTCTACCACGACGGCGCGGTCAATTTCCCCTACCTGTCGGACGGCATGTGGTTCCTCACTCAGCACAAGCGCTGGGGCCTGCTGAAGGCGCATCCCGACTACCTGGCGATCGCCCGGCAGGTCAACCGCGTCGACATCTACCGGCAAGCCGCGACCGCCACCGGCACACCGCTGCCCAAGAGCGACATGCGCACCGCCAGGCTGATCGACGGCGTGACGTGGGACGCCAAGAACCCCGCCGCCTACGCCGACAGCTTCAAGATCAAAGCCTGACCCCGCCACCGAACGCAGATCGCGGATCGTCACGCCGATGGAGCCCGACATGAATACGCTTGCCAAAGCCTTGCCCGACGCGCAGTCCGGCGCCGGTTCCGTGCCCGCTCGACCCGCCTGGCGCGACTGGTTGGTCGCCGCCGTGGTGAAGGGATTCCCGCCCGCGCTGGGCTTCACGCTGTTCGTGCTGGCCTGGCAGGGCATCGCCATGGCCATCCCGGCGCTGCCCACGCCGGCCGTCACCTGGAAGGCGGCCGTTGCCCTCTTTGCCGATCCGTTCTACCGCAACGGCCCGAACGACCAGGGCGTCGGCTGGAACGTGCTGTCGTCGCTGGCGCGCGTGGGCGCGGGCTTCGGCATGGCCGCGGTGGTCGGCATTCCGGCGGGCTTCCTGCTCGGGCGCTTCGCCTTCCTGAACGCGATGGCCTCACCGATCATCAGCCTGCTGCGGCCGGTCTCGCCGCTGGCGTGGCTGCCGATCGGGCTGCTGCTGTTCAAGTCCGCCAATCCGGCCGCGATCTGGGCGATCTTCATCTGCTCGATCTGGCCGATGGTGATCAACACCGCCGTGGGCGTGACGCGCGTGCCGCAGGATTACCTGAACGTGGCGCGCGTGCTCAACCTGTCGGAGTGGAAGATCTTCACCCGCGTGCTGTTTCCCGCGGTGCTGCCCTACATGCTGACCGGCGTGCGGCTGTCGATCGGCACCGCGTGGCTGGTGATCGTGGCCGCCGAGATGCTCACCGGCGGTGTCGGCATCGGCTTCTGGCTGTGGGACGAATGGAACAACCTGAAGGTCGAGCACATCGTGATCGCCATCTTCGTGATCGGCGTGGTGGGGCTGCTGCTGGAGCAGGCGCTGCTGGCCGTCGCCCGCAAGTTTTCGTACGACGCCGTCTGAGGAGACAAGCATGTCCGACAAATTTCTGCGCATCGAAAACGTCGGCCAGGTCTTCAAGACCCGCAAAGGTCCGTTCGTCGCCCTGCGCGAGATCAACCTGACCGTGGCGCGCGGCGAATGCATCGCCCTGATCGGCCACTCGGGCTGCGGCAAATCCACGCTGCTGAACCTGATCGCCGGGCTGACCCGGCCGACCTCCGGCGGACTGATCCTGGCCGAGCGCGAGATCGCGGGGCCCGGGCCGGACCGCGCGGTGGTGTTCCAGAACCACTCGCTGCTGCCGTGGCTGACCTGCTTCGACAACGTGTACCTCGCCGTCGAGCGCGTGTTCGGCAAGTCCGAATCGAAGGCGGACCTGGCGGCGCGCACGCATGCGGCGCTGGCGCTGGTCGGCCTGTCGCACGCCGAGCACAGGCATCCGCACGAGATCTCCGGCGGCATGAAGCAGCGCGTCGGCATCGCCCGCGCGCTGTCGATGGAGCCCAAGGTGCTGCTGATGGATGAGCCGTTCGGCGCGCTCGACGCGCTCACCCGCGCGCACCTGCAGGACGAGTTGCTGAAGATCATCGCCGCGACCGGCAGCACGGTGGTGATGGTCACGCACGATGTGGACGAAGCCGTGCTGCTGGCCGACCGCATCGTCATGATGACCAACGGCCCCGCGGCCACCATCGGCGAGGTGCTGCGCGTCGGCCTGCCCCGACCGCGCGCGCGGCTGGCGCTGGCCGACGATCCGACCTACCACGCGTGCCGCACCGCCGTGCTGGATTTCCTCTACCGCAAGCAGCGCCACCCCGTGATGGAGGAAGCGGCGTAGCCCGGGGGCGCCCGTTCCCGATGGAAACCGCCCCGGCCCCGCCGGGCGGCGCTATCATCGGCGTCATCCCTGTTGCCTTTCCCGATGCCGATGCCTGCCCCGCCCATCCTGCCCGACGAAACCGCTGAAGAAGCGCTCGCCAATGGCCCCTTCCCCGCCGCCCGCTTCATCAAGGAAATCGGGCGCGGCGCGGACGGCGCCCGCGCACTGGTCAAGCACGATGCGCGCGCGCTGTTCGCCGCCATGCTCGAAGGCCGCGTGGCCGACGTGCAGCTGGGCGCGATCCTGATGGCCTATCGCATCAAGGGCGAGACGCCGGAAGAGCTCGACGGCATGCTGGAGGCCACGCATGCCCACTGCCTGCCGCTGCCTGCGCCGGACACGCGCGACGGCACGCTGCCGGTGGTGATCCCCAGCTACAACGGCGCGCGCCGACAGCCCAACCTGGTGCCACTGCTGGCCGCGCTGCTGGCACGCGAGGGCGTGCCGGTGCTGGTCCACGGCATCCGCCGCTTCGATGGCCGCATCACCACCGCCACGCTGTTCGGCGCGCTGGGCTGGCCCGTGTGCGAACACATGGACGAGGCCCGCGAGCGGCTGGAGAACGATCGCCTGGCCTTCGTGCCGGTCGACGTGCTGTCGCCGGACCTCACGGCGCTGCTCGACAAGCGCGAGATCGTCGGCCTGCGCAATTCGTCGCACACGGTGGTGAAGATGCTGCAGCCGATCGGCAGCCACGCCCCGCGCGAAGCACTGCGGCTGGTCAGCTACACCCACCCCGAATACCGCGACACCCTGACCGATTACTTCCTGCGCCATCCCGCCAATGTGTTGCTGGCACGCGGCACGGAAGGCGAGGCCGTGGCCGACGCACGGCGCGGCAGCGCGGTCGAATGGCTGCGCGACGGTGTGCACGAGACCGTGATCGAAGCGGCCGAGGGCTCCAGCGGCACCCCGCCCGAGTTGCCCGCCGGCACCGATGCCGAGGCCACCGCCCGCTGGATCGAGGCCGTGCTCGACGGCCGCCAGCCCGTGCCGGAGCCGATCGCCCGGCAGGTGCGGGCGATCGTGCGCTGCGCGCGGCCGGCGCACGCGGCCGCTTAGCCGCCCCGGTTCAGCGCGCCGGCAGCGGAATGCGCTCCGTCTCGCCCGGCACGTGGGCGAAACGGTCGTCCTGCCAGCGCTGCTTGGCCGCGTCGATGTCCGCCCGGTCGCTGGCGACGAAGTTCCAGTAGATGTGCCGATGGCCGTCGGTCGGCGCGCCGCCCAGCAGCATCACCCGGGACGACGCCTGCGCGGTGAGCGTGACGTCGCCTCCAGGTTCGAGCACGGCCAGGTGCTGCGGGTCCAGCGCCTCGCCGTCGATCGTGACGGCGCCGTCGACCAGGTAGACACCGCGGTCCTCATGTTCCGGCGGAATCGCCAGCGACGCTCCCGCCGCCAGTTCCAGCGCCACATACAGCGTGCGCGAGGACACCCGCACCGGCGAGGTCAGCCCGAACGCCTCTCCGGCGATGACAGTGCCGCGCACGCCCGGGCATTCGAGCTTCGGCAAGGTCTCGGCGGCATGGTGCGCGAAGCTGGGGTCGACCTTCTCCTGCCCGCGCGGCAGGGCCACCCAGGTCTGGATACCGTGCAGGCGGGCGCCGCGCTCGCGCACCTCGGGCGCCGTGCGCTCGGAATGGACGATGCCGCTGCCGGCCGTCATCCAGTTGACGTCGCCGGGGGCGATGGTCTGCACGCTGCCCAGGCTGTCACGGTGGACCATGCTGCCGTCGAACAAGTAGGTCACGGTCGCCAAACCGATGTGCGGATGCGGACGCACGTCGATCCCCTCGCCGGGAGCAAAGTCGACCGGCCCCATGTGGTCGAAGAAGATGAACGGCCCGACCGTCTGGCGCGCGGCCGACGGCAGCACGCGCTTGACCGAGAAACCGCCCAGGTCGCGCACGTGCGGCCCGATGATGTGCTGGATCGAGGTCATGGCGGGTCCTTCAAGCGCGCTCGGCCAGTTGCGTGTCGATACTGATCTCGACCTCGGTCATCAGCTTGTGGACCGGGCACTTGCCCGCCACGCGCAGCAGGTCCGCGCGCTGCTCGTCGGTCAGATCGCCGTGCAGCGTCAACACGGTGCGCAGCTTGTAGTGGCCGTGGCGCTCCTGGCTGCCGTCGTGCTCGACCGCCACCTCGATGGAGTCGAGCGGATAGTTGCGCTGGCGCGCGTAGAGCGTCACCGTCAGCGTTTTGCAGCAGGCCAGCGCGGCATCGAAATAAGCATGCGGGTCGGGCGCGCTGCCTTCCCCGGTCGGCTTGGGAACGTCGGTGTAGGCCACCCCTTCTGGGAAGATGACTTGATGACGGAAGCGTCCTTCCGTGTCCTTGGTGACGACGATGGTCATGCGGGCTCCTGGGAGGCGAAAAATGGGGACTGGGCGCAACGGCCGCGCCACCACGGCAGTGTAGCGAACCGGGCTGCCGGCGCATGCAGCCACCGCCGGGCAAGTGGACGGTTCGGCTCGCAAACATTTGCGCATCCAAGTTGCGACACAACCGCTCAAGTCGCTCCGCCGGATGCCGATTGACCGGGTTGGACAATTTTGTCCCGATCCCGCCCACCCGCCTTCTCGCATGCTTTCTCCGCGCCCGTATGCCGCTGCCGCCGGCGGCATCGGACTGCTCCTCGTCTTGCTTGCCGCAACCGTCATGGGCGGCTGGCTGCTGCATTGGCCGTGGGCGGTCACGCTGGGCAATCCGGAACTCGCGGTCGTCTTTTCGACAGCGTTCGCCCTCGCGCTGCTGGGCACCGGAGTCGCCGCGCTGTCGGCGGGAAGCCTCGTGCCCGCCCTCGCCGATCGCACCGGCTCGGCAACGGCCGCCTGCGGCAGCACGGCCGCGGTGCTCTGCGCGCTGCGCGTGGTGGAAGCCGCCACCGGGTGGCCGGTGGCATTCGACATACCGGACCTGCACCGCTGGCTGGATCACCAGTGGCTCACGGGCTGGGTCGGTGCGCCGCAACCGAGCCACGCGCTGGCCCTCGGCCTCACCGGGCTCGCCCTGGCCCTGGCGCCAGATCTGACGCAGCGCCGCCGGGCCATCGTGTTCTACGGCCTGCTGGCGCTGTCGCTGCTCACCAGCGGCATCGACCTGCTGGGCCAGGCGATGGATCTGGAATACCTCTATCCGACGTGGCTGAAATGGCGGGCGTCGAATGTCACCGCCGTTTGCAGCCTCCTCGCCGTCATGGCGGTCGGCTGCGCCGCGCGGGCCCGGCATCCGGGCCTGTGGCAGACCCGGCTGTCGCCGGAGGACACCATCGTCTGGATCAGTGGCGGCTGCGTGGTGCTGGCCGGACTGTGCGCCACCATTACCGCCTTTATCCTCCAGATCGAGAACGCCAACGCCACGTTCGGCATCACGCGGGCACAGGCACTGGCCAGCTATGCCGAAGAATTCGACCAAGCGCTCACGACCCGGGTCGCAAGCCCCCGGCTGATCGTGGCGACCCTGCGGGTGCAGGATGCACTGCGCCATCCCGCCGACAACGCGACACGCCTGCGCGGCCTCGCCGCGCTCAATGCGTACCGCGAGCAGGGCTACGCCTACCTGGCGCTGCGCACGGCGGCCGGCGAAACCGTGCTCAAGCTGGGGACCGAGATCGCCCATCCCGAGCTCGCCATCCCGCTGCGTGCGGGCCTCGCCCCGGAACGGGCCACGCTGCAATGGGTCCACGGCTTCAGCCTGCGTACCGAAACGCCGGTCATGGTCGACGGTACACGCGTCGGTTGGCTCGTCGCCGAACAACCGCTGGCGCAGATGACGGCCCGCTATACCGGAACGCGCGGCGTAGGCATCACCGAAACCCTGGCGCTGTCCGGCCTGGATGCCGGCGGGCGCTTGATGTCGTTCCCGCAGCGCTTCGATGCCTATGTCTTCGAGCTGCCGGCCTGGATGCCCGAACGGCGGCCGCTACCGTCGCGCTTGGCCCTGGCCGGCCAGACCGGGTACGGCCAGTGGCGCGACATCCACGGCACCCCGACCGCTTTCGGCTATACGCCCATCGGGCACACCGGCCTCGCGCTGATCAGCAAGATCGCCAGCGTCGAACTCTACGCCCCGATGCGGCAGCAGTTCGAGCGGCTGGGCAGCTTCATGCTGTGCCTGATGGTGGGCAGCTTCCTGGTCATCCGCGTGACGGTGCAGCCGTTCGCCAACCGGCTGGCCGCCTCGGAGCGGGCGCTGCGCACGGCCAACGAAAACCTCGAACGCCGCCGCGATGCGCTGCGCGCGAGCCGGGAGCAGTTGCGCCTGGTGGCCGACAACGTGCCCGCCCAGCTCAGCTACGTTGACTCCGACAACGTTCTGCGCTTCGCCAGCCGCACGCTGCTGGAAGCCTTCGGCCGCGCCGAAGCCGATGTGCTGGACCGTCCCGTGCGCGAGCTCTACGTCCCCGACGACTACCGTACCCTGCTGCTCTATATGACCGAGGTGCTGGAAGGCTACCCGGTGCAGTTCGAGATCACCTCGATGCAGACCGGCACGCCGCGCTACCTCAGCGGCCATTACTACCCCGACTACGACGACCGCGGCACGCTGCGCGGCTATTTCTCCGTCCTGCAGGACCTGACCCTGCGCAAGACCGCCGAACTGGCCCTCGCCCGCAGCGAACGCGCGCTCAAGCTGGTGCTCGACAACGCCCCGCTGCTGGTTTCGCACATCGATGCCCACGGCGTCTTCACCTTCTGCAACGTCACGCACGCGCGCTGGCTGCAGCGCACGCCGGAAGAGGTCTACGGCCGGCACACGCGCGAGATATTCACGCCGGGCACCTACGCGCTGCTCGCGCCCTACATCGAGCGCGCTCTGGCCGGCGAATCGGTCGAGTTCGAAATCAACGCGCCCTGGTACGAAAAAGCAACCGGCTCCAGCGCCCGCAGCCGCACGCGCTACTTCCGCGGACAGTTCGTCGTCGATGCCAACGACGCGGGCGAACGCAACGGCTTCTACGCCTTCGTGCAAGACGTGACCGAGGCCAAGCGCAGCGAGATGGAGCTGTCGCGCATGGCGCATTTCGACGCGCTCACCGGCCTCGCCAACCGCTACGAGCTCTATGAGCGCCTGCGCGCCGCCCTGGAGCGCCGCCAGCGGCAGCCGGCGCCGATGGGCGTGCTGTACCTCGACGTGGACCACTTCAAGCGCATCAACGACACCTACGGCCACGCGGCCGGCGATGCGGTGCTGGTGGAGGTCGCCCGCCGGCTGCAGCACACGGTGCGGCGCACCGACACGGTCGCACGGCTGGCGGGTGATGAATTCGTCATCCTGCTGGACCCGATCGACACCTCCGATGATGCGCTGCACACGGCCCGGAAAGTGGTGACCGCGATCCGCCCGCCGATCCAGCTACGCGGCGACATCGCCCTCAAGGTCACGGCCAGCATCGGCGTGGCCTGCCCCGGTCCCGACGCGGCAGACGCCGACGCCGTGCTGCGCGAGGCGGATCGTGCACTCTACTGGGCGAAATCGCGGGGCCGTGATACTGCGGCATAACGCCCACCATCGAACCGAGGCCGCTCGCCCTGGTCTATGAAAAAGTGCCATGCATGGGTTTTGTTGCGCCGCAAACATCATGCTATTGATAAAACACATACAATTACCAGAAACTATCGAGCGGCCTAAAAAGTCTGATTAGCACTCATCCAGCCGGAGTGCTAAGATGCCTCACCAAACTTCCACTGGATTTCGACAGGAGTCCTGAGTGAACGCAGTCATTCCCGTGAACACCGCTTCCGCCGTCGCCGTGCAGCCGTCGTCCAATACGTGGGCGCTGGCCTTCCCCGGCAGCCTGGGCAACCTCGACGCCTACATCCAGAGCGTCAACCGCGTGCCGATGCTGACGGCCGAAGAAGAACAGCAACTGGCCCGCGACTACCACGCGACCGGCGACCTCGACGCCGCGCGCCGGCTGGTGCTGTCGCACCTGCGCCTGGTGGTGTCGATCGCCCGCCAGTACCTCGGCTATGGCCTGCCGCATGCCGACCTGATCCAGGAAGGCAACATCGGCCTGATGAAGGCCGTCAAGCGCTTCGATCCGGACCAGGGCGTGCGGCTGGTGTCGTACGCGATCCACTGGATCAAGGCCGAGATGCACGAGTACATCCTGAAGAACTGGCGCATGGTCAAGGTGGCGACCACCAAGGCCCAGCGCAAGCTGTTCTTCAACCTGCGCAGCCACAAGCAGGACGCGCACGCCACCTTCACCTCCGACGAGATCGATGCGGTGGCGCAGGAGCTGAACGTCAAGGGCGCCGAAGTGCGCGAGATGGAAACGCGCCTGTCCGGCGGCGACATCGCGCTGGAAGGCCAGATCGACGACGGCGAAGAGTCGTTCGCCCCGATTGCCTACCTGGCCGACACGCACAACGAGCCCACCCGCGTTCTGGAAACGCGCGGCCACGACCGCCTGCAGAGCGAGGGCATCGAAACCGCTCTGGCCAAGCTGGACGACCGCAGCCGCCGGATCATCGAAGCGCGCTGGCTCAACGTCAACGACGACGGCTCGGGCGGCGCCACGCTGCACGAACTGGCCGACGAATTCGGCGTATCGGCCGAGCGCATCCGCCAGATCGAATCGGCCGCGATGAAGAAGATGAAGGGTGCGCTGCAGGCCTTCGCCTGATCGACCACCCGCGCAAAGAAAAAGCCCGCCGATCGGCGGGCTTTTTCTTTGCGCGCCGGCCGGATCAGCCGAGCAGCAACTTGACGTCGTGCACGATCGGCGCCGGCCCCTGGCCGTGCTTGATGAACAGTCGCAGGTTGCCCTGCGGATCGAACATGTAGCTGCCGGCGGTGTGGTCCATGGTGTAGTTGTCCGGCGAACTGCCGGGCACCTTGCTGTAGAACACCTTGAAGTCCTTGGCGACCTTCTGCAGTTCCTGGTCGTTGGCCGGGCGCAGGCCGATGAAACGTGGGTCGAACGCGGGCACGTACTTGGCCAGCAGGTCCTGCGTATCGCGCTGCGGATCGACCGTGACGAACAGCACCTGCACGCGGTCGGCATCCTTGCCAAGCCCGTCCATCACGCCGCGCAATTCGGCCAGCGTGGTCGGACAGACGTCCGGGCAATGCGTGTAGCCGAAGAACATCACGACCACCTTGCCGCGGAAATCCGCCAGCGTGCGGCGCTTGCCGGTATGGTCGGTCAGCGAGAAGTCGTTGCCGAAGCTCTTGGCGCCGGTGATGTCGAGATTCTGGAAGGCCGGCTTGTCGCTGCAGGCGGCCAGCGCCAGCGCAACGGCGGCAAGCATGGCGAACAGCGTGGCACGAACGGATCGGAAGGCGAGCATGGTGGATCGTATTGAAGACAGGCCATCTAGCGTAGCGCCAACCGTGCGCCCTTGCCGACAGCCCTATGCGTCACAGCGCCGCGCCGCGCGGCCCGAACTTGACATAGTGGTCGATCAACAACGCCGCGAACAGCACCGAGAGGTAGACGATCGAGTATCGGAACGTCTTCTGCGCCAGCGCATCGGAATAGCTGCGGTACATCCGCCACGCATGGGCGATGAAGCCAAAGCCGAGCACCAGTGCCACCACCAAGTAGAGATAGCCGCTCATGCCATGGACGAACGGCAGGATGGTGGCGGCAACCATGATCAGCGTGTACAGCAGGATGTGCAGCAGCGTGAATTTCTCGCCGTGCGTGATGGGCAGCATCGGCAGCCCCGACTTGGCATAGTCGGCGCGGCGGTACAGCGCCAGCGCCCAGAAGTGCGGCGGCGTCCAAGCGAAGATGATCAGCACCAGGATCCACGCCTCGGCCGGCACGCTGTTGGCGACGGCCGCCCAGCCCAGCGCCGGCGGCATCGCGCCCGACAGGCCGCCGATCACGATGTTCTGCGGCGTGGCCGGCTTGAGCAGCAGCGTGTAGATGATGGCGTAGCCGATGAAGGTGGCAAAGGTCAGCCACATCGTCAGATCGTTGGCGAACACGTGCAGCGTCCACATGCCCGCCCCACCGAGCACCAGCGAGAACACCAGGATCTGCCGCGCCCCCAACTCGCCGCTGGCCGACGGGCGCCAAGCCGTGCGGCGCATCATCGCGTCGATCTTGCGCTCGACCAGGCAGTTGATGGCGAAGGCGGCGCCGGCAAACAGCCAGATGCCGACGGCGCCACCGATCAGCGCCGGCCACGGCACCATGCCCGGCGTGGCGAGAAACATGCCGATCACGGCGCAGAACACCGCCAGTTGCGTCACGCGCGGTTTGGTCAGCGCGGCATATTGCGACGCGGTGTGCCGCCAGCCGGAGGGTTGGGTCGACGTTGAAGTGGAAGCCACGGTATTCATAGAAAAACAGTCAGACAGCGGCCATCGCCGCAGGCATCGGTGCGCGCGCCTGCGCAAGGCCGATCAGGTAATGCAGACGCACCATCAGCAACAGCAGCACCGCCGCGCCGCCGTTATGCGCCACGGCAGCCGGCAGCGGCCAGCCGAGCACGATATTCGACAGGCCGGTCGCCAGTTGCACGGCCAGCACGACCAGCAGCACGGTCGCCACGCGAGCGATACCGGCAACGCGGCGCGCACGCAGGCCCAGCCATGCCAGATAGCTCAGGACGATCACCGCAAACACACGATGCGTCCAATGGATCGCGACCAGTGCGTCGTGCGAGATGAAGTCGCCGCCGGCGGTGCGGCCCAGCTCACGCCAGAACGTGAAGCCGTGCGCGAAATCCATCGGCGGCACCCACTGACCGTTGCACAGCGGGAAATCGGTGCAGGCCAGCACCGCGTAGTTGGTGCTGACCCAGCCGCCCAGCGCGATCTGCGCCACCAGCAGCGCCAGGCCGATCGCCGCCGGCACGCGCAGCGACGCGCCCCGGCTATCCACCTGGCGCGGCGCGTCGTTCTTGCAGCCGAGCCAGATCAGCGCCGCCAGCAACGACATGCCCAGCAGCAGGTGCGTCACTACGATCGCCGGCTGCAGCTTGAGCGTGACCGTCCACGCGCCGAACGCGCCCTGCAGGCACACCAGCCCGAGCACTGCGGTGGCGTACCACGGCGATTGCTTGAGCTCTCTGCGCTTGACCCATGCCAGCACCACCAGCGTGATGATCAGCACGCCCAGCGCCAACGCGAAATAGCGGTGCGTCATCTCGATCCACGCCTTCATCCACGTGACCGGGCCGGAGGGCATGGCCGCCTGCGCGGCATGGATGTCGTCGCTCGCGTGGAAAGGGTTGGAGGTGCCGTAGCAGCCCGGCCAGTCGGGGCAGCCCAGGCCGGAGTCGGTCAGGCGTGTGAAGCTGCCGAACATGATCAGGTCCAGCGTCAGGAACGCCGTGATCCATACCAGCTTGCGGTATTTGTTGCGGTCGCCCTTGACCACCACGTAGCACAGCGGAATCAGCGCGATCAGGATGCCGATCGATGCGAGTTGCAGCAGCATGGCTTATCCGATGCGTGAATACTTGAGCAGCCGGCCGAGGTCGCCGCGGACCTTCTTCGGGTCCGGGTCCTTGGGGAACTGCATCATCAGGTTGCCGAGCGGATCGATCAGGAAGATGTGGTCGGTCGCGGGGGTCTTGCCGTCGCCCAGCCAGCCCTTGGGCAAGTCGGTGACACGCAGGAAGCGCACGGCCGCGTAATCGTCGTTGTAGGCCGTGACCAGGCGCGGGTCGATCGTGCCCGGGTCGGTGACGAGCCAGACCGGGACGATGCGGTCGCGGTCCGGGCCCTGGCCGATGCGCAGTTGGCGCATGGTGAACAGCTTGCGGGCGCAAGTGTCATCGCAAGCGCTGCCGTCCATCGACACCATCAGCCACTTGCCCTTGAGGCTGGCGAACGGCACTTCCGCGCCGTGCTCGTCCTTCACCATCAGGCCGGCCGGGACCGGCCGCTGCGGCTCGACCAGCATGCCGTACGCCGCCTTGCCGCCGGCCGGCGTGAAGACGTAGTACGCCAGGTACGACGCGATCACCGGCGAAGCGCATACCAGCAGCAAGAGCATCATCATCATGCGGCCCCGGCGCGTACGCGCATCGATGCGCGGATCGGCGGGCGCCTGGAGCGGGCCGGGCGCGGATTCCTGATTCACCATGTGATCCCCAATACCTTTGATTGCGGCACTATGCCGCAACGCGTGTTCGTGTTCAGTCGGCGGACGAGGTCTCGTTCAAGCGGCGATAACGCCGCACGCCATAGACGATCATCAGCGCCAGCACCGCCGTCGCCATCGAAAACCACTGGAAGGCGTAACCGTAATTGCGGTCGGCACCCGAGTCTGCGCGCGACCAATCGCGCTGCAGGCCGTCCTGCGCGTCGGATTGCTGCTCGACCACGAAGGGCTGCAGCGGCACGCCGATTTCGCGCGCAAATGCGTCGAGGTCGATATTCTGCCTAAGTCGCTGGCCGGCTTCATCTGAGCCGTCCTTGCGGCCGAAACTATAAACGCGGCTGGCATGCGGCACGGCGATCCCTTCGACCTGCACTTCGCCCGTCGGCGTGGTGTACGGCGCGATACGGGTGCGCTCGACCGGATCGCGCGGCAGCCAGCCCCGGTTGATCAGCACGGCGCGCCCGCCCGCCCCCTCCGGCACCAGCGGAATCAAGACTTCGAAACCGGGGTGCGACACGCCGTTCGTCACATGCGGGCGGTTCTCCAGCAGCACCGTGTGCGCGACATCGAAAGTGCCCCGCAGCAGCACCGGGCTATACATCACCGCATCGGCGGCCACCGGCTGTGCGCTCACGCGCAACGCGGGCGCATGCGCCATCGCCTCGATGCGCGCCTGCCGCGCGATGCGCTCCTGCGCGCGCGACAGCTGCCAGCGGCCCAGCGCGCACGTCAGCGCGATCATCGCCACGCCGGCCAACATGGGCACCGGCGCAAACCACTGGCGCAAGCCGACCCGCGCCGTCATCGCGTCCACCCGGTGAGATAATGCAGCGCACATCCGTTCACGCCTTCATCCCTCCATGCGCATCGTCGTTGTCATCGCCTTCGTGCTGATCCTCGGCAGCTTGGCCTCCGCGCTGTTTTTCCTGATGCGCGACAAGGGCACCAGCAACCGCACCGTCCGTTCGCTGATGTTCCGCGTCGGCTTTTCGATTGCGCTGTTCGTGTTCATCCTGGTGGCGAACCGGCTGGGGTGGATCCACAGCACCGGCATCCAGCTCGGCCGATAAAAACGAAAACGCCGCAGCGGCTTCCCGTCTGCGGCATCGATGCGGCAGGGGCAAGCGACGCGCGCGCCGCCGCCCCAGGCCCGCCTACAGCCAGTACACCACCACGTACAAGCCCAGCCAGACCACGTCCACGAAGTGCCAGTACCAGGCGGCGCCTTCGAATGCGAAGTGATGCTCCGGCGTGAAGTGCCCCTTGATCACGCGGCCCAGCACCACTGCCAGCATGATCGCGCCCATCGTCACGTGAAAACCGTGGAAGCCGGTCAGCATGAAGAAGGTCGAGCCGTAGATGCCCGAGGTCAGCTTCAGGTTCAGCTCGTGGTAGGCGTGGATGTATTCGTACGCCTGCAGGCACATGAACGTGGCGCCCAGGATGACGGTCAGCAGCATGCCCTGGATGACCTGCGCGCGCTTGCCCTCGCGCAGCGCATGGTGCGCCCAGGTCAGGGTCACGCCGGACGTGAGCAGCAGCGCGGTGTTGATGGTCGGGATCGGCCACGGCCCCATGGTCGTGAACGGCTGCACCGTACCGGCCGGACCGGCATTCGGCCACAGCGCGTTGAAGTCGGGCCACAGCAGCTTGTTGTTCAGGTCGCCCAGCCATGGCATGGCAATGGTGCGGGCATAGAACAGCGCCCCGAAAAAGGCGGCGAAGAACATCACTTCCGAGAAGATGAACCAGCTCATCGACCAGCGGAACGACGCATCCACGCGGTCGCCGTACTGGCCGCCCTCGGATTCGGAGATGGCGTCGGCAAACCACGCGCGCAGCACGAACAGGAACCACAGCAGGCCGACCAGGAACGTCCACGGCGCCCACGGCTGCGCGTTGACCCATGCCGCCGAACTGAGCAGCACGATCAGCAGGCCGATGCTCGCCGAAATCGGATGCCGCGAGGGCCCTGGCACGAAGTAGTACGGAGCGTTCGCTCGGTTCGCACTCATCTCTTGTTCTCCAGCTCTCTTATTGGAACCACACTCGATCCGCCCGGCCCGCGCCGATGCGCGGCACGCCGGACCGCCTCCTCAACCCACCACCGCGCGCACGATCAGCAGCAGCACGACAATGAACAGCACCGCCCCCAGGATGCCCGCGATGATCACGTGCACCGGGTTGAGCTGCGTCATGTCCCGGTCGTGATCGCTGCCCTTGCGCACACCGAAGAAGGACCAGAACACCGCCTTCATCGTCTGCGCGAACGACGCGCGCCGCCTGGTCACTTCCTTCAGTTCGTCCATGGCCTCACGTTCCCTTGCCCGGCACCGCGGGCGTCTGCGCCACCGGCTTGCCGATTTCAAAGAAAGTGTAGGACAAGGTGATCGTCTTCACGTCCTTCGGAAGATCCGGATCAATCACAAACACCACCGGCATCTCGCGCGATTCGTTGCCGGCCAGCGTCTGCTGCTTGAAGCAGAAGCACTCGATCTTCTTGAAGAACCCGGTCGCCTGCTTGGGCGCGTAACTCGGAATCGCCTGCGCCGACACTTGCCGGCCTTCCTTGTTCACCACCTCGTAGACGATCTGGTTGATCTCGCCGGGGTGGACTTCCATGCTGTTCCTGACCGGGCGGAAGCGGAACGGCCCCTGGCTGTTCGAATCGAACTCCACCGTGACCGTGCGCGCCTGATCGACCTGCGTATTGCGCAGCGCGCCGCCATCCAGATCGCGCGTGGTCAGCACGTTGATGTTGGTGACCTCGCAGATCTTCTTGTACAGCGGCACCATCGCGTAGCCGAAGCCGAACATCATCACGACCACGACCGCCAGCTTGCCGAGCATGGCCCGGTTCAGGCCGCGCTCGGCAGTCTTAATGCCCTCGGTCGGGTCCGGCCGGGCCGGTGTCTGGCTCATGGTGGTCTCGGATCGGCTGGCGCGCTCCGGCTATCCGCCGAACACCACGCGCTTGAAAATCACACCCAGAAAGAAGACCAGCGCAATGGTGGCGAGGATGAACGCGAACCGGCGGTTGCTGGCGCGCTGCTCGGGCGTCGGGCTTTTTTCCGGATTCGTCATGGTCATCTGAGGGCTCGCGGAGCCGGCGGCAGCCCGCTCCGCGATACCTGCATCACCTCACGTGGGGCGGTTCTTCAAAGGTGTGGAACGGCGCCGGCGAGGGCACGGTCCACTCCAGGCCCTCGGCGCCTTCCCACGGCTTGTCGATGGCCTTCTCGCCGCCGCGGTACGACGGCAGCACCACGCAGAAGAAGAAATACACTTGCATCAGGCCGAAGCCCAGCGCACCGATCGACGCGATCGCGTTGAAGTCGGCGAACTGCTGCGGGTAGTCCGCATAGCGGCGCGGCATGCCGGCCAGGCCCAGGAAGTGCATCGGGAAGAAGGTGAGGTTAAAGAAGATCATCGACCCCCAGAAGTGGATCTGGCCGCGCGTCTCGTTGTACATGTAGCCCGACCACTTCGGCCCCCAGTAGTAGAAGCCCGCGAACAGCGCGAACAGCGACCCCGCCACCAGCACGTAGTGGAAATGCGCCACCACGTAATAGGTGTCCTGCAGTTGGATGTCGATCGGCGCGACGGCCAGGATCAGCCCCGTGAACCCGCCGATGGTGAACACGAAGATGAAGCCGAGCGCGAACAGCATCGGCGTCTCGAACGTCATCGAGCCGCGCCACATGGTGGCGATCCAGTTGAAGATCTTCACGCCGGTCGGCACCGCGATCAGCATGGTCGCGTACATGAAGAACAGCTGGCCGGTGACGGGCATGCCGGTCGTGAACATGTGGTGCGCCCACACGATGAACGACAGGATGGCGATCGAGGCGGTGGCGTACACCATCGAGCTGTAGCCGAACAGCGGCTTGCGCGCGAAGGCCGGCACGATCTGGCTGATGATGCCGAACGCCGGCAAGATCATGATGTAGACCTCGGGGTGCCCGAAGAACCAGAAGATGTGCTGGTACATCACCGGATCACCACCGCCGGCCGCCGAGAAGAAGCTCGTGCCGAAGTGGCGGTCGGTCAACACCATGGTGATCGCGCCCGCCAGCACCGGCATCACGGCGATCAGCAGGTAGGCCGTGATCAGCCACGTCCAGCAGAACATCGGCATCTTCATCAGCGTCATGCCGGGGGCGCGCATGTTCAGGATGGTCACGATGATGTTGATCGAGCCCATGATCGACGAGGCGCCCATGATGTGCACCGCGAAGATCGCCATGTCCATGCCCGGACCCATCTGCACCGACAGCGGCGCATAGAGCGTCCAGCCGGCGGCGGTGGCGCCGCCCGGCACGAAGAACGAACCGACCAGCAGGATGGCCGCGGGCGGCAGCAGCCAGAAGCTGAAGTTGTTCATCCGCGCAAAGGCCATGTCGGACGCACCGACCTGCAGCGGAATCATCCAGTTCGCGAAGCCGACGAAGGCCGGCATGATCGCGCCGAACACCATGACCAGGCCATGCAGCGTGGTGAACTGGTTGAACAGCTCCGGGTGGAAGAACTGCAGGCCCGGCTCGAACAGCTCCAGGCGGATCAGCAATGCCAGCGTGCCGCCCGAGAGCAGCATCGCGAAAGAGAACAGCAGGTACAGCGTGCCGATGTCCTTGTGGTTGGTCGCGAACAGCCAACGGCGCCAGCCATGTGGATGGTCGTGCGCGTGGTCGTCTCCGTGACCGTGCGCGTGATCTTGCGGGTGCGTAATCGCAGTGCTCATCGCAAAACTCCTTGGTGTCGTTTTGTCAGGCAGGCGGTGGGTCAGCCGGCGGTGCGGCCGGCCGCCGCGAGGCTGGCCTGCTGGGCAGCGGTCTTCGCCGCTTCCGCGCCCGCCGTCTTGCCGGCACCGCCCCCTTCGGGCATCTTGCCGCCGCGCGCCTCCTTCACCTGGGTCGGTTGCAGCACGTCGTTGGTGTGATTGCCCCAGTTGTTCCGTTCGTAGGTGATGACGGATGCGATCTCCACGTCGTTGAGCGCCGAGGCCCAGGGCGGCATGGCGCCCTTGCCGTGCAACACGATGCCCACGTGGTCGGCCAGCGGGCCGTTCGCGATCTTGGAGCCGTCCAGCGCCGGGAACGGACCGCCGCCCTTGCCGTTCGGCTGGTGGCAGACCGCGCAGTTGGCGGTGTAGACCTTCTCGCCGCGCGTCTTCAGTTCATCCAGCGTGTAGGTCTTGTTCGGGTCATCGGCCTTGGCGGCCATCTCCTTCTTCTTGCCGTCGACCCACTTGGTGTAATCGCCGTCGGACAGCACGCGCACGACGATCGGCATGAAGGCATGTTCCTTGCCGCACAGCTCGGCGCACTGGCCGCGGTACACGCCGACCTTCTCGGCCTTGAACCACGTGTCGCGCACGAAGCCCGGGATGGCATCCTGCTTGACGCCGAAGGCCGGGATCATCCAGGAGTGGATCACATCGTTGGCGGTGGTGACGATGCGCACCTTGCGGTTGACCGGGACGACCAGCTCGTTGTCGACCTCGACGAGGTAAGTGTCGCTCTTCGGCGCCAGGTTATCGATCTGGTCGCGCGGGGTGGTGAGGGTGGATAGGAACGAGATGCCCTCGCCTTCGCCCTTCAGATAGTCGTAGCCCCACTTCCACTGGTAGCCGGTGGCCTTGATGGTGAGATCGGAATTGGTGGTGTCCTTCATCGCGACCACGGCCCGGGTGGCCGGCAACGCCATCCCGATCACGATCAGGAACGGCACGATGGTCCAGATGATTTCGACGGTGGTGCTTTCGTGGAAAGTCGCCGGCTTGTGGCCCAGCGATTTGCGGTGCTTGAAAATCGAGTAGAACATCACCCCGAACACACCGACGAAGATCACGATGCAGATGATCAGCATCATGTAATGCAGCCAGTGGATCTCCGCCGCGATCTTGGTGACCGGAGGGGCAAGATTCAGCTGCCGCACCGCGGGGCCGCCCGGCATGTCTTCCACTGCCAGGGCCGTTTGACCGAGGGCGAGGAGGGAGCCTGCCGCCAGCAAACCTGCCAATGTCTTATCGAACATTTTCATTTTTTGTCTACCCAATTTACAGATTCCACTCTGGCCCGGTGCGCGGCTCATGGAACATGGGTCGGTTGCCCGCGCTCCAAACACCGGGAAAGCTCATCCGCCAGCCGGCGACGACCGGCAGGGTCAAGAAACCGCCCTACCCGCACGACGCGCCCGCTCGAACAGAGCGCGACCTGCTCCCGCAACGGCTCTCCCAATTCCACGCGCACCCAGCGCGGGTTGAACACGTGGCGTACCCGCTGGTTGGCGAAAACCTGTTCGATCACCAGCACATCGTCATCCAACTCGATGCGCTCGTAATCGGAGGTGTGCAGGGCATAGTACTTCAACGCCCATCCGAGGGCTGCGACTTCCAGCCCCGAGAAAGGCAGCACGAACCACGCCCCTTGCCACGCAAAGAACGAAGCGATCACGAACGAGAGGATGACAATCGAGAGGTAGAACCAGCCGACCTGGCGGGGTGAAAGCGAGCAGTTTCGCTTCAGGAGCCAGATCTTCCGCGGCGGTTCCGGGATGCTGGATGCGCCGCATGCTGGGTGGAGCGCGATTCCAATGTCGTGCATTGAACCACTCCTGCCTCGGATGCATACCCGGTCGGTTCGCCCGTGGCAAAAAACGGGAAGGCCTTTGGGGGACTGCTGCGACAAACTGGCGCATTATAGGGCCGTCATTGGCCCCAAAACAAGGCAAGGCGCCTGATGCAAGTCCCGGCTTGACAAGGGGCGTGCCCCGGCCGACCTCAGGCGCGCGGCTTGCGTCCGATCCGATCGATCGGGATCATCGTCCGGCCCTGCTCGTCCAGCGCCTGTCTCGCGGTAGGCGCCAGCTTCCACGCGTGGCCATAAACGACTTCGAACGTGAGCGGGATCAGGCCGTCGGGATTGCGCTGGGCATCGAGCGCATCGAACAGGTGCTGGCGCCAGCGCGGCGTGTGCAGACCCTGGCCCGACAGTGCGCGGCCGTCGCCGTCCTCCAGACCGGCCATGCCGCCCAGCAGATGCACATCCGCCAGCAAGGCCTGGGGCGACTCGTACGTGATGGTGATCTGCTCCATGTCCATCACCGGTGTGGACCAGTGGCTGTGCACCAGCATGTCGCCAATGTCATGCATGTCGACAAATCGCAGCGTATGGACGCGCGTATCGATGCCGGCCAGCGCGCTGCGCAATTCGCGCAAGGTATCGGGGCCGAACAGGCTGAACATCAGCAGGCCACCCTCGGCCGTCACGCGGTGCCATTCGGGAAAAATCCGGTGCGGCGACGGATCCCAGTGCAGCGCCAGATTGGACCACAGCAGATCGAACGAAGCATCGGCGAACGGCAATGCGCGAAAATCCGCCTGGGCGAAATCGAACACCGGCCGCTTCTTCAGCAGCCGGCCCAGCCAGCCGGCATCGCTGCGCTGCGGATCAAGCTGGCGGGCACGGGCCAGCATGGCGGCCGACCAGTCCAGCCCGCAGATCTGCGCGTCGGGATATTGCGCGCGCAGTACCGCCAGTCCCTGGCCGAGACCACAGCCCAGGTCCAGCGCACGGGCGGGCGTCAACTTGATGTACGACAGCCTGTCCTGCATCCGTTGCCCCACCTCGCGCAGCAGGAAATCCACCGCGGCAAAGCGTGCGGCGCGGCGATCGAAGGCACGCCGCAAGGCGGCGGGACGGGCAAGTACGGAATCGGGCATCGGAAAGGAAAGACGAGGCAAGGCTGCGGCCGCCCAGTATACCGGCGGGCCATTTCGGGGCGCCGTCCGATGGCGCAACGCGCACCGATCGGTTTCGATGGGGCTTTTTGCTATGCCCGTCCCGCTCCTGTTGCACCGACTCGCTGCCGGCTTGCGCCACCTGCTGCCGTGCGCCTGCGCACTGTGCGGCGCGGTCCAGCATGACCTCGTCTGCGCGGGCTGCGTCGCGGACATGGCCGCGTTGCTGGAACGGCGCCGCTGCCGACAGTGCGCCAGGCCGCTCGACCGGCGGCATCCGGCGCGCCATTGTCGGGCCTGCCTGGCCGGTGCGCCGGATTTCGATGCCACCGTCGTCATCGCCGACTACGCCTGGCCGCTGGATCATCTGGTCACCGGCTTGAAATTCGGCGCACAACTGCCGCTGGCCGCATGGCTGGCCGAGCGGCTCGCCGACGCGCTGCTCGCTGCACCGGGTACGCTGCCGGAGCTGATCCTGCCCGTGCCGCTCTCCATGCCGCGATTGCGCACGCGCGGCTACAACCAGGCGTGGGAAGTGGCACGGCGGCTGGGCCCACGGCTCGGCATCCCGGCGGTTCCGGACGGGCTGCGCCGGCTGCGCGACAACCCCGCCCAGTCGACGCTGGACCGCGACGAACGCCTCGCCAACCTCCAGGGTGCGTTCGACGTGCCGGATCCGGCACGCGTCGCAGGCCGACATGTCGGCGTGGTCGATGATGTGATGACCACCGGCGCCACGCTAAGCGAGATCGCCACGCAGCTCAAGCGCGCGGGCGCGGCGCGGGTGACCAATTGCATCGCCTTGCGCACGCCCTAGCAATATGCTTCTGCGTCATTGTGTCGTGCGCCGTGTAGCAAGGTGACAACCCTTGCCGATGCCGATAAGCTCACCACCGGTATTGCCCGGTCTGCCACCATGTTCAACGTCGTTCTCGTCGAACCCGAAATTCCGCCCAACACGGGCAATGTGATCCGCCTGTGCGCCAACACCGGCGCGCAGCTGCACCTGATCGAACCACTCGGCTTTCCGCTCGAGGACGCGCGCATGCGCCGCGCCGGACTGGACTATCACGAATACGCGACGATGCGCGTGCATGCGGACTGGGAAGCCTTCCTGCGCGACGCGCAGCCCGATCCCGCGCGGATGTTCGCCCTCACCACGCGCGGCTCGACGCCGTTCGCGGGCTTGGCATTCCAGCCTGGCGACTGGTTCGTGTTCGGATCGGAAACGCGGGGCCTGTCGGAGGAACGGCGCGAGTGGTTTCCGCCATCGCAACGCATCCGCCTGCCGATGCGCCCCAACAACCGCAGCCTCAACCTGTCGAACACGGTGGCCGTGGTGGTATTCGAGGCGTGGCGGCAGAACGGCTTCGGGGGCGGCGCCTGAGCGAGCGCGCCGGCCCCGGTCAGCGCGCGGATTCGGCCTTGGCGTCGCGCTGCAGCAGGCGATCGACGGCACGCGACGGCGCCAGCCCCTCGAACAGGACTTCGCACACGGCAAAGGTGATCGGCATGTCGACGCCCTTGGCGCGTGCCAGTGCCGCCACCGCCCGCGCGCAGCGCACCCCCTCGGCAACGTGGCCGAGGTGCGTGAGGACTTCGTCCAGCGAGCGGCCCTGCGCGAGCTGCATGCCGACGGTGCGGTTGCGGGAGAGATCGCCGGTAGCGGTCAACAGCAGATCGCCCATGCCGGTCAGGCCCATGAACGTCTCGGGCCGGCCGCCCAGCGCCATACCCAGCCGCGTCATCTCGGCCAGGCCACGCGTCACCAGCGCGGCGCGCGCGTTGAGGCCCAGGCCCAGGCCATCCGCCGCACCGGTCGCGATGGCCAGTACGTTCTTCACCGCGCCGCCCACTTCCACGCCGACGAGGTCGTCGCTCGCGTAGACGCGCATCGCGTGGTGGTGGAAAGCGCGCTGGGTGAGCGCACACAGCGCAGCACTGGCCGACGCCACCGTCATCGCGCACGGCAGTCCCTGCGCAACTTCCTTGGCAAAGCTCGGGCCGGACAGCGCACCGGTGGCCAGATCGGCGCGTCCGGCCTGCGCCAGCACGCCGGCCACGATGGCATGCGGCAGCGCGCCGGACTCGGGATCGAAGCCCTTGCACAGCCAGATCACGTTGCGCACGCCGCCATGCGCAGCCACCGCGCGCGTCACGTCGGCCAGCCCCGCGACCGGTGAGGCGATCACAACCAGCGCGTCCTCCCCGACGGCATGATCGAGTGCAGCCGGCACATCCGCCTCGAAACGCAGCGATGCGTGCAGCCGGATGCCCGGCAGATAGCGCTCGTTGACGCGTGTCGCCGCCATCTGCGCAACCAGCGTCGCATCGCGGCCCCACAGCACGACATCGTGCGATTGCGCGGCGTGGCTGGCCAGGGCCGTGCCCCAGGCACCCGCGCCCAGAACGGAAATCCGCATGAGCTTGAAGAGTGAGTCAGTCAGGCAAAAAAATGCCCGCGCGAGCAATCGGCCGGCGCGGGCGTCAGGCGCGATGCGCCGTCGTACTCAGTGGGTGGCCTTGGAGCCGTCCGGCATCACGATGCCGCTGTTGCCGCCGGCGACCTGAGCCTGCTCCATGGCGGCAGCCAAACGCTGCTCGTACAGTCCCTGGAAGTTGATCTCGGCCAGGTGGATCGGCTGGAAGCCGGCACGGCCGATGGTGTCGGCGATGTTCGAGCGCAGGTACGGGTACACGATGGTCGGGCAGGCGATGCCCAGCAGCGGGTCCATCTGATCGGCCGGCACGTTGCGGATGTCGAAGATGCCGGCCTGCTTGGCTTCCACCAGGAACGCGACCTTGTCATTGACCTTGGTGGTGACCGTGCCGATCACCGTGACTTCGAACACGCCCTCGGCCAGTTGCGTGGCGGCCACGTCGACCTGCACCTCCACCGTCGGCTGCTCCTGTTCCAGGAAGATGTGCGGCGAGTTCGGCTGCTCCAGCGACAGATCCTTCAGGTAGATGCGCTGGATATTGAAGAACGGCTGGCCGTCCTGGCCCGGTTGCTGCTGTTGCTGGTCGCTCATGACTCGCCTTCGAAATGGGTATGGGTACTGTGCTTGCCGGACCCCGCCCGGCGCGCAAGACGCGTATGGTACATGACGGCGTCTGGCGCGCCATCGGAGCCAGCCCAAAAGAACAACGCCCGGCCGGAGCCGGGCGTTTTCGCAGGTGCCATCAGGCCGCCAGCAGCGGTTCCAGCCCCCCCTCCCGATCGAGCGCGGAGAGATCGTCAAAGCCGCCGATATGGCGATCGTCGATGTAGATCTGCGGCACGGTACGGCGGTTGGTGCGCACCATCATCTCTTCGCGCCGGCCGGGCTCGCGGTCGATCAGGATCTTTTCGATATGCGCGACACCGCGCTGCTTCAGGAGCTTCTCCGCTGCCACGCAATAGGGGCAGACGGTCGTGCTGTACATGACGACATGGACCATGGAAAAACCTCGTTATTTGACGATCGGCAGGCCGGCCTGCTGCCAGGCGGCCAATCCGCCCTCGAGCGAATAGACCTCACTGTAACCGGCCTGCTTCAACACTGCTTGGGCCCGCCCGGCGCGCTGGCCGGTCTGGCATACGAGGATGATGGGGATCTCTTTGTTCTTTGCAAGGCCGGCGGCCTTGCCCGCCAGGTCGCCAAGCGGCGCATGCTTGGCCTGCGGCAGATGGCCGGCGGCATATTCGGCCGCTTCGCGCACATCGACCACCACGGCATTGCGGCGATTGATCAGCTGGGTGGCGGCCGAAGCGCTCACCTGGGCGCCACCACCACCGGCGATGAGGCGCTGGATCGCTGGCCAGACCAGCAGCAGACCCGAAACGACAGCAACGGCAAGCAGGGCGAGATTGTTGTAATCGGCGAAGAACTTCACGGTAGGGTTCCTGGAAGGTAGGCTGGCGGCCAAATCGGCGGATACCGCAACGCCATCCGAACGATTCGGGGGCACGGTGCCGGCGGCATTATAAAATAGCCGGTTTCGGCGGCCGCGCGATGACGCAACGCGCATCCGGCCCGCACGCTGGTTTTCTTACCTCTCATCATGGCAGTCATGCATAAGCTCGTCCTCATCCGCCACGGCGAATCGACCTGGAACCTCGAAAACCGCTTCACCGGCTGGGTCGACGTCGACCTGACCGACACTGGCCTCGCCCAGGCCCGTCAGGGCGGCCGCCTGCTGCGCGAAGCCGGCTTCACCTTCGACCTGGCCTACACCTCGGTGCTCAAGCGCGCCATCCGCACGCTGTGGCACGTGCAGGATGAAATGGACCTGATGTGGATCCCGACCCGCACCGAATGGCGACTGAACGAACGCCACTACGGCGGCCTGTCGGGTCTGAACAAGGGCGAGACCGCCGCCCAGTACGGCGACGAGCAGGTGCTGGTCTGGCGCCGCAGCTACGACACCCCGCCGCCCGCGCTGGAGGCCGGCGACGAGCGCGACGCGTACGGCGACCCGCGCTATGCGGGCCTGTCGCGCGAACAGGTGCCGCTCACCGAATGCCTGAAGGACACCGTGGCACGCGTGCTGCCGCTGTGGGAAACCTCGATCGCCCCTGACATCAAGAGCGGCAAGCGCGTCGTGATCGCCGCGCACGGCAACAGCATCCGCGCCCTGGTGAAGTACCTGGACAACATCTCGGACGACGACATCGTCAGCCTGAACATCCCCAACGGCACCCCGCTCGTCTATGAGCTGGACGCCAACCTGAAGCCCATCCGCCACTACTACCTCGGCGACCAGGAAGCGATCGCCGCGTCGCTCGCCGCCGTGGCCAGCCAGGGCAAGGCGAAATAAACCGTAACCACCGGGCGCAACGGCACAGGGCACTTCCAACGCCTTTATACTGTCGAAACGCCAGCCCGGGACAAGCGCCAGCGGTCCCGGGCCATGTTTATCTATTCCTACTGTCCCAACGTCCGTCCTCGACTCATGCGAACTTCGCTCAAGAACATCAGCCTGATCGCCATCGGCCTCGTGACCGGGGTACTGGCGACGCTCCAGCTTTCCGCCACCGCGCAAAACGCGACGGTCGGGCCGCTGCCGCTGGAAAAGCTCCGGCTGATGGCCGACATCTTTGGCCAGATCAAGCGCGAATACGTCGAGCCGGTGGACGACGACAAGCTGCTGACCGAAGCCATCAAGGGCATGGTCGCCAGCCTCGACCCGCACTCGGCCTACCTCGACAAGAAGGATTTCCAGGAACTGCAGGAAGGCACCCAGGGCCGCTTCGCCGGGCTGGGTATCGAGATCTCGCAGGAAGAAGGCCTGGTCAAGGTCATCAACCCGATTGAAGACACGCCGGCCTTCCGCGCCGGTGTCCAGCCGGGTGACCTGATCACCCGCATCGACGACAAACCCGTGCGCGGCATGCCGCTGGAGCAGGCAGTCAAGCGCATGCGCGGCGCCCCGGGCACCAAGGTCACACTGACCATCTACCGCAAGAAGGAAGAGCGCACCTTCCCGCTCACCATCACGCGCGCCGAGATCCAGGTGCAGTCGGTCAAGGCCAAGCTGCTGGGCGACGGCATCGCCTGGGTGCGCATCACCAGCTTCCAGGAACGCACGGTGCCGGACCTGGCCAAGAAGCTGAACGACCTGGCTCGCCAGGACGCGCACCTCAAGGGCGTGATCCTCGATCTGCGCAACAACGGCGGCGGCGTGTTGCAGGCAGCCGTGGGCGTGTCGGCCGCGTTCCTGCCGCCGGATGTGACGGTGGTCTCGACCAACGGCCAGGTGCCGGACGCCAAGCGCGTGTACAAGGCGAACTTCTCCAACTACCGCTTGAGCAATTTCGACACCGATCCGCTGGTGAACCTGGACCCCGAGTTCAAGACCGTGCCGATCGTGGTGCTGACCAACGCCTACACCGCCTCGGCCTCAGAGATCGTGGCCGGTGCGCTGCAGGACCATCACCGCGCCAAGACGATGGGCAAGACCACCTTCGGCAAGGGCTCGGTGCAGACGGTGCGCCCGCTGTCGAACGACACCGGCATCAAGCTGACCATCGCGTACTACTACACGCCGTCGGGCAAATCGATCCAGGCCAAGGGCATCCGCCCGGACGTGCCGGTCGACCAGACCCCCGAAGGCGATCCGGACGACGCGCTGATCACCCGCGAGATCGATACCGAACGCCACCTGCACAACAAGCAGGAGTCGGAAGAGCCGGAGATGACCGATCGCGAGAAGCGCCGCATCGAGGAACTGCGCCGCCTGGAAGAAGAAAACGCCAAGAAGACGCCCGAGCAGCGCGAGAAGGAGCGCAACAAGAAGCCGATCGAATTCGGTTCGGCCGACGACTTCATGCTGCAGCAGGCCATCGCCGAACTGAAGGGCCAGCCGGTCAAGCGCTCCAAGTCGGTACTGGAAGCCGTGGCGGCTGCACCGGACAAGGCGCAGAAATCGCCGGCCGCGAAGGAGTCGAGTGCGCCGGCCAAGCTGCTCAAGGGCAAGTCCGCGCCGGCATCCGAACCGACCGCGCCGAACCCGCCCTCGGGCCCGGCCAGCGGCGTGATTCCGGCACCGGAACCCACCGGAGCACGGTAACCCCATCCGCCAGGACCGGCAAAACCGGCAAGGCCGTGCACCGCACGGCCTTTTTCATTCCCGACGCGCCATGAACGACGACCAACTGCTGCGCTACTCCCGCCATATCCTGCTCGACGAGATCGGCATCGAAGGGCAGTCGCGGCTGCTTGCCGCGCATGCACTGGTGATCGGTGCCGGCGGCCTGGGGGCCGCGGCCCTGCCCTACCTGGCCGCAGCGGGCATCGGCACCCTCACGATCGTCGACGACGACAGTGTCGACCTGACCAATCTGCAGCGCCAGATCATCCACACCACCGAGTCGGTCGGCCACCCCAAAGTCGAATCGGCGCGGCAAGCGATCGCGCGGCTGAATCCGGAGGTGCGTGTCCGTACAGTGCGGCAGCGGCTCGATGCGGACGGCATCGGTGCGCTGCTGGATGGCGTGACGGTAGTACTGGACTGCTCCGACAACTTCGCCACCCGCCAGGCCGCGAACCAAGCGTGCGTACAGGCGGGGGTGCCGCTGGTGTCGGGCGCGGCCATCCGCTTCGACGGACAGATCAGCGTGTTCGACAGCCGCGCCGGCGGCCCCTGCTACGCCTGCCTGTTCCCGCCCGACGAGCCCGCACCGGATGTCGCTTGCGCGACCATGGGCGTGTTCGCGCCGCTGGTCGGCATGGTCGGGACGGTGCAGGCGGCGGAAGCGCTCAAGCTGGCGGCGGGCATCGGACGGTCGCTCGCCGGGCGCCTGCTGATGCTCGACGGCCTGGCCATGGAATGGACGACGATGCGCGTGGCCAGGCAGCCGTCCTGCCCCGTCTGCGGCAACGCTCACTGATCGCGCTCGTCGGCGCAAAAGAAAAGGAGGCCACGGCCTCCTCAGATTGCTGACGAACCCCACATTTTTCGGAGTGTGGGGTTTTGTCTTTTATGCGAAGCGGATTTTGGGTCGGCGGCAGCCGAATCGACCCGAAGGGGTCGAGAAGTGGGCGACGAGCCGGCGCATAGGTGCGCGAGGGCTGCAGAAGTGGCGTAAAAGCGCCCGCATGCGCGCCAGCAGCAGCGCGATCTTCTTGATGTTCTGTGCCGCAGCCGCCAGCAGGCACTGCTCGGCCACGCGGCGCAGCCCCCGCATGCGCGCGTAGCGATGTCCGTGCAATTGCTTGGCATCGGCGAAGCTGCGCTCCACCGTCTCTTTGCGCCGGGCATACAGGCGCTTGCCCCATTCGGTCAGCCGCCTGGCGTCAACCCGCTCCTTGGCCCACTCCCAAACGTGGCGCGTCACCACCTTCACCGCGTTGGCGCTGTTCGTGCACTGCGTGCGCATCGCACAGCTCCGGCAGATGCTGGGG
Organism: Ralstonia solanacearum K60; assembly: GCF_002251695.1. NCBI lineage: Bacteria > Pseudomonadati > Pseudomonadota > Betaproteobacteria > Burkholderiales > Burkholderiaceae > Ralstonia > Ralstonia solanacearum. The sequence goes on from NZ_NCTK01000001.1 coordinate 1,446,772, forward strand.
TCGGACTTGTATTCGCGATAGCCGCTGCGGTTGGTCGTGCTGTACGGCAGCGCCTGGCCGGCCGGGCAGACATACTCGTTGCGATAGCGGTCGTACTCGTATTGCCGTTTGTAGAACGTGCCCGGCTTGTGATTCGGCGTGCGGTAGCCCATCACCCCGGCAATCTGGCGATCCTCCAGCCCCTTGCAGACAGCGGGAATGAAGTATCCGGCATCCAGCCCCACCGCCTGCACCGCAAAGCCGAAACACTCGCGCTGGCGGTCCAGCCGCTCCAGATACGGTTGGCTGTCGTGCACCGAGGCCGGGGTGACGTGCGTGTCGGTGATGATCGCGTGCTTGGCATCGACCGTGCGGTGGTCCAGGTAGAAGAACCCACGGGGCTTGTCGTCGCGCACCATGTAGCCACTGTCCGGGTCGGTGCGGCTGCGCTTGATGTCCTTCTCCTCGGGCTTGCCGCCGGGCGCCCCGCCGTCACCGTCATCGCGCGGCAGCGGCTTCTTGCCGTGCGCGACCCGGTCCGCATCGACCGCCGCATCCAGTTCGGCCAGGTAGGCAGAAGGCGTCTGCGCCACCTTCACCACGTCGTACTTGTTCTTGTTGGCGTTGGCTTTGAGGTGCGTGCTGTCGGTATAGAGCACCCGGCCGTCGACCATGCCGTGCCCCATCGCCTGGCGCACGATCTCGTCGAAGATCTCCTGATAGACCGTGGTGTCGGTGTAGCGCCGGCGCCGGTTCTGCGAGAAGGTGGAAGCATCGGGCACGCGGTCGGTCAGGCGGAAGCGGGCGAACCAGCGATAGGCGACGTTGACCTGCACCTCGCGCATGAGCTGGCGCTCGCTGCGCACCCCAAACAGGTAGCCGATGAACAGCAGCTTGAACATCACTACCGGATCGAGTGCCGGGCGGCCGTTGTCGGCGCAGTACAGGTGCGCGACCTTGGCGCGGATGAATTCGAAATCCACCGCCGCGTCGATCTTGCGCAGCAGATGGTCCTTCGGCACAAGCTCCTCGAGCGTCACCATCTCGAGTTCGTGCTGCGCGGGTGTCGGTGTCTTGAGCATCCCGCTATTAAATACAAAGGAAAGGCCTCGCCGGGGGCGAGGCCTTTGTCAGCAATCTGAGGAGGCCACGGCCTCCTTTTTTGCTCGCCTATCGGGCAGCGTTACTCGCCTTCCGGCTCCATCTGCGATTGCAGGTAGTTCTGGATGCCGACCTTCTCGATCAGATCCAACTGCGTCTCCAGCCAGTCGATGTGCTCTTCGGTGTCGTCCAGGATCTCGACGAAGAGTTCACGGCTGACGTAGTCCTTGACCTCTTCGCAATAGGCAATCGCTTCAACCACGGTGCCGTGCGCCGCCTTTTCCAGCTTGAGGTCGCACTCGAGTATTTCCTTGGTGTCCTGACCGATCAGCAGCTTGCCGAGATCCTGCAGGTTGGGCAGGCCGTCAAGCATCAGGATGCGTTCGATCAGGCGATCGGCGTGCTTCATCTCGCCGATCGACTCCTTGTATTCGTGGTCCCCGATGCGTTTGAGCCCCCAGTGGCCATACATGCGGGCATGGAGGAAGTACTGGTTGATGGCGGTCAGCTCGTTCTTGAGCTGGGCGTTCAGATATTGGATGACCTTCTTATCGCCTTTCATTCTTGGGGCTCCTGCGGGTGGAGAACGCGCACGCGTTCGTTCAAGACGAGCCCTCTGCCTGACCAGACAAGCAGCAAATGCCGCCGAGGCCAACGCCCGGGCGGCAGATCGCGGCGATGAAAAGGAACGCGGGAAGAATCAGGCAGCCAGCGCGCCGGCCATGACGGCCTGATCGTTGGCGACGGGCTCGTCGCAATGCTCGATTATGGCATGCGTGCTTGCACGGCCCAAGACTTGATCGACGGGAATGCAGCTCACCGCTTCGGCGAGCACCTGCCTGGCGCAGTCCCGGCATTGTCCGCAGCAGGTGCCCACGCCCAGCGTGTCGGCGAGCTCATCCAGCGTTGAGACACCCAGACGGGCGGCACCGTGGATTTCGCGGTCGGTCACTTGGTTGCAGATGCAGACGTACACGGGATTCCCTCCAGCAGCGCTCAGGGCACGCCGCAAGGGCAGAATAACAGAGAACGCAAATGAGAACAATTCTTGTTCTACCCCATGCAGTGGGTAGGGACATGCGGGTGCACGAGGGCCCGCTTTCCACCAAAAGACGTGCTATTTCAATCACTTGGAAAAGGAAGATGCCGGCACGGACGATGTGCCGGCACAACGGATCCGGAGGGATCAGGCGCGCGCCAACGCGCCCAGGGCGTCCTCGACCTCGGTGGGCTCGCAGGCGTGCAGCAGCCGGTCGACCTCGCGCATCAGGCGCGGGCGATCGGCACGCAGGATCTGCTGCTTGACGCTCAGCAACTGTGACGGCTGCATCGAGAACTCGGTCAGCCCCATGCCGAGCAGCAACCGAGTCATGGTGGCGTCCCCCGCCATCTCGCCGCACACCGACACCGGACGGCCGGCACGATGGCCTTCCTGGATGGTGCGCGCAATCAGCTGCAGCACCGCCGGATGCAGCGGGTCGTACAGATGCGCGACGGCATTGTCGGCACGGTCGATGGCGAGTGTGTACTGGATCAGGTCGTTGGTGCCGATGGAGAGAAAATCCATGCGGCGCAGGAATACCGGCAGGATCAGCACCGCCGCCGGAATCTCGATCATGGCGCCGACCTTGATGGTCGGGTCGTAAGCCAGGCCGTCGGCATCGAGCGAGGCTTTGGCGCGCTCGATCAGCTCCAGCGTCTGGTCGATCTCGCGGGCATGCGCGAGCATCGGCACGAGTATCTTCACCGGCCCGAACGCCGACGCCCGCAGCAGCGCGCGCAACTGCGTCAGAAACATCGCCGGCTCCGACAGGGACCACCGGATCGCGCGCAGCCCCAGCGCCGGATTGGGCGCGGTCTCGAACTGGTCGTCGCGGCCGTCGCGCACGTCGAGCGGCTTGTCGGCGCCGATGTCAATGGTGCGGATAGTGACCGGCAGCCCCTTCATCGACTCCACCGCGGTGCGGTAGGCGACGAACTGCTCCTCCTCATCGGGCAGCGCATCGCGCCGGTTCATGAAGAGGAATTCGGAACGGAACAGGCCCACGCCGACCGCCCCGGCGGCCAGCGCGGCAGCGGCGTCCTCGGGCATCTCGATGTTGGCGAGCAGGTCGATCTGCGTACCGTCGAGCGACACGGTGGGGGTATGGCGCAGGCGTTCGAGACGCTTCTTCTGCAGTTCGCTTTCGCTGCGGCGGTGCCGGTATTCCTCGAGGATGGCCGAACTCGGATCGACGATGACAATGCCATTGTCGCCGTCGATGATGATGTGATCGTCTTGGCGGATCAGCGTGCTGGCGTTGTGCACGCCCACGGCCGCCGGGATGTCGAGGCTGCGCGCGACGATGGCCGTGTGCGAAGTGCGCCCGCCCAGGTCCGTCACGAAGCCGGCGAAGGTCTGGCCGCGGAACTGCAGCATGTCGGCCGGAGCGATATCGTGCGCGACGACGATCATGCCGGCGTCCGGATCGCCGCCGGCGGCCACCGGCGCGGGGGCCAGCACCGGCGCGCCGGCCAGCACCTTCAGTATTCGTTCGACCACCTGCTCGATGTCGGCCTTGCGCTCGCGCAGGTATTCGTCTTCGATCTCACCGAACTGGCGCATCAGCTCTTCGAGCTGCGTGGTGAGTGCCCACTCTGCGTTGTAGCGGCGCTGGCGGATCAGTGTCTCGGGCACCTGTGCCAGCAGCGCATCGTCCAGGATCATCCGATGCACATCGAGGAAGGCCCCCATCTCCTCCGGCGCATCGGCGGGCAGTTCGCGCTTGAGCTGGACCAGCTCGGCGCGCACCGCGGCACGGGCGGCGCGCAGGCGCTCCACCTCGGCATCGAGCCTGTCCTCGTCGACGAGGTAATGCGAAACATCCAGCGCCGCACGCGCCAGCATATGGGCTCGCCCGATGGCGATGCCGCGCGAGACCGGGATGCCGTGCAGGGTGAAAGGCATGGGAGCGGCGGAAAGGACGTTGGGAAGATGCGAAGCGCGCTTACTCGCCTTCGCCGAAGCGATCGTTGATCAGTGCGACCAGGCCGTCCATGGCGGACTGCTCGTCCGGGCCCTCGATCTCCAGCGTGACGGTGGCGCCGATGCCCGCGGCCAGCATCATCACGCCCATGATGCTCTTGGCGTCGACCTGGCGGCCGTTGCGCGACATCTTGATCTGGCTGTCGAACTTGCTGGCGAGCTGCGTGAGTTTGGCGGAGGCGCGGGCGTGCAGCCCGAGCTTATTGATGATGGTGATATCCCTCTGCAGCATATTTGTCCGGATGGTTTGCAACCTGATTCTGAACGGCGGTCGAGCCGACCTGCAGTACGCCTTGCGAGCCACCGGCCAGGGCCTTGGTGGCAAGCTGATCCAGCTTCTCGGCGCGGTAGCAGATGGCGCGCACCAGCATCGGCAGATTGACGCCGGCCAGCACGCGCACGCGGCCCGGGTCGGCCAGGCGCGAAGCAATGTTGGCGGGCGTTGCGCCGAAGATATCGGTGAGCACCAGCGCGCCGTTGTCCTCGATCAGTTCATCGAGCTTAGCGCGCGCCTGGGCAAGCACGCTTGCCGGCTCCGCATCGGGCAGGACGTCGATCGCTGCCAGCCGCTCGGGCTGACCGCAATAGACGTGTGCTGCGCAATCGCGCAATGCGCTGGCCAGCGGCGCATGGGCGATGATCAGAATCCCTGCCATGGTCGAAAAACGAATCGGTATGAGACCGATTGTATCAGGGCCATTTGCGGCAAATGTGCACCGATGCGGGCATCCTCCCCCCAGTGGAGGATGCCGCCATGTGGGAGACCTACGCCAGCTTGCGCCCCAATCCGCCGCTCGCCTTGCCGGCTGCCCGCTCCAGGGCATCGATGAACATACCGGCGACATTGAAGCCGGTCTGCTGGGTGATCTCCTGGAAACAGGTCGGGCTCGTGACGTTGACCTCGGTCAGGTAGTCGCCGATGACGTCCAGGCCGACCAGCAGCAGGCCGCGCTGCCACAGCACCGGCGCGAGTGCATGCGCAATCACCTGGTCCCGCTCGGACAGCGGCTGCGCCCTGCCGGTGCCGCCCGCCGCCAGATTGCCGCGCACTTCGCCGACCATCGGCACGCGCGCCAGTGCGTGCGGTACCGGGGAACCGCCGATCAGCAGGATGCGCTTGTCACCGTCACGGATGGCCGGGATGTACTGCTGGGCCATGACCGTGCGCGTGCCATTGTGGGTCAGTGTCTCGATCACCGAGCCGAGATTCATGCCGTCCGCGCCAATCCGGAAGATGCCGGCTCCGCCCATGCCGTCCAGCGGCTTGAAAATGACATCGCCCTGCTCGGCGTGGAATTCGCGCAGGCGCTTGGCATCGCGCGTGACGATGGTCGGTGCGGTGAACTCCCGGAACTGCGCGATCGCCAGTTTCTCGGAGTGGTCGCGGATCGACTGGGGCTTGTTGAACACGCGCGCGCCCTGCCGCTCGGCGATCTCCAGCAGCCAGGTGCTGTTGACGTATTCCATGTCGAACGGCGGATCCTTGCGCATCAGCACCGCGTCGAAGCCGGTCAGCGGCAGCAGGCGCGGATCGCCGGCGCGATACCAGTCATGCTCGTCGCCGGTCAGGGCGATGGGCGTGGCGACCGTCTCCACCACGTTGGCCGACAGCGTCAACTGCGACTGCAGGCAGGTGTAGATGGCATAGCCGCGCGCCGTCGCCTCGCGCATCATCGCGAAGGTGGAATCCTTGTAGATCTTGAACGTTGACAGCGGATCGACGATGAAGAGAATGCGCATGGGCAGCTCCAGGGACCGTATACGGTGGTCAGATCAGCGGGTTCGGGTCGGTCTTCTCGAGTTCGAGCGACGCGGCCAGCAGGGCCAGGCGCGCCACCACGCCGTACATGTAGAAGCGGTTCGGCTCGCCGGCGCCCGGCTTGGCGTGGCTGTCCGGCAGCGAGTTCGACGCGAACGGCAGCGGCACGAAATGCATGCCCGGCGCGTTCAGATTTTCATCGATGCCACGGCCGGTGTGTACCCGGTAGAACCCGCCGACCACATAGCGATCGATCATGTAGACGACCGGCTCGGCCACCGCCTCGTTGATCTTCTCGAAGGTGTGCACGCCCTCCTGCACGATCACCTCGGACACCTCGAGGCCCTCCTTGACCACGCTCATCTTGTTGCGTTCCTTCCGGTTCAGGCCTCGGACCTCGGACGGATCGCGCACGGTCATGATGCCCATGCCATAGGTGCCGGCGTCGGCCTTGACCACCGCATAGGGCGTCTCGTGGATGCCGTATTCCTTGTACTTCTTGGCGGTCTTCTTGAGCACGGTCTCGACGGCGTGGGCGAGTTCATCCTCGCCGGTGCGCTCGTGGAAGTCGATGCCATTGCACTTGGCGAAGTACGGGTTGACCATCCACGGATCGATGTCGATCAGCTTGGCGAACTTTTTGGCCACCTCGTCGTAGGCGGCGAAATGGTTCGACTTGCGCCGCTGCGACCAGCCCGCGTGCAGCGGCGGCAGCAGGTACTGCTCGTTGATGTTCTCCAGGATGGGCGGCACGCCCGCGGACAGGTCGTTGTTCAGCAGGATCGAGCACGGATCGAAGTCGTCCATGCCCAGCCGGCGGTCCTTGGTGCCGATACGCTTGATTGGCTCGACCACCAGGCGCTGGCCGTCGGGCAGGTCGATCGGCGTGGGCTCCTGGATGTCCTCGGACAGCGAGCCCAGGCGCACATTCAGGCCGGCCTGGCGCATGATCTGCGACAGCCGCGCCACGTTCTGCAGGTAGAACATATTGCGCGTATGGCGCTCGGGGATCAGCAGCAGATTCTTGGCGTCCGGGCAGATCTTCTCGATCGCGGCCATCGCGGCCTGCACGGCCAGCGGCAGCATCTCGGGCGCGAGGTTATTGAAGCCGCCGGGGAACAGGTTGGTATCGACCGGCGCCAGCTTGAAACCGGCGTTGCGCAAGTCCACCGAACAGTAGAACGGCGGCGTATGTTCCTGCCACTCCAGGCGGAACCAGCGTTCGATGGCGGGCGTCGCGTCGAGAATCTTCTGCTCGAGCTCCAACAGCGGCCCTTTCAACGCGGTGATCAGGTGCGGAACCATACCCTTCCTATTGATGTAATTTATCGCCCGCTCCGATTGTAGAGGAAAGGGCAATTGCTTGCAGACGGCGGAGGTTGATCGATATGCGGCCGGCGGGCCGTTCTGCAAGGGGGATGGATGGCGGCGTCAAATCATGTGACACCTGGGTACCGCGAACCCGGGTTATGCTCGGGCAAACGCAGAAAAAAAAAAGCGCGGGGCTGCCGCGCTTGGGGAATAGCCTGACAGATACGGGGAGCGTTCTGCAGGTGGAGGAAACCACGCCTGCAATGTAAGCGTCCGCATAACCGCTGGCAATTGAAGCTTTTTAACATCCGAATTAAGGCGCTCGGGCCGATCAACCCGCCCGCCGGCGCTCCCGTTTGACACGCGGCCACAAAAAACCCGGCGCGCGGCCGGGTCTTTTGCGGAAACGAGGCGGAACACACTCAGTCTTCGTAGGCGGTTTCGCCGTGGGACGTGATGTCCAGACCTTCGCGCTCATCTTCTTCCGGCACACGCAGGCCAATGACCGCGTCGACGATCTTGTAGGCGATGAAGGCCACCACAGCGGACCACACGATGGTGGTCAGCACGCCCTGCGCCTGGATCCACAGCTGGCTGCCGATCGAGTAGTCACCCACCTTGTTGGCAACGTAGTCATAGACGCCCGTGCCGCCCAAGCCCGGCGAAGCGAACACGCCCGTCAGCAGCGCGCCCAGGATACCGCCCACGCCGTGCACGCCGAACACGTCCAGCGTGTCGTCCATGCCGAGCATGCGCTTGAGGCCGTTGACACCCCACAGGCACAGCAGGCCGGCGATGATACCCAGCGCGATGGCGCCCATCGGGCCGACGAAACCGGCCGCCGGGGTGATCGCCACCAGGCCGGCGACGGCGCCCGACGCGGCACCCAGCATCGACGGCTTGCTCTTGCCGATCCACTCGCCGAAGCTCCACGACAGCACGGCAGCGGCGGTGGCCAGCAGCGTGTTGACGAAGGCCAGCGCAGCGCTGCCGTTGGCTTCCAGGGCCGAACCGGCGTTGAAGCCGAACCAGCCGAACCACAGCAGCGAGGCACCGACCATGGTCAGCGTGAGGCTGTGCGGCTTGAGTGCTTCGCGGCCGAAGCCGATCCGCTTGCCGAACAGGAACGCGCCCACCAGGCCCGCCACGGCGGCGTTGATGTGCACCACGGTACCGCCGGCGAAGTCCAGCGCGCCCTTCTGGAACAGCCAGCCGCCCTTGGCCGTCAGCGCCTCGGCCGCCTTGGCATCGGTGAAGCCGTCCGGACCCGGCCAGAACCAGACCATGTGGGCGATCGGCAGATAAGCGAAGGTGAACCACAGCACCACGAAGACCAGCACGGCCGAGAACTTGGCGCGCTCGGCGAAGGCACCGATGATCAGCGCGCAGGTAATCGCGGCAAACGCACCCTGGAAGGCGAAGTACGCGTACTCCGGCACCACCACACCCTTGCTGAACGTGGCGGCAACCGAATCCGGCGTCAGGCCCTTCAGGAACAGCCGGTCGAGCCCGCCGAAGAAGGCGTTGCCTTCGGTGAAGGCGATGCTGTAGCCGTAGACCGCCCACAGGATCATGATGAGTGAGAAGATGCCCGTACATTGCATCAGGATCGACAGCATGTTCTTCTTGCGCACCAGGCCGCCGTAGAACAGCGCCAGGCCCGGCAGCGTCATCAGAATCACGAAGGCGGTCGAGATCAGCAGCCAGGCCGTGTCGCCCTTGTTGGGCACCGGCGTGGCAGCCGTCGGCGCGGCAGCAGCCGCGGGTGCGGTGGCGACAGCAGCCGGAGCAGCGGCGGCGGACGATGCAGCGGCCGACTCGGAAGCCGCGGCAGCGGCAGCGGCGGCGGGTGCCGATGCCTCGGCGGCTGGCGCGGATGCGGCCGGCTTGTCCTGTGCCATGGCCGGCGCGGAAATCACGGCGCCGGCCAGTACCGCGGCGACGGCCCCCGCCGTCAGAAATCGAGTGAACCAGGTTTTCATGTTTATTGACCTCTTCCTTGGCTGGTTTGCACTTACAGGGCGTCGCCGCCGGTCTCGCCGGTGCGAATGCGGATGACCTGCTCGACGTCGGCCACGAAAATTTTGCCGTCGCCGATCTTGCCGGTACGCGCGGATTTCTCGATCGCCTCGACGGCACGCTCGAGCACGTCGTCGGGCACGGCCACTTCGATCTTCACTTTAGGCAGGAAGTCGACGATGTACTCGGCGCCGCGATACAGCTCCGTGTGGCCCTTCTGACGCCCAAAGCCCTTGACCTCGGTCACCGTGATGCCCGACACGCCCACCTGGGACAGTGCCTCGCGGACCTCGTCGAGCTTGAACGGCTTGATGATGGCCATGATGAGTTTCATGCTGGATTCCTCCTCGGATTGCGGCGCGGGGGCGCCGCCTCGGATCGTTATTGGAAAGTCTTGGTGACCGACAGCAGCGCCGTGGCCTTGCCCATGTAATTGCCGTGCGAGTTGGTATAGGCCAGGCGCGATGCGTTCGTGTCGATGTACGCGAGCGACGCCGTCCAGCCGCTGCCGAAATCCTTGGTCACGCCAATCTTCCAGTCGGCGTACGACGCGCGCGGATTCTGGTGCTTCACGTCCTGGTAGCCGAAGTGCAGGTTCAGCGTCAGGCCCCAGAAGCCGGTGTCGAAGTTGCCCGACAGGTCGAAGTACTGACTGTGGTGCGAATCGGCGAAACCGAACAGGTTGGAGAACGCGTGCGAATACTTGAAGGTGACCGGACCGTAGCCGATCTGCGCATAGCCTTCGGTGGTGTGCGGGCGGGTGAAGCCCTCGGGGTAGCTGCCCGGGTAGTAGTACTGCAGCACGCCCACGTCGATCGGCACGTCCTTGACGATCTCGGTCTTGTAACCGCCGTAGAAGTCCATCTCGATCGGCGCCGAGACGCTGGAATTGGCGTCGCTCAGCCAGCTGATCGACGAGTTCCAGTTGCCGACATAGAAGCCCTCGGGCAGCAGGCCGCCCGGAATCGCGTAGTCGAAGCCGCCCTGGATGGCCGGCTTGTTGTTGGTCTGCATGAGGCCGCGATAGCGGTACTGGCTGGCCAGCGTGACGTTGGCCGTCAGCGCGGAAGCCGGTGCCGACGCGGCAGCCGGTGCCTCTGCTGCGGGCGTGGTCTGGGCCAATGCGGTTTGTCCCACGCCGGCAGCGACACCGGTCAGCAGCAACAGGCCAGTTGCGTAAGCGAACTTCTTCATAACGACTCTCCCCCCTTTAGAAAGGCGCAGATGAAACACGAAGGACAGAAAAACGGCAGGGATTCTGCAACTGTCATGCCATGTCCACATCGCCCCGTTAGGCTATGCCTTCGGTTCCGGCAGAATCGGCCCGGCCGGATCCTGCCGCGCGGCGGCCGGCGGAAAATGGGGACGGGCATCCGCGGGAGCAGCCAGCTCCCCGCCATCGGTTATTCCTGGCGGCTTTGTCAACGACGCCATGCGCGCACATGGGCGCGCCGGAAGCGCTGTGATAGAGTGAATTACATCCCCCGCCCCCTCCGACGCACACGGGGCGACGTGCGACAGGGCCGAACCTGACCCCGTTTTTTCCACGCCACCGATGCCGCATCGCAGCGAGCGCTGCAGGGATTTCGTGTATTGGCGTGCTACAGTCGCCGCTTTTCTACAATCCGGCACCGAAAGCACGCAGCCGCCGGCGCAGCGCGCACCATGGCGCGGCAATTCAACCGCACAGTTCGGGTGCATGCACCGGTTTGGCGCAGCCAGACAATCCTCGGAGACCCCTCATGAAACCCACCGATCTCTTTACCGACTTCCAGAACCGCGTGTCCGAGGCGCTGCGCAATTCACCGGCCGCCGATATCGAGAAGAACGTTCGCGCGATGATGACCCAGGGGTTTTCCAAGCTCGACCTGGTCACGCGCGAGGAATTCGACGTCCAGTCCCAGGTGCTGGCCCGCACGCGTGCCCGGCTGGAAGAACTGGAAACCCGCGTGGCCCAGCTCGAAGCGCAGTTGAAGACGGGCGAAGCGGCCTCCACCGACCGCTGATCAGGGCCCCAGCCGGGTCGCCGAACGCGGTGCCGCCCACCGCACCCATGCTGCGGCGCACAGCGAAAACCGCCTTGTTCGGCTGCCGGAACTGATCTAGAACTCCGTTACGGGCCGCTGGCAAAACCCGGCAGGCAGTCAAGGCCGACCGGCCGCGCAAAGCACGGCATGCAGCCGGGCGGGTTTTGCCAGCGGCGCTCTGGAGCGCTCGCTGCCTGACGTAGGCCCCGAGCGATGCCATGGGAGAACGATCATGCGACATCGCCTCTACTTTCTGCTGCCGGACGTGGCGAGCGCCCGGCGCGTCATGAATGACCTGCTGCTGGCGCGCATCACCGAGCGCCATATCCACTTCGTCGCGCGCGAAAGCGCCGACCTCACCGGCCTGCATGAGGCCAACCTGCTGCAGACCTCCGACATCGTCCACGCCACGCAGAATGGCCTGGTAATCGGCGGCGGCGCGGGCATCATCGCCGGGGTCGTGGCGGCGCTGTTTCCCGTGATCGGTGAAGGGCCCCAATGGGGCATGATCGGCATCACAACCGTACTGGGCGCGCTGTTCGGCGCGTGGGCCTCGAGCATGATCGGCAGCTCGGTCCCGAACAGCCGGCTCAAACCCTTCAAGAAGGCGGTGGAGGAAGAAGGGCAGATCCTGTTGATGGTCGACGTGCCGCGCTCGCGCGTGAGCGAGCTCCGCGCGCTGCTGCAGAAGTCGCATCCGGAAGGCCATTTCAGCGGCGAAGAACACGCCATGCCGGCCTTCCCCTGATCCGATCTGCCTGCCGACTTGCTGGAACGGCCGGGGCTGATGCCTCGGCCTTTTTATTGCCCGGCGCCGCGCGATCGATCGTCAAATTTGGATACGTACTGACGATCTACCGGGAATGGCAGGCACAGTGACGGTCCACTACCGTTGCACGCCGCCGCGCCATGCTCCTGCCCACCGCCGCTCATCATTTCCCTGCCCGTCGCGAGAGGCGTGTCCGATGAGCCTTGCCGTCCTGCGCTCGCGCGCACTGGCCGGCATCGACGCGCCGGCTGTGTCGGTGGAAGTGCATCTGGCCAACGGACTGCCGTCCTTCACCATCGTCGGCCTGCCGGACACGGAGGTGAAGGAAAGCAAGGACCGCGTGCGCGCGGCCATCCAGAACAGCCGATTCGAGTTTCCCGCGCGGCGCATCACCGTCAACCTGGCGCCAGCCGATCTGCCGAAGGAGTCGGGCCGCTTCGACCTGCCGATCGCCCTCGGCATTCTCGCCGCCAGCCGGCAGATTCCGCAGACGCACCTGGACGCGCACGAGTTTGCCGGTGAACTGTCCCTATCGGGCGACCTGCGGCCGATCCGCGGCGCGCTGGCCATGGCGTATGCGTTGTCGTGCCATCCGGGAGCGCCCGACGGCGACACACCGCTCACCCGCGCCTTTGTCCTGCCCGACGAGAATGCCGCCGAGGCGGCGCTGGTCAGCGGCACCCGGGTGCTCCCGGCGCGCACGCTGATCGAGGTCTGCGACCACCTTTCCGCGCCCGACCGCAAGCTGGCACCGGCAGTGCCGGCCCCGGTCGGCACCGGCACCCGCTATCCCGACCTGGCCGACGTACGCGGCCAGCCGCAGGCGCGCCGCGCACTGGAAGTGGCGGCGGCCGGCGGCCATTCGATGCTGATGATCGGTCCGCCCGGCACCGGCAAGTCAATGCTGGCCCAGCGCTTCCCCGGCCTGCTACCTGACATGGACGACGACGAAGCACTCTCCGCCGCAGCGGTGATGAGCCTGACCACGCGCGGCTTCGATGCGCAGCGTTGGAAAGTGCGGCCATTCCGTGCGCCGCATCACACCGCGTCGGCAGTGGCGATGGTGGGTGGCGGCAACACGCCGCGGCCGGGGGAGATCTCACTGGCGCACCAGGGCGTGCTGTTCCTCGACGAACTGCCCGAATTCGAACGCCGCGTGCTGGAGGTCCTGCGGGAGCCGCTGGAGACCGGCCATATCACCATCTCCCGCGCGGCGCACCAGACGGACTTGCCCGCCAGCTTCCAGCTGATCGCCGCCATGAATCCGTGCCCGTGCGGCTATCGCGGACATCCGTTGCGCACATGCCGGTGCACGCCGGATCAGGTGGAACGCTATCAGGCCCGCATCTCAGGCCCGCTGCTCGATCGCATCGACGTGCAGATCGAGGTGCCGACGCCATCGCAAGAGGAATTGCTCGATGGCCCGCCCGGCGAGCCGACCGCCGCCGTGGCCGCGCGCGTGGCCGCAGCGCACGTGCGGCAACTGGCACGCCAGGGCAAGCGCAACGCATTGCTGGCCGGGCACGAGATCGACCTGCATTGCCCGCGCACCGAGGCCGCCGACGGCCTGCTGCGCCAGGCGATGACACGCTTCTCCTGGTCGGCCCGCGCCTATGCGCGCGTGCTCAAGCTCGCCCGCACCATCGCCGACCTGGCGGGCGACGCGGCCGTCGATACCGCACACATTGGCGAAGCCATCCAGTACCGGCGCGGCGTGAAGGCGGACTGATGCATCGCCCCCCGCTTGCGGTCGGACGTTTCTTTTCTACATTGAAGTGCCCGCTGCACATCGCATCGCCGGGCTTCCGGGTGGCTGGCTTTCCTGCGCCGCCCCACACCAACACCAACGGACTCATCCAGGAGAAATCAATGGTCGTGCGTAGAACGGTGCTGAAGGCAATCGCCGGAACCAGTGTCGCCACGGTATTCGCGGGCAAGCTGACCGGTCTCTCCGCTATTGCTGCCGATGCGGCCCCCTTGCTGGTACGGCGCAACCTGCACGGCATGAAGCTGGACGACCCGGACCTGTCGGCCTACCGCGAGTTCGTCAGCATCATGAAAAGCAAGAACCAGACGCAGCCGCTGAGCTGGCTCGGCTACGCCAACCAGCACGGCTCGCTCAACGGTGGCTTCAAGTACTGCCCGCACGGCGATTGGTACTTCCTGCCCTGGCACCGCGGCTTCATGCTGATGTACGAACGGGCCGTGGCTGCGCTCACCGGCTACAAGTCATTCGCCATGCCGTACTGGAACTGGACCGAAGACCGCCTGCTGCCCGAAGCCTTCACCGCCAAGACCTACAACGGCAAGCCGAACCCGCTCTACGTGCCCAACCGGAACGATCTGACCGGTCCCTATGCCCTCACCGACGCCATCGTCGGCCAGAAGGAGGTCATGGACAAGATCTACGCCGAAACCAACTTTGAAGTCTTCGGCACCAGCCGCTCGGTGGATCGCTCGGTCCAGCCGCCGCTGGTCCAGAACAGCCTCGACCCCAAATGGGTGCCGATGGGCGGCGGCACGCAGGGCATTCTGGAACGCACGCCGCACAACACCGTCCACAACAACATCGGCGCCTTCATGCCCACCGCCGCCTCGCCACGCGACCCGGTGTTCATGATGCACCACGGCAACATCGACCGGGTGTGGGCCACCTGGAATGCGCTGGGCCGCAAGAACTCGACCGACCCGCTGTGGCTGGGCATGAAGTTCCCCAACAACTACATTGACCCGCAGGGCCGGTACTACACGCAGGGCGTGAGCGACCTGCTGAGTACCGAGGCGCTGGGCTACCGCTATGACGTCATGCCGCGCGCCGACAACAAGGTGGTGAACAACGCCCGCGCCGAGCACCTGCTGGCCCTGTTCAAGACCGGCGACAGCGTCAAGCTGGCTGACCACATGAAGCTGCGCAGCGTGCTGAAGGGGGAACATCCGGCCGCCACGGCAGTCCTACCGCTCAACAGCGCTGTCCAGTTCGAGGCTGGCACCGTAACGGGTGCCCTAAGTGCCGACGCCGATACCGGCAAGACCACCGAAGTCGTGGCCCTGATCAAGAACATCAGGATGTCCGAGAACGTGATCAGCATCCGGGTCTTCGTCAACCTGCCGGACGCCAGTCTCGATGTGCCGGAAACCAACCCGCACTTCGTCACCACGCTCAGCTTCCTGACGCACGCGGTTGGACACGACCACCATGCCCTGCCGTCGACCATGGTGAACCTGACCGACACGCTGAAGGCGCTCAATATCCGGGACGACAATTTCTCGATCAACCTGGTTGCTGTGCCCAAGCCCGGCGTCGCCGTGGAGAGCAGCGGCAGCGTGACACCCGAGTCGATCGAGGTCGCCGTCATTTGATGGAGTTGTTCGGGCGTGCGGCCTTGCCGCGCGCCATGCGAGGACTATGATGTTCCGTACCGCCCTTCGCTGGATTCTCCTGGCATGCTTTGGCGCACCGCCCGCAGCATGGGCGGCAGGTGACATGTCCTCGCCCCCTTCATTCCACACGCTGACATCGGAACAGCCCATCGTGATCTGCCGGCAGCTTCCGGCCGAGCAGATCCAGCGGCTCAAGGCCGGTGACAGGCGGCTCGTGCTCGTGGTCGAGCAGTACCAGCCGCCGCGCAATGCCAGTGCCGGCCTGTACGTCATCGCACCCAGCCGCGCCAACCGGCTCGCCTCGGCCGCGCGGATCGGAATCTACCCCGACCAGCCTTCGGGCAACGCACAGCTACGCTTCCTGCTGCACCCGAGCGAGTATGCCGATGCCCTCCAGGCCGACCGTGTCTGCCTCAGTGTCGGCTTCTACCGCACAACCGAAATCCCGCGCGGCGGCAAGGCCAGCGTCGGCCTCGATCTGGCGGACGCGCCGAACTGACCGTCTTTGCACAAGGTGCCTGACCAGTTCGGCACAGTCGCGGCCGCAGTGCCGCAAAGTCTGCCGCTTCAGTCCTGCTTCTCGATGCTGCACAACCCGTGCCGTACGGTTGGCACGACGCGGTTCATTTCAGTACGGATGGAAGCTGGCCAGGAACTGATCCACCTGCTCCTGCTGGCGCGTATCACGCGCAGCCTCCCCCGATTCCAGCACGACAGCCTGGTAGGCATGCCGGCCGGCAGCGACGATGCGGGCGGTCAGCCGGCGCGGCGCCGGATCGCCGCCGCCCGCCCCCTGCGCCACCAGTTCCACGGCCGGCAACGACACCGGCGGCTGTGCCGCGCTCTTGACGGCGATATCGCGGGTGGCGACCGGGCCGCGCAGGTTGGCGGAGAGCCCGGCACGCAGCGCGGCAACAGCGTTCTGGCGCCACACCGGATCGTCCGCGGGCAGCTCCACCACCCCCACGGCGAACAGCGTCCCGTCGATGCTGGCGGCCTGCATCGTCATCGGCAGCCGCTGACCGGCGATGGTGACAGGGCGGGCCTCGGCGGTCGGCTTGCCCGGGTAATCGACGCTGTAGCCGCCGTCGGCGGACTGCACCGTGCGCCAGTCGTACCTGGGCGAACAGGCCAGCAGCAGCGCGCATGCCGACGCGCCCAGGGCACCACTCCACCGTCGCCTCGCCGTCACCGTCACATCGCCTCCCACGCTGCTTCAACCGGTTCACAAGCGGACTATTATCGGACAGAGTCCACGTAACCGGCCGGTCCGTGACCGGAAATGCGCCATGCCGATCCCTACCGTCACCCTGCGCGCGCTGCGTACCGACATCACCACGCTCGAGTGCGACGCCATCGTCAACGCTGCCAACAGTTCCCTCCTGGGCGGTGGCGGTGTGGACGGCGCCATCCACCGCGCCGCCGGGCCGGAGCTGCTGGAGGCCTGCCGCACCCTGCATGGCTGCCGCACCGGCCAGGCCAAGATCACGCCGGGCTTCCTGTTGCCTGCGCGCTACGTCATCCACACGGTCGGCCCCATCTGGCGCGGCGGCCGACAAGACGAAGCGGCCCTGCTGGCCGCCTGTTACCGCAACAGCCTGGAGCTGGCCAAGCAGCATGCCCTGCGCACCATCGCCTTTCCGTGCATCAGCACGGGCGTCTACGGCTTCCCGCCACAGCTGGCCGCGCCGATCGCCGTGCGCACGGTGCGGGAGCATGGCGGCGACCTGGACGACATCCTCTTCTGCTGCTTTTCCGCGGCCGACCTGGCGCTCTATGAAACGGCGCTGAACGAGGCGAGGTGACCTCGACGTCGCAATGGACGGAACGTCGCAGCCAGTCGGCGGCGCTGGCGCGGCGGGCCTACAATGACGTTTTTGCCACCCCGATTCGCGGAGCGTTGCCGACATGGCCTCGTCCCTGACTTCCTCTGCCGCCACCCCGGCCGCCGGCGCACGCCGCTGGCTGCTGCCGGTGATCGTGCTGGCGCTGGCCGCCGCCGGCTGGTTCGGCTGGCGCGCGTTTTCGCCGTCGCAGCAGGTGCCGGTCGCCAGCTTCACGCTGCTCGACGGACAGAAGCTGTCCACGCAAGACCTGAAGGGCAAGGTCTACCTGGTGAACTTCTGGGCGACCAGTTGCGCCACCTGCGTCAAGGAAATGCCCAACATGATCCAGACGTACAACAAGTTCAAGGGCCAGGGCCTGGAGTTCGTGGCCGTGGCGATGAGCTACGATCCGCCGATGTACGTCATGAACTACAGCCAGACGCGCCAGTTGCCCTTCAAGGTGGCGATGGACGCCGACGGTGCAGCGGCGCGCGCCTTCGGCGACGTGCAGCTCACGCCCACCACCTTCCTGGTCGACCGCAATGGCCGCATCCTCAGGCGCTACGTGGGCGAGCCGGAGTGGGCTTCGTTCGAGACGCTGCTGCGCGAAACGCTCGCCAAGCAGGCCTGACGGACAGATCCCCGCTGAAACAGGAACGCCCGGTCGATGCCGGGCGTTTTCGTTTGGACCGGCGACGTGACGGCTGGTTATAGGCCGTAGCGCTTGATCTTGTCGTACAGCGTCGCGCGCCCGACCTGCAGGATATCGGCGGCCTGGTGGACGGAGCCGCCGGTGCGCGCCAGCGTTTCCGCGATCACCGTGCGCTCGTAGCGCTCGATGCGCTCCTTGAGCGGCATGCCGTCTTCCGCCGCATCGGACACCACGGGCGTACGGCCGACACCCAGCACCAGGCGATCGGCGGCATTGCGCAGTTCGCGCACGTTGCCCGGCCAGTTCGATTGCATCAGCTCGTGCCGCTGACGCTCGGACAGCATCGGCAGGGGACGCTGATAGCGCACGGCGGCCTCCAGCAGGAAGTGCTCGAACAGCGGGATGATGTCTTCGCGGCGCTCGCGCAGCGGCGGCAGGTCGATGGCGACGACGTTCAGCCGGTAGTACAGGTCGCGCCGGAAGCCGCCGGCCGCGATCAGCGCCTCCATGTCGCCCTTGGCCGCGGCGACGATGCGCACGTCGATGCGCACCGAGGCATTCGAGCCCAGGCGCTCCAGCATGCCCTCCTGCAGCACGCGCAGCAGCTTGACCTGCAGCGCCAGCGGCATGCTCTCGATCTCATCGAGGAAAAGCGTGCCGCCGGACGCATGCTCGAGCTTGCCGATGCGCCGCTTGCCCGCACCGGTGAAGGCGCCGGCCTCGTGGCCGAACATCTCGCTCTCGAAGATCTGCTCGGGCACCGCGCCGCAGTTCAGCGCGATAAACGGTTTGTCGTGGCGCGGCGACAGCGTGTGCAGGCTGCGCGCGACCAGTTCCTTGCCGGTGCCGGTCTCGCCGTTGATGAGCACCGGCGCGTCGGTGGCGGCCACGTTGTCGATCAGCGCGCGGACCGAAGCCATCGCCTGGGAGCGACCGATGATGCGTGTGCCCGCTGCCGGCCCCGCCAGCTCGCGGCGCAGGGCGCGGTTTTCCAGTTCCAGCGCGCGGCGCTCCACGGCGCGGCGCACGGTCTCGGTCAGGCGCTCGGCGGGGAACGGCTTCTCGATGAAATCGAACGCGCCGTCGCGCATCGCCTGCACGGCCATCGTGATGTCGCCATGGCCGGTCACGAGCACCACCGGAATGCCGGTGCCGAACGACTGGCAGTGCGCCAGCACGTCGAGCCCGCTCGCGCCCGGCAGGCGCAGGTCGCTCACGACCACGCCGTGGAAATCGGCATCGATCCGGCCGACCGCCTCCTCGGCGCTGCTGTACGCCTGCACTTGGAACCCGGCCAGTTCCAGGCTCTGCGCGGTGGCCTGGCGGACGGGCGGATCGTCTTCGATAAAGAGAACGTTCAAGCCTTCGGACATGGATCGTTTGGTTGGAAGGAATCGGTCAGGACATCGCGGCCGGCACCACCTCGGCGCGCACCATCGACAGCATGAACTGGGCTCCGCCGTCCGGCAGATTGGCGGCCGACAGCGAACCGCCGAAGTCGCGCGCGATGCTGGTGGAGATCGCCAGTCCCAGGCCGAGGCCCTGACCGATCTCCTTGGTGGTGAAGAACGGTTCGAACAGGTGCGGCATGGCATCGGCCGAAATGCCGGGGCCATTGTCGCGCACGACGATGCACAACTGCGCCGGCGCGCCGTCGGCCGGGCCGATGTCGATGTCGATGCGGCCGGGGCGCGACAGGTCGTTGGCGGCGATGGCATCGAGCGCGTTGCCGATCAGGTTGATCAGCACCTGCTCGAGCTTGAGTTCGTCTGCGCGCACCACGCATTCGGCCTCGGGCAGGCGCCAGTGCAGCACGACCTCCACCTCGGCCAGGCGCGGACGCAGCAGCGCCAGCACGTGGTCGAGCGCGACGCGCACCTGCACATCGATGTGCTTGCGGCGCGAGCGGCCGGCGAACAGCTTGAGCTGGGCAGTGATCTTGCCCATGCGTTCGGTCAGATCGGCGATGGCGCGCAGGTTGTCCGCGGCGGCGCCGTGCTGGCCGCGCTCCAGCAGGATGCGCGTGTTGTCGGAGAAGGTGCGCAGCGCGGCCAGCGGCTGGTTGAGCTCGTGCGTGATGCCGGCGGCCATCTGGCCCAGGGCAGCGAGCTTGCTGGCCTGCACGAGTTCGTCCTGCGTGGCACGCAGCTCGGCTTCGGCGCGGGTGCGGTCGACGATCTCGTGCTGCAGTTGCTCGTTGGTCGCCATCAGGTCGGCGGTGCGGTCTTCGACGCGTCGCTCCAGCTGATCGTAGGCCGCTTCGAGCAGGCGGCGGCTGCCCAGCATTTCCATCAAGCGCAGGCGGCGCTGGCGCCAGTAGAACAGCAGCAGGCAGACGAAGGCGAAGGCGAAGGCCGCGGCGATCGTCGCGCTGCGCGCCGCGCCCATCACCGGATCGACGGGCGTCAGGTACATCAGTTGCCAGTCGGGCTCGACCAGCTCGCGCGACACCAGCAGGTAGTGCGGCGCGTTGATGCGATCGCCGACGCGCACCAGCCGCGCCCCGTCCGGCATGCGCCCGACCAGTTTCAGGAAGGCCGGCATCTCGGGCTGCAGCGGCAGCGGCGTGATCTGCTTGCGGTAGTACTGACGGGTCGCCTGCAACTGCGCCTGCAGCTCGGGCGTGAACGGCTCGACGGTGCGGTACTGCCACGCCGGCACCGACGACAGGAAGATCACGCCGTTCTCGTCGGCCACCATCACCGGCTCGGAGGCATCGTGGCTGGCGCGCCCGAACCACTCCAGGTTGAGCTTGACCACCGTCACGCCGATCACGCGGCCGTCCCGCATCACCGGCTGCGAGATGTAGTAGCCGGGCTCCTCGCGCGTGATGCCGATGGCGTAGAAGCGCCCGACGTGTCCGGCGGCCGCCTGCTGGAAATACGGCCGGAACAGGTATTCGGCGCCGACAAAGCTGTCGGGCAGGTTGTAGTTGGATGCCGCCATGGCCAGGCCGTTCGGGGCGATCACGTAGGTGGCGGTGGCGCGGGCGCGGTCGTTGACCTCGCGCAGGTACCGGTTGGCGCGCGCGACGTTGTCGGGCGTCGGGTTGGCCAGCAGGTCGTGGATGAACGGATGCAGCGCGACCAGCGCCGGCAGGTACTCATAGCGGTCGAGCGTGCTCTTGAGGTTGGCGGCGTAGCGGTCGACGCGGGCGCCTGCGGCCTGCTGCGCCTGCGACAGGCCGCGGTTCCAGGTCACCACGAAGGTGGTCGTACACACCAGCGCCATCACCGCCAGCAGGCAGGCCGCCACCAGCCACCCGAACCCGCGGCGCGGGCTGGTGGAGGAAAACGGGAAATCGGGCTCGGACATCGGCGGCAGGCGAACGGCGGACGGACTGGCCGTGCCTTCCGGGGCCGCGTCGGCCATCAGCCTCTCGGTGCCGTGGCGCATTGCACTTTCCAAAAGAAAGCGGGGCCGTCCGGAAGGAGCGGCCCCGCCATCATACGCTTGCGTCCGGCGACGCCCCCGAGGGCGCCACCGGCACAGGCCGATCAGGCTGCCGGGGTGGCCGGCACGGTATCGCCGCGCTCGCCCGCCATCACGCGGGCCAGCTTGGTGCGGTCCAGCTCGCGTTCCCAGGCGGAGATCACCACGCAGGCCACGCCGTTGCCGGTAATGTTGGTCAGCGCACGGCACTCGCTCATGAAGCGGTCGATGCCGAGGATCAGCACCATGCCCGCCACCGGGATGGTCGGCACCACGGCCAGCGTCGCCGCCAGCGTGATGAAGCCCGCACCGGTGATGCCCGAGGCCCCCTTGGAGGTCAGCATCGCCACCGCCAGGATGGTCAGTTGCTGGGTCCAGGTCAGTTCGATGTTCAGCGCCTGCGAGATGAAGATCACCGCCATCGTCATGTAGATGTTGGTGCCGTCCAGGTTGAACGAATAGCCGGTCGGGACGACGAGGCCCACCACCGACTTCGAGCAGCCCAGCTTCTCCATCTTTTCCATCAGGTGCGGCAGCGCCGATTCCGACGAGCTGGTGCCCAGCACGATCAGCAGCTCTTCCTTGATGTACGCCACGAAGCGGAAGATGCTGAAGCCGGTCAGGCGGGCGATGATGCCCAGCACCACCACCACGAAGATGATGGCCGTCAGGTAGAACGTGCCGATCAGCTTGAGCAGCGGCACCAGCGACACCACGCCGTACTTGCCGATGGTGAAGGCCATCGCGCCGAACGCGCCGATCGGCGCCACGCGCGTGATGACGTGCACGATGCGGAACAGCACCTTGGCGATCTGGTCGATGAAGTCCGTCACCATCTGCGCGCGCTCACCCAAGGCCGACAGGGCGGAGCCGAAGAGCAGCGCGATCAGCAGGATCTGCAGGATGTCGCCCTTGGCGAAGGCATCGACGATCGTGCTCGGGATGATGTTCAGCAGGAACTCGACCGTGCTCGCCGACTGGGCCTTGGCGGCGTATTGCGCGACGGCCTTGGCGTCGATGGAGTTGACGTCCACGTTGAAGCCGGCGCCCGGATTGAAGATGTGGCCGGCCATAAGACCGATCACCAGGGCGAAGGTGGAGACGACCTCGAAGTAGAGCAGCGCCTTGCCGCCCACGCGGCCCACCTTCTTCATGTCGCGCATGCCGGCGATGCCGGAGACGACCGTACAGAAGATGATCGGCCCGATCACCATCTTGATCAACTGGATGAAGCCGTCGCCCAGCGGCTTCATGTTGATGGCCAGCTTGGGCTCGAAATGGCCCAGGATCACCCCGATGGCGATGGCCGCCAGCACCTGTACGTACAGGATTTTGTAGAACGGTTTTTTCATGTCTTCCTCGAGTGTCACAGACCGGCCGTGCGTTCATTACCCGCCCGGTCCGACCCGCCCTGATGTGGTTTCTCTCCCGCCTCGGCTTTGAGGGTGACCTGAAGGCCGCCCCCGATACTTCCGTGGCAGGGCGCTTATAGTGCAAGGGCTGTGCCAGTCCTCCATGGCCACGCTGGCAGCCCGCCAGCCCTGATGCCAGCTTGACGCGCCTACGATGGCACCCGGCCCGGGCGTCGTCAATCCCGGAATCCGCTCAGACAGGCGTCCAGATATCCGGAAAACATGCTGCAGTGCAGCACGGCGTCACCGCATTCCCGGGCACTCCGGCGACGGGCCGTATAATGCCGGCTCGTCATGCAACTCCACGCCCGTGCCGCGACGCCGCCGCGCCTCGCACCCGGCACCGCGCCCATCCATGAGCAGCCACTACCAGCACCACGTTTTCTTCTGCCTCAACGAGCGCGAGGACGGCGCACGCTGCTGCGCCGATTTCGGCGCCAAGGCCATGCAGGAATATGCCAAGAAGCGCTGCAAGGAGCTCGGCATCAACGGCGAGGGCCGGGTGCGCATCAACAAGGCCGGCTGCCTGGACCGGTGCGAACTCGGTCCGGTGCTGGTGGTCTACCCCGAGGCCATCTGGTACACCTTCGTCGACCGCGAGGACATCGACGAGATCATCCAGAGCCATCTGATCGAGGGCAAGCCGGTCGCGCGGCTGATGGTCGATCCGCCCGCCGCCTGAACCCGCCAGCCATCGCTTTCCTGTCTCCATGAACGTGCATACCGCAGAACGCCTGATTCCCGGCCCGGCCGGGAACATCGACGTCTCCGTCGACCTGCCGGACGGCGCACCGCGCGGCCTGGCCCTGATCGGCCATCCGCATCCGCTGTTCGGCGGCACCAAGGACAACAAGGTCGCGCAGACCCTGGCACGCACCTTTGTCGGCCTGGGCTACGTGACGGTGCGGCTGAACTTCCGCGGCGTGGGCAAGACCGAGGGCACGCACGACAACGGCATCGGCGAACAGGACGACATGCTGGCCGTGCTCGACTGGATGCGCACGCAGGCCGAATGGTCGCCCGTGGTCGCCACGCTGCCGCTGGCGCTCGGCGGCTTCTCGTTCGGCAGCTTCGTCGTCTCGCAGGTGGCGCGGCGCCTGGCCGAGGCGGGCACTCCCGCGGAACGCCTGGCGCTGGTCGGCACCGCCACCTCGCGCTGGAACGTGGCAACGGTGCCCGCGGACACCATCGTCATCCACGGCGAGCAGGACGATACGGTGCCGCTTGCCGACGTGCTCGACTGGGCGCGACCGCAGGAGCTGCCGGTGATCGTCATCCCCGGCGCGGACCATTTCTTTCACCGCAAGCTGCATCTGATCCGGCAGCTGATCTCGGGCGCCTGGGCGCCGCACCCGTAACACCCGTTAGTGTTGTTTTCCCGGACGCTGGGCTCCCCCCGGCCGCAGCGTCGTTGTCTACCAAGCAGATCGCAGGACCCGCCATGCAGACCCGTTTCTCCTTCCAAGTCCTTCCCTCCGCCGCCGTGACGACACTGGTCGCGGCAGCCGTGCTTGCCACGGCAGCGCCGGCACTGGCGCAGCCCGTCCCGGCGCCGCAGGTCACGGCCCGCGCGTGGATGCTGACCGACGTGACGAGCGGCCAGGTGCTGGGCGGCGGCAACATGGACGAGCGCGTCGAGCCCGCCTCGCTGACCAAGCTGATGACCGCGTACATCGCCTTCGAGGCCGTGCGCGACGGCAAGCTCAAGTACGACCAGCTGATCACGCCGACCGAGACCGTGCGCACCGTCAAGACCGACGAGTCGCGCATGTTCCTGCAGCCCGGCAAACCGGTCTCGGTGCGCGAGCTGCTGCAGGGCCTGATCGTGCAGTCGGGCAATGATGCCGCGCTGGTGCTGGCCGAGGCCGTGGGCGGCACCGAGACCAACTTCGTGATGCTGATGAACCGCGAAGCCGAGCGCCTGGGCATGAAGAACACGCACTTCATGAACGCCGCCGGCCTGCCCGACCCGAACCACTACACCACAGCCCGTGATCTTTCGATCCTGACGGCGGCGCTGATCAAGAATTTCCCGCAAGACTACAAGTTCTATTCGCAGAAGGAATTCACCTATAACAACATCAAGCAGCCCAACCGCAACCGCCTGCTGTGGCTGGACCCGACCGTCGACGGCGGCAAGACCGGCCACACCAAGTCGGCCGGCTACTGCCTGGTCACCTCGGCCAACCGGCCGCTGCCGGATGTGCCGGGGGCAAGCCGCCGCCTGCTGTCGGTGATCGTCGGCACCAAGAGCGACCAGATCCGCACGCAGGAGAGCCTGAAGGTCCTGAACTATGGCTACCAGTTCTTCGACACACTGCGCCTGTATGACGCCCAGCAGGTGCTGCAGACGCCGGACGTCTACAAGGGCCAGGCCAAGAACGTGAAGATCGGCGTGATGGATGCCAAGTGGATCACCGTGCCCAAGGGCATGGGCGGGCGCCTGAAGCCGGTGCTCGAGCGCAAGGATCCGCTGATCGCCCCGATCGCGCAGGGCCAGCCGCTGGGCACGGTCAAGGTGATGGACGGCACGACCGTGGTCCAGGAATTCCCGGTGGTGGCGCTGGAAGCCGCGCCCGAAGCCGGCTTCATCGGCCGCACGATCGATTCGATCAAGCTGTGGTTCAAGAAGAAGTAAGCAACCCGCGACCAACCCCATGACCGACGCCAACGACACCCCCGCCACCCCATCGCGCGAATCGCTGATCGAGTATCCGAGCGATTTCCCCATCAAGGTGATGGGCAAGATGCAGGACAACTTTGCCGAGACCATCGTGCAGGTGGTGCAGCAGTTCGATCCGGAATTCCATGCCGGCCGCATGGAGATGCGCCCGTCTTCCGGGGGCAACTACCTCGGCCTGACGGTGATCGTGCGCGCCACCAGCCGCGAGCAGCTCGACGCGCTGTACCGTGCGCTGACGTCGCACCCGATGGTCAAGGTCGTGCTGTAAGCGCCCGCCGCCCGGTCAATCCGGGCACCCGGCAAACGCAAACGCCCCGGCATGACCGGGGCGTTTTGCATCGCGGGCCGCGGCGGCTCATCCTTTCGCCACGTGCCCCAGGCTCACTGCGGTATCGCACATCAGCCGATCCAGCTTGAGCTTGAACGCGGCGATCTCGGGCAGCAGCCATGCGCGGAAGGCCTGCATCTTGGGCGTCTGCAACGCGCTGTGCGGGCAGACGAAGTAGTAGTTCCACGGGCACGGAATCGTCGTGTCGAACAAGCGCACGACGCGGCCGGCCATCAGGTCGTTGAACGCCAACGTCGGGCGGATCAGCGCGATGCCCTGCCCGGCCGCCGCCGCCTGCAACAGGAGCGACGAGTCCTGGAACATCAGCCCGGCGCGTGGCTCGGGAAAGCCCTCCACGCCGGCCGCGTCGAACCACGGCTTCCATTGCTCGCCCTCGCTGCGCAGCAGCGTCATGCCCGCCATCTCGGCGGGCGTGCGCGGCAGCCGGCCACCGTTGAAGGCCGGGCTGCAGATCGGGAAGAACACGTCGTCGAGCAGCGTCTCCACGTACAGGCCGGGATAGTTGCCCGACCCCATGCGCAGCGCCACGTCCACCTCCTCGCGCGCGAAATCGACCAGCACCGGGCTGGAGAACAGCTCCACCTCCAGTTCCGGGTGTCGCTCGATGAAGGTGCCGATGTGCGGTGTCAGCCAGCGCGCAGCGAACGACGGCATGGTGCTGATGGTCAGGCGGTTGTCGCGATTGCCCGCGCGCAGTTGGTGCGTGGCCTGGGCGATCTGGTCGAGCGCGTCGCGCACACGGTCGGCATACGTGCGCCCGGCGTGGGTCAGCATGACACGCTTGCCACGCCGCTCGAACAGCGGCACGCCCAGTTCCGCCTCCAGCGTGCGCATCTGATGGCTGACCGCGCCGTGTGTGACGAACAGTTCGGTGGCTGCGCGCGAGAAGCTCTCATAACGCGCCGCCGCCTCGAACACGCGCAGCGCTCCCAGCGACGGCAGTCGCATCGGCTCACGAATTTCCGCCATGTTTCCTCCTGGTTTTCGTGCCGCTTTATGTGAATATTTTTATCAAAGAAAACAATATATATCGTTTGGTGCACCACCGCCAACCGCCTAGACTGCTTCCAACGGTGGGCCCGTCCGGATGCCGTGAAGGAGCCGATCATGAAACCTGTACTAACAAAAATTGTATTCACTCTGCAGCCCGGCGAGGTGGTGGCGCTGCGCATGCCGGCCGACCAGAATCTGCGTGTCGAAGAAGCGTTTGGGCGCGACGTATGGATCACCCACGAACACAAAGCCGCCGATGAATGGCTGCACGCCGGCGGCAGCGTCGCGGTCAAGCGCGGCGAGGAAATCGTGGTCTCGGTCGATCCCAAGGCCGCGGGTCCGGCTTCGCTGGCCGTGGAAGCGCTGAATGGCCACATCCCGCGCAAGCCCTTGCATGTCGCGGATGGCTGGCGCCGCATGCTCGCCGCGCTCGGCTGGAACGAGCACGTCGAAACGCCGGTCGTCGCCGCCTGACCACACCGCCCGTCCTCATTCACGTCCCTGTCTCAGCCTGCGGTGCGATGTGTACCGCAGCGCCCGGCGCCGGCTCCGATGCTTCCATCGGGCCGGCAATGTCTTTTTTGCGCGGCAACATCCAACCCCACCGCTGCCCCGGTTCAAGGCAGTCAAGGCGGCCCGCGTCGTTGCCGGCCCTGCGCTACACTCGCGGGCATGATTCCGATCGACATCGTCGAACGCGGCCAGCAGGACTACGCCGCCTGCTTCGACGCGATGCAGACTTTTACCGCCCAGCGCGGCCCCGACACCCCCGACACCCTCTGGCTGGTCGAGCACCCGCCGGTGTTCACGCTCGGGCTGGCCGGCGATCCGGCCCATCTGTTGGCGCCGGGCAACATTCCGCTGGTGAAGGTCGACCGTGGCGGGCAGATCACTTATCACGGTCCCGGACAGGTGGTGGCTTACCTCTTGCTGGATCTGCGCCGCCGCGGGCTGTTCGTGAAGGCACTGGTCGACGTCATCGAGGCGGCCGTCATCGATACGCTCGCCACGTATAATGTCGCCTCCGAACGCAAGGCCGGTGCGCCCGGCATCTACCTGTCGGCCGGGCCGCACCAGGGCGCCAAGATCGCCGCGCTGGGGCTGAAGATCCGCAACGGCTGCAGCTACCACGGCGTCAGCCTGAACCTGGCGATGGACCTGTCGCCTTTCACGCAGATCAACCCGTGCGGTTATGCCGGCCTGGAAACCGTCGACATGGTGACCGCCGGCGCCCGCGATGCGACCGGGCGCGCGGTCGATCCCGCCGACTGGCAGCACGTGTCGCACGTGCTGGCCGACCGGCTGGTCGCCCAGTTGCAGCAACGCGCGAACGCGCACCCCGCCGAAGCCGCTACCGCGTAGCAGCCGGCAAGCAGGACCGAATGCACGCGCCACAACAGGCCGTGCGGAGAACACGATGACCGATTCCGCCTCCGGCGCCGCCGCAATCGCCAACACCGCCGCCCCGTCGAACGAGCCGTACGACGCGACCCGCAAGCAGAAGTCGCTCGACAAGACCGCGCGCATTCCCATCAAGATCGTGCCGGCCGAGAAGCTGAAGAAGCCGGAGTGGATCCGCGTCAAGGCTGCCACCGGCAACTCGCGCTTCTACGAGATCAAGGACATCCTGCGCGCCAACAATCTCGTCACGGTGTGCGAGGAGGCGAGCTGCCCGAACATCGGCGAATGCTTCGGCAAAGGCACGGCCACCTTCATGATCATGGGCGACAAGTGCACGCGCCGCTGCCCATTCTGCGATGTCGGCCACGGCCGCCCGGACCCGCTCGACGCAAACGAGCCCGAGAACCTCGCCAAAACCATCGCCCAGCTCAGGCTGAACTACGTGGTCATCACCAGCGTGGACCGCGATGACCTGCGCGACGGCGGCGCCCAGCATTACGTCGACTGCATCTCGCGCACGCGCGCACTGTCGCCGGCCACGCGCATCGAGGTGCTGGTGCCGGACTTCCGCGGCCGCCTGGAAAAAGCGCTGGACATCCTCCAGGCCTGCCCGCCGGACGTGATGAACCACAATATGGAAACCGTGCCGCGCCTGTACAAGCAGGCCCGCCCGGGCGCGGACTACGCGCATTCGCTGAAGCTGCTCAAGGATTTCAAGGCCCGCAACCCGAACATCCCGACCAAGTCCGGCCTGATGGTCGGCCTGGGCGAGACCGACGAGGAAATCCTGCAGGTGATGCGCGATATGCGCGAGCATGACATCGACATGCTGACCATCGGCCAGTATCTCGCTCCGTCCGGTCACCATCTGCCGGTATTGCGCTACGTGCACCCGGACACCTTCAAGATGTTCGAAGAGAAAGCCTACGAGATGGGCTTCACGCACGCTGCCGTCGGCGCCATGGTGCGCAGCTCGTACCACGCTGACCAGCAAGCGCACGAAGCCGGCTTCGCCTGATTCGGCACGCGGCACCCACCCCGGACAGCCAGGGCCTTGGGATCAAACCCAAGGCCCTTTTTCTTGGCCGGCGGCCGGGACAATCGCCTGGCGCGGCCCCGTCGCTTTTCAGACACGAGCGCGGTTTCCGCGCCATGTCTTCGCCCGGCGGGCGGCCGGCTTGCCGCCGCGCGTGGTCCAGTGATGCCCCTCCCTCCGACCACTGGAGCCGATCTTGCTGAAAACGCGCGTTTCGCCGGTCATGCAACCGGCCAGCACCTCCTCCGTTGCGCATCCCGATGGCGCGACGGAAAGCCAGACCCAGCCCCCCCACCCTTCCGGCACCCGGCCACGGGCGGCCGATGCACGGTTGCGCCGCCTGCCCGCCCGGCAAGCGCTTGGCCGCTCGCAGAGCTTACCGGTCAACGTGCGCTACACAGCGCCGAAACCGGACCTGCACCCGCTGATCGCGGCTGCGCGCCAGCCCCGCATCACGGAGCGCCTTGACGCGATGCGGCAGCGCCTGGCAGACCTGAAGGCGGATCAAGCGCTTGGGTGGGAGGCGATCGGCATACACGACACCGAATTCCTCGATCTGCTCGTCGCGATGGAAAACGCGCGGCATCCGGATGCTTGCGCTCAGCCTCCACGCCATCGACCACAAAGCGCTGCGCGACGGCAACCCGAGTGCCGTCGCCGACCTCGCCGGCGCGCTGGCAACCAGCATGCGTACCGGCAAACATTCCTGGCACGCCATCCTTTCCACCAACGGGTATCAAGCCGCAGTCTCGGTCCGCCATCACGCGGCGCACCCGGAGCGCATTTCCCTGGTGGTGGTGAGCAGCGGCGGCAAAATGCTGTCGAAATCCAAGTGGCATCAGGTGGCCACCCTGCTCGCGGAAGGGGTCGACAAGGCGCTCGAGCAACACCGCGCCCTGGGTCTGGAGAACGCCCCCTCGCGGGCCACGGTCGATGTGCACTGCTTGCACACCGGCACGCAGTTGACCAGCGACGGCGAGACCATCTTCGCGCTGTCGGCCGCCAAGGCCATGCCCACGGATCAAGATGTCGAGACGTTGCATCAGCGCGCCCTGACCGACGCGGGAGAGCGCAAGAGCCCGGTCGGTGTCCGGATCGAAAAAGACAACGACTATCTCGGGCCGCGCTTCTTCAAATACATGACGTACACAGCCGGCACCGACAAGCTGCTGAAGAAACGGCCGGCATTCGAAACGCAGCCTGTCAACAAGAAGACGGAACTGCCGTTGCGCGAATTCCAGGCCATGCATATGCGCCCGCGTGTGCCGCGGTTCGGTCTCCGGGAGCAACGGAACACCGCCCACGAAAACAAGCGGCTACAGTTGTACGAACGCGCCATCGCGCATCTCGGTGCGTCGGTACGGATCGACGCCATGGCCGGTTACCTGAACGAGTTGCAGCGTGCCCATCAAAGCGGGACCGAGCCCCCCGCGCCGCGCGATGCCGAGTTCCTTGACCTGCTGGCCGGCACGGAGAACATGCTGGACCCGCAGTTGCGCCTGTCCACCCACCGGATCGACACCGCGAAGCTGGGCACGCGCGACCCCGGCGCAATCGCGAGCCTGGCGCCCATCCTGGCGGAAGGGCTGCGCAGCGGCAACGACTGGCGCGCGACACTCGATCTCGGCGGGCACCATGTCGCGGTCGATGCCCGCCATGATGCCGAACATCCTACGCACCTGTCGCTTGCCGTGCTGAACGGCGCCGGCTCACCGCTGTCGCGGGAAGACTGGAAAAACCTCACCCACACACTCAGCAACAGCGTAAACGCGATCCTGCAGGCAGGCGAAGGAAACGGCTCGCGCACAGGCAAGGTATGGCTGACGCGTCTGAACATTTCCGACCACCTGACCGGCACCACCGACACAGCATTGTTTGCGCTACTCACCGCCAAGAACATGAAGGGCGACCAAGACATTGCCGGCGTGCACGGTAAAGCGCTGGCACGCGCCAGCGGTGTGGAAGCAGTTGGCGGTATCCTCAAACGCTCAGGCGACTCGCTGATCGACGAGGAGCACGACCCGGACAACAAGGATCACGCCTTGCTCAAGGGACTCCTCAGAGAGAAGCAGATCCAGCTATACGAACAGGCGATCCCCTACTTCGAGCGCTCGCTGGGAACGCGTTCGGAAACGCATTGAACCGCGCCGTCGTGGCCGGGCATCGACGTCCCGAGCCACGCTGACCGCTGGGCCGTCGCATGGCCGCCACGCCCGAGCCACGCGGATGCGTCAATTGGCGCCCCCCAAAAAAAGGGCCTTGGGATTCAACCCAAGGCCCTTTTGCATTGACTGTGCAGTCAATCGGCCGGATCAGGCACGCGAGGCGTCGTTCGGGTAGGACGTATCGCCGTTCCACGACAGGTAACCATAGGTGTCGGCCTGGCGGTCTCCGCCTTGCGTGTACGGATCGGCTTTAGCGGCAGCGCCCTGCGTGTAGACGTCGAACTTGGCGGCGCCGTCGGTGTACGGGTCGGCCTTGGCGACGGCCCCTTGCGTGTAAGGATCGACGCTGCCTTGCGCGGCGGCGGCCGGCTGGGCCGACAGCAGCGCGGCAGAGGCCGACAGCATGGCCATGGCGGCCAGCAGGGTGCGACGGGAGAAAGCGGTGGCGAGACGGGTGTTCATGATCGGCTCCTTTGCCTGGTGTTCGGTTGCGCTCGTGTTCTTGCGCTTGAAGCCAGAATAGATCGTTGCCCTCTTCGGATAAATAACATCACAACGAAAATACTGTTCACACGAAGGAAACAATTAGCCATCACCGCGCACAACGGAAAAGAAGGCCCGCCGACGTCATCCGCCAGCAAACCTGCAGAGTGCGGCTTGCGACGCCTTAGGCCGACTTACGCGCCGGGCGCGGGGTCCGACACGCTGGCGCGGCATCGCGGTGATGCGTAGCCTGCCGCGTCAAATCAGGGAGGCTTCGTGTCGGCCGCGTGAAGGCGCCCGCAAAAAAGCCGATCGGCGCAGCGGTGACGCCGGAGGGATGCCCTGGCCGAACGCTAGCAGCGGGCGGGCGATCCCGTGCGGGCTGCCGGCGCTACGCTTCACGGCGACGGGCGCGCCGCTGCAACTGGGCCAGTTCGGCTCGCCAGGCGAGATAGCCGACGCCGAGGAAGGGCCAGACCCAGCCGATCCATTGCGACAGGCTGTTGAAATGCACAAAGCGCCCGAGCCGCCAGGCCTGCGCCGACACCCACGAATACGGCCCGGGCGGCAGCACGTTCGACAGCACGATCAGAGCCAGCAGCAGCAGCATCGCCAGCGCGCCGCGCAGCCAGCGCGGCAGGCGTACCAGCAGCACCAGCACCAGCGACCCGACCACCAGTCCGAAGCGCCCGCCGGACGAGAGCCAGTCCCACGCGCCGGCCGCCGGAAACTGCAGCAGCGTCGCCCCGGCCTTGACCAGCAGCGCACTCGCGAGCAGCGCCGCCAGCAGGCGCAGCACCGGTGCGCCGCGCCGCATCGCCACGGTGGCCAGCAGGCCGGTGCCGATCCAGCTGCACGCGGTAATCAGGGCTTCCAGCAACTCCTGGCGCTGCAGCGCCTCGGGGTGTGCCTGCATGCGGTCGTGCCAGTCGAACAGCCCCGGGAACAGGCTGTGGATGATGCCGGTAAGAAAGGCATCCGGCGAGGGATCAAGCAGGATGCTGCGCACCACCCCGCCCATGCCGAAGAGGAACTCCTGCGGGAAGATCTGCGCGAACGGCCACAGCAGCAGCAGCGGGATGGCAAAGGTGGCCTGCGGCTCGAACCACCGCCAGCGCAGCCGCCGCAGGCTGCCGCGGTCGATCAGCCGGGCCGCGAACGGCGCCATGACAATGCCGCCCAGCAGCGCCCCGACCGTGTTGGCCGTCAGGTCGACATTGGACGAGATGCGCGTCGGCAGGTAGGTCTGCGCGGCCTCCATCGCGCCGGACAGCAGCATGCCCGCCAGCATCGCGAGCAGCACCGCGCGCCAGCCGGCGATACGCGGATGCAGCGACAGCACCACCAGCATGCCCAGCGGCATGTAGCCCCAGACGTTGGTCAGCAGATCGAAAAGCGTGTTGTAGCGCGGCAGCGGCGCGGTCAGGTAGGCGAACGGCGAGACGCCGGTGTCGATCCAGCCCGAGAACGGATACAGGCTCGCGTACACCACCAGCAACACGAACCAGGCCAGCCCGGCCCGTGCGAGCGGCGAGTGGCGATGCGTCGAAGGCGCGGCGGGAGGGGCGTGGAGGTCCGTCACCGGCGGAAGCTGCGGAAAAACCAAGGAGGTGCCCATGATACCGCCGGCTGCCGCGCGCGGGAGGCTGCGCCGGCACCGGACGGTCACGGCGTGCGGGTCGGCCCCGCGGACTTGGCCGCCGCCGGCAACGAGAGCCCCGCCACCCAGTCGAGCACCTCGCCGATAGAGCGGTCGGAGGCTTGCACGAGCGCGCTGACGCCGCCCGCCGCATCGGCGCTCGGTGCCGGCACGTCGGCCTGCACTACGCGCTGCGCAACCAGCCCACGCGCCATGAACACCGAAGCGCGCAGCCGCACCACGCCGCGGCTGGCATCCGGCCGGTCGAACACCTGCGAGAAATCGACCAGCTCGATGCGCAGCGTCGGCACCTCCGGCAGGCCATAGCCGACCACCTGCCCGCGCGCGGCCACGGCGTTGCGCAGGCGCGCATCGAACAGGTTGACGGGCGACTCCACCCAGCGGCTGTTGGCATACAGCTCGGTGCGCTGCCCCTGGGCATAGGCCAGCCGGTAGTAGATGGCGTTGCCGTCCATCCAGCCCGGGCCGACCACCTCGGTCACCCGCAGCGCGGTCGGCAAGCGGGGGCCGCCGACGGCAGCGGGGGCCAGGCCGAAGTCATAGACGGCCGTGGGCGCGGTCGGCGTACTGGAACAGGCCGCCAGCGCGGCCACCGTGGACAGCACCAGCACGCGGCGAAACACGGTCGGCAGGATCAGCATGGAATCTCCTCAGGGCCGGGCCGCTGCGGGAGCAGCCACCGATGGCGCCGATGGCGCCGCGAAGCCGGCCTCGCCGGGGCCGGGCGTGGCGGGCGCGGGGCCGAACAGCACGCTCTGCGGACGGCTGTTGAAGTCGGTCACCGCGTGGTCGAAGCTGCGGACGGCCTGGCGGGCCTCGCGGGCGACGCCGTTGAGCTGCGGCAGGGTCTCGTAGGTCAGCGCTTGGGTGGCCGCCTGCATCGACTGCGAGGCCGAACTGAGGTCGCTGCCGGCGCTGGCCAGCGTCCCCATCAGCGGCCCCTTCGGGTCGGACAGCGATTGCGACAGCCTGCGCGTGGCAACCAGCGTGGCATCGAGGTTGTCGGCGATCTGCGGCAGCTTGCGCATCGCCGGCTCGGCCTGGCGGGCAAGCGCGCCGTAGCTGTCCATCGTGCCCTGGAACGAGCGCACCGCCGCCATCAGCGCCTGCCGATGCTCGTCGTCGAGCATGGTGGCCAGCGAGCCCAGCGTCTGGTCGAGCTTGGTCAGCATCTGGTCGCCGCGCTTGTCCAGTTCGTCGAGAAAGCCGGCTTCCATGGCGATGCGCGCGGGACGCCTGTCGGAGGTTTCGAGACGGGTCGGGCTGCCCGCCCGCTTGCCGCTGTCGTATCCGCGGTCATCGAGCTGCACGTAGGCCAGGCCGGTCACGCCCTGGTAGGCCAGCCGGCCGTAGGTGGTGGTGGTGATGGGCGCGTCCTTGTCGACCAGCACGCGCACGATAATCTGGCCCGGCACCTTGTCGTCGAAACGGATGGTGTCCACCTTGCCGACATCCAGGCCGCGGTATTTGACGGCCGCCTGCGGGCTCAGCCCGTTGACGGTGGAGCGCGTCACCACATCGTAGGGCACGCGCACGGTCTGGTCGCGGTTGAACCACACCACCGCCAGCGCGACGAAGATCGCCAGCCCGATCGTGAACAGCCCGGCGAGGAACGCGTGGGCACGGTTTTCCATCACTCCTCCTGCGTCGAAAGGCTGGCCGCGGCCACCGCTTCCGTCATCTCCGGGCCCAGCGCCATCAGGGCCCGCTTGCCCCGCTCGCCCAGGAAGTATTCCTTGATGAACGGGTGGTCGATCTGGATGATCTGGTCGACCGGCTTGGCGGCCAGCACCTTGCGGTCGGACAGCACGGCAATGCGGTCGGACAGCGCCACCAGCGTGTCGAGGTCGTGCGTCACCATCACCACGGTCAGGCCGAGCTCGCGGCGCAGTTCGCGGATCAGCGCCACATAGTCGTCGGAGGCGCGCGGGTCCAGCCCGGCGGTCGGCTCGTCCAGGAAGACCAGCTCCGGCTCCAGCGACAGCGCGCGCGCCAGCGCCACCCGCTTGATCATGCCGCCCGACAGGTCGGCGGGCATCTTGTCGGCATCGCTCGCCTTCAGGCCCACCATCTGCAGCTTGAGCATCGCCACGCGGGCGACGAAGGCATCGGGCAGCGTGCGCAGCTCGCGCATCGGCAGCGCCACGTTGTCGATCACCGACAGCGCCGAGAACAGCGCGCCGTGCTGGAACTGCATGCCCCAGCGGTTGCGCATCGACTGCAGCTCATTGCCCACCTGGCAGGTCAGTTCCTCGCCGAAGATGCGGATGGTGCCGGACGTCGGCTTCTCCAGCCCCACCACTTGGCGCAGCAGCGTGGTCTTGCCGCTGCCCGAGCCGCCGACGATCGACAGCACTTCGCCGCGGAACACGTCCAGGTCGATGCGCTCGAGCACGGTCACGTCGCCGTAGCGCTTGGTGAGGCTGCGGACTTCGATCACGCGTTCGCGCGCGGGCGTGATCGGCGCGGCGGCCCCGGCAGTCCCGGTGGCAGCGTGCGGATGATCGATATGCGGATGGCGCGGCCGCGTCATATCCCGACGTCCTTGAAGAGGATGGCGAACACGGCATCGGCCAGGATCACGATGGTGATCGACACCACCACCGAGGTGGTCGTGCCCTCGCCCAGGCTCTGCGTGTTCGGCTGGATGCGCAGGCCGAAATGGCACGCCACCAGCGCGATCAGCATGCCGAACACCACGCCCTTGCCGATGCCGAGCCACAGGTTGGCCACCGGCACCGCGTCGGGCAGCGAGGTGATGAAGTAGGTCGGGCTGATGTCGAGCTGGAACTTGGCGGCCAGGGTGCCGCCGGCCAGCGCCAGCAGGTCGGTCCACGCCACCAGCAGCGGCATCGCGATCGCCAGCGCGATCACCTTCGGCAGAATCAGCCGGAAGCCGTGCGAGATACCCATCACGCGCATCGCGTCGAGCTCTTCGGTCACCCGCATCACGCCGATCTGCGCGGTGATGGCCGAGCCCGAGCGACCCGCCACCAGGATGGCCGCCAGCACCGGCCCCAGCTCGCGGATGATGGCCATGCCCAGGATATTGACGATGAAGATGCTGGCGCCGAACACACGCAACTGGTTGGCCGACAGGTAGCTCAGCACGATGCCGATCAGGAAGCCCACCAGCGCGGTGATGCCGAGCGCCTTGTAGCCGGTGCTGTAGATGTTGGCGGAGATCTCGCGCCATGGCCCGCGGTGCGGCGCGCGCACGAAGCGCAGCAGGTCGAACATCAGCTGGCCGACCATCGCCACGCCGATCTGCAGGTGGTCGGCGAAGTCGAGCATGGCGCCACCCAGCACCGTCACCGGGTTGATGCGCGGCGCGATGCGCTTCTTCCAGCCGCCCGGATCCAGCCGGGCCACGCGGTCGATCATGCGGCGCTGGTCGGCGCGCGCGTCCAGGTGCTCGGGCCAGCGATTGCCCCAGGCGCGCCACAGCAACTGCGCGCCGAAATGGTCGATGCGGCCCACTTCCGTCAGGCACCAGGCATTGGCGTTGTCCAGCCCCGCGCGGATCTGCCGACGCGCGCTGCGCACGCCCGCCCGCTCGGCCAGCGCGAGCGTGGTCCAGTCGCCCGACAGGTAGGCGACCGACCGGCCGTCGACGACGCGGACCTTGAGCTGTGGGGGGCGGCAGGTGATCAAGCGCAATGCTCCGGAAGCGGGGATGCTGGTCGAATTGTAGCCAACACGGATACAAGAGCAGTGACCGTCATGAGACGTACCGGCCGCCCGCAACGCGCACGATGCCAGCGATGTCCTCGCTACAATGCGCCATCATTCAGCCATGCCCGTGTGTTTGCCCCGTCCATGTCCTCCGCCCCTCCCCCTGCCCGCTGGCGCCTGACCCGCGACCGCATCCAGCCGACCGGTGTCGCGGCCGGCTGGCCGGTCGAGGTGGTCGAGTCCACCGGCTCCACCAATGCGGACCTGATGGCCGCCCTGCGCGCCGCCGTCTGGCCGGCGACCGTCGGCACACCGGCCGGCGCGGCGCCGCTGGTGAGCGCGCGCGTGCTGGCGGCGCTGCGGCAGACCGCCGGCCGCGGCCGCCAGGGCCGCCCCTGGGATGGCGACCACGGCCTGACCTTCTCGGTCGCCTGCGCCTTTGCCGGCGAGCCCGCGCAACTGGCCGGCCTGAGCCTGGCCGTGGGCGTGGCCGTGGCCGATGCCGTGGCCACCTATGCGCAGACGCGCGGCGGCAGCGCGCAGGCCCTGACGCTCAAGTGGCCCAACGATGTCCAGATCGCGGGGCGCAAGCTCGCCGGCATCCTGGTCGAGACGATGCGCGCGGCGCCCGGGCAGACCTGGGCCGTGATCGGCATCGGCCTGAACCTGGAACGCCCGCATGCGCTGGAGGCGGCGCTGGGCCGGTCGCTGTCGGGCGTGGAAGAACTGGTCGAGCGGCCCGAGCCGAACGCGGTGCTGGCCGGGCTGCTGAGCGCGCTGGGCGAACACCTGCAGCGCTTCGGCACACAGGGCCTGGCGCCGTTCGTCGCGCCGTTCGCCGCGCGCGATGCCTTTGCCGGCCGGCCGGTGCGGCTGTGGCAGAACGGCGCCGTGGTGCTGGAAGGCGTGGCGCACGGCATCGATGTCCATGGGCGCCTGGCCATCGAATCCGGCGGACGGGTGCAGTGGGT
The DNA here is from genome assembly GCF_002251695.1 of Ralstonia solanacearum K60. NCBI lineage: Bacteria > Pseudomonadati > Pseudomonadota > Betaproteobacteria > Burkholderiales > Burkholderiaceae > Ralstonia > Ralstonia solanacearum. The sequence continues at coordinate 1,484,881 of NZ_NCTK01000001.1, forward strand.
CCACAGCGGTGAGGTGTCCTTGCGCGCGGCCGACACGGAGCAGCGGCCATGATCCGCCTCAAAGCCTCCGCCCCCGAACGGCCGCTGTTGCTGATCGATGCCGGCAATACGCGCATCAAATGGGCCTGGATCGCCGGCGACGACGACGCCCTGCCCGCCGCGTCCGGCGACACCCCCTGGCCGCATGCCGGCGCGCGGCCGCACGACCAACTCGCCGAGCTGGTGGAAGACTGGCGCGACTGCCGCGGCGGCACCGGCGCGGCACCGCCCGAGGTATGGATCAGCGCGGTCGCCGGCCCGGCGCTGCGCGACGCGCTGTGCGCCCGCATCGCCCGTGTCTTCGATGGCGCGCGCGTGCGCATCGTCGCCTCCGAGGCCGCCGCCGTCGGGCTGCGCAACGGCTATCGGGACCCCGCCCAGCTCGGCACCGACCGCTGGGTGGGCGCCGTCGGTGCCCGCCACGCATGGCCGGATACGGCGCTGCTGCTGGTCACGGCCGGCACCGCCACCACGCTCGACATCGTCGCGCCCGACGGCCTCTTCGCCGGCGGGCTCATCCTGCCCGGACTCACGCTGATGATGCGCGCACTGTCGCGCAACACGGCACAACTGCCCGAGATCGATATCGGCTACCTGGCCGCGCGCGACGCCCAGGCGCAGACCATCGTGCCGCCGTGGGCCGACAACACGCAGGACGCGATCGCGCTGGGCTGCGTGACCGCCCAGGCAGGCGCCATCGCCCAGACCTGGCAGGCGCTGCAGACCCGGTATCCGGGGCCGGCCCGCTGCGTGCTGAGCGGCGGCGCGCGCGCGGCGCTCGGTCCGCACCTGCGCATGCCCTTCCAGATGCACGATAATCTGGTGCTGCTCGGCCTCCAGGTGCTGGCGCAGGCCGGTCACGAAGGCCGTCCGGGCGTCGCGACACCCGCCTGAGCCCCATCGCTGTTCCGTTCTCCTGCTGTTGCCGTGTTCCTGCATTCCGAATCACCGTCCGACGCCGTTTCTCGCACCATGACGCTTCGCCTCGCCCTGCTGCTCCTGCTGCTCGTCAACGGCATCCTGCTGGCCGCCAACCTTGGCGTGTTCGGCCCCGACATGCCATCCGGCTGGTTCGAGAGCGAGCGCGAGCCGGAACGCATGCGCCGCCAGATCCGCACCGAGGACATCCGCCTCCTGGATCCGGCCTCCGCCTCCGCGCCGGCCGCGCCCAAGGCGGCCCCGGCCTCCGCGCCCGCCGCCTCGTCACCGGCAGCAGCAGCGGCCTCGGCGCCGGCTGCGGCCTCGGCAGCCAGCGATGCCAGCCCGACCGCGCTCGCCACGACCGACGCAAGCGCCCCAGCCAACTGCATGGAACTCGGCGGACTGACCGAAGCCCAGGCCACGCGCGGCACCGATCAACTGCGCCAACTCGCTGGTGTACAGGTCGAGCGGGTGACCCGCCAGGATGACGTCCGCTGGTGGGTCCACATGCCCGCGCGCGGAACGCGGGACGACGCCGACCGCAAGATGGCCGAACTCAAGCGCCGCAATGTCGCCGATTCGGCCATCGTGCAGGAAGGCGGTGGCTTCGTGGTTTCGCTGGGGCTGTTCCGCGACAAGGGTCGCGCCCAGCAGCGGCTGGACGACCTGCGCACCCGCGACGTGCGCACCGCCGTGCTGACGGAAACGCACCGCAACACGTCACGCGCGTGGCTGCGCATCACGGCATCGGGCGATGCCGCACCGGACCTGGCGACCCAGCTGGCCACCCTCAAGACACGCCTGGGCGCCGAGGAATTGCGCGCCTGCGCAACCGCGCCGGCGGCCGCCACCCTTGCCGCCGCCGCGCACTGACGCGGCGCCGGCGCTCAGGAACTCGCGCGCACGCGCTTGAGCAGTTGCGTCGTCGAGCGATCGTGCTCGAACGGGATCGCCAGTGCCGTCCCGCCCCAGCTGCGCACGACGCGGGTTTCTTCCAGCGTGTCGATATCGTAGTCGCCGCCCTTGATATAGATGTCCGGGCGCACGCGCCGGATCAGCTCGACCGGCGTGCGTTCGGCGAACAGCACCACCAGGCTCACCGATTCCAGCGCGGCCAGCACGGCCAGGCGGTCGCCCTGGGCGTTGAGCGGGCGATCGTCGCCCTTGCCCAGCATGCGCACCGAGGCGTCGGTATTCACGCCCACCACCAGCGAGGCCCCCAGCGCGCGCGCCTGCGCGAGATAGGTCACGTGCCCGCGATGCAGGATGTCGAACACACCGTTGGTGAAGACCAGCGGGCGCGGCAGCGCGCGTACGCGGGCCTCCACATCGGCGGGATCGCAAAGCTTCTGTTCGAACGCGGGCGCGGGCTGGTGGAGGCTGGACATGGGCGGTGGGAGGATCAACGAAGCGAAGGCTGGAAACAAAACGGCCCATCGAAACCGATGGGCCGCTCAGTGGCAGGCGCCGGGCGTCAGGCCGGCTGCTCGGAGGCAGGCGTGCCGGCCGGGCCGACCAGGCGCGCGTTGAGGTCCTTGCGATAGCGGTTCAGGTCCTGCACGGTCTCGAAGGTGCGCTCGAACAGCAGCGACATGTTGTGCAGAATGCGCTCGATCACCTTCTTTTCCCAGCCGGCGTCGAACTTGATCTGCTCGTCCAGCCAGTGCTCCAGCCAGTCCGGGTTGGGCAGGCGCGACTGCACCGTGTCTTGCGGGAACAGTGCCTTGTTGACGTGCAGGTTGGTCGGGTGCAGCGGCTTCTCGGTGCGGCGGGCCGAGGCCATCAGCACGCCGATCTTGGCGAACGCGCTGCGGGCGTTGTCGCCGAACTGGCCCAGGTACTTCTTCATGTAGCGCAGGTAAGCGCCGCCGTGACGGGCTTCGTCCTGCGACAGGTGCTTGTAGATCGACTTGATGACCGGCTCGGTGTGCCACTCGGAGGCACGGCGGTACCAGTGGTTCAGGCGGATCTCGCCGCAGAAGTGCAGCATCAGCGTTTCCAGCGGCGGGGCCGGATCGAACTCGAAGCGCACGTTGTGCAGTTCTTCTTCGGTCGGCACGAGGTCCGGGCGGAAGCGGCGCAGGTATTCCATCAGCACCAGCGAGTGCTTCTGCTCCTCAAAGAACCACACGCTCATGAACGCCGAGAAATCGGAGTCGTGACGGTTGTCACGCAGGAACATCTCGGTGGCCGGCAGGGCGGACCACTCGGTGATGGCATTCATCTTGATGGTCTGCGCTTGCGCGTCGGTCAGCAGCGACGCATCGAACGTGTCCCACGGAATATCCTTTTCCATATTCCAGCGGACCGCTTCCAACGACTTGAACAATTCGGGATAGAGCATGGTAAGCCTTTGAATTTGCGGGCGGATTCTAGCAGACAAGGTTGACTGCCCCCGCTTTTTCGTGTCTGCGGAAGCACGAAACGTATCCGCCCGTTTCCTCTTGACAACAGGCCTGCCGGGACCACGGAACGCGACGTGTCTGGGCGACCCCCTTGGCGCGCCTTCCACGGACGCGCTGTCTCGCGGTGTGCCGCGATGTGCTGTAACGGCAATCTGCCGCGTTTGTGGGACGGATCGGACCGGGCCACCGCCCGGTGCCTCCCCAGTATAGGAAGCGTGACGGCACCGGTGGCGGCAAGCCATGCCTGGCGCACTTCGGGTGCAGCAGGACCCGCGAGCGTTATACCCTAGACTGAAGACATTCCATGTACCACCCGCGATTCCGGAGACCGCCATGTCGTCGCCTTCCATCGCCACGCCCACGCTTGCCCGCGCACGCGACCGGCTCACCCGCCGGCACGCTGCGGGCGTGCTGCGCCGGCATCACTTGCTGATCATCGTGATCGCCATCGTCATCGCGATCATTGCGCTGCTGCTGCCGCGCACCGGCCACGCGGCCGTGGGCACCCAGGCCGCGCCGGCACCGTCGCCCGCAGCCGCGACCACCGGCAAGTGCCCGGCCGCCCTCGATTTCCGCGTCAAGCGCCTGCAGGACGATGCGCCGCAAGACCTCTGCCAGTACGCCGGCCGCGTGGTGCTGGTGGTCAACACCGCCAGCTATTGCGGCTACACCTACCAGTACGAGGGGCTCGAAGCGCTGTACGCCAAGTACCGCGGCAAGGGCCTGACCGTGCTGGGTTTCCCCTCCAACGACTTCGAGCAGGAGCCGGGCACCGGCAAGCAAATCGCCAGCTTCTGCTACAACACCTACGGGGTGAAGTTCCCGATGTTCTCGAAGACTTCGGTGGTCGGGCCGGCGGCATCGCCGCTCTACCACTGGCTGACCCGGCAGACCGGGCAGCCGCCCAAGTGGAACTTCCACAAGTACCTGCTGGACCGCAGCGGCCGCGTGGTGGCCGTGTATCCGAGCCGGATCGAGCCGAGTGATCCGGCCATCGTCAACCGCATCGACACCCTGCTCGCGGAGCCGGCGCCCCGCTGAACATCGGTTCACGCATCGGTTCACGCCGCCATCGTGTCCGGCACCACGCCGTACAGGAAGGCGGCCAACTCGTCGCGGCGGGCCAGCGCATCGCGCTCGCCGAGGTCGATCAGTTCCCGGGTGAACTCGGGCTCGAACAGCAGGTAGCTGGCAAAGGCCGCCCCGCGCGCCTCGGTGCCGCCCAGCGGCCTGAGCAGCGCGCGCACGGTGCCGGGCAGCCGCTGCACATGGCGGGCGGCGATCAGTTCGATGCGCTCGGACGGCGACATCACCAGCACTTCGATCTTGCGCCAGCCGTCGCGCGCGTCGGCGATCTCCGGGTTGCGGCTGACCATCGCGTTGACATGCTGCAGCCGCTCGATATCGGCCGACAGCCCGTCGAGGAACACACTCGCCAGCGCCTGCCCCGCCACCTGCGCCAGCGACGGATAGCCCGAAGCCGGCACCGTGTCATACCACCCCGGCTGCTGGCGCGAAGCTGCCCCCACCACGAGGACGCGGGTTGCGCCCAGGTGGATGGCGGGCGACAGCGGCGACATCTGCCGCATCGTGCCGTCACCGAACCATTCATCGCTGCCTTCGAGCTGCACGGGCTCGGCGGGAAACAGGAAGGGGATGCTCGACGACGCCAGCAGATGCGGCACGCCGATCGTGTCGGCCACGGCGATCCGCTGCGAGCGCCGCCACGGCAGCACGACGTGCGGCGACTGATAGAACGTGACGTGGCGCCCCGTGGTGTAGCTGAGCGCCGTGACCGCCAGCGCGCGCAGGGCGCCGGCATCGAAGGCCGCCTGCAGTTGCTGCGCATCGTGCTGCTCCTCCAGCAGTTCGCGCAGCGGTGTGTTATCGAACAGGGCGCGCGGTGTGCGGCCGGTCATCCAGCCGAAGGCCAGCGCCGTCAGCCAGCGCGCGCCGCTGGCACCGACCCGGCCGACGTCGGTGCGATAGACGCGATCGGCATGCAGCCTGGCCCACAGTTGCACCAGTGCCTCGGTGGCCTGCAGGAAGTCCGGTGCGCCGCGCGCCAGCCCGACACCGTTGATGGCGCCGGCCGACGTCCCGCAGATCACGTCGAACGGCGAACCCGTCGCATCCGGCGCGAGTTCGCGCGCCAGCCGCGCGATGCCGCGCAGCACGCCCACCTGGTAGGCGGCGCGCGATCCACCTCCCATCAACAGTAGCGCGGTCGAATCCATGCGTGCGTGTTGGTGGAAGCGCGGGTGTCAGGAAGCGTCGGACGCCGGCTTGGCCGGGGCCTTCTTTGCTGCGGCCTTCCTGGCGGGCTTCGGGGCCTCGGGCGCTTTCGCGCGCTTGGCTGCCGGGGCCTTGGCAGGCTGGGTAGCTGCGGTCTTGGCCTCGGTCTTGGGTGCCGCCTTGGCGGCAGCACCGGCCGGTGCGCGACGCTTGCCGGCCGCCGCGCCGCCTTCGCCCTCGATGTCTTCGGGGGCGCTGTCCAGGCCCTCGGCGCCGGGCGCGCCGCCAAAGCCGGGGAAGCCGCCCGGGAAGCCCGGCATCAGGTTCTGCGGCATCGGCATGGCCGCCGCCGCTGAACTGGCGATCTGGTTGAACTGCTGCTGCAGCAGGTTCCACCACGGCGACGGATCGAGCGCCGCCGCGGCCGCCTGGGCGGCAGCCCGCGCTTGTGCTTCGGCCTGCGCGGCGGCTTCAGCCTCGGCCTCGGCGGACGCCTTGTCCTTGGCGGGTGGCGCCTCGGCTTGCGTCGGGGCCGGCTTTGCCGCCGTGAACGTGTGCGGCCACGCCGGCTTGGACTCGGGCTCCGGAGCCGCCCCCTCGGTGCCGGAAAGATTATCGAACGCGGTCCGCATGGCTTCGGGCGACAGTGCCGAACCGAAGGTCTGCAGGGCGACCAGCGTGGCACGCTGCACCTCCAGCCCCTGGATGGCGGTGCGCAGCAGGCTGGCGTTGAGCTGCAACCAGCTTTCCACCGCGCGCAGATCGTGGATGCGCTTGTCGAGCTCCTCCAGATCCATCGGCGGCGCGGCAAAGTTGGCCATGCCGGGTATCCCGCCCCCGGGCATCCCGGCAAACCCGCCGCCCCACAGCTTGCGCAGGAATTCGAAGCCGCCTTCGGCGAAGTTGGGCATCTGCGTGAACATGGTGTCTCCTACCTGGAAATCTGGAAATCGTGTCGGAACGCCGCGCTCAGGCGGCATCGAAATTGGGCGGCCGCTTCTGGCGCAGGCTGGCAATGCCTTCGTGCACATCCGGCCCGGCAAACCCCATGAATTCGAGCGCCAGCGAGGTATCGAAGGTGGGCCCGGCCAGGCGCAGCCAGTTGTTGAGTGCGTACTTGGTCCAGCGGATGGCCGTCTGCGAGCCCGCCGCCAGCCGCTCGGCGATCTCGAAGGCGCGGTTGACCAGCTCCTTCTCCGGCACCGCCAGAGACACCAGCCCGATCCGCTCGGCCTCGTCGCCCGTCATCGATTCGCACAGCAGCAGGTAATACTTGGCCTTGGCCATGCCGCACAGCAGCGGCCAGACGATCGCGGCATGGTCCCCGGCCGCCACGCCCAGCCGGGTATGGCCGTCGACGATGCGCGCATCCTTGGCCGCAATCGAGATATCCGCCAGCAATCCGGCGACCAGCCCCGCGCCCACCGCCGGGCCGTGCATGGCACTGACGACAGGCTTGTCGCAGTGGATGAGGTTGTAGACCAGGTCGCGCGCCTCGTGCCAGACGCGGGTGCGCACCTCGAAATCGTCGGCCATCTGTTCGACCAAGTGCAGGTCGCCCCCAGCCGAAAAGCCCTGCCCCTCGCCGCGGATCAACGCCACGCGCACCGACGGCTCGGCCGACACGTCGCGCCAGATCTCGGCCAGCTCACGGTGCAGGCTGGCATCGGCGGTGGACAGCTTGCGGTTGGACGACTGCGCCGCCCCCATCACGATCTCGAGGATGGGGCCGTGCTGCACGAGCGTCAGGGCCTGGTAACGGGCAAAGCGTGGGGCGAGCGAGTTCATGGCTGAGCGGAATGTGAATCAAGCATAGCGGATCGGGCCGCGTGCGCAACGCGCGCCGGCGGGGCGATGTCATCCGGCCCTGTCTGCCAGGCGCCATTCGCCGGAGCGGATCGGGGCCATCCCGCGGGCGCGCCGGTCCAGGCCGACATGGTCTTGCGCGTGCATGTTGACGATGCCGGTGGCGGGTGGGCAGGCCGATGTCGCCGGTATACGCCGCGAAGATGGACACCGTGTGGCGGCCGGACGCCGCTTCGTAGCGGCGGGCGAAGTCGAGCGCGGGCTTCCTGGCCGGATTGGCATCGGGCAACTGCGCGGCCACCATCACCGGGCCGGTCGGCACATAGGCGCCCTCGCAATCCTTGCCGCACAGCCGGACCCACTCGTTGCTGGAGGCGCCGTGGTTGAAGTCGATCTTGCCGGCATGGCCGCGCTCGGCCAGCGCGCGCGCCGCAGGGCAGCCGCTCGACCAGCATCGGCGCCTCGTCGAAGCGCTCGCGCTTGATGGCCGGGTCGATGTCGTAGCCGTCGAACGCGTGCTGGAAATCGTATTCGTGGAGGCGGGGCTCGGCCACCCGGCAGGTGCCGCAGCCGAGGACCTCAGCGTGGCGGGCCTGGGCGATGACGCCCGCGTACAGTTGCGGCAGACTGCGGAAGCGGTCCGGATGGTGGTCCTGCACGGAAAAGTTCGACCGCTTCATGGCGTCTCCTGTGCTTCCGCGGTGCAGGACCCGCGCGCCGGTTGTATCTTCTTTCGCAACGCGTATCTTAGAAAGCGACACCCAGGGCTTCAAGATGCCTCTCGACGACGATCTTCCACCCGACGCCACCGCGCCGGACAGCGCCCCGGCCGAACGCGCCAGCACCGGCATCCAGTCCGCCGAGATCGCGCTGTCAATGCTCTCGGCCATGGCCCGCACCGGCGGCGCGCACGCCGTCTCCGAACTCGGCCGCCTGCTGGGCATGCCCCGGGCCAAGGTGCACCGCTACCTGGTGTCGCTCGAGCGCATGGGCTTTGTCGAGCAGGACCCGGCCTCCGCGCGCTACCGCCTCGGCACGCAGGCGCTGCAGGTGGGCCTGTCGGCCCTGACCGACGTCGATTTCGTGCGCGAAGGCAGCACCATGCTGCCCAAGCTGGCCGAACGCCTGAACGAGAGCGTGTTCCTGTCGGTGTGGAGCGACCGCGGACCGGTGATCGTGCGCTGGGAAGACGGCGGCAAGCGGGTCACGATCAACGTGCGCGTCGGCTCGGTGATGCCGCTGCTGAACTCGGCCACCGGCCAGGCGTGTGCGGCGTGGATGCCGGAAATCCAGATCGCCCCGCTGATCGACCGCGAGTTGCGCGGCCCGGGCGCGGCCCGCATCGGCCTCACCGACTGGCTGAACTGCCGCGCCCGCTGGCAGGCGGTGCGGCACGAGGGCGTGGCGCGCATCAGCGGCACGCTGGTCCACGGTATCGACTCGGTGGCCGTGCCGGTGCTGGATGCGCAAGGCAAGCTGGCCGGGGCGATCACCGCGCTGGGGCTGTCCAGCGCGTTCGACGCCGGCGAAGACGGCACGCCCGCGCGGCTGCTGCGCGAAGCCGGCCGGGCCCTGTCGCTGCGCCTGGGCTATCACGGCCAGGCGCTGACGGCGGGGACCGCCGCGCCGGCCAAACGGGGACGCCGTCCGAAGCACGCGCCGGCCCCAGCGTAATCCGCCCCCGCCAGGCCCATCACCCTTGCGTGCCGGGCGCCACCACTTCCTGGTCGATCGCGCCGAAGATCGAGGCGCCGTTGCCGTCGAACATCTCGATCTTCACGGTATCGCCGTAGCGCATGAACTCCGTGGCGGGCGCGCCGGCGTCGATCGTCTCCAGCATGCGCTTCTCGGCAATGCAGCAGTAGCCCTTGCTGCGGTCCGTGTTGGAGATCGTGCCCGAGCCGACGATGCTGCCCGCGCGCACGTTGCGCGTCTTGCAGAGATGCGCGATCAGTTGGCCGAAGTCGAACACCATGTCGGTGCCGCAGTCGGGCTGGCCGACCTTCTTGCCGTTCCAGTGCACCGTCATCGGCAGGTGTACCCTGCGCCCGCGCCACGCGTCGCCGAGCTCGTCGGGCGTCACCGCCACCGGCGAGAACGCCGTGGCCGGCTTGCTCTGGAAAAAGCCGAAGCCCTTGGCCAGTTCCCCGGGAATCAGGTTGCGCAGCGACACATCGTTGGCCAGCATGACCAGCCGGATGGCCTCGCCGGCCGCGGCGGGCTCGGTGCCCATCGGCACGTCGCCGGTGATGACCGCCACCTCGGCCTCGAAATCGATGCCGAAGGCCTCGCTGCGGCAGACGATGGGATCCTGCGGGCCGGCCAGATCGTCCGAGCCGCCCTGGTACATCAGCGGATCGGTCCAGAACTCGGGTGGCATCTCGGCACCGCGTGCGCGGCGCACCAGTTCGACATGGTTGACGTAGGCCGAGCCGTCGGCCCACTGGTAGGCGCGCGGCAGCGGCGCCATGCAGTTGGCCGGCGCAAAGGGGAACGGATGCCGGGCGCGGCCCGTATTGAGCTGCTCGTACAGCGCCTGCAGCTGCGGTGCATGGAAAGACCAGTCATCGAGCGCGCGCTGCAGCGTCCCGGCGATGTGGGTCGCGAAGTGCGCGGTCTTCAGGTCGCGCGACACCACGGCCAGTTGGCCGTCGCGCGAGCCATCCTTGAGGGTGGCGAGTTTCATATCGATACAAAGGCAGGAACGGGCTGCGCGGATGCTACACCATGCATCGGCTACACTGACCCGAACTGATCGCCCCGCACCGCAATGCCCCGCTCCACGCCACCCGCCGACGCCGATCCGGACCTGGATCCCGAAGCCGAATCCGCAGGGGATGCGCCCGCGCGCGCAGGCATCCAGTCCATCGAAGTCGGGTTCCGCTTGCTCGACGTGCTCACGCGCGGCAACGGCCCGATGATGCTGCGCGATCTCGCACGCGCCGCACCGATGAACCCGGCCAAGGCACACCGCTACCTGGTCAGCTTCGCGCGCCTGGGGCTGGTCGCGCAGACCCCCGAGGGCCGCTACGATCTCGGCCCGTTCGCGAGCGAAATGGGGATGGTGAGCCTGAACCGGCAGGACCCGATGCGCCGCGCACGCCCCGCCGCCGCTGCGTTGCGCGACGAGATCGACCACACCGTCGGCCTCGCCGTCTGGGGCAACCAGGGGCCGGCCATCGTCCACTGGGAGGAGGCCAGCCATCCGATCACCGTCAGCCTGCGCCTGGGCGACGTGATGCCCATGCTCAACTCGGCCACCGGCCGCGTATTCGGCGCCTACCTGCCGCGCGCGCAAACGCTGCCGTTCATCCAGCGCGAGCTGGACCTGCTGTCCGCCGCCGGCGCCGCGGCGAGCCTCCCGGAACATCCGGGCACGCTGCAAGCGTACGACGCCATCTGCGCCGAAGTGCGCGCGCGCGGCGTGTCGCGCATCCACGGCGGCGTGCTGCCGGGCATCCATGCGATGTCCCTGCCGGTGTTCGACGCCAACGGCCAGTTGTGCCTGGCGCTGATCGCCCTGGGTGCGCAAGGCGCTTTCGATACCACGGCCGACGGCCCGCTGGAGCGGCGCTTGCGGCAGGCCGTACAACAGCTTTCCTCCGATCTTGGATACGTTCCGCCCCACCTCCCGCAATCCTGACGCGCAGGGCGCGCGCACGCGCCGTTGGCGGCGCTGGGGCGTGGTGGTGCTGGCCGCGCTGTTCGCCCATGGCATCGCGGTGGTCTGGATCGCGCGCAGCCACCAGGTGGCGTGGCCGCCCGCGCCCGAGCAGGTCGTGCCGACCCTGCTGCTCCAGCCGGAGCCCGTGCATCCGCCGGCCCCGCCCGCTGCTGCACGGGTGCCGGCCAAACCGCATCCGTCCGCGCCGCGCCCCCACCCGCAGCCCGCACCGGTACCGGAGCCAACGCCGATGCCGGCACCGACAGTGCCTGACATGGCAAACATGGACCCCTCCGAACTCACCAGCGCGGGCGCCCAGGCATCGGCGGATACCGGCATGGTCACCGATCTCGGCGGCGAAGGCTCCGATCGGCCGCCTGGCCAACCCGGCCCGGGCTTCGCACTGCCGCCCTCGGCCACCCTGCACTACGCCACCTACGTCAACGGCGTGCGCAACGAAAACGGCGTGATCCGCTGGGTCACCGACGGCAAGACTTACACGCTGGCCGTCGACATTCTGCTGCCGCTGTTCTTCGGCTCGCTGGCGTTCCGCAGCACCGGGGATGTCGACGCCTTCGGCCTGGCACCGCAGCGCTACGAAGAAGTGCGCGGACGCCGACAGCCGGACGTCACCACCTTCCATCGCACCGCCGATCCCGCTCCCGCCTCCGGCACGCCGGACGGCCCGGTCATCACATTCACCCGGACACCCTCGGTGCTGCCCCTGCCCGACGGCGTCCAGGACCGCTTCAGCGTCTTCCTGCAACTGACCGGACTGGGCCGGGGCAACCCGTCGCGGCTGGCCAGCCAGGGGGTGACGCTCGAACTGCCCATCGCCGACACCGACAGCGTGGAGCTTGCGCGCGTGCAGCGCGTCGGCGAAGACATGATCGACACACCGGACGGCACCGTCCGCGCAGAGCACTTCGTGCGGCTGCCGCGCCGCGAGGGCGACACGCGCCGCGTCGAGATCTGGCTGGCCCCCTCGCACGGCTGGCTGCCGGTGCGCCTGCGCCAGACCGAACCCAACGGCATGCAATTCGAGCTCGTCTACCTGTCGCAGGACACCGCCCCCAACGGAGCCACACCATGACCGCAGACGCCATCACCGAATCGGGCCACGCCGATGCCAACGGCATCCGCATCCGCTACCGCATCGACGGCGCGGATGGGCCCTGGGTCATGCTCGCGCATGCGCTCGGCGTGGACCACCAGATGTGGGACGGCATCGCGCACCGCCTGGCCTCGCGCCACCGCGTCCTGCGCTACGACGCACGCGGCCATGGCGGCACCACGGCACCGCGCGGCGCGTACACGCTGCCCCAGATGGCCGACGACGCGGCCGGCCTGCTCGACGCGCTATCGATCGCGCAGGTCCATTTCGTCGGCCTGTCGATGGGCGGCATGGTCGCGCAGCTCCTGGGCGTGCGACATCCGCAGCGGCTGCTGTCGCTGACCCTGTGCGACACGGTCTGCCATACGCCCCCTGCCGCGCACCCCATGTGGGATGAACGCATCGGCCAGGTCGAGGCGCACGGCATGGCCGGCATCGTCGAGCCGACCCTGCAGCGCTGGCTCACCACACCGTTCCGCGAAGCGCATCCCGAGGTGGTCGCGCGCATCCGTGCGCTGCTGCTGGCCACCGCACCGCACGGCTATGTCGGCGCCTGCCTTGCCATCAAAGCGCTCGACACGCGCGATGCCCTGCCCCGCATTGCGTGCCCGACCCTCGTCGTGGTCGGCGAAGAAGACACGGGCGCTCCGGTCGACATCGCGCGCACGCTCGCCGAGCGCATTCCGAACGCGCGTCTGAAAGTGATGCCGCGCGCCGCCCACCTGGCCCCCATCGAACAGGAGGAGGCCTTCCTCACCGATCTGGACGAGTTCCTCGGGCACGCGGGATGCGGCAGCCAGTGTGAGACTCCCTGACGCGTTGCCGCACACGATCAAGCTGCAGGCGCCGCGCACACGGCGCGTTGTCCACCGGCCGGATGGAGGAGGCGCGCTTGCGTCTTTCGAGGCAGCGGTTGAAAGGTCTTGTTACGCGATCGCAACGGGCGTCACACATTGGACCTCGCACTTGCGAACTTTGTCGCCGATTATTAAGCCCAAGGGATAGATGGGGCAGCAAAGGGCCGATGACGCGGGACCGATCACCCTTGAAGTCTCGGCGACGGGCCCCATCTACCCGGCGCAGCGATTGAGCAGTCCAACAACAGCAACACGATGTTTCCGCCCGGAGGTGCACCATGCAAATGATCTACAACAGCGACAACTACTGTGTTGTCGAGTTTGGTGCCGACGGTCAACACGCCACCTTGTCCGCTGGCGGTTACGAAATCGTGGATAAGAACCTCAAGCGCGAGATCTTCCTCGGCGGCGAGCTCGCCGAACACTTCCGCGAAGACGTGAAGCGCCTGATCGCCAGCGAACCGACGGTCGAGGAGGTGGATGCCTTCCTCGGCAAGTTCGACACGGTGATGATGCAACCGGTGGTCATGCACTGACGCGACATCGCGGCGGCGCAACCAGCGCCGCCCGGGGCCGGCCCGTCCGGCCCACGAAAAAACGCCCGGGCCTTGCGGCTGCGGGCGTTTTTTTCTTTGCGGGCAGCCGGCTATCGGTGCCATAGTCGCCGGCTAACACTGCTCCCACGGCAGGCCGGCATGCCGCCAGCCATTGAGCGTGTTGCGATGCCGCGTCGCATCCAGGTCGCCCTCGAAGCCGTGGCGGACCACGTAGACCTCACGAAAGCCCGCCGCCTCCAGCGCCTGCGCGGCCGCCGCCGAACGGTTGCCGCTGCGGCAGATCAGCACGATCGGCCGTTCGATGCCGTGGCCGGACAGCTTGCGCACCATCGGCACGAACTCCGGATTGATCTCCCAGTGCGGGCCATCGTTCCACGACACATGGTGCGAACCGGCGGGGTGGCCGACGAACAGGTGCTCCATCTCGCTGCGGCAATCGATGAACAGCGCGGCGGGGGTTCGCTGCAGGAAGACGTGGGCGTCGGCGGGGTCGAACAGTTGCATGATGGCGTCAAGGCAAGCGGATGATTCCGATTATAGGAGCGCTGCTCCGCACAATGCCGGCAAGTCATTGATGCGACTGGTAAAATTCTGTTTTTCCCGCACCTCGCAAGACCTTGCCCGGCCAACCTCCCGGAGTCCCCATGACCGCGCCCCTGCCCTACACCCGTGCCGCCAACCTGCCCGCGCTGCTGCGTCAGCGCATCCTGATCCTGGACGGCGCGATGGGCACCATGATCCAGCGCTACAAGCTGACCGAGGCGCAATACCGCGGCGAGCGCTTCGCCGGCCATCCGGTGGACGTAAAGGGCAACAACGAACTGCTGCTGCTGACGGCTCCTGAGGTCATCCGCGAGATCCACGAGCAGTACCTGGCGGCCGGCGCGGACCTGATCGAGACCAACACCTTCGGCGCCACCACCGTCGCGCAGGAAGACTACAAGATGGCGGAGCTGGCCTACGAGATGAACGTGGTCGCCGCCCGCCTGGCGCGCGAGGCCTGCGACAAGTACAGCACGCCGGACAAGCCCCGCTTCGTGGCCGGCGCCTTCGGCCCGACGCCCAAGACCGCCAGCATCTCGCCCGACGTCAACGACCCGGGCGCGCGCAACATCAACTTCGACCAGCTGCGCGATGCCTACTACGAACAGGGCAAGGCACTGCTCGAAGGCGGGGCGGATGTCTTCCTGGTCGAGACCATCTTCGATACGCTCAACGCCAAGGCCGCGCTGTTCGCCATCGACCAGCTCTTCGAGGACCTCGGCGAGCGCGTGCCCGTGATGATCTCCGGCACCGTCACCGACGCCTCGGGCCGCATCCTGTCGGGCCAGACCGTCGAGGCGTTCTGGAACAGCCTGCGCCACGCCAAGCCGATCACCTTCGGCCTGAACTGCGCACTGGGCGCGGCGCTGATGCGGCCGTACATCGCCGAGCTGGCCAAGATCTGCGACACCGCCGTCTCGTGCTATCCCAATGCCGGCCTGCCCAACCCGATGAGCGACACGGGCTTCGACGAAACACCCGACGTCACCTCCAGCCTGGTCGACGAATTCGCCGCCGCCGGCCTGGTGAACCTGGTCGGCGGCTGCTGCGGCACCACGCCCGAACACATCAAGGCAATCGCCGAGCGCGTGGCGCAGCGCAAGCCGCGCGCATGGCCGGGCCAGTATCGCGAAGCCGCCTGACATCGACCCGCACCGCCACCCGTTGAAGCCGGGCGAACACGCCCCTCGCACGACCGAACCCCGCACTACCATGACCGACCACCTCATGCGCCTTTCCGGCCTCGAACCGTTCAACATCGGCGAGGACACGCTGTTCGTCAACGTCGGCGAACGCACCAATGTCACCGGGTCCAAGGCGTTCGCGCGCATGATCCTGAACAGCCAGTTCGACGAGGCGCTGGCCGTGGCGCGCCAGCAGGTCGAGAACGGCGCGCAGGTCATCGACATCAACATGGACGAGGCCATGCTCGACTCCAAGGCGGCCATGGTTCGCTTCCTGAACCTGATCGCCTCGGAGCCCGACATCGCGCGCGTGCCGATCATGATCGACTCGTCCAAGTGGGAGGTGATCGAGGCCGGCCTGAAGTGCGTGCAGGGCAAGGCCATCGTCAACTCGATCTCGCTCAAGGAAGGCGAGGAACAGTTCGCCCACCACGCCAAGCTGATCAAGCGCTACGGTGCCGCCGCCGTGGTGATGGCCTTCGACGAGCAGGGCCAGGCCGACACGTTCGCCCGCAAGACCGAGATCTGCAAGCGCAGCTACGACTTCCTGGTGAACCGGGTCGGCTTTGCGCCGGAAGACATCATCTTCGACCCGAACATCTTCGCGGTGGCCACCGGCATCGAGGAGCACAACAACTACGCCGTCGACTTCATCGAGGCGACACGCTGGATCAAGCAGAACCTGCCGCACGCCAAGGTGAGCGGCGGCGTGTCGAACGTATCGTTCTCGTTCCGCGGCAATGACATGGTGCGCGAGGCCATCCACACCGTCTTCCTGTACTACGCGATCGGCGCGGGCATGGACATGGGCATCGTCAACGCTGGCCAGCTCGGCGTGTACGAGAACCTCGACCCCGAACTGCGCGACCGCGTGGAAGACGTGGTGCTCAACCGCCGCCCCGATGCCACCGACCGCCTGCTGGAGATCGCCGACCGCTACAAGGGCGGCGGCACCAAGCGCGAAGAGAATCTCGCCTGGCGCCAGGAGCCGGTGGAAAAGCGCCTGGCCCATGCGCTGGTGCACGGCATCACCGATTACGTGGTCGAAGACACCGAAGAGGTGCGCCAGAAGATCGCCGCCGAGGGCGGGCGCCCGATCCAGGTGATCGAGGGCCCGCTGATGGACGGCATGAACATCGTCGGCGACCTGTTCGGCGCGGGCAAGATGTTCCTGCCGCAGGTGGTCAAGAGCGCCCGCGTGATGAAGCAGGCGGTGGCGCACCTGATCCCGTTCATCGAGGAGGAGAAGCGCCGGATCGCGGCCGCCGGCGGCGACGTGCGCTCGCGCGGCAAGATCGTCATCGCCACGGTCAAGGGCGACGTGCACGACATCGGCAAAAACATCGTCACCGTCGTGCTCCAGTGCAACAACTTCGAAGTCGTGAACATGGGCGTGATGGTCCCGTGCAACGAGATTCTGGCGAAGGCCAAGGTGGAAGGCGCGGACATCATCGGCCTGTCGGGCCTGATCACGCCGTCGCTGGAAGAGATGGCCTACGTGGCCTCCGAGATGCAGCGCGACGACTACTTCCGCGTCAAGAAGATCCCGTTGCTGATCGGCGGCGCGACCACCAGCCGCGTGCACACCGCCGTGAAGATCGCGCCCAACTACGAAGGCCCGGTCGTCTATGTGCCGGACGCCTCGCGCTCGGTAAGCGTGGCCTCCAGCCTGCTGTCGGACGAGGGCGCCGCGCGCTACGTCGAAGAGCTGCACGCCGACTACGACCGCATCCGCACCCAGCACGCCAGCAAGAAGGCCACGCCGATGGTGTCGCTGGCCGCCGCGCGCGCCAACAAGACGAAGATCGACTGGTCGAACTACACGCCGCCCAAACCGAAGTTCATCGGCCGCCGCGTGTTCCGCAATTACGACCTGAACGAGCTCGCGCAGTACATCGACTGGGGCCCGTTCTTCCAGACCTGGGACCTGGCCGGCAAATTTCCCGACATCCTCAACGACGAGATCGTCGGCGAATCGGCCCGGCGCGTGTTCTCCGACGGCAAGAGCATGCTCGCGCGCCTGATCGCCGGCCGCTGGCTGACGGCCAGCGGCGTGATCGCCCTGCTGCCGGCCAACACCGTCAACGACGACGACATCGAGATCTACACCGACGAGACCCGCTCGGAAGTCGCCCTCACCTGGCGCAACATCCGCCAGCAGAGCGAGCGCCCCATCATCGATGGCGTGATGCGCCCGAACCGCTGCCTGGCGGACTTCATCGCCCCCAAGGACACCGGCATCGCCGACTACATCGGCCTCTTCGCGGTGACGGGCGGCCTCGGGGTCGACAAGCGCGAAGCCGCCTTCGAAGCCGACCACGACGACTACAGCGCGATCATGCTCAAGGCCCTGGCCGACCGCTTCGCCGAAGCCTTCGCCGAATGCCTGCACGCCCGCGTGCGGCGCGACCTGTGGGGCTACATGCCGGACGAAACGCTGGACAACGATGCGCTGATCCGCGAGGAATACCGCGGCATCCGCCCCGCGCCGGGCTACCCGGCCTGCCCGGAGCACACCGTCAAGCGCGACATGTTCCGCGTGCTCGACGCGCAGGAGATCGGCATGGGCCTGACCGACGCGCTGGCCATGACGCCGGCGGCCTCGGTCTCGGGCTTCTACCTGTCGCACCCGGACAGCACCTACTTCACGATCGGCAAGATCGGCCAGGACCAGGTGGACGACATGGCCGCGCGCAGCGGCGAAGAGCGCCGCAATGTGGAGCGCGCCCTGGCACCTAACCTGTAAATCTGTGACAAGACGTTTAAGACATGGCGACCGGATCGCCATGTCCGGCATCCCGCCAAGCCGCGCCGGCATTGGGATGCGCGGCATTTCAAGCGGCTGCGGACCGATATTACAAAGGCTTACACCCCCTAACAGTCGTAACCATGGAGCGTCCCCTAGACTGGAGCCTCACTCACCGACACAGAGTGAAGCCGCGACGAATCCTTCGCGTGGCCATCCAGAACGAAAGGAGTCTCTTCCATGAACAAGCTGCTGCTCTCCCTGTCCGCCATCGCCATCGCGGCTGCTTCGGCCTACGCCAATGCGCAAACCCCGTCGGCCGACGTCGGCGCATCGCTGCAAACCAACGGCACGGCGGCTGTCGCGCCGGCACAAGGTTCCGCCGGCCTGGGCCTGAAGACCGATGCCGGCACCAAGGTGGGCACCGGCGCCGTGAAGAGCCAACTGAGCGACAAGGCCGAGCAAGGCGCCAAGGCCGTGCACGAGCACAAGGCACACGGTGAGAAGCTGGCCCACAAGGCGACGGAAAAAGCCGGACATGCCGTCAAGGGCGCCAAGAGCGAAGCCACCGGCGGCGCGAGCGTGAGCGGCGGCGCAGCCACGCAGGTCAAGTAATCCCACAGGCTGCCAGGACCGGACCGGTCCTGGGGCACTCACACGGGGCGGAACCATCCGCCCCGTTTTGTTTTGTTGCGGCAGCCGCCGTGGCCGCCTGCCCACATCGGGAAGCCGCGTCTCCATGTTGCGATTCATGCACATCCAAGGGCACCCGTGGAAACGCCGGACACAACCCCGCCCCCGCACCGATGCGGGCGGCTCCGGTTTGGCGCTACAGTCCGATACAATCGCTGTCGTATCGAACCAACAAGCACGGCGCATGCGCGCGGGAATACCGCCGCGCACGCCGTCGACAAGGAGCAGCATGATTCGCGTCCTGATTGCGGACGACCATGAGATCGTCCGCGCCGGTCTTCGGCAGTTCCTGTCGGAAGAGCGGGACATCGAGGTGGCGGGGGAGGCGGCCAGCGGGGAAGAGGTGATGGAGCAACTCCGCACCGAGGCCTTCGACGTGGTGGTGCTGGACATCTCCATGCCCGACCGCAACGGCATCGACACGCTCAAGCTGGTACGGCAGCGTCACCCCGACCTGCCGGTGCTGATCCTGTCCACCTTTCCGGAAGACCAGTACGCGATCAACCTGATCCGGGCCGGCGCCTCGGGCTACCTGACCAAGGAAAGCGCGCCGGACGAACTCGTCAAGGCCATCCGCACCGTCTCGCAAGGCCGCCGCTATGTGAGCCCGACGGTCGCCGAGCTGCTGATCGGCGGGCTG
Organism: Ralstonia solanacearum K60; assembly: GCF_002251695.1. Lineage (NCBI taxonomy): Bacteria > Pseudomonadati > Pseudomonadota > Betaproteobacteria > Burkholderiales > Burkholderiaceae > Ralstonia > Ralstonia solanacearum. The sequence goes on from NZ_NCTK01000001.1 coordinate 1,504,285, forward strand.
GAGAAGCCGACCGACCAGCCGCTGCACCAGACCCTGTCCAAGCGCGAGTTCCAGATCTTCTGCAAGCTGGCGCGCGGCCAGTCTGTTTCGATCATCGCCGAGGAGCTGTTCCTGAGCGTCAAGACGGTCAGTACGTACCGCACCCGCATCCTGGAAAAGATGGGCATGAAGTCGAACGCCGACCTGACGTATTACGCCATCAAGAACGGACTGGTGGAATGATGCCGCAGCGGCCGGACAGCGGGGTCCCGATACCCGGCATCGGCCGCAAACCCTGTTGGCATGTAGGACAACATCCGATAGCACCCGCTAAACCCGCTGGCTACCATCAACGCATGCTGGATCAAGCCGTCACCCTCTCCACCCGTGGCTTGCGCGTCCTATTGATCGAGGATTCCCCCGTGCTGCGCAGCATGGTGCTGGAGTACCTCAAGGCCTCCGCCTTCGTGGCGGTGGTGGAATGGGCAGACACGGAAGACCTGGCACTGCGCCTGTTGGCGCAAGGCCCGTACGACGTCGTCATCGTGGACCTGCAACTGCGCCAGGGAAACGGCTTCAAGGTGCTGCAGTCGCTGCGCGACCAGGCATCGCCGAGCGTGCGCATCGTCTATACCAACCACGCTCAGGTCCCGACCTACCGGCAACGCTGCTTCGAAGCCGGTGCCAACTACTTCTTCGACAAATCGCTTGAGCTCGACAAGGTGTTCGAGGTCATCGAAGAGCGCGCGGGCATGGTCCGCCCGCGGCCCCAGGCAGCCCACCACCCGCACCACTGAGCGGCACGGGCATCGCCCCGGACGGCACCCCCATCCCTCATCCCTTTTCCCCACGACCGAGGAGTCTGCGATGAAAACCCTGTGTGCCGTCTTCGCCCTGTCCTGCATGCTTCTGGCCGGCTGCAACACCATGGCCGGCGCCGGCAAGGACATCCAGAACGGCGGCCAGAAACTGGAAAACGCGGCCGACAACGCCAAACAGAAGATGTAAGCCGCCTCGGGCGGGTACGACCGACGGGCCCCGCTACGGGGCTTTTTGCTTTTTATCGGGCGACGTGCCTCAGACCAGCGCGTTGCCCTTGCCCGCCACGGGCATGTCTCCCGCCGCCGGCCCGTTGCCGGCATCGCCGCGGTCGACCACCGCATCGGTCGGCGGCAGTTCGACGATGATGGTGACACCGCCGCCCGGCGTCGAGTCGATCGTCAGCGTGCCGCCCAGCGCGATGGCGCGCTGCTCCATGCCCAGCAGGCCGTGATGGCCGACCATGCGGCGGCGCTCGACGTCGGCCGGAAAACCTCGGCCGTTGTCGCGCACGCGCAGCCGCACGCCCTCCTCGCTGGCATCCAGCGCCACGGAGACGATGCTCGCGTGCGCATACTTCGAGGCGTTGGTCAGCGACTCCTGCACGATGCGGTACAGCGCGATGGCCGCGTCATCGGTGAGCTTGGGCATCTCGTCGGGCAGACTGACCTCGGTCTGCCACTGATTGCGGGTGCCGACATCTTCGGTCAGCTGCGTGATGGCCTCGGCCAGGCCCAGGTTGAGCAGGATGGTCGGGCGCAGGTCTTCGATCAGGCGGCGCTTGATCTGGATGCCCTGGTCGACGTGGGCCATCACGCGCGTGATCTTCTCCGCCACGGCCGGCTCGGAGGCCGTGTAGCGCGAGCGCAGCCAGTGCAAGTCCATCTTGGTGGCGGTGAGGATGGCGCCCAGTTCGTCGTGCAGTTCGCGCGCCAGGCGCGTCTTCTCGTCCTCGGTCACGCGCTGCAGGTGGGCGGCCAGGTCCGACAGTTGCCGCGTGCGCTCGCGCACCATGCGGTCGAGCTTCTGGCTTTCCTCTTCGAGTTTGTCGCGCTCCTGCTCGGTGGCGGCCAGGCGCTTGGCGTGCTGCATGCCCAGCACCACCAGCAGGATGATGTTGACCGCGGTGATCAACGCGATGCCGTAGCGCGACAGCGCCAGATCGCGCTCGGCGTGTTCCAGGCTGCGCGCCACCGTGCCGATCTCGCGCTGGCGCAGCCGGTCCAGGCCCTGGCGCACCGCCTCCATCGACGCTTTGCCGAAATCCGTGCGGATCAGGTCCAGCGCCACCTCCAGGTCGCGCTTGCCGTAGATCAGCGTGAGCTCCATCTCGGTGAGCTTGCGGCTGACCTGCAGCGCGGTCTCGGAGAACAGCTTGAGTGCCTCGGGATCGTTGGCGTAGTGGTCACGGATCTCCGCCATCAATGCGTGGATGTGCGGGATGGCCTTGTTGTAGGGATCGAGATACTCGTCCTTGCCCGTGAGCAGGAAGCCGCGCTGGCCGGCCTCTGCGTTGACGAGTTCGGCCAGCAGTTCGTTGATGGCGGTTTCGGCCTGCTGCGACTGGATCACCTGCCGGTACCCCTGGCTCAGGCGAATGTTGCCCGTCTCGGACGCAATCAGTACGCCCAGCGTCAGCAGGATGCCGCCGGCAAGCAGCAGGGTGGAGCGCAGAGATGACCGCATGGCACGCAGACCGTGAGCAACGCGTCAGGCCGCCCGACGCGGCGCGCGTTTGTGTGTGTTTTTTTATGGCAATCCGCATCATACCCCCCAGGCATCCGGGGCGACACCTGTGGAGAACCCGCTGTGCCGGGCTCGCCGCGTGCACGGAGAGCTCCGGCGGTCGGCGCGATGCCGCGCAGCGCACCCACCGCCCCGGGGCTGTCAGGCGGTCAATTCGATCCGCTCTGGGAGAACGGCATGCTGAAATGGGTGCGGATCTTCAGCGTCATCGCCGTGATGGCCGGGCAGCCGCCTCCCCCGCATCCTGCCGGCCGCAAGCCGGATGCCCCGGCCACCACGGCGGCGGCCCGGCACTTTTTGTCCGGCGCTTACACGCCCCACATGACGTTGGCATTCTCCCGCAGCGATTCTTCCAGCATGTGGAGCAGCGGATAGGCACGCTGGCCGAGATGCGGCGGCTCGTCCTCGCCCTCCTCTTCGGGCCGGGCCGACAGTTCGGCCACCTGGATGTGCGCCTGGTGCGTGTCGTCCTTGATGGCGCGCCTGAGGCGCTCGATGGCGTGCGGCATCTCCTCGGGCGTGATGACGCCGCGCTCGCCCAGCGTCTTGCCGATCACGCCCAGCAGCACCATGGCGAGATCCTTCTGCATGGAGAACTTTTGCGAAGCGTGCGAAGTAAAGGTGATCATGGTTTCGGTTTTCCCGTGGTTGGGTCATAGGGTTACCGCCGCTGGCCGGGGTGCAGACGGATCAGGCCCAGACCGCGGCTCACCTGATAAAATTTCGTACTTTTCCCCGAACAACGCAACTGGCCGCGCCGGGGCTGGATTTCAAACGGTTCCAGCACGGCCGGCGCCACGGTTTTCCCTATGCTGCCCTCCCACAAACAGACGATCTCCCAACTGCTGTCCGACGCCGTCGGCATCCTGCTGCCGGAAGGCACGAACCGCCCGGAAATCGTCCTGGAGCGACCGAAGCAGGCCGCGCACGGCGACATCGCCTGCAACGTCGCGCTGCAGCTGGCCAAGCCGCTGGGCACCAACCCGCGCGAACTCGCCAACCGGATCGCCGACGGCATCCGCGCCGATGCGCGCGGCCAGCGGCTCGTCTCGGCGGTGGAAATCGCCGGTCCGGGCTTCATCAACCTGCGCCTGTCGCCCACCGCGCGCGCCGACGTGCTGGCTGCCGTGTTCGCCGAGGGCGACCGCTACGGCGCCGCCGATCTCCATGACGGCGCGCCGGTGCTGGTGGAATTCGTCTCGGCCAACCCGACCGGCCCGCTGCACGTCGGCCATGGCCGCCAGGCGGCGCTGGGCGATGCGCTGGCCGCCCTGCTGGAGTGGCAGGGCCACAAGGTCCACCGCGAGTTCTACTACAACGACGCGGGCGTGCAGATCCACAACCTGGCCGTCTCGGTGCAGGCCCGCGCGCGCGGCCTGAAGCCGGGCGAGGCCGGCTGGCCCGAGGCCGCCTACAACGGCGACTACATCGCCGATATCGCCGCCGACTACCTCGCCGGCAAGACCGTGCGCGCCTCCGACGGCGAGCCGGTGACCGGCGCGCGCGACGTGGAGAACCTCGAAGCCATCCGCCGCTTCGCCGTCACGTACCTGCGCAACGAACAGGACATCGACCTGCAGGCCTTCGGAGTGAAGTTCGACCACTACTACCTCGAATCGTCGCTGTACGCCGACGGCAAGGTGCGGCAAACGGTCGAGGCGCTGATCGCCGCCGGCAAGACCTACGAGCAGGACGGCGCGCTGTGGCTGCGCACCACCGACGACGGCGACGACAAGGACCGCGTGATGCGCAAGTCCGACGGCAGCTACACCTACTTCGTGCCGGACGTGGCCTACCACACCACCAAGTGGGGGCGCGGCTTCACACAGGTCATCAACGTGCAGGGCAGCGACCACCACGGCACCATCGCCCGCGTGCGCGCCGGCCTGCAGGGCCTGGACATCGGCATCCCCAAGGGCTACCCCGACTATGTCCTGCACAAGATGGTGACGGTGATGAAGGATGGCGCCGAGGTGAAGATCTCCAAGCGCGCCGGCTCCTACGTGACCGTGCGCGACCTGATCGAATGGAGCAACGGCGACGCCGAGTCCGAGGCCGGCGTCGACACCATCCGCGCCTGTGTCGAGTCGGGTGCGCCGAACTGGCCCGAGCGCTTCACGCGCGGCCGCGATGCGGTGCGCTTCTTCCTGCTGTCGCGCAAGGCAGACACGGAGTTCGTCTTCGACGTGGATCTGGCGCTCAAGCAGAGCGACGAGAACCCGGTGTACTACGTGCAATATGCCCACGCCCGGATCTGCTCGGTGTTCGAGCAATGGCATGCGCGCGAGGGCGGCGACGTGGCCTCGCTCGCCGGCGCCGACCTCGCCGCCGTGGCGGGCCCGGACGCCAGCCCGCAGGCCGTCGCGCTGGTCCAGCGCCTCGCCGCCTTCCCCGACATGCTGGCCGACGCCGCCCGCGAACTGGCGCCGCATGCCGTCGCCTTCTACCTGCGCGACCTGGCCGGCGACTTCCACGCCTTCTACAACGCCGACCGCGTGCTGGTGGACGATGACGCCGTCAAGCGCGCCCGCCTGGCGCTGCTGGCGGCCACGCGCCAGGTGCTGCGCAACGGCCTGGCGGTGATCGGCGTCTCGGCGCCGCAAAAGATGTAATGCGCACGACTGCCCGCCGCACGGCGCTCTTATAATCGGCGCATCTAGAAGGATCGACATGGCACGCAATACGCAATCTTCCCGTGCCCGCTCGCAGCGGGGCGGCACGTTCCTGGGCCTGGTGCTCGGCCTGATCGTCGGACTGGCGATCGCGGTGGTGGTGGCGGTGTACATCACCAAGGCGCCGGTGCCGTTCGTGGCGCGCACCGGTGCGCAGCCCAAGCCGAGCGAGCCGGGCAACGTGGTCAACCCGCTGCCCGCCCCGGTGCAGCCGACGCCGCAGGCGAGCGGCCCGGCAGCCGATCCGAATGCCCCGCTGTGGAGCCGCGTGCCGGCCAAGCCGGTCGACCAGGTGCCCGAGCCGAGCCAGCCGGGCGCCCAGGCCCAGACCCCGGCAACGACCGCCAAGGCGGCCGAGCCGGGCAGCAGCGTTGCGATGCAGCGCCCGCCCAAGCCGGTCGGCACGCCGCCGGCCGAGAAGCCGGCCGCCGAAAAACCCGTCGCTGACCCGATCGCCGAGATCGCCCGCCAGGATGCGGCCAAGACCGGCTATTTCCTGCAAGTGGGCGCTTACGATTCTGCCGAGTACGCCGAGCGCCAGAAGGGCAACCTCGCCATGCAAGGCTTCGAGGCCAAGGTCACGCAGCGCGAGGTGAACGGCACCACCAAGTACCGCGTCCGCCTGGGGCCGTTCAATTCGCTGGACGAGATGACGGCGGTGCGCTCGCGCCTGCAGGCCAGCGGTGTCGAATCCACGGTCATCCGTTTCGCACGGCAATGACATCAAAAATGACAGGGCGCCGCCTGAACCCGATGCGGCGGCGCCGGTCAGAAGCCTGAGGATCGGCTCGCCGATCGTCTTTCGCTCCATTCCATCCCACCATGAAAAAACTCGCTGCTTTCCTGATTGCCCTCGCTACCGGCGCCGGCTTCCTGATGACCGCTCCCGCCCAGGCCGCCCCGACGGCCGGCAAGGAGTACAAAGTGCTGCAAACGCCGCAGCCCGTGCCGGCCGGCAAGATCGAAGTGACGGAGTTCTTCTGGTACGGCTGCCCGCACTGCTACGATTTCGAGAACACTTGGACGGCGTGGGTCGCCAAGCAGGGCAAGGACGTGGTGATCAAGCGCGTGCCGGTGGCCTTCAACCCCAAGCTGGAACCGCACACCCGCATCTATTACGCGCTGGAAGCGATGGGCAAGCTGGAGGCCAAGGACGCCAGCGGCCGCACCCTGCATGACCGCGTGTTCGACCAGTTGCACAAGAACTACCGCTCGATGTCGGAGCCGGACCAGATCGCCGACTTCATGGCCGCCAACGGCGTGGACCGCAAGGCTTTCCTGGACGCCTACAACTCGTTCGGCGTGAACGCCAATACCAAGCGCGCCGCGCAACTGGCGGACCAGTACAAGATCGAAGGCGTGCCGACCGTCGTGGTGCAGGGCAAGTACACCACCTCGCCGGCGGATACGGGCAGCAACGTGGGCACGGCCCAGACGCTCGACTACCTCATCCAGCAGGTGCGCGACCACAAGATGTGATGAAAGGTCGCGTCCGGAGCCCCGGGCGCGATATCGTCGCCGACGCCCGCCTCGCGCGGGCGTTGTTTTTCGTGGTCGGCGGCCCGGCTGTTTCGCCAGAAAGGACTCCTGCATGAGCCAGATCATCTTCATCACCGGCGCGTCGAGCGGCATCGGCCAAGCGCTGGCCCGCCAGTACGCCGCGCGCGGCGCGACGCTCGGCCTGGTCGCGCGCCGCGTCGAAGCCCTGCACGATTTCGTGCAGACGCTGCCGGCCGGCATCACCGTCCACTGCTATGCCGCGGACGTGCGCGATGCCCAATCGATGCGCGACGCCGCCGCGGCGTTCGTGGCCGCGGCCGGTGTGCCCGACGTGGTGATCGCCAATGCCGGCATCTCGGTCGGCACCGACCTGCGCGAGGCCGGCGATCTGTCCGCTTTTGCCGCCGTGATGGAAACCAACTGGATGGGCGTGCTCCACACCCTGCAACCCTTCGTCGGGCCCATGCTCGCCCGCGCCGAGCCCGGCCGGCCGGGCGGCACGCTGGTGGGCGTCGCCAGCGTGGCAGGCGTGCGGGGCCTGCCGGGCGCGGCGGCCTACAGCGCGTCCAAGGCAGCGGTGATCAAGCTGATGGAGAGCCTGCGCGTGGAGTTCAGCCCGAAGGGCCGACCGGGCCTGCGCGTGGTCACCCTTGCGCCGGGCTACATCCGCACGCCGATGACCGAGCACAATCCCTATCCGATGCCCTTCCTGATGCCAGCGGACCACTTCGCCCAGCAGGCCGTGCATGCCATCGACCGCGGCGCGCGCTTCAAAGTGCTACCGTGGCAGATGGGCGTGGTCGCCGGCCTGCTGCACGTGCTGCCGCGCTGGCTGTACGACTTCGCCTTTGCGCGTGCGCCGCGCAAGCCCCGCAACCCTGGAATCGCCTGATGACGTTCACCGACGCGCTCGGACAGGCGCACGCTCCCGCCGGCACCACGCCGCGCATCGCCAGCCTGGTGCCGTCCATCACCGACCTGCTGTTCTCGCTGGACCTGGGCGGACAGCTCGTCGCGCGCACGGGCTTCTGCATCCATCCGCGCGAGGCGGTGCGGGCCGTTCCCAAGGTCGGCGGCACCAAGACGGTCAAGCTCGACCGGCTGCGCGAGCTGGCGCCCACGCACGTCATCGTCAACATCGACGAGAACACGCGCGAGACGGCCGACAAGCTGCGCGCGTTCGTCCCCCACGTCATCGTCACGCATCCGTGCGCGCCGGAGGACAACCTGGCGCTGTACCGGTTGCTGGGCGGCATCTTCCGGCGCGAGGCGCAGGCGCAGCGGCTGTCCGAGGCACTCGCGCGCGAGCTGGAGGCCCTGCGCGGCCGGGTGTTCCCGCCGCGCCGGGTGCTGTACGCGATCTGGCAGGACCCGTGGATGACCGTAGCGCGCGACACGTACATCTCGCGCATGCTAGCGCTGATCGGCTGCCAGACCTGGCCCGAAGACCCGGCGCCGGTGCCGTGCGGCGCCGGCAGACACGGCGACTGCGCCCGCCCCAACCGGCCCGACACGCGCTACCCCACCTTCCGCTGGAGCGACGAGGTGGTCCGCGACATTGACTGCGTGCTGCTGTCCACCGAGCCCTACAGCTTTACCGAGGCCCATGCCGACGCGCTGGAGAAGCAGATCGGCAAGCCGGTCTACCTGGTGGATGGCGAGATGGTGTCGTGGTACGGCAGCCGGGCGATCGAGGGCGCGCGCTATCTGGGGCAGCTGGCGCACGAACTGCGCTGAAGCAGGCAACCACATGCGGCGCTGCTGTTCTTGATGACGGCGCGAGCAGCAGCGCCCCGCTCAGCGCGCAACCCGGCACGGCAGCCCGAGGCAACCGGGGGCTGCGCAACTGCCATTGCGAACGCATTGCCGCCCCTTCGGTTTGCACGTCCCGACACCGACATCCGAATCACGAGCCACGTAGATTCACGTCGAAAAAGCACACGAGAACAACCTCGGCGAAAACACACGGGACCACTGGCAACTGACGATCCGCTTTCCAACGACACCCTTTTGTTACGGGTTCTTCAATCAAGAGAGAACAATACCGCGCTGCACGCCGCACGGGTTCAAAAAGGCACGAAAGTGCTCTTGCGCGCGTTTCCCCTGCTCTGTAAGCTGCGCAGCCATAAAAGGGATGGGGCGATTCCTAAAAGGGTGTTTCAACCCTCATGACCAGGGCGATATTCAATGAACTAAATCTCTGGATTTAGTTTTCAGAGTATCCACCCGATTCCTTCACCGCTTCCCTCTGAATCAGCGCCCGTAGGTCGCCGCGCCCGTCCTGGTCGTGGCTGTGTCCGCTTGTCTGTCAATTTTTCGAGAAGTGAGTCCGAACGTGCCGCGAACCGAGTTGCAGAGTGTACTCATCCAAAACCGCCGCGCCATGCGCCTGGATTTCGGCCGCGCAGGAAGCGCCGCGGCCCGAACGCTGGTGCCGCAGTACGCCGAGATCCGCCAAGGACTGTGCACCGGCCTTCAGGCCCAGGTGATCTGCCTGTCGGAGCATCCCGATTTGCCGCAGCACGATCTGCTCGGTCTGCCCGTGTCGATCCAACTGGCGACGGACGACGGCACGCTGTACCCGGTCAACGGCATCGTCACGAACGTGCAGTCCGGCCAGTCCGACGGTGCGCTCACCTGCTACCGCCTGACGGTCGGTGATGCCATGTCCCTGATGCGCGAGCGTCGGAACATGCGCACCTTCGTCGGCAAGCGCGTGCCCGAAATTCTGGAAACGCTGCTGGGCGAGTGGCAGCAGCGCAGCGCCACGATGGGGCGGGTGTTCGATTTCGAGCTGTTGCTCGACCGCAGCCGGTATCCCGTCCGCGCACAGACGCTCCAGCTGGACGAATCGGACCATGGCTTTGTCGACCGGCTCACCCGGCACGACGGCATCTGGTGTTTCGTCAAGGCCGGCACGCGCGACGGCTCCGCCAGCGACACGCCGGTGCACACGCTGGTGTTCTGCGACGATCCGATGCGCCTGCCGCAGTCGGCAGCGGGCACGGTGCCCTACCACTACGGCGCCGCCGTCAAGGCGCGGGATGCGATCACCCGCTGGAGCGAGGCGCGCAGCCTGGTGCCCGGCGCCATCCGGGGTGCCAGCCCGGATCACGAGACCGGCAGGGTGGATCGGGTCGAAGTCGATACGATGATCGATCAGGGCAAGGCCGGCAACGACCTCGCGCGCCTGACGACGGATGCGTCCATCGACCGGCCGCACGCGGGCGATTCGCGCGAAGACTACCAGCGCCTGGGCAGGCTGCGCATGCAGGCACACGAGCGCCGCGCCGCCTGCGTGCATGCGGCCAGCGACGTGCGCAACCTGACGCCCGGGTTCTGGTTCACCTTGCGCGGCCATCGGCAGGTGGACCGGCGCGAGGCGAAGCAGCGCGAGTTCGTGGTCACCGGCCAGCACCAGCGGGTCATGAACAATTTTCCCAAGGCGTTGGGCGAACAGGCGCGGGCGCTGGCCGAGGCCAGCGGCTGGCCCATCGACCTGCGCTCAGATGGCGATGAGGCCGCGGTGCGCTACGAGAACACCTTCACCTGCGTGCTGCGCGGTGTGCCGCTGACCCCGGACTACGACCCGCGCATCGACCTGCCGCGCACCGAGCCGATGAGCGCCGTGGTCGTCGGCCCGCCCGGCGAGGACGTGCACTGCGATGCGATGGGCCGCTACAAGCTGCAGTTCGTCGGGCAGCACGCCGAAGACCACGCACACGCGCAAGGCGCGGGCACCAGCGGCACCGAGCGGGACAGCGCCTGGGTGCGGGCGGGCAACCTCTGGGCGGGGCAGCAGTACGGCATCAGCATGCCGCTGCGCGCGGGGATGGAAGTGCTGGTGGCGTTCGCCAACGGCGACCCCGACCGGCCGTACATCACGGCCGTCCTGCCGGGGTGGAACAACATGCCGGCCACGTTCAGCAACACGGGTTCGCTGCCCGGCAACCGGTACGTCTCGGGGATCAAGACCCAGGAGATCAAGGGCCCGGGCCACAACCAGCTCCGCCTGGACGATACGTCCGGCGAGATCAGCGGCCAGTTGGCCAGCACGCATGCGCACAGCCAGATCAATCTCGGTTACCTCACTCACCCGCGCGAGGAAGGCCGGGGCACGCCGCGCGGCGAAGGGCTGGAAGCGCGCAGCGATGCCCATGTGGCCTTGCGCAGCGGCATGGCGATGCTGCTGTCCGCGTGGCAGCGGCTGAAGGCCAGCGGCGAGCAGTTGGAGCGCGAGGACTACGTGCAGTTGATGCAGGACTGCCTCGACCTGTTCAAGAGCCTGGGCAGCTACGCCGGGCAGCACCAGGGCGTGGCGATGGATGCCGAGCCGCAGGAAGCGCTGGCATCCACCATCAAGGGCTGGCCCGACAAACCGGGCGCGGCCCAGGGCGATCCGGCCGCGCAGGCCGCCATCGGCATCACCGCGCCGGCCGGCATCAGCATGGCGACGCCCAAGGCGGTGGCGACCTATGCCGGGGCCAACGTCGATACCGTCGCGCAGAAGCATGTGCAGATCACCAGCGGCGAGCGCACCAACGTACATGCGGGCGGTGGCGTCTGCCTCTTTGCGCATCGGGATGGCCTCTCGGCCATCGCCAACCAGGGCAAGCTGCACTTGCAGAGCCAGGCCGACGACACGCAGATCGATTCGGCCAGGAACATCCACTTCACGGCGGTGGACGGCAAGCTCGTGGGCATCGGCAAGGAAATCCTGCTCATGACGCCGGAAGGGGCTTATCTGAAGCTGCACGGCAACACCGTTGAAGTGGGCGGGAGCGGTCCGTTCATTTCCAGGACCGCGGGCCACCAGTGGGAGGGGCCGGCCGGCATGCGCGCGGACCTGCCGAAGTTCGACCATGCCCCGCTGGGGCGGGTGCCCAAGCTGGTGCGCGATCTGGACGGCCATCCGGTGAGCGGCTGCCAAGGCGAGATTCACAAGGCCACCGGCGAGGTCTTGCCGGGGCAGACCGATGCCGCCGGCAAGCTCGCGCCCATCGATAGCAATCAGCTTGCTCAGATGGTGGCCCGTTTCTTCAAGCAACCCAAGTAACCCCATTCAGAACACTCCGGAACAACCATGGCGGAATCCAGTGCAGCACCGCGTATCGAGGTCAGCAGCACCCCGTTTGTCCCGCTGTTCGACAAGAACAGCGAACTCATCTGCGTCAAGCCGTCGCCCCTGCCGGGCGTGGTGATCTTCGTGCATGGCGTCAACTCCGATGGCGAGTGGTTTACTGCCGCTGAGGAAGGCCTGTGCAAGGGCCTGAACCGGCGCGTCGGCCGCCTGGACGATCAGGTGGACTATCCCCACGGGCAGTTGAAGCCGGCGCAGTACATTGAGAGTCTGACCGCCGATGGGTACATCAACCCGGACATGGCAGCGGAAACCTACATCCAGCCCGATCCCTCGTTCTCGCCGGTTATCCACTTCCGCTGGGGCTACAAGGCCAACGGGGAAGAGCTCAAGGAGTTCGGCGACAAGATCTTCCTGAACGAGCAGGACTATTGGGGCGGCGGTCCCTTCGCCAACGGCTGCACCGCCTTGCCGGACCTGTGGCATGAGGGGCTCGACACCCGCGCCTTCGGCTTCATCAGCCTGCAAGGCATGAACCCGACCAACCGCCCGCTCTACCGCACCCCGCCGCGCGCCTATGGCGTGCTGGCCGCGCTGCGGCTGGCCAAGCTGATCGAGTCGATCCGCAGGAAGCAGGCGGACGTGCCCATCACGGTGGTGTGCCACAGCCAAGGCAATATGGTCGGCCTCACCGCCGCCTTCCTGGGCGACCGCATGCCCGAGGTCAAGGATCCCTGGGGCCGCAGCGGGCGCTGCGTGGCCGATGCCTACGTACTGGCGAACGCGCCGTACAGCCTGGAAGAGAACATCGGCATGGACAACTGGGCGCAGCGCGAAACGAAGGACAGCCGGGGCCGCTACGGCCGGGCAACTTACAGCGCGCGCACGCAGACGCTCAAAGCCTTCTTCGACCTCCTGCGCAAGCGCGCCGATGGCGAGATGGACGCCGCCGAGATCGACGAGGAGATGGCCAACACGCGCACCTCCGACAGCGGCGGCAAGCCCTTCAACGCGGCGGACGACCGCAAGGCGCATGGGCTGAACGGCAAGACCTATGGTCGCGTGACCTTGTATAGCTGCCCGCACGACCAGGTGATTTCCGCCACCACCGTGCGCGGTATCGGCTGGCGCGGCATGAGCGATGCCGAGGTGAAGGCGACCGGGGGCGCAGGCGTGTTCACGCAGCGGGTGTTCGCCTCGGGTTTCATGGTGGGTCAGTGGACAAGCGGCAAGCCCCCCGTCTATGACACGTGGAAAGACGATTGGCGCCACGGCAAGGGCGAGACGAAAGGGTTCTGGTATCCGCCATCACCGCCCGCCCGGTTCGGGCTGGTGCGAGCGCTCAGCGGCAATGAAACCGTGTGGGGCACGGTGGCGACCACGGCGGTGGCGCCCGTGCTGTACATCGTGACGTTCGCCACGTCCGCGCTCAACATGATGCGCGTCAACGCTGACCCGCCTGAGGGCTGGAAGGTGACAGCCGATGCCCCGCCGCTGGACGAACCCTTTGCGCCGCAGGCCAAGCGTTACGGTACGGTGGTGTCCGTGCAGGACGGCCACGCACACAGCCACTTCAATGAAGGCAACGACCCGCAGTCAGCGGCGCGCAATGCCGACAAGGCGGCAGAGGACAAGCGGGCGGACGACCCCTACGACACCTACCAGGGCAAGCAGGCCGACATGGCGGCGCAGGGCAACGTCGGCACCGAGGCCGCGCAGCGCTATGAAGACCACGCCATCGTGCGCATGCGTGCGCGGCGTACTGGCAACAGTGCCTGGGTAGACAAGGATGGCCACGTGATCGGCGAGGACGGCATGAGCCAAATGCCGGAGGGCTACAAGGACTGGCAGACCAGGCAAGTGGTGGAGATCCTGGACAGCGGCAAGAACAACAACCCGTCCAATCACTCGACCATCATGACCAACCCGATGCATGCAGAGAAGGCGCTGGCTTATGACGTGGCGATTGGCGTGAACTATCTGACGCTCGAACAGATGAATGAACTGCGCATTGAAGCCGATTGGCGGTTCGGCAAAGGGCTGGATGATGATCACCCGAACAAGAAATACTCGCGGTATTTCTTTACGGGCAAACTCAACGACAAGTTTCTTCAGGAGTGGGTCAAGCACGACGAGGAGGCCCAAATGCCGCCGGGCATCGTGGACGAGCGGGAGGGCGGCATGCATCTGGTACTGGGGGCGGTGGCATGAGGGTCTTGATGGCAACGTGGCCGCGCCGGCTGGGTCTGGCGCTGGGTATTCTGGTGTTATCGGCGGGGTTGATGCTGGCGTGGATGGTGGATGACGCGCAGACGCCGCCGCGCTTTTACAGTGACGAGGAATTGATGAAGCGATTGGTAATCATGCCGGCTCTGCTGGCCGGTATCGTGTTCTTGTTCGGCACAGCGTTGATGCAACGGTCGGCGCAAGCGGCCACCCCCAAGGCGGAAGCCGCGACCGCCACAGCGGAACCGGCCAAGCCTTTCATGGCGCAGGTGGTGGGCCTCGAATGGCTGAACCCGCTGCAACGTCGGGACTACCCGACCGAGTGGCAACTGTTGTGGACACTGGGCCTTGTTCAGCCCAACAAGAACGACGACATGGTGCGCAAGAACCCCAAGAGATTTACGACACTTCAAAAGATTGTCGGGGTTGCCTTTGGCAACTGGGGAAAGGAAACCATCCGAGGCTACTACCGAAAATACGTTGACGAGTTGCTAGTGCTGCTCCGTCAGCGTTACCTGATGAACTCGAGCTATTTCTACACGGTGGCCTCGAAGGACCGCAAAGAGTGGCGGGAACTGGCGGGTATCCGTGTGGAACTGGCGGTACCGGCGAACCGGCTCGATCCAGTCGAGACGCAGACCTATCTAAGCAAAGAGATGGTCAGCTTCTTCGAGATTGGCAACCGTTCCGCTCCCGACCTGTGGAGCCGCGATACGCCCCCCGATGTGCGCGTGACCCAGGGCGGCGCCAACGCCGGCTTCACCTCGCTCAACGCCGCGCTCGATTACCTGCAAGCCCATCCGCAGGAAAGCGTCTGGGTGATGAACTGGGACGCGCCCGACTTCCCGTCCAAGGAAGCGAAGATCAACGAAAACCTCGCCGTGCTCTTCCTCGCTGGCCCGGAACTGAAAACCGAGCGCGACCCACTGGCCTGGATCGGCAAAGCCGCCACCGGCAACGTCAACGACTACGAGCGCAAGGCCGGCACGACCCGCGTGATCCAGGCGTGGAAGGCCACCATCGAGGCCGCAGCAAAGAATGCCGGCCGCAGCACTGAGGACATCCAGTACACCATCCACGACGCGGGCCAGGGTTCGGACGCCGCATCGGACCGCCTCGCCGGCCTGAGCCGCACGCTCACGGAAAC
This sequence comes from Ralstonia solanacearum K60, assembly GCF_002251695.1. Lineage (NCBI taxonomy): Bacteria > Pseudomonadati > Pseudomonadota > Betaproteobacteria > Burkholderiales > Burkholderiaceae > Ralstonia > Ralstonia solanacearum. The sequence continues at coordinate 1,519,454 of NZ_NCTK01000001.1, forward strand.
GATGCTGGAGTTCGACTACCAGAAGCAGACCTTCAACACGGCGGGCCTGCTGGGCGACATGGGCGCGGGCTCGGCGTTGACCAACGTAGCGCTGGCGATTGCCCGCGCCAACCACCTGGGCGGCAGCGTGCTGGTGGCCGGCACGACCGACCCGGAGCATCCCACCGCCGTGGTGGTGGCCCCACCAGCCAAGCTCACGCCCATCGACCCCGACAAGGACTGGTTCCGCGCCCGAGGTGAGAACAACGCCTACCTGCCGTGGTGGGGCCATCGCCATGGCGAGAAGTACGGCACTGTGCAGGGCTATTCCTGGTGAGGCGGGACATGATGCGTGGAATCATTCGAGTAGGCGACGCCACCAGCCACGGCGGCCGCGTGGAAACCGGCGCCCCGGCCAGCACGGTGATGGGCCGCGCCGTGGCCCGCAAAGGCGATCGTTGCTCCTGTCCGGTGCCGGGCCATCAGGACTGCACGATCGCGGAGGGCGATGCGGCGTTCATCGTCGCCGGACAGCCCGCCGCGTTCGACGGGCATAAGACCACATGCGGGGCCGTGCTGATGTCGAGTACGCCGGGATCGGGACGGTCCTGATCCGCGGCGCCTAGTCGGCGCACCTGGTCCGGCTGACCTTGCCGCATGGCGATATCCGCCGGGCAATGGCCTGTCGGATCGCAAGGCCGCAACCGCAGCCACTTCATGGATGCCGCCCCATACATGACAAGCTCGTACCAAACCCAGATCGCAGCGATGCCCAGCGAACCCGGCTCCCCGCGTAACGCTGCTCAGCGCGAAGCCAACATGGATGACTCGCCGGTATCGCTATCGGACGCCGGCGCACGCCCTGCGCAGGTGCCGCATGCAGTACGAACATCGCTCGCAGGCACACTCCAAGCCTTTCGCGAAGGCAGCCGCCTGAGGATGTCAGGAGGCCCCACCCGCAGCACGCAAAGCCTGTTCAGGATCGCGCTGCTTGCGTCGTTTGCACTCGGCGGCAAACCTGTTTGCTGCGTTGGTGTCGTGCCGGGAGTGACGTTGTGGATCGCCAGCGGCAGCACGATCCAGTCCCGCGACTTCGAGGAATTCGATTGGGATGCGGATGGCGTCTGGCGCAAGGTCCAACCCGAACTCGCTGGCTGGCTTGGGATGCCGCCGGCGCCGCCAGTCGCCCAGATGAATTTGGGCAAGGACCTGCACATGAAATTCGCGCACGACAGCCGGCACTTGAAGAGCGAGGGTGCCATGCAGATCGAAGTCCTGCACGCTCCGGCGTTCGTGTCCGCTTACATGAAGAAGCGCGGGGCGCAGCCGTTGATGGAGGGTATCCCCACCCAGGATGAGACCAGGAGCCGGCACGCCGTGACGATGCGCCGGCTGCTGATCGAGGCGCTGGAGAAAAGCAACGAGACCAAGAAGCTGGAGTACGGTCGCCTGCCCCCCACGATCCGCCACCGTGCGACGGGCGCGATACGCATCGGGAAGTGCGCGGCCACTGGCGGCGTCCGCACTTCAAGATGCAACCGCACGGGCCGAATGCATCGCTGCGCAAGCTGGTGTTCATCGGGCCGACCATTGTGCGGCCGGATCGGCTGGGACGATGAGGCAGCACGGGCGGCCCTGCTTGCACTGCAACCGGCCGGCTTCGTCACAACCGGCATAAGGCGCCCCGCTTGCTGCAACCGCAGGCCCCAAGCAAAAACCCGCCGGCCGGCGGGTTGTGTCGTTCGTGGGCGGCGCGCCGAGCCGCGTCAGCGCACAAACCCGTAGTCGTACTCGATCCGGCTGATGCGCAGGTGGTACGCGGCATACCACTGGTCGCGCCCCAGTTGCTGGGCGACGCGGTGCTCGGCCTGGTTCTTCCACTCGTGGATGGCCTCCAGCGACGACCAGTACGACACCGTGATGCCCGGCCGCCCCTGCTCCACCGCCGCCTCGTCGCGCACGGATTCGATGCCGAGAAAGCCGGGCATGGTGCGCGCCAGTTCGACCATGCGGTCAGCCATGGCACCGTAGCCGTGATCGCCGTCGGTGCGGGTCGAGGAGAAGATCACCGCGTAGTACGGCGCGTGGGGCGTGCGTGCGGGAAACGGCAGCACGGCGGCGCTGTCGTCGAGAACATCGTGTTGTTGTTCGGACATGCAGGGCTCCTGGCCGGCATCAGGCCGGTACGTGGAATCGGATGATGCCATCGGCGCCCGTCTCGCGCACCAATTCGCCGCGATGCCACAGCGCGTGCAGGTGGGCCAGCGCTTCGCCCATCGCGAAGGTCATCTGGTGCACGTCGAACTGGCGCTTGAAGATGACGTCGACGATGTCGCGTGCCGACTGCGGCGCGCGCCGACACGCAGCCAGCGTATCGGCGAGGCGGTCGGCGTGGTGGTCGCGCAGTTGGCGGATGCGGGTGTGCAGGCCGCGGAACGGCCGCCCGTGCGAGGGCAGGATCAGCACGTCTTCCGGCAGCGCCTCGTACTTGTCGAGCGAGGCGAGGTACAGCGCGAGCGGATCGGCCTCGGGCTCGATGTCGAACACGCTGACGTTGGTGGAGATGCGCGGCAGCACCATGTCGCCGGAGATCAGCACGTTGGCGTCTTCGCTGTAGAGCGCGACGTGCTCGGGCGCATGGCCGAAGCCGGTGATGACGCGCCAACCGGCTTTGGCAGCGTCGTCGCCGATCGCGATGACCTGGCCGTCCATGATGCGGCGGTACTGCTCGGGCACGCCCGGCACCAGCGTGCTGTAGTAATCCTTGCGGTTGCGGATGCGCTCGACGGCCTCGGCGTCGGTCAGGCCGTGGCGGGCGAAATGGCGCGCGGCGGACTCGCCCCCGGCGTTGGAGGCGCCGGTGCCGCCCACCAGCATGCGGGCGAAGGCGTAGTCGCCCAGGCTCATCCACAGGCGCACGTTCCAGCGCCGGTGATCGCCGCCTTCGCACAGCCAGCGCGACAGGCCGACGTGGTCGGGGTGGCAGTGCGTGACCAGCACGCGCAGCACGGGCAGGCCGTCGAGTCCGTCGGCGAAGAGGGTTTCCCAGTGCGCGCGGATGGTTTCGTGGTTGATGCCGCAGTCGACGATGGTCCAGCCGTCCCGGCCGTCCTGACGATCGCGCAGCAGCCACAGGTTGATGTGGTCCAGCGCGAACGGCAACGGCATGCGCAGCCAGTAGATGCCGGGCGCGACCGGGTGGCGGATGCCGCCTGCGGGCAGCGTGTCGCCCAGGGGATAGTCGAGTTGGTGTTCGAGCGCGTTCATGAGGGGGTCCCGTTCGCTGCCTTCGGCGGGCAGTCTTCCGTGCGATGCATTGCGGTCTTGCGGCTTTGACGCTAACGTAAACGTCAATTTGCAGGCCGGCCTTCCATCTTAAGCGAAAACGTCAAACGTGACCGCCCGGCGTGCGCCCGTCATCACAGGATCACCTGCCGTATGTCCGTCTCACCTCCGTCCGCTGCCCCCACCCTCGACACCGGCCTCGCATCCGGCGACCCCGACGAGCGCGGCGACGCCAGCTTCACCATCACCGACCTTGCGCGCGAGTTCGACATCACGCCGCGCGCGATCCGTTTCTATGAAGACCAGGGCCTGCTGTCGCCGGACCGGCAGGGGCCGGGCGGACGCCGCCGCGTCTACTCCGCCCGCGAGCGCACGCGCCTGAAACTGACGCTGCGCGGCAAGCGGCTGGGCCTGTCGCTGGGCGAGATCAAGGAAATCCTGGACCTGTACGAATCGCCGCGCGATACGGTGCCGCAACTCGAACGCTTCCTGGCGTCGCTGGCGCAGCACCGGGCGGTGCTGACGCAGCAACTGGAAGACCTCAACGCCCAGTTGGCCGAGATCGACCAGCACGAAGCGCAATGCCGCCAGTTGCTGGACGAGGCACGTGGCGGCGGCGCCAAGGCGCCCAAGCGTCGCAAGGCGGCCTGATTGGCGGGCGACGCGCGCGCGGCAATTAAGTTGACGTTTACGTAAACGTCAATACAATAGCGCGGCACCCTCCGATCGGTGCGCCCGCCACAAGCGGCGTGCACCGCACAGCAGCGATCCACCCGAGACACCGCCGCGGCCCGAGCCGCGCCCAAGGAGACCACCATGATTGAACTGCCCGGCCTGCGATTCGACCTCGGCGAGGACATCGAAATGCTGCGCTCCGCCGTGCGCGACTGGGCCCAGGCCGAACTGGCGCCGCGCGCCGAAGCGATCGACCGCAGCGACCAGTTCCCGATGGACGCCTGGAAGCAGATGGGCGACCTCGGCGTGCTGGGCATCACGGTGGCGGAGGAATACGGCGGCGCCAACATGGGCTACCTGGCGCACATGATCGCGATGGAGGAGATCAGCCGGGCATCCGCCTCGGTCGGGCTGTCGTACGGCGCGCACTCCAACCTGTGCGTCAACCAGCTCCACCGCAACGGCACGCCGGCGCAGAAGGCCAAGTACTTGCCCAAGCTGGTGTCGGGCGAGTGGGTCGGCGCGCTGGCCATGAGCGAGCCCAACGCGGGCTCGGACGTCGTCAGCATGAAGCTGCGCGCCGAACGCCGCGGCGACCGCTACGTGCTCAACGGCACCAAGATGTGGATCACCAACGGCCCCGACTGCGACGTGCTGGTCGTCTACGGCAAGACCGAGCCGGAGCTGGGCGCGCGCGGCATGACGGCCTTCATTGTCGAGAAGGGCATGAAGGGCTTCTCGGTGGCGCAGAAGCTGGACAAACTCGGCATGCGCGGCTCGCACACCGGCGAACTGGTGTTCGACAACGTGGAGGTGCCTGTCGAGAACGTCCTGGGCGAGGAAAACGGCGGCACCCGCGTGCTGATGAGCGGGCTGGACTACGAGCGCGCCGTGCTGTCGGGCGGCCCGATCGGCATCATGCAGGCGTGCATGGACGTGGTGACCCCGTACATCCACGACCGCAAGCAGTTCGGCCAGAGCATCGGCGAGTTCCAGCTGATCCAGGGCAAGATCGCCGACATGTACACCACGCTGCAGGCCTGCCGCGCGTACCTGTACACGGTCGGCAAGAACCTCGACGCGCTGGGCCGCGAACATGTGCGCCAAGTGCGCAAGGACTGCGCAGGCGTGATCCTCTACACCGCCGAGAAAGCCACCTGGATGGCCGGCGAAGCCATCCAGATCCTGGGCGGCAACGGCTACATCAACGAATTCCCGACCGGGCGGCTGTGGCGCGACGCCAAGCTGTATGAAATTGGGGCGGGCACGTCGGAGATTCGGCGCATGCTGATTGGCCGCGAACTGTATGCAGAAACGATGTGACGGGTGGCGCAGCCGCCCTAGGCAAAACGGATAAGGAGCCGATGCAGGACGGTGGAGCCCATACAATCTAGCTATTGCGGCCCCCGCCCTGCCCGAGCGCGCACGCCATGTCCCATTTTCCCAAGCTTCTCTCTTCGCAGATCGCCTTCGACGTCGCCCGCACGATGCTCGACGGCTTCGACAAGCACTATCGCTTGTTCCGCGAGGTGAGCGTGCAGGCCAAGGCACGCTTCGAGAGCGGGGACTGGGCAGGCCTGCAGCAGTTGCAGCGCGATCGCATCGCCTATTACGACGAGCGCGTGCACGAAGCCGCCCTCATCCTCGAGGATGAATACGACGCCGAGAACATCGACGACGAGATCTGGCGGCAGATCAAGCTGCATTTCATCGGCCTGCTGACCAATCATCACCAGCCCGAATGCGCCGAGACCTTCTTCAACTCGGTCTGCACGCGCATCCTGCACCGCTCGTACTTCAACAACGATTTCATCTTCGTGCGGCCGGCCATCTCGACGGAATACATCGAGAACGAAGAGTCGCCCACCAAGCCGACCTACCGCGCCTACTATCCCGGCTCGCGCGAGGGCCTGGGGACCTGCTTCGAGCGCATCGTCCATAACTTTCAGTTGGACGCTCCGTTCGAAGACCTGCCGCGCGACATCGGCTACCTCGTGCGCGCGGTGGGCGAGCACTTCGGGGACTTCCGCATCGCGCCGAATTTCCAGATCCACGTGCTGTCATCCCTGTTCTTCCGCAACAAGGCGGCCTACGTGGTCGGGCGCGTGATCAACGGCGACAAGACCTTTCCGCTGGCGGTGCCGATCCTGCGCAACGCGGCCGGGCAGCTTACGCTCGACACGGTGCTGCTGCGCCAGGAGCAGTTGCTGATCCTGTTCTCGTTCACGCATTCGTACTTCATGGTGGACATGGAGATCCCGTCCGCCTACGTGACCTTCCTGCGCGACCTGATGCCGCGCAAGCCGCGCGCCGAGATCTACACCTCGCTGGGTCTGCAGAAGCAGGGCAAGAACCTGTTCTACCGGGACTTCCTGCACCACCTGCAGCACTCGTCGGACAAGTTCATCAGCGCGCCCGGCATCAAGGGGCTGGTGATGCTGGTGTTCACGCTGCCGTCGTATCCGTACGTGTTCAAGGTCATCAAAGATTATTTCCCTGCGCCGAAGGAAACCACGCGCGAGCTGATCAAGAGCAAGTACCAGTTGGTCAAGCAGCACGACCGCGTGGGCCGCATGGCCGATACGCTGGAGTATTCGGACGTGGCCTTCCCGCTGTCGCGCTTCGACGACGAGCTGGTCAAGGAGCTGGAGAAGCACGCGCCGTCGATGCTCGAATTCCAGCGCAGCGCGGACGGCGGCGACGAGATCGTCATCCGCCACGTCTACATCGAGCGCCGCATGACGCCGCTCAACATCTGGCTGCACGAAGGCACCGACGCGCAGGTCGAGCACGGCATCGTCGAATACGGCAATGCCATCAAGGAGCTGATCGCCGCGAACATTTTCCCCGGCGACATGCTGTATAAGAACTTCGGCGTGACGCGCCACGGCCGCGTGGTCTTCTACGACTACGACGAGATCGAGTACCTGACCGACTGCAACGTCCGCGAGGTGCCGCAGCCGCGCAACGAAGAAGAAGAGATGTCGGGCGAGGTCTGGTACAGCGTCGGCCCGCACGACATCTTTCCGGCAACGTACCGGACCTTCCTGCTGGGCGACCCGCGCGTGCGCGAGGCCTTCCTCAAGCACCACGCCGATTTTTTCGACCCGGCCATGTGGCAGGCGCACAAGGAACGCCTGCTGTCCGGACAGATCCACGATTTCTACGCGTATGACGTGAGCGAACGCTTCGTCAACCGCTACGGCGCCGGCGCGCCAGCGAACACTGCCGAACACACCACGACAGCGTTGCGGCGCGCCGCCGCCTGAACCCCGCAACAACACGACGGAAACACATGCCACATCGCATCAAAGAACTCTTCGAGAACAACCGCAAATGGGTCGAGCGCGTCAATGCCGAAGACCCGGCGTTCTTCTCCGGCCTGGCCAACCAGCAGAACCCCGAATACCTGTGGATCGGCTGCTCCGATTCGCGCGTGCCGGCCAACCAGATCATCGGCCTGCCGCCGGGCGAAGTGTTCGTCCATCGCAACATCGCCAACGTGGTGGTGCACTCGGACCTGAACTGCCTGTCGGTGCTGCAGTTCGCCGTGGAGGTGCTGAAGATCCGGCACATCACCGTGGTCGGCCACTACGGCTGCTCGGGCGTGAAGGCCGCGCTGACCAACCAGCGGTTCGGGCTGGCGGACAACTGGATCCGCCACGTGCGCGACGTGGCCGAGCAGCACGACACCTACCTCGGCACGGTGATCCGCGAGCAGGACCGGCACGACCGGCTGTGCGAGCTCAACGTCATCCACCAGGTCAACAACGTGTGCCTGACCACCGTCGTGCAAGACGCCTGGGAACGCGGGCAGCCGCTGACCGTGCATGGCTGGATCTACGGCGTGAAGGACGGGCTGCTGCGCAATCTGGGGATGGCGGTGAACTCCAACGAGGAGCTGCATGACCAGTTGGCGAGTGCCTGGTTGAATTATGGGAAGAAGGGGAGTGTGCCTACGCCTGTGGGGTATTGATGTATGCGTTGGGGATGGGCTGTTTTTTTGTTGGTGGTCCATCCCCGTTTCGGCCCCGGCAGGGGATGAAACTAGGGATGCACCACAAGTGCAAAACATGCAGCGCAAGAAACCGGAGACAAAACACATGTCCGACCGCATCATCATCGCCTCGGCAGCCCGCACCCCCATGGGCGCCTTCCAGGGCGAGCTGGCCAGCCTGACCGCGCCGCAGCTCGGCGCGACCGCCATCCGCGCGGCGGTGGAGCGCGCGGGCCTGAAGCCCGAGCAGATCGAGGAAGTCATCATGGGCTGCGTGCTGCCGGCCGGCCAGGGCCAGGCGCCGGCGCGCCAGGCGGCGCTGGGCGCGGGCCTGCCGCTGTCGGTGGGCTGCACGACGGTCAACAAGATGTGCGGATCGGGCATGCGCGCGGCGATGAACGCGTACGACGCGCTGCTGGCCGGGTCGGTCGATGTGGTGGTCGCCGGTGGCATGGAGAGCATGACCAATGCGCCCTACCTGATCCCGAAAGGGCGCGGCGGCTACCGCATCGGCCACGGCATGATCTACGACCACATGATGCTCGACGGCCTGGAAGATGCCTATGACAAGGGCCGCGCCATGGGCACTTTCGGCGAGGACTGCGCCGAAAAATACGGCTTCACGCGCGAGGCGCAGGACGCCTTTGCGATGGCCTCGGTGCGCCGCGCGCAGGAAGCGACCGAATCCGGCGCGTTCCGCTGGGAGATCGCCCCGGTCACCGTCTCGGGCAAGGCCGGCGACACCGTGGTCGATACCGATGAGGGCCCGCGCCGCATCAAGGTCGACAAGATCCCCTCGCTCAAGCCCGCGTTCAAGAAGGACGGCACGGTGACGGCCGCGTCGTCCTCGTCGATCAACGACGGCGCGGCCGCGCTGGTGATGATGCGCGAGTCGACCGCCAAACAGCTCGGCATCGCGCCGCTGGCGGTGATGCTGGGCCACACCACGCACGCGCAGGCACCGGGCTGGTTCACCACCGCGCCAGTCACGGCGATCGACAAGCTGTTCAAGAAGCTCGGCTGGAACGCCGCCAACGTGGACCTGTTCGAGATCAACGAGGCCTTTGCCGTGGTGCCGATGGCGGCGATGCACGACCTGCACATCCCGCACGAGAAGGTGAACGTGAACGGCGGCGCATGCGCGCTGGGCCACCCGATCGGCGCGTCGGGCGCGCGGCTGATCGCCACGCTGCTGGGCGCGCTGCGCCACCGCGGCGGCAAGCGCGGCGTGGCCAGCCTGTGCATCGGCGGCGGCGAGGCCACCGCGGTCGGCATCGAACTCCTGTGAGGCGGGCACGATGACGAACGCATCTCCCCGCTCGCGCACCGCGCTCATCCTGGGCGCGTCGCGCGGCATCGGCCTGGAAACGGTCCGGCAATACCTGGCCGACGGCTGGCGCGTGATCGCCACCGCGCGCACGCAGGAGGCCGCGCAGGCATTGCAGGCGCAGGGCGCCGAGGCCCACGTGCTGGACCTGACCGACGCCGGCGCCATCGCCAGCCTCCTGTGGAAGCTGGACGGCGAAGCGCTGGACGTGGCGATCTACGTGGCGGGCATCTACGGCCCGCGCACGCAGCGCGCCGAGCCGGTCAGCCGCGCCGACTTCGACGCCGTAATGCAGACCAACGTGTGGGGCCCGATGGGCGCGCTGCCGGGCCTGCTGCCGCTGGTCGAGGCCGGCCGCAACGGCGCGGGCGAACCGGGCGGCGTGCTGGCCGTGGTCTCCAGCCGCATGGGCAGCATCGGCGGCATGGAGAGCAACGGCGGCTGGCTGTACCGCGCCAGCAAGGCGGCGGCCAACGCGGTGCTGCGCGCGCTGTCGTTCGATGCGCGCAACGCCATCTGCCTCACCTTCCATCCGGGCTGGGTGCAGACCGACATGGGCGGCGCCGGCGCGGCCATCACGCCGGCCGAGAGCGTGGCGGGCATGCGCCGCGTGATCGCCGAGGCCACGCGCGGAGACAACGGCGCGTTCCGCAATTACGACGGCAGCGGCATCCAATGGTGAGGCCGGCACGATGCTCCTGACGCCCGAACACGAGATGATCCGCGACGCCATCCGCACCTTCGTGCGCGAGGCGGTCGCGCCGCACGCAGCGGCATGGGACCGCGATGCGACGTTCCCGAAAGACGTGCACCGCCAGCTCGGCGAGCTGGGCGCGTACGGCGTGGCGGTGCCGGAGGCGCTCGGCGGTGCGGGGCTCGACTACCTGTCGCTGGCGCTGATCCTGGAGGAGATTGCCGCCGGTGACGGCGGCACCTCCACCGTCGTCAGCGTGAACAACTGCCCGGTGTGCAGCATGCTGATGGCGTATGCGAACGACGCGCAACAACAGCAGTGGCTGGTGCCGCTGGCGCGCGGCGAGATGCTGGGCGCGTTCTGCCTGACCGAGCCGCACGTGGGCTCGGACGCCGCCGCGCTGCGCACCACCGCCACGCGGGACGGCGACCACTGGGTGCTGAACGGCGTCAAGCAGTTCATTACCAGCGGCAAGCATGCGGACGTGGCGATCGTGATGGCGGTGACCGACAAGGCGGCGGGCAAACGCGGCATCAGCGCCTTCCTGGTGCCGACGTCCACGCCCGGCTACATCGTCGCGCGGCTGGAGGACAAGCTCGGCCAGCACTCGTCCGACACGGCACAGATCGTGTTCGAGGACTGCCGCATCCCGGCCGACGGCCTGCTCGGCGCGCAAGGCGAAGGCTACCGGATGGCGCTGTCCGGGCTGGAAGGCGGACGCATCGGCATCGCCGCGCAGAGCGTGGGGATGGCGCGCGCGGCCTTCGAGGCGGCGCTGGCCTATGCCAAGGAGCGCGAGAGCTTCGGCCAGCCGCTGTTCGCGCACCAGGCGGTGCAGTTCCGCCTGGCCGAGATGGCCACGCGCATCGATGTGGCGCGGCAGATGGTCTGGCACGCCGCCAGCCTGAAGGACGCGGGGCGGCCGTGCCTGAAGGAAGCCGCCATGGCCAAGCTCAACGCCAGCGAGATGGCCGAGCGCGTGTGCTCGGATGCCATCCAGGTCTTCGGCGGCTACGGCTACGTGAGCGACTTCCCGGTGGAGCGCATCTACCGCGACGTGCGCGTGTGCCAGATCTACGAAGGCACCAGCGATATCCAGAAGATCCTGATCGCCCGCGCGCTTGCGTAGCGGGTGTTTTTGAGGAAACAGCAACAAGCGGCAACAACCAAGGGGAGCACATCATGAACGGGGCCATCGATTTCCACTTCGGCTTTTCGTCGCCGTACGGCTACTTCGCCAGCACGCGCGTGGAAGAACTCGCCAAGCGCTACAACCGCGCGACGGCGTGGCACCCGATCCTGCCGGGGGTGGTGTTCAAGACCACCGGCGGCGCGCCCCTGCCGCAGCAGCCGCTCAAGGGCGACTATGCGTGGCGCGACTTCGAGCGCACCGCGCGCTTGCACGGCATCGAGTACCGCAAGCCGTCCCACTTCCCGCTGCCGACGCAGTATGCGGCGCGCGCCATGCTGTGGGTGCACGATCACCACGGCGGCGACCGCGCCATCGACTGCGCGCAGGCTGTCTACCGGGCGCTGTTCGTGGACGACGTCAACGTCGGCGAGCCGGCCGAGGTGATGAAGATCGCCGATGCGCTGGGCATCGACGGCAATGCGCTCAACGCGGGCGCGGGCAGCCAGCAGTCAAGGACCCGCTCAAGGCCGAGATCGACCTGGCCATGTCGCGCGGGGTGTTCGGCTCGCCCTATGTGATTGTCGACGGCGAGCCGTTCTGGGGCTTCGACCAGATCGAAGCCCTGCTGCGCGACGGCCGCGTGTAACGCCAACCACGCCCCCCTGCCAAGGAGACCCGCATGCCGATGAAGAAGGGATTCCGCGCCCTCGTCGACGAAGCCATGGCCGAGATCCGCACGCTGTCGGTGGACGAGGCCCGCGCGCTGCTCGACGACCCGCGGGTGCAGTTCGTCGACGTGCGCGACATCCGCGAGTTGGAGCGCGAGGGCGTGATCCCGCACGCGCTGCACGCGCCGCGCGGCATGCTGGAGTTCTGGGTCGATCCGGACTCCCCGTATCACAAGCCGGCCTTTGCGCAGGACAAGACCTTCGTCTTCTTCTGCGCGGCCGGCTGGCGCAGCGCGCTGGCCACCAAGACCGTGCAGGACATGGGGCTGCCGCGCGTGGCGCATATCGCGGGCGGCTTCACCGCCTGGAAGGCGGCCGGCGCGCCGGCCGCCGCTTACGAAAAACCAACGAAGAACGCATGACTGAAGTCTCCCACTCCGCTCCCGCCGACCGCCGCTTCGACGCCATCCTGTTCGATTGCGACGGCGTGCTGGTCGACAGCGAACACCTCGTCAACCGGCTGATCTGGCAGATGCTCAACGAGCTCGGCATCGACATCAGCCTGGAGGACTCCACCCAGCGTTTCCTCGGCAAGGCCATCCGCGAAGAGCTGGATGCGATTGCCGCGATGCGGGGCGCGCCGCTGCCGCCCGACTGGCTGTCCGCCTTCCACGCCCGCCGCAACGCGCTGCTGGGCGCCGAAGTGGAGGCGGTGCCCCACGTGGCGCAGGCCATCGAGGCGCTGTCCGCGCTGGGCGTGCCGATGGCGGTCGCCTCCGGTGCCGACCGCGCGAAGGTCGAGCTGCAGCTCAACCGCACCGGCCTGATCCACCGCTTCCAGCCCGCCGATGCGCGCATCTTTTCCGCCACCGAGGTCGCGCGCAGCAAGCCCGCGCCCGATGTGTACCTGCTGGCCGCGCACCGGCTGGGCGTGGCGCCGTCGCGCTGCGTGGTGATCGAAGACAGCCCCACCGGCGTCACCGCCGGCCACACCGCCGGCATGACGGTGCTGGCCTATGCCGGCCGCAACGCGCCCGGCCCGCTGATGGCCGCCGGCGCCACGCACACCTTCACCGACATGCGCCACCTGCCGGCGCTGCTGGCATGACGGGCGCCGTGCCCGCCCTGGCCGCGACCGCGGCCTGCCCGTGCGGCGCCGGCGCCTACGGCCGCTGTTGCGGCCCGTTCCATGCGGGCGACGCGGTGCCGGCCACGGCCGAGCAGTTGATGCGCTCGCGCTACAGCGCTTACGTGCTGGGCGACACGGTCTACCTGCGCCGCACGTGGCATCCGTCCACCTGCCCCGCCGACCTGGAGCGCAGCGAGTCCGACGCCCCCGCCACGCGCTGGCTCGGCCTGGACCTCAAGCGCCATGCGCAGCAGGACCCGACCCACGCGACGGTGGAATTCGTCGCGCGCTACAAGGTGGGCGGACGCGCCCATCGCCTGCACGAAACCAGCCGCTTCGTCCGCCTGGATGCGAGCGGCGCCGAATCCCCGCAAGGCCGCTGGCTGTACGTCGACGGCGACCTGACCTGACCCTGACCCGATCGCAGCCATGCCGACACTCGAGACCAAGCTGAACCCACGTGCCGATGACTTCAAGGCCAACGCCGATGCCATGCGCGCGCTGGTGGCCGACCTGCGCGACAAGGTCGCCCGCATCGCCCAGGGCGGCGGCGACGATGCGCGCGCCAAGCACCTCGCGCGCGGCAAGCTGCTGCCGCGCGAGCGCGTGCAGCAACTGCTCGACCCCGGCACGCCGTTCCTGGAGTTCTCGCAACTGGCGGCCCACGGCATGTACGACGACGCCGCGCCCGGCGCCGGCATCATCACCGGCATCGGCCGCATCGCGGGGCAAGAGTGCGTGATCGTGTGCAACGACGCCACGGTCAAGGGCGGCACCTATTACCCGATGACGGTCAAGAAGCATCTGCGCGCGCAGGAAGTCGCCGAGCAGAACCACCTGCCCTGCGTCTACCTGGTCGACTCGGGCGGCGCCAACCTGCCCAACCAGGACGACGTCTTCCCCGACCGCGACCACTTCGGCCGCATCTTCTATAACCAGGCCAATCTGTCGTCCAAGGGCATCCCGCAGATCGCGGTGGTGATGGGCTCGTGCACGGCCGGCGGCGCGTATGTGCCGGCCATGAGCGACGAGTCGATCATCGTCAAGGAACAGGGCACCATCTTCCTGGCCGGCCCGCCGCTGGTGAAGGCCGCCACCGGCGAGGTGGTGAGCGCCGAAGACCTGGGCGGCGCCGATGTGCACACGCGCCTGTCGGGCGTGGCGGACTACTTCGCCAACAACGACGCGCACGCGCTGGCCCAGGCCCGCGGCATCGTCGCGCACCTGAACCGCCGCAAGCCGGAGCAGGTGCAGATCCACGCGCCGGTCGAGCCGCGCTATCCCGCAGAAGAGCTGTACGGCGTGATCCCGACCGACACGCGCAAGCCCTTCGACGTGCGCGAGGTGATCGCCCGCATCGTCGACGACTCGGCCTTCGATGAATTCAAGGCGCGCTACGGCACCACGCTGGTATGCGGCTTCGCCCGCATCTGGGGGTACCCGGTCGGCATCGTCGCCAACAACGGCATCCTGTTCTCGGAGGCGGCGCTCAAGGGCGCGCACTTCATCGAGCTGTGCTGCCAGCGCAAGATCCCGCTGGTGTTCCTGCAGAACATCACCGGCTTCATGGTCGGGCGCAAGTACGAGAACGAGGGCATCGCCAAGAACGGCGCCAAGATGGTGACGGCGGTGGCGACGGCGCAGGTGCCCAAGTTCACGGTCATCATCGGCGGCTCGTTCGGGGCGGGCAACTACGGCATGTGCGGGCGCGCGTATTCGCCGCGCTTCCTGTGGATGTGGCCGAACGCGCGCATCTCGGTGATGGGCGGCGAGCAGGCCGCGAGCGTACTCGCCACCGTGCGCCGCGACGGCATCGAGGCACGCGGCGGCCAATGGAGCGCGGACGAGGAAGCCGCCTTCAAGGCGCCGATCCGCGAACAGTACGAGCGCCAGGGCCATCCGTACTACGCCAGCGCGCGCCTGTGGGACGACGGCGTGATCGACCCGGCCGATACGCGCAGCGTGCTGGGCCTGGGGCTGTCGGCCAGCCTGAACGCACCGATCGGCGAGATGAATTTCGGCGTGTTCCGCATGTAAGCGGGCCGCCACGGTATGGGATTGGGATTGAAACGGAGGACGACGTGACCAACGAGCATCGGTCGGGATGGCGCCGCGCGTGGGCCGCGCTCGGCTGCGCGGTGCTGCTCGCGGCGGCCGCGCATGCGGAAGACAAGCTGCCGGCCGGCATGACCGAGCAAGTCGTGGACGTGCCCAAGTCCGCGGGCATCTTCACCGTCAGGCTGGAAACCACCATCTTCAAGCCGGCCGGCGACGGCCCCTTCCCGCTGATCGTGCTCAACCACGGCAAGTCGCACGGCAACCCGGCCTTCCAGGGCCGGGCCCGCTACAGCGCGCAGGCTGCCGCGCTGGTGGCGCGCGGCTACGTGGTGGCCTTGCCAATGCGCCAGGGGTTTTCCAAGTCGGGCGGCGCCTATATCGGCGGCGGCTGCAACGTGGAGTCCAACGGCATCGTGCAGGCCGAGGACGTGGTCGCCACGCTCGACTACATGACGCAGCAGCCGTACGTGGACCGCGACCGCATCGTCATCATGGGCCAGTCGCACGGCGGGCTGACGACGCTGGCGTTCGGCACGCTCGCTTACCCCGGCGTGCGCGGGCTGGTCAATTTCGCGGGCGGCCTGCGCAACGACACCTGCGTCGCCTGGGAAGACAACCTGGTGCGCGCCTTCGGCAACTACGGCAAGCAGTCGCACTACCCGTCGCTGTGGTTCTACGGCGACAACGACAGCTACTGGCCCAAGCCGCTGCCGGAGCGACTGTTCGCCGCCTACACGGGCGCGGGCGGCAAGGCCCGCCTGGTCGACTACGGCACCTTCCAGAGCGATTCGCACGGCATGTTCGGCAGCCGCGCCGGCCTGGGCATCTGGCTGCCGCAGGTGGATGCCTTCCTGCGCGAACTCGGCCTGCCGAGCGGCCCGGTCTCCGCCGCAGCACCGGCCACCACACCGGCCAGCGCATCGGCCGACGCCAACAAGGACACGCAATGAACGCCTTCGAGACCCTCGCCTTCGCGCAGCGCGGCGCCGTGGCCACGGTCACGCTCAACCGGCCCGACGTGCGCAACGCCTTCAACGAGACCGTCATCGCCGAGCTGACCGGTGCGTTCCATGCCCTGGCGAAAGAAGACAGCGTGCGCGCCATCGTGCTGGCCGGCCGCGGCCCGGCCTTCTGCGCCGGTGCCGACCTGAACTGGATGCAGACGATGGCCGGCTACTCCGACGACGAGAACCGCGCCGACGCCCTGCGCCTGGCCGAGATGCTGCGCGCCATCCACGCCTGCCCGAAACCCGTGGTCGCCCGCGTGCACGGCGACACCTATGCGGGCGGCGTCGGCCTGGTGTCGGCCTGCGACATCGTCGTAGCGGCGGATAGCGCACACTTCTGCCTGTCCGAAGCCAAGCTCGGCCTGATTCCGGCTACCATCAGCCCCTACGTGATCCGCGCGCTGGGCGAACAGGCCTCGCGCCGCTACTTCATCACCGCCGAGCGCTTCACCGCGGCCGAGGCGCATCGCCTGGGCCTGGTCCACGAACTGGCCTCCGCCGAGGCGCTGGACGCCAAGGTGGACGCGCTCACCGCCGCGCTGGTGGCCAACAGCCCCAACGCGGTGCGGGAAAGCAAGCGGCTGGTGCGCGAGATCGCCGGCGCGCCGATCGACGACGCGCTGCTGGCCGACACCGCCAACCGCATCGCCGCCATCCGGGCCTCCGACGAGGGCCGCGAAGGCGTGCAGAGTTTCCTGGGCAAGCGCAAGCCGAACTGGCTGCTGCCGGCCTGACCCCATTCACTGTCTGTTTCTCTGTTTCAAGGAAGTCCCCATGCAACACGCCCCGCTCAACTTCGTTCCCGACGCCGCCAAGGTGCCGCCCGTGCCCGGCCAGAACCCGAACGCGCGCTGGAGCCGCGAGGCCGTCGAAGCGCTGTTCGCGCTGCCGTTCAACGACCTGCTGTTCCAGGCACAGCAGGTGCACCGCGCCAACTTCGACGCCAACGCCGTGCAGCTCTCGACGCTGCTGTCGATCAAGACCGGCGGCTGCCCGGAGGATTGCTCCTACTGCCCGCAGTCGGCCCGCTACGACACCGGCGTCGAGGCCGAAAAGCTGATGCCGATCGACGCCGTGCTCGAAGCCGCCGCCCGCGCCAGGCAGAACGGCGCCAGCCGCTTCTGCATGGGCGCGGCCTGGCGCAACCCCAAGCCGCACCAGCTCGATGCCGTGGCCGACATGGTGCGCGGGGTCAAGGCGATGGGCCTGGAGACCTGCGTCACGCTCGGCATGCTCAAGCAGGAGCAGGCCCAGCAACTCAAGGACGCCGGCCTCGACTACTACAACCACAACCTCGACACCGCGCCCGAGTTCTACGGCGAGATCATCACCACGCGCACCTACCAGGACCGCCTCGACACTCTCGGGCACGTGCGCGATGCCGGCATCAACGTGTGCTGCGGCGGCATCGTCGGCCTGGGCGAATCGCGCCACGAACGCGCGGGGCTGGTCGCCGAGCTGGCCAACATGGAGCCGTATCCGGATTCGGTGCCGATCAACAACCTGGTGAAGGTCGAAGGCACGCCGCTGGCGGGCAACGAAGCGCTCGACCCGTTCGAATTCGTGCGCACCATCGCCGTGGCGCGGATCACCATGCCCAAGGCCATGGTACGGCTGTCCGCCGGCCGCGAAGCGATGGACGATGCCTTGCAGGCCCTGTGCTTCATGGCGGGTGCCAACTCGATCTTCTACGGCGAGAAGCTGCTGACGACCGACAACCCGGAGGCCGATGCCGACCGCAAGCTGCTGGCGCGGCTGGGGATGCGGGTGGAGGTGCAGGATCATCTGCATCAGGCGGATGGGGCGCAGCATTCGCATGCGCATTCGTCGCATTGCCATATCGACATTACGCCGGCGGATTGATTGGCTTGTTTGTGTTGTGGGGATGGATTTTTTGTTGGTGGTCCATCCCCCGTTTCGGCCCCGCCAGGGGACGAAACACCGGATGCACCACAAGTGCTGAACGTAAGAGAAGAAAACGGAGACAAAACCCAATGTTCCACAAGCTCCTCATCGCCAACCGAGGCGAAATTGCCTGCCGGGTCGCCGCGACCTGCCGTCGCCTGGGCATCCGCACCGTTGCGGTGTATTCCGATGCCGACGTCAACGCCCGCCACGTCGCCGCGTGCGATGAGGCCGTGCACATCGGCGAGCCGGCCGCCCGCGACAGTTATCTGCGCGCCGACCGCATCCTCGAAGCCGCGCGCGCGACGGGCGCCCAGGCCATCCACCCGGGCTATGGCTTCCTGTCGGAGAACGAGGCCTTTGCACGGGCCTGCGCGGAAGCCGGCCTGGTCTTCGTCGGGCCGCCGGCCTCGGCCATCGAGGCAATGGGCAGCAAGAGCGCGGCCAAGGCGCTGATGGAGCATGCCGGCGTGCCGCTGGTGCCCGGCTACCACGGCGACAACCAGGACGCCGCGTTCCTGCGCGCGCAGGCCGACCGCATCGGCTACCCGGTGCTGATCAAGGCCAGCGCGGGCGGCGGCGGCAAGGGCATGCGCGTGGTGGAAGCGGGCGAGGCATTCGAGGCCGCGCTGGCCTCGGTCAAGCGCGAGGCGTCGAGCAGCTTCGGCGATGACCGCGTGCTGATCGAGAAGTACCTGACACGCCCGCGCCATATCGAGATCCAGGTGTTCGCCGACGGCTTCGGCAACGCGGTCTACCTGTTCGAGCGCGACTGCTCGGTGCAGCGCCGCCACCAGAAGGTGCTGGAGGAGGCGCCCGCGCCGGGCATGACGCTGGACCGCCGCCGCGCCATGGGCGAAGCCGCCGTGGCCGCCGCGCGCGCGGTCGGCTATGTGGGTGCCGGCACGGTCGAGTTCATCGTCGACGAAGACGGCACCTTCTACTTCATGGAGATGAACACGCGCCTGCAGGTCGAGCACCCCGTCACCGAGATGATCACCGGCGAGGACCTCGTCGAATGGCAACTGCGCGTGGCCAGCGGCGAACCGCTGCCGCGCGCGCAGGACGAACTGCGCATCCACGGCCACGCGCTGGAGGCCCGCATCTATGCCGAGAACCCCGAGCGCGACTTCCTGCCCTCGATCGGCACGCTGAAGGTGCTGCGCACGCCGGCGGCGGTGGAGTTCACGCTCGGCACGCAGGCCGGCGGCGAGCCGGCGGCGGTGCGCATCGACTCGGGCGTGCGCGAGGGCGACGCCATCAGCCCGTACTACGACCCGATGATCGCCAAGCTGATCGTCTGGGGCCGCGACCGCGAAGAGGCGCTCGCACGCATGCTGCAGGCGCTGGGCGGCGTCCACCTGGTCGGGCTGTCCTCGAATGTGGCGCTCCTGCAGCGGCTCGTGGCATCGCAGCCGTTTGCCGCGGCAGACCTGGATACCGGCCTGATCGCGCGTCACCACGATGCGCTGTTCCCGGCCGCGCCGCCGGTGGCGCAAGACGCGGTCGCGCTGGCGGCGGCGGCGCTGCTGGCCCGCGAGGCGCACGGCCTGCGCACCGACACGCGCGACCCGCATTCCCCCTGGGCGCGCGGCAGCGGCTGGCGCCTGAACGGCGAGGCCGAGCGCACGCTGCGCTTCGCGCAGGGCGAGCAGGCCATCGAAGCCCACCTGGTCTACAGCCGCGACGGCACATGC
Source organism: Ralstonia solanacearum K60 (assembly GCF_002251695.1). NCBI lineage: Bacteria > Pseudomonadati > Pseudomonadota > Betaproteobacteria > Burkholderiales > Burkholderiaceae > Ralstonia > Ralstonia solanacearum. The sequence goes on from NZ_NCTK01000001.1 coordinate 1,539,007, forward strand.
CTGCGCGTCGACGGCCACGAAGCCCCCTTCACCACGCAGCGCCACGGCGACACCTTCACCGCCACGCTCGGCTCGCACAAGGCCGCGGGCCAGGTGCACATCGACGGCGAGGCCTTCCACGTCTTCACCGGCGGCACGCACTGGACGCTGGAGCGCCACGACCCGCTCGCCCACGCCGGCGAAGCCGACGACGAAGGCGGCAAGCTGACCGCGCCGATGCCCGGCAAGGTCATCGCCGTGCTGGCCGCGCCGGGCCAGAGCGTCGCCAAGGGCGCGCCGCTGGTGGTCATAGAGGCCATGAAGATGGAGCACACCCTGACCGCCCCGGCCGATGGCGTGGTCGAGTCGGTGCTGTACGGCGTGGGGGATCAGGTGGCCGAAGGGATGCAATTGCTGGCGTTCAAACCCGCAGCGTGATGCAGCCGCACAGGAGCCCGAATGCAGTCGCGTATAATGCACAGAATTCTGTACGATATCTGGAGGCAGCAATGGCATTCTCGGCACGCGACATCATCCCACTGTCCCAGGCCCGCGCCAACCTCTCGGAGCTGGCCGAGCAAGTGAAGGCCGGTGCGGAGAAGATCGTCACAAAAAATGGGGAGAGCTATATCGCCCTGATCGACGCACAGCGACTCGACTACTACCATGAGCTTGAACGGGCACACATTCACCTGCTCGTGCTGGACGAAGCGTCCAAGGGATTGGCCGATGTGGAAGCCGGCCGAGTCAAGGACGCCCGTCGGGCACTTGGGGCGTTGAAACACCGGCGCAGCAGCAAAGCCTAGCCCCCGAGATGGCACACAAACGACGCCTGCCCGTCAAGCTGACGGAAAACTTCGAACGCAATCTCGAAACGATCGAGGCCTTCTGGTCTGAACGCGAATTTCCTGCGGGCTATGACCACTTGCTGGATGAACTAGTCGAGAACGTCGTGCCCAACCTGGAGCAGTTTCCGATGATGGGCGCACCGTTCCTGTCGCGACCGACAACCTCGGTGGAGGCCTTGTCCAGGCAGGGGCAACTGAAGGATCGACTCGCCCGCTTCGCCACGGGCGAGCTTCGCGAATACCTCCTGCAGGATTACCTGGTCCTGTACGCCCACATCGAAAGCACAATCTACCTGTTGTCGATCCGGCACCACCGGCAGTTGTCCTTCGATTTCACACACCTCTGGTCCGGACCGCGCTGAACCCCGCCGCCACGCGCCCCGACAGCCCCTGCTACACTCCTTGACGTATACGTCAACTACCACGCGGCGCCCCATGCACATCCAGATCTACACCCCCGACGGCAAGCCCCAGCCCTGGCTGGACGGCTTCGCGCAAGCGCTGCCCGAGGCGCGGCTGTCCGTCTGGGAGCAAGGCGCGGCGCAGGATGCCGACTACGCCGTGGTCTGGCAGCCGCCCGCCGACATGCTGCGCGGCCGCATGGACCTGCGCGCGGTGTTCAACCTGGGCGCCGGCGTCGATGCCATCCTGGGCCTGCGCGCGCAATCGCCCGATGCGCTGCCCGAGGGCCTGCCGATCGTGCGGCTGGACGACGCCGGCATGGCCGCGCAGATGAGCGAATACGTCACCCATGCCGTGCTGCGCTTCTTCCGCCGGCTGGACGAGTACGAGCGGCTGCAGCAGGCCAAGATGTGGCGCTTCCTGAAGCCGTTCGAGCGCGACACGTTCGTCGTGGGCGTGCTGGGCCTGGGCGTGCTCGGCACGCATATCGCGCGCACGCTGGCGGGCTTCGGCTTCCCGGTGCGCGGGTGGAGCCGCTCGGCCAAGTCGGTGGAAGGCATCGATTGCCACGCGGGCGCCGACGCCCTGCCCGGGTTCCTGGCCGGCACGCGCGTGCTGATCAATGTGCTGCCGCTGACGGCCGATACCGAGAACGTGCTCGATGCCGCGCTGTTCGACCAGCTCGAAGCCGGCGCGTATCTCGTCAACGTGGCGCGCGGCCGGCACCTGGTCGAGAGCGACCTGCTCGCGGCCGTCGCGCGCGGGCAGATCGCCGGCGCGGCGCTGGACGTGTTCCGCACCGAACCGCTGCCCGCCGACCACCCGTTCTGGACCGAACCGCGCATCCGCATCACGCCGCACATCTCGGCGCTGACGCTGCGCGAGGTCAGCATTGCCCAGATCGCGCGCAAGATCCGCGCGCTCGAAGCCGGCGAGCCGATCGCCGGCATCGTCGATCTGCAACGAGGTTACTGAGATGACGTTCCCGCATTTTGTGAAGGTGGTCGAGGTCGGCCCGCGCGACGGCCTGCAGAACGAGAAGTCGCCGGTGTCCACCGAGACCAAGGTGGAACTGGTGGACCGCCTGTCCGACGCCGGCTTCGTCAACGTGGAGGCCGCGTCGTTCGTGTCGCCCCGGTGGGTGCCGCAGATGGCCGACGGCGCCGACGTGATGGCGCGCATCCAGCGCCGGCCCGGTACGCTGTATTCCGCGCTGACGCCCAACATGAAGGGCTTCGAGGCCGCCGCCGCCGCGGGCGCCGATGAAGTCGTGATCTTCAGCGCGGCCAGCGAGGCGTTCGCGCAGAAGAACATCAACTGCTCGATCGCCGAGTCGATCGAGCGCTTCGCGCCGGTGGCCCGGGCCGCCAAGGATGCGGGCATCCGGCTGCGCGGGTCGATCTCGTGCGCGCTGGGCTGTCCGTACCAGGGCGAGGTGCCGGTGGCGTCCATCGTCGATGTGGTCAAGCGGCTGGCGGCGCTCGGCTGCGACGAGATCGACATCGCCGACACCATCGGCGTGGGCACCGCGGGCCGCGTCAAGGCCGTGATGGAAGCCGCCGCCGCCGCCTTCCCGATCGACCGCCTGTCCGGCCACTTCCACGACACCTACGGCCAGGCGCTGGCCAACATCCTGGCGAGCCTCGAAGTGGGCATCGCCATCTTCCACGCTTCGGTGGCGGGGCTGGGCGGCTGCCCGTACGCCCGCGGCGCGACCGGCAACGTCGCCACCGAAGACGTGCTGTACCTGCTGCACGGCCTGGGGCTGCGCACCGGCATCGACCTGGACAAGGTGGTGCTGGCCGGCGACTTCATCTCGCAGGCCATCGGCCGGCCGACCGCCTCGCGCGCCGGCCGCGCCCTGCTGCTCAAGCTGCAGGACCAGCTCGCCCAAGCCTGTATCTGACGCCGACAATCAACCGACGATGACGACCGCCTCCGACACCAACGCCCCCCTGCCCGAATCCGCCCAGCGCGTGGCCGACCACCTGCGCACGCTCGGCTACGAGAAGACCATCGTGATGCTGCCGGCCACCGGCAAGACCTCCGCCGAGGCCGCCGCCGGCTTGGGCTGCTCGGTGGCGGAGATCGCCAAATCGATCCTCTTCCGCCGGGCGACGGACGATGCGCCGGTGCTGGTGATCGCCAGCGGCACCAACCGCGTCGACGAGGCCAAGGTGTCGGCGCGCGTGGGCGCGCTGGCCAAGGCCGACGCCCGGTTTGTGCGCGAGAAGACCGGCTATGCCATCGGCGGCGTGTGCCCGGTCGGCCATGCCGTCAAGCCGGTGATGCTGCTCGACGAAGACCTGTTCCGCTTCGACAGCGTGTGGGCCGCGGCCGGCCATCCGCACGCGGTCTTCAACCTGACGCCCGCCGAGCTGGCGGCCATGACCGGCGCCCCGGTGGTGGACATCGCCCAGCGGAGCTGACCGCACGCGCGCCGCCATGGGTACCTGCACCCCCACGCAACTGAAGCTGGCGCTCGGCAAGCTGCGCAACCACGGCGCGCGGGCCGAACGTGCGCGGCCGGTGGCCTCGCCCTGCATCAACGTGTGCAGGATGGACGCAGCGCGCGGCCTGTGCGTCGGCTGCATGCGCACGCTCGACGAGATCGCGGCGTGGTCCGCGCTGCCCGACGCCGCGCGCATCGCCATCTGGCGGCAGTTGCCCGGGCGCGCCCGCGCGTGGCTCGAAGACACCGCCCGCGCATGACGGCCGGCCACGGCATCGCCACCCTGCCCGGCACCATGCGCGTGTTCGAGCGCGGCTGGCTGTCGTCCAACAACATCCTGTTCTTCGACAACAACGACGGCGACGGCGACGATGCGCACGGCGGCTGCGCGCTCGTCGATTCCGGCTACCTGACGCACGCCCCGCAGACCGTGGCGCTTACGCGGCATGCGCTGCAGGGCCGACCGCTGCGCAGGCTGCTGAACACGCACCTGCACGCCGACCACTGCGGCGGCAATGCTGCGCTGCAGGCCGCCTACGGTTGCCGCATCCGCGTGCCCGCCGCGCAGATCGGCGACGTGCGCCGCTGGGATACCGACGCGCTCAGCTACCGCCCCACCGGCCAGCAATGCGAGCGCTTTACGCTGCCCGAGGGCGATGCCGACGAAGCCGGCCTGGCCGACGGCATGACGGTGCGCCTGGGCGGCCTCGACTGGCAGGTGATCGGCGCACCGGGACATGACCCGCACGCCGTCATCCTGTACAGCCCCGACACGCGCGTGCTGCTCTCGGCCGATGCGCTGTGGGAACGCGGCTTCGGCGTGATCTTTCCGGAGCTGGAGGGCGAGAGCGGCTTCGCCGAGCAGGAGGCGATCCTGGCGCGCATCGCGCAGCTCGACGCGCGCGTGGTGGTGCCCGGCCACGGCCGGCCGTTCACGGAGGTGAATGCGGCCATCGACGCGGCACTGGGCCGGCTCGCATACCTGCGCGCCGACCCGGAGCGCAACGCCCTGCACGCCCTCCGCGTGCTGGTGAAGTTCAAGCTGCTGGAGCAGCAAGCCATCGCGCGCGAAGCGCTGGCCGCCTGGTTTGCGCAGGCCTCGCTGATTCCGCGCCTGCAGGCGCGCTTCTTTGCAACCACGCCACTGCCGGCGTTGCTGGATGCGACCGTTGCGGCGCTGGTCAAGGCCGGCGCCGCGATCGTCGAAGACGCTCGGGTCTGCAACCGCGACTGACGCCGCCAAGGCCAACGGCTGCCTCGGCCGGCCCGCCATGGCGGCCGGGCCGACGACAAGATTCCGCTGACGGATTACGGCCCTTCATGGACATGGGGCGATTTGGACGGCACGACCGTGAGCGCGTCCAGATACTCCACGTTGTCCAGGACGGGCGCCAGCACATCCACCACCTTCGCCCGGGTCCAGCCGCGCCGCTCGACCAGATCCGCCAGCACCGCGGCGCGGACCATGTCCCGCTTGACATCATTGACCACGTCGTCGCGGATTTCCGCCCCCCCCGTGTATTGCACGATCGCCTGCCGATCGTGCGCCGTCACCGGCGGCGCGGAAGACGTGCCCGGCGCAGCCGGATCGACGGCTTCGACATCGCCGTACAGCGCTTGGTACCGCTCGTTGACCGCCTTGGCGATGGACACGATTTCGTTGTACATCGCCTCTCGAGTCGGCTCCGCGTGGTGCAGCGAGGCATCGATGCCTTCGCTGGTGAAGGCCACGCGCTGGATGCAGCCCGTGTTGCAGGGGACATCCTTGCCGATGTCGGCCAGGCGCAGCAGCAGGGCGGCGGTCAGGTTGGCCTTGAGCGCCGGGTCCTGGCGGGACTGCACGTACGACCACGTATCCGCCAATGCGACATTGGCGCGGAACGCGTAGTCGGGGTCCTCTTTGGTCGGCCCCATTTTGAGCAGATGCTTGATGCCTTTCGCGGCGTTGCGCAGATCGGCAATACGACCGTTCAGCCGCGCTGTCTGCTGTTCCGCGTCCGTATGCGCCCGTGCCTCCGCCGCCTCGTCCTCCTTCTCCTCCTCGGCCTCGTCTGCTTCTTGCTCCGCTTCGGCTTCCTCCATTTGCTGGGCGGCCATCGCCTCCAGGGCCTCGACGGTCTCGAACGCCTCGAGCATCGCCAGGGTTTCCAGCGCCTCCTGGCTGGCCCCGGCCTTCAATGCCTGCGTGCACTGGGTGCGGCGCTGGTCGATCACCGCACGGAGATCGCCGGCGGACTGATCGACCGATCGGCGCTGATCCTCGGGTGTGCGGCGCTTCATCTCCTCCAGCAACTGCTGTCCGCGCTGCAACAGACCATCCACGTGCACGTTGGCCCGGCCGTCACGAACGTGCTGCTCGATGCGCGCATTCAGGATGGCCTCCGGTACTTGGCCGGCTGCCCATGCCTCGACTTCGCTGCGGGACACGTCGACGCCGCCCAGGTTGAAGTGCGCCTGATCCCGCGGGGCGTGATGGAGCAGCGACTTCGCCGCGTCCTTTATGATCGGCGCCTGCCGGAAAGCGATGCTGAACTCCAGCGCCTGCGCCGCATACGATGCGGCGTTGGGCAGGCACGACTTGTCCTTGGCCGATGCGTACCGCTGGGCTTCATCCGTGATCTTGAATCGCGTCACGTATTCGTGCAGCGCAAGGGAGATCCAGGGATTCGCCGTGCCGTCCGGATTGCGGAACCGGATCGCCCGGTCGAGATGCTTCGCGAGGAACGCCTGGCCGGCGCCGCCATTGGTCTTCGGCCCCGGCTCCCCAGGGTTCAACAGCCTGGACAATCGGTCCGGCTCCCGGATGAGGCGTGTCACCGCCGCTCCGGGATCGGTGCGCGGGTCCTGCAGCAGCCTGGAGGCCAGTTTGTCGTTTCCATGGCGCAGCGCAATCTGGATCGCGGCCTCGCCGTCGATATTGCGGGCGTTCGGATGAAAGCCGTTGCGGGCCTCGCTGTTGCCCTGGAGGGAGTCGTCGCGGCCCTCGCTGCTGCTCTGACGAAAGTCGTCGCGACCCTTGGTGCTGCCATCGAGGAAGGCTCGGACGGCATCCAGGACCCGCTGCCCGTGCTGAATCTCCATGAACGCGGTATCCCGTCCCGCCTGCACGTACCGATGCGGCTTGGCGGAAGCCAGCCGGGTCAACGGCGTATGCCCGCCCGGGCCGAGCGCATTCAGATCGATGTGCGGCGAGCGGGCCAGCTCGAAGAGACAATCGAGCTCCTTGCCGGTACGCACCCGATGGCGCGCAAAGGAACCGCTCTCCAGGTGCTTCACGAACTGGTCGACCGCTTGCCAGATAGGAGGCAGGCTGTCCGCTCTGCCCGGCCGGTTGACCTCTACGCTGGCATGGCCGACCAATGCACGCACGCAATCGACGTGCAGCTTGGCGATCGCCATCGTCAACGGTGTGTGATGCTTGCCATTGGGCTGGTTGGGGTCAATATGGGCGTGACCGAGCAACACGCCCGCCACGTCCACCCCGCGCTTGCGCACAGCGACATGCAGTGCGGTATTGCCGTCGCGGTCCTGCCGGTTCACGTCCGTGCGCGGATGCGCAACCAAGGCGAGCGCGATGCCAGCGTGGCGCTTGCCGGCGGCAACATGGAGCGGCGTCTGCCCGTGCTTGTCGACCACGTTCGGGGCGATCTCCGCATGCCGAAGCAGCGCCTCGACCACCGTGACACGGCCCGCTTCGACGGCGCGCTGGAGCGGCGTCTCGCCGTGCTTGTTCGTCTGGTTGATGAGGAGGGGGGACTCCGGTCGCGCCAGCATCAGCTGGACGACCTCCAGATGCCCGCGCTTCGCGGCCGATGCCAGCAGGTTGGTGCCGTTTGCGTTGACGGCCACCGCCAAGTGCGGATGGTTTTGCAGCAGGATCGCCAACGGCTCCACCTTGCCGGTTTCGGCCATGGAGAAGGCCTGCTTCAGCGCCGCCTTTTCCGGATCGGCCTTGAACAGTGCGCTGACGCCCTTGCTCAGGCCGGCAAGGGGGCCGCTCGCCCTGCGCGGAGTATTGCCGGGCGTGGGCGTGGCGCCGGGCGTACGCTCCGCCTGGGGCGAACGTGACGGCGTGAAGAATCGTAGCGGGGACAGGGGATGGCGACGGATGTTGTCCATGGCAGTCCTGGTGAGATCGGGATCAGCGCTTTCGGATCCGGCTGCCGGCAACGGCGGTCTCTCAATGCAGGCCGCTCTGCGGCGCGAACGCCGTCCTTTGCCCAAAGCGCAAATGGCGCCCCATGGTCCCATGGCGGGCGCCCCGGCCCCGCCCGGCCGCCCGAAAAGACGGCACGCGAAACGCAGCAACGATGCCGCCGCCGACTCGCCGACTCGCCGGACGGCCGCCTCAGCCGAAGAACGCCCGCATCTCCGCCAGCAAAGCCTCCGGCGCCTCCTCCGGCACGTAGTGCCCGCACGACACCGTGCCGCCGCTGACGTCGTCGGCCGCCGCCCGCCACAGCGCCAGGGGTTCGAAGCACCGCTGAATCACGCCATGCTGGCCCCACAGTACCCGCAGCGGCGCCGCGATGCGCCGGCCGGCCGCGCGGTCGGCGCGATCGTGCTCCAGGTCGATGGTGGCGGCGGCACGGTAGTCCTCGCACATGGCGTGCACGCAGGCGGGCTCGCGCATGGCGGCGGCGTAGGCCGCCATGGCCAGCGGTGCAAAGGGCTCGAGGCCGGCATGCCGCAGCCCCATCAGCTTGCCGATGTAAAAATCGGGCGCGGCATTGATCAGCGTCTCGGGAAACGGTGCCGGCTGGATCAGGAAGAACCAGTGCCAATAGGCGGAGGCGAAGGCCATGTCGGTCCGTTCGTACATCGCCAGCGTGGGCGCGATGTCGAGCAGCATCACGTGCTCGACGCGGCCGGCATGATCGACGCACAGGCGATGGGCGACGCGCGCGCCGCGATCGTGGGCGCACAGGCGAAAGCGCTCGAAGCCGAGCGCGCGCATCACGTCCACCTGATCCTGCGCCATGACGCGCTTGCTGTATTCCGCATGCGTGGCACTGCCGGCCGGCTTGGACGAGGCGCCATAGCCGCGCAGGTCGGTGGCGACGACGGTGTACTCGCGGGCCAGCTCGCCCGCCACCTTGTGCCAGATCACGTGGCTCTGCGGGTGCCCGTGCAGCAACAGCAGCGGCGGACCGCTCCCGCCGATGACCCCGGCGATCTCCACGCCGTTGGCCGCCTGACGGAAGGGACGGAAGCCGGGAAACAGCGCCCGGTCGGCGGCGGCAATGGCTGCGATGGCGGTGTCGGGGGTGGGCGATGCAGTCATGCGGGGCTCCCGGCGGGTGAGGTGCGATGGATGCGGCGGCTCGTCCGCATGCTAGCGCAGAGCCGGCACGCGCGTTGGCCCTCGGTGGATTCCGCCCAACCGACTGACGCACACCATGCCCAGCTCGAACGCCCGGCCCCCCACGCGCTCACGCAGACCGCCGCCCCGGAGCATGGCGCGCGGCGGAGTGCGGGATCGTTCCTATAATCGGAAGCGGATCCCGCCGTCCGCCCCCAACCGCCAGGAGACACCATGCCCGCCGCCAAGCACCTGCCAGCCGTGCTGCAACACCTGACGCTGCCGGTGATCGGTTCGCCGATGTTCATCGTCAGCTATCCGGAGCTGGTGCTGGCGCAGTGCAAGGCCGGCATCGTGGGCGCGTTTCCGGCGCTCAACGCGCGCCCGGCCGAAGTGCTGGACGACTGGCTCACGCAGATCCAGGCCGACCTCGCCACCCACCGCGCCGCGCATCCGCACGCCGTGGTCGGGCCGCTGGCGGTCAACCAGATCGTGCACGTCTCCAACGCGCGGCTGGAGCAGGACGTGGCCACCTGCGTCAAGCATAAGGTGCCGATCTTCATCACCTCGCTGCGCGCGCCGGTCAAGGAGATTCTCGACGCGGTGCACAGCTACGGCGGCATCGTGCTGCACGACGTGATCAACCTGCGCCACGCCGAGAAGGCACTGGAGGCCGGGGTCGACGGGCTGATCCTGGTGGCCGCCGGCGCGGGCGGCCATGCCGGCACGCTGTCGCCGTTCGCGCTGGTGGGCGAGGTGCGGCGCATCTTCAACGGGCCGATCGCGCTGTCGGGCGCCATCGCCACGGGCGACGCCATCCTCGCGGCGCAGGCCATGGGCGCGGACCTCGCCTACATCGGCACGCGCTTCATCGCCAGCCGGGAGGCGCATGCCGCCGATACGTACAAAGAAGCCATCCTGCGCGCGGCGGCCTCCGACATCGTCTACACCAACCTCTTCACCGGCGTGCACGGCAACTACATCCGCGAGAGCATTGAGCTGGCCGGGCTGGATCCGGCAGCCCTGCCCGAGGCCGACAAATCGAAGATGAACTTCGGCGACGGCAGCGCCAAGGCCAAGGCGTGGAAAGACATCTGGGGCGCGGGCCAGGGTGTCGGGCAGATCTCCGACCTGCCGCCGGCCGGCGAGATCGTCGCGCGCCTGAAGGCCGAATACGAAGCCGCCAAACTGCGGCTGGCCCTGCATCTGCGCCTGTGACGCCCGGACCAGCGCATCGCCAAGCGCCCCATAGCTCACATCGTTTGACTTGTCCTGGGCACGCTCCTACAGTCAGAAGCTCAACAACAAGCGCGCGGCGTTGAGGATTCGGATTCAAATTCGGATGCGCGACCGCGCAACGAGAAGCGCAAGCATCCTTGGGGGGATGTACGACAGGCGTCCTGTTCCCTGTTGCCGCGCACCGACAAGAAGGAGAACACGATGACGCATCGCCATGCGCCCGCGCGCCGGCTCACGAGGCCGGCCGTCGCGGCGCTGAGCGTGGCCGCGCTGATGCTGCCCTGCTGTTCCACTGCGCCCCCCGCCGCCCCCATCGCGGCCGTGGCCGCCGAACAGCGCAACCCGCAGGCGCTGGAAACGCTGACCCAATCCGTCTATGTCTACGCATTTCCGCTGATGATGATGGATGCGCTGCAGCGCTCGGCCCTGGCGCGCATGCCCGCCGGCCGTTTCCTGCATCAGCGCAGCCTGGACGACGATGCGCTGCCGCCCGCCGTGCGCGCCCGCGCGGACACGCTGGCCAGCAGCGCCTTCCTCGACCTGCGCGACGGCCCCATCGTGCTCAGCATGCCGGATCTCGGCCGGCGCCACGTGTGGGTCTCGCTGCACGACGCCTGGAGCGACATCTTCGACACACTGGGCAGCCGCACCACCGGCGCGCGCGCCCAGCAGGTCGCCATCACGCCGCCGGGCTGGACCGGCGCCCTGCCGGCCGGCGTGCGCGCCGTCGCCGCGCCGACGTCGCTGGTGTGGGTGGTCGCCCGCGTGCTGGTCGGCGGCCCACGCGACGAAGCCGCCGCGCGACAGTTGCAGGACCGCTTCCGGCTGACGCCACTGGAAGACTTCGGCAGACCGCAAGCCCGCGACGCGCGCGAGATCGACCCGCCCGGCGCCGACATCGCCCTGGACGCGGCCCGGCAACGCGTGACGGCGCTGGATGCCAACGCGTATTTCACGCGCTTTGCCGCCCTGCTCAAGGACAACCCGCCCCACCCCGCCGATTCGACCATGCTGGAGAACGTGCGGGCGCTGGGCATCGCGCCCGGCATGCCGTTCGACAGCACGCGCTACGCCGAAGCCGGCGCCCAGGCCATCGAACAGGGGGCCATGGCCGCACGCCACAGCCTGGCCGTCGCGGTCAGGCAGCCACCGGTGACGCAGAACGGCTGGTTCATCCCGCGCAACATCGGTGCCTACGGGCTGGATTACGAGCAACGCGCCATCGTCGGCTGGGACGGCGCCGGCACCGACCTGCCGCAGGACGCGCTCATCGCGCGCACCAGCACGGACGCGGACGGCATGCCGCTCGACAGCACGCACCGCTACGTCCTGCATTTCGACCGCGACCAGTTGCCGCCCCAGAACGCCGGCTGGGCACTGGCCGCCGTGGGCACCACGCGCCGGACGCCGGCCCCCGCCGGACGCCGCGACCTGCTGAGCGAGGCCGACCACCCGCGCCCGAACCGCGACGGCTCGCTGGACATCTACCTCCAGCGCGACCCGCCGCCCAAGGGCCGCCGCGCCAACTGGCTACCCTTGCCAACCGGCCCGTTCATCGTGCGCATGACCCTGACCTGGCCCAAGGAAGCCGCGCTGGACCGTTCGTGGCTGCCGCCTGCCATGCTGCGGCAGGAGCAGGAATAGCGCTGACATCGCCCGCCACAATCCAGTTTACCGGATGAAAATTTCCGCCAAACTGGATTCATGGACATCAATCAACGCCTCGCCCGCCGCCTGCGCGCCTTGCGCGACGCCCGCGGCTTCTCGCTCGACGCGCTGGCCGAACGCAGCCGCGTCGGCCGCTCGACCATCTCCCTGATCGAGCGCGGGGAGAGCAGCCCGACCGCCGCCGTGCTCGACAAACTGAGCTCGGCACTGGGCGTGACGCTCGCCTCGCTGTTCGAAGACACGGCGCCGCCCGAAGCCCCATCCCCCCTGTCGCATGCGGCCGACCAGCCGACGTGGACCGACCCCGCCTCCGGGTATGTGCGCCGCAACCTGTCGCCCGCGGTGCGCTCGCCGATCCAGCTTGTCGAAGTCCAGTTCCCACCCGGCGAGCGCGTCGCCTACGACACCGGGCCGCGCGATGCGGACATCCACCAGCAGGTCTGGATGATCGACGGCACCATGGAAATCACCGTGGGCGATATGCGTTGGCGCCTGGAAGCCGGCGATTGCCTGGCCATGCGCCTGGACAGCCCGATCGCGTTTCACAACCCGACCGGCCGGCCGGCGCGCTACCTGGTGGCGCTGTCCATCCTGCCGTTCGCCCCCGCCCGGAGGACCGCATGAGCCTTGTCGATGACCTCACCACGGTGCGCCGCATCGGCCCCAACGAAGCAGCCGCCTGCGCGCAAGCGCTGGCCGACGTGCTGATCGATTGCGTGGAAGGCGGCGCGTCGGTCAGCTTCATGTTGCCGCTGTCGCGCGAGAAAGCGCTGGCGTTCTGGCGCGGCGTGGCCGACGCCGTGGCCCGCGGCGAACGCGCCCTGCTGATCGCGGAAGACGGGGCCGGCACCGTCCTTGGCACCGTGCAACTGGTCCTGGCCCAGCCCGAAAACCAGCCGCATCGCGCCGACGTCGCCAAGATGCTGGTACACCGGCGGGCACGCCGGCGCGGCGTCGCGCAGCGGCTGATGGTCGAGGTGGAAGCGGTGGCGCGCACCGAGGGCAAGAGCGTGCTGGTCCTCGACACGGTCACCGGCGGCGACGCCGAGCGGCTATACCAGCGCGCCGGCTGGCAGCGCGTGGGCACCGTGCCCAACTACGCCCGGATGCCCGACGGCGCGTTCTGCGGCACGACGTTCTATTGCAAGCAACTGGCGGCGCCCGCCGCCTAGCTGCCGCCCACGATCCCGCCCAGGGGCCGCGCTCAAAGATTCAGCGTGCCGCGGCCGATCTCGATCACGCGGCCGCCGACGTGGATGGTGCCATCGGCGTCCACCCGCAGCGTCAGGTAGCAGGGCCGCCGCACCGCCACGCCCTGCTCGATGCGCAGCGAAACCGGCAACGCATGGCCGGTCGCCCGCAGCCAGCCGCCCAGGCTGGCGCAGGCCGAGCCGGTACCCGGGTCTTCGATCAAGCCGGTGCCGTACGCAAAGAAGAAACGCGCCACGACCGGCTCCGCGCTGCCGGGTTCAGGCATGGCGAACACATAGGCATTGCGCCAGTCGTCGCGGTTACGCGGCCATGCGTCGAAGGCCGACGGGTCGGGACGCGCGCGCTCGACATCGGCGCGGCGCTTGACCGGCACCATCAGTTGCTCGATGCCGACATCGACCCACATCGGCGGGCCGGCCAGCGCATCGGCATCCAGCCCCAGCATGCCGGCGATGGCCGGGTCGGCCGGGCGCGTGCGCAGCGCCCCCGCGCGCGGCGGCACCAGCGACCAGCCGTCATCGTGCGCCGACAGGCGAACCGTGCCGGCATGGCAGCGCAGCGTCACCTCATTGCCGGGGCCGTACAGCTCGCGCACCACCTGCGCGGTGCCCAGCGACGGATGGCCGGCAAACGGCATCTCGTAATCCGGCGTGAAGATGCGGAAACGCGCGGTGGCGCCATCGGTGTCGTCGGGAAAGATGAAGGTGATCTCGGACAGATTGAACTGGCGCCCGATGGCCTGCATGGTGGCATCGTCCAGGCCCCGCCCGTCCTCGAAAACGGCGAGCTGATTGCCGCCGAAGGTGGATTCGGCGAAGACGTTGAGCAGGCGGAAGGCGTAGCGCGACATGGTGAGGTCCGTGCGTGGGGTGTGGGAAGAAGGTGACTGCGATGCACCATGATCCGGGCAGGGTGGTCGCAGTCTCCAGACACAGTTGCGGACAGTTCTGGTGAAAGTGGGCGGACAGTTGGGGCCGGCGGCAATGGAAGGTCGGTGCTCAGGTACTCGCGTCGCGCGCTCCATCGCGGGACGCAGACGCCGTTGTTTCCGTAGTGCGAGCCATGGAACCCAAAGGCGCATGGTCGGCTTGGGACGATTGGCAACGGCGCTTTCGATCGGGCGACGCAGCAGCCATTCCTGCCTGCTTGCAGGGAACCCTACACGCTATCGGTGTAAATGAGCGCCCGCCTCTTTCTGGGATCGGGCGTTGCCGGCGAATCCCCGAAAGGCATTCGCATTCGTTTCGAGCGCTCTCTTGATACTCATCTCGCTTTGCTCAACCTAGCTTGCGCCGTCATCTGTGCGCGATTCGTCGATCGGTTTTGTTAGCGGCTCTAAATGCATTGACCCAAAATTCCAAGCCGACCGTGAACAGAATCGACGAAAACCTCAGCGTTACAACGTACCTCAGGCTGACAGCCAGAACGATCGACGGCCAAGCGTGGCTTGCCGCTTGCATTGCGAGCCTGATCCTCGCCATTGGATTGAACTTTGACGTAGCGTTGGCCCCACTCAGGGATATTGGGAACAAACCCAAAGCAATGGTTTTGCTGCTCTTGTCTCCATTGATGATCTTTCTGATCCTCGTTCGGCTACGCCAGATATTTTCAGGCTCCAGGATGTCCGTTTTCATACGGGCGGGTCTGTGCATCATGGCATTTCTGGCACTCAATTTTTAATGAGAGCAAGCCCCGGAGGCACCGCGCAGTCTGATTGATCGCGCCCCCGCCACCTTCGCCCGGCACAACAGGATTTCGCTCCCATCCCACCGGCCCGGCCGGCAAATCATCAGACTAAGGCGATGAAGGCCCTCACCCGATCCCCCGCCTATCCGTCCGGCCTGCGCGACCTTGTGGCCACGGCCGAGACGGATGCCACAACGCACCCGCTGCGACCGCTCAACAGCATGCCGCCGGGCACAACCGGCACGCAGAAACCGCCTGGCAAGTCGGTCACCGGCGGCCCCCTGGCAGGACTGAGCAAGACCGGCCTCAGCATCGCGCTTGCGGAGCGTGCGATCCCGATCCACCGGCCGGCCGCGGAAGACCCGAGCGCCTCGGCTGGTCTCCTAACCCACCCCTACCCGAGCGCGACCTCGCCGGACGCCATCGAACGGGCGCTGCAGGCCGCGTTCTGGAAAGTCCACGGCACGCCGAGCTATGCCGAGCGGCTGCTCCTGAACCGGTTGAGGTCGCATCGGCCTGCGGTACCGCAGCCGTGCATCCTGTTCACCGACCCGAACAAGGACCCGGACGACGTCGTGGCCTTCACGCTCGGCAAGCCGCTGCAGGTGTACGGCCTGGTGAACATGACCCATGCGGTTGCGACCCTGGGCGAGCGCGAAGTGCGGGCCCGGCGTGCCGACGTGGCCAGGGGCGTGTTCGACCGGCTCGGTCTGCCCGACGTGCGGGTCTCCGTGGGGCGCGACTACGACATCGATCCGCTGCGCGCGGAGGACCACGCCAAGTTCCTCGAGGCAGGCAAGGCGCTGTACCCCAAACTGAAGACCCCCACCAAAGACGGCGCCGATGTACCGAAGGCCCCCGCCGAAGACAGCGTCGATGCGCTGCGCGAGAGCCTCGCGCAGGCGACGGCGCCGGTCACGCTGGTCGTGATCGCGGGCATGACCGACCCGGGCGCGCTGGTCACGGCCGAGCCCGACCTGGTCAAACAGAAGGTCGGGCGCGTGGTCATCATGGGAGGCGTGCGGCCGGAGAAGGACCCGGACGGCTATGTCCAGCCCGACGACCGCGCCTACAACAACCTGACCGACCTCGACGCGGCGCGCCTGTTCTACCGCCGCGTGCAGGAGCTGGGCATCCCACTGCGCGTCGTCACCCGGGAAGCCGCATACCGGGCGGCGGTGCCGCGCACCTTCTATGAGAACGCGGCGCAGTCCGGCCACCCGGTCGGGCAGTACCTGCAAACCATCCAGAAGCACGCGCTCGGCGAGCTGTGGGACAGCATCGACCGGGGCCTGATCCCGAAGCTCGACAAGGCCTGGTTCTTCAATACCTTCATCGCCCCGGCAAGCGGGCACGGCGACGCGGCGGCGTGGGCGGCCCGCAACCCGACGTTCGACCAGATCTGGGAGCAGGTCACCCGGCTGAACCCATCGCCTTATACACAAGTCCGCCCCCAATCGCCGGCGCCGGCAGGTTAGTTGAGGAAGGCCAAGGCTTGCAAGCCGGCGCCACCTCGCGTTTACTCTCGCTTTTTGCGTGAACGCCTTGGCCCTGGAAGCCCCCTGCTGGACGGAAGCTGAATTTCCCGACCTCGACCTTGGCGACGCGCGCCTGAACAAGCGAGCGAGGACCTTGATGGAACGATTGGCGGCCAAGCCGACGGCCGGCGTGCCGCAGGCATGCCGGAGCTGGGGCGAGACGATTGCGGCGTATCGCTTCTTCGACAACGACGAGGTCGAGTGGGAAGCGATCCTGGAGCCGCACTGGCGGCAGACCGAACGGCGCATGGCAGCGTGCCCGGTCGTGCTGTGCCTGCAGGACACCACGGAGCTGGACTTCAATGCTCGGCGGGTGACCGGGCTTGGGCCGCTGTCCTACGAGGCGCAGCGCGGAATGTACCTGCATCCGACCTACGCGGTGACACCCGGGCGCGTGCCCCTGGGCGTGCTCGATGCGTGGATGTGGGCGCGTGAGCCCAAGGACGCGCAAGGCAAGCGCGGCGGCATGAAGGAGAGTCGGCGCTGGATCGAAGGTTACGAGCGCGTGGCCGAAACCGCGTCGAGCCTGCCGCACACGCGCCTGGTGTATGTGGCCGATCGCGAAGCGGACATGATCGCGCTGATGGTGCGCGCGCAGGAGTTGGGCACGCCGGCGGACTGGCTGATTCGCTCGACCCATGATCGCGCGCTGCCCGAAGGAGCCAAGCTGTGGGCCACGGCCAGCGAGGGTGAGGCGCTCGGCGAGATTGCCTTCACGATGGGCTCGCGCCATGGCGTGCGCGCACGCCCGGTGCGCCAGCACGTGTGGCTGCGGCGCATCGAGTTGCCGGCGGGCGACGGCCGCAGCGTGGCGGCGACGTGCCTGGTGGCACGCGAGTTCGACGCGCCGGCCGGTGTCAAGCCGATCGAATGGCGCTTGCTGACCAACCGCGAAGCCACGACTTTGGCGCAAGCCATCGAGTTGATCGACTGGTATCGGGCGCGTTGGGAAATCGAGATCCTGTTCAACGTGCTGAAGAACGGTTGCCGCGTCGAGGCATTGCAGTTGGGCGCCATCGAGCGGCTCGAACGTGCTCTGGCGATGTTCCTGGTCGTGGCTTGGCGAATTGGCTACCTGATGCGCAAGGGGCGCGCCTGCCCCGATCTGGATGCCGAACTGTTCTTCGATCCTGACGAGATTCGCGGCGCGTACTTGCTCACCGAGCTCAAGCAGCCCGCCAAGCCAAAGCTCAATGAGGTGCTGCGCCTGATCGCGCGCCTGGGCGGCTTTCTCGCTCGCAAGGGCGATGGCGAACCGGGCGCGAAAGCTATCTGGCTCGGACTCAAAGAGGTTCATGTCGCTGCAAAAACCTTGCGGGCATTACGGGCGGGCGCAAGCGCGGACTGTTGTGTATAAGCCGATGCCTTGAAATAAGGCGCTGCGGGTTGTCGACCGCTGAATGATGGCGGTTCGGCGCTCACAAGCCGGCTCCAGTAAGTCATTGATTTTTAAGGGGTGCGGCGAGATGTGTATAAGACGATGGGCTGAACCTGTACGACCCGATGACGCTGCTCGCCGCGGTGGACGAGTCCGCGCAGATGCTGTTCAGTCCGAAAACCGTGCAGGCCGAAGACCGCAGCCGCGTGGAGGTGATCGGCGCGGACGAGGTGCTCTGCGCGGAAAACGCCCGGCAGTTGATGTCCGCGCTGACCAAGGTGGCTCTGGCGGACGCGCCGGACGCACCGGACGCGCCAGGCACGCGCTGATCCGGCGCCGGTCGCCGGATCGCCTGACTTACTTGCTGTAGTCGTACACCCCGCGCCCGCTCTTGCGCCCCAGGTAGCCGGCGGCCACCATCTCGCGCAGCAGCATGGCCGGCCGGTATTTCGGGTCGCTGAACTCGGTGTAGAGCACGTCCATCACGGCCAGCATGGTGTCCAGGCCGATCATGTCGGCCAGCGCCAGCGGCCCGATCGGGTGGTTGCAGCCGAGCTTCATGCCTTCGTCGATCTCCTCCGGCGAGGCCAGCCCCTCGCCCAGCACGCAGAACGCCTCGTTGATCATCGGGCACAGGATGCGGTTGACGACGAAGCCCGGGCTGTTCTTGACCGTGATCGGCGTCTTGCCGAGCCGGTGCGCCAGCGCCTCGACGGCGGCGTGCGTGGCATCGCCGGTCTGCAGGCCGCGGATGATCTCCACCAGCGCCATCATCGGCACCGGGTTGAAGAAGTGCATGCCGATGAAGCGGCTGGCATCCTGCAGGACGGCGGCCAGCTTGGTGATCGAGATCGACGAGGTGTTGGACGCGATGATGGCCCGCGGCGCGGCGACGGCCTCCAACTGCTTGAGGATCTTGACCTTGAGCTCAAGGTTCTCGGTGGCAGCCTCGATCACGATGTCGGCGCGCTTGAGGTCGTCGTAGGCGACCGAGCCGTGGATGCGCGCGAGCGCGGCGGTCTTGTCGGCCTCGGTCAGCTTCTCTTTCTTGATCAGCCGGTCCAGGCTGCCGGCCACGGTGGCGAGCCCTTTCTGCACGGCGGCCTCGCCGATGTCCACCATCACCACGTCCAGTCCGGCCACGGCGCAAGCCTGTGCAATGCCGTTGCCCATGGTGCCCGCACCCACGATTCCTACCGTCTGAATTGCCATATCAACGATCCTCGCTTGCCATGCCAGTGAAAGGGGGCACAGGATAATCGACAGCGCGAAGCGGCGGAAAGGGAACGGGCCCGCGCGATCCGGCGGGGCCGCTCTATGAGCGCGGGTTTCGTGCGCATGGTCGGGGCACGCAGCTTTGCCGAAGCGGTGCGCCCGTTGGGCGCCACGCATTCCGTGGTGGCGCGTCGCGTACAGCAACCCCGCTGCATCGAAATGCTGCAGCAATAACGCCCCGCGCTGACACGCCTATAACGCCTACATATTGCGCCGGTACTGCCCGCCCACCTCGAACAGCGCATGCGTGATCTGCCCGAGCGAGCAGACGCGCACCGCGTCCATCAGCACGGCAAACACGTTCCGGTCGTCGATCACGGCGCGCTGCAGGCGCTGCAGCATGGCCGGCGCCTCGGCGGCATGGCGGGCGTGGAAATCCTGCAGGCGGGCGAGCTGGCGCTGCTTCTCTTCCTCGCTCGAGCGGGCCAGCTCAATGTGCGCGGGCGCGGCGTGTCCGGCCTCCGGGTTGAGGAAGGTGTTGACGCCGACGATGGGCAGCGAGCCGTCGTGCTTGCGCTGCTCGTACAGCATCGACTCTTCCTGGATCTTGCCGCGCTGGTAGCCGGTCTCCATCGCGCCGAGCACCCCGCCGCGCTCGGCAAGGCGCTCGAACTCCTGCAGCACGGCCTCCTCCACCAGGTCGGTCAGCGCGTCGATGATGAAGCTGCCCTGGTTGGGGTTCTCGCACTTGGCCAGGCCCCATTCGCGGTTGATGATGAGCTGGATCGCCAGCGCGCGCCGCACCGATTCGGTCGTCGGCGTGGTGATGGCCTCGTCGTAGGCATTGGTGTGCAGGCTGTTGCAGTTGTCGTAGATGGCGATCAGCGCCTGCAGCGTGGTGCGGATATCGTTGAAGGCGATCTCCTGCGCGTGCAGCGAGCGGCCCGAGGTCTGCACGTGGTACTTGAGCTTCTGGCTGCGCTCGTTGGCGCCGTATTTGTCGCGCATCGTCACCGCCCAGATGCGGCGCGCCACGCGTCCCAGCACGCAGTATTCCGGGTCCATGCCGTTGGAGAAGAAGAACGACAGGTTGGGCGCGAAATCGTCGATGTGCATGCCGCGCGCAAGGTACGCCTCCACGTACGTGAAGCCGTTGGCGAGCGTGAAGGCCAGTTGCGAGATCGGGTTCGCCCCGGCCTCGGCGATGTGGTAACCGGAGATCGACACCGAGTAAAAGTTGCGCACCTGGTGGTGCACGAAATATTCCTGGATGTCGCCCATCACCTTGAGCGAGAACGCGGTGGAGAAGATGCACGTGTTCTGGCCCTGGTCTTCCTTGAGGATGTCGGCCTGCACGGTACCGCGCACGTTCTGCAGCACCCAGGCGCGGATCTTGGCCTCCTCGCCCTCGGTCGGCTCGCGGCCGTTGTCGGCGCGGAACCGGTCGAGGTTCTGGTCGATCGCGGTGTTCATGAACATCGCCAGGATGGTCGGCGCCGGGCCGTTGATGGTCATCGACACCGAGGTGTTCGGGCTGGTCAGGTCGAAGCCGTCGTACAGCACCTGCATGTCGTCCAGCGTGGCGATCGACACGCCCGCGTTGCCGACCTTGCCGTAGATGTCGGGGCGCGGGTCGGGGTCTTCGCCGTACAGCGTGACGGAGTCGAACGCGGTGGACAGCCGCTTGGCCTCCATGCCTTCGGAGACGAGCTTGAAGCGGCGGTTGGTGCGGAAGGCATCGCCCTCGCCGGCGAACATGCGGGTCGGGTCCTCGCCGCCCACGTCACCCCGGCGCTTGAAGGCGAACACGCCGGCGGTGTACGGGAAGCTGCCGGGCACGTTCTCGCGCAGCAGCCAGCGCAGGATCTCGCCGTCGTCCTCGTACGGCGGCAGCACGACCTTGCGCAGGGGCGTGCCGGACAGCGTGGTGTGCGTGAGCTGCGTGCGGATTTCCCGGTCGCGGATCTTGACGACGTATTCGTCGCCGGCGTAGGCGCGGCGCAGGTCGGGCCACATCGCCAACAGCTTGCGCTCGGCGGCGCCCAGCCGGGCGTCGCGCTCGGCGGCCTGCGTGTCGAGCGCCGCCAGCGCGTCGCCGGCCGCGCCGGCCTGCTCCAGCATGCGGCGGCTGGCCCGCAGTTGCTGGCGTTCGCGGGCCAGGCGGCTCT
Organism: Ralstonia solanacearum K60; assembly: GCF_002251695.1. Taxonomy (NCBI): domain Bacteria; kingdom Pseudomonadati; phylum Pseudomonadota; class Betaproteobacteria; order Burkholderiales; family Burkholderiaceae; genus Ralstonia; species Ralstonia solanacearum. The sequence continues at coordinate 1,560,094 of NZ_NCTK01000001.1, forward strand.
GCGCCTCGGCGCGGCGGTGGTAGCCGCGCACCGTGTCGGCCACCTCGGCCAGATAGCGCACGCGCGCGGGCGGCACGATGGCATCGTGGCTGGTCGAGCACGGGCCCGGCGGGCGCGGCAGCGTACGCTCGCCGAGCGCCAGCCCGCGCTCGGCGAGCCGGTCGGCCAGCGCGTGGTAGAGCGCCGTCACGCCGTCATCGTTGAAGTGCGAGGCTTGCGTGCCGAACACCGGCATCGCTTCCGGCCGGGCATCCCATTGCTCGCGGTTGCGCTGTACCTGCTTGCAGACATCGCGCCATGCGTCCTGCGCGCCCTTGCGGTCGAACTTGTTGATCGCCACCAGGTCGGCGAAGTCGAGCATGTCGATCTTCTCCAACTGGCTGGCGGCGCCGAACTCCGGCGTCATCACATACAGCGACAGATCGACCAGCGGCACGATGGCCGCATCGCCCTGGCCGATGCCCGAGGTCTCGACGATGATGAGATCGAAGCCGCCCGCGCGGCATGCGGCGATGGCGTCCGGCAGGGCATCGGCAATCTCGCTGGCGGCCTCGCGCGTTGCCATCGAGCGCACGAACAGGTGCGGATGGTTGATCGCATTCATGCGGATGCGGTCGCCCAGCAGCGCCCCGCCCGACTTGCGCCGCGACGGGTCGATCGAGATCACGGCGATGCGCAGGCGGTCGTGCTGGTCGAGCCGGAAGCGGCGGATCAGCTCGTCGGTCAGCGAGGACTTGCCCGCGCCGCCCGTCCCCGTGATGCCCAGCACCGGCGTTGGCGTAGCCAGCGCGCGCTCGCGCACGGCCTGGCGCAGCGCCGGATCGATGCGGCCCGACTCCAGCGCGGTGATCAGTTGCGCCAGCGCGCGGCGGTCGCCGGCCGCGACCGGCTCCAGCGTGGCCGGCGCATCGGCGGACAGATCGATATCGCAGCGCCGCACCATGTCGGCAATCATGCCGGCCAGGCCCATGCGCTGACCGTCCTCGGGGCTGTAGATGCGCGCCACGCCGTAATCCTGCAGCTCGCGGATCTCCGCCGGCACGATCACGCCGCCGCCGCCGCCGAACACCTGGATACGCTCGCCGCCGCGCGCGCGCAGCGCATCGATCATGTATTTGAAGTACTCGACGTGGCCGCCCTGGTAGCTGGACACGGCAATGCCCTGCACGTCCTCCTGCAAGGCCGCGTTGACCACCTCGTCCACCGAGCGGTTGTGCCCCAGGTGGATCACCTCGCAGCCCATCGACTGCAGGATGCGCCGCATGATGTTGATGGACGCATCGTGGCCGTCGAACAGCGCGGCCGCCGTGACGAAGCGCACCTTGTTGCACACCGGCCCGGGTGCGCTCGCAGACGTCGGTTCGGCCGCGCGGGCGGCGGAAAGATCGGTCATGTCTCCACCTTCGGTGAGGTGCCGGCACTGGATGTGTTGTCTGGCGCACAAAGCGCGGCGTGCCGGTCGGCTATTCAGAACTCAGTATTTTCGTCGTTGACGTAAACGTCAACCAAGCATCGGCGGACAGGGGCGGCGCACCGCGCTCAGGCATTGCTCATATCGTTCGTCAGAAAAATTGAACGATGCCGGGCGCAGTTGGGAGTTTTCTCGATTGGAGCAAACGATACACTTCGCTACACTCGCGCTTCACCGCTGGCGCCGTCGGGCTTGTTCCGGATGGCGGGCACGGCGGTGGCTACCGCTACGTAGTCCAACCCAACACCGCGTTTTCCCAGGGGGAGACCCGCATGCCGAGCCGCATGCCTTCGCGCCGCCGGCGCTGGCCGTGCTGGCTGTTGACCGCCGCACTGGCCTGGCCCTTGCCAACCCTGGCGTGGGATTACACGCCGGGCGCCATCCCCGGTCTGATCAGCCTGCTCGGCTTCCTGACCGTGCAGTCGCAGGCCATCGACCGCGCCATCCAGCGCTTCCCGGCCCAGCGCGAGGAGCTGATCCGCGCCCGCACGCAATTCGACAACGCGTTTCCGCAGGCGCTGCCGCGCACGCGCCGGCTGATCGCCGGCCTGCCGCTGACCGACGACGAGCGCCAGTTGCTGATCGAACGCGTGCTCGATGCCCATCAACCCAGCGTCGTGACCGCCACCCAATCCGAGCAGACCGCCCATGCGCTGGCCCAGCGCGTCAATGAGCGCGCCCTCGGCGCCCAGGACCGGGTCACCCTGCAGATGCTGCTGGCGGTGGTCTACGACGATCGTCCGGGCGACGAGCTGGCCAGCCACTTCACCCAGGGCGTCACGCTCACCGACTGGCCGAACGCGCACGGCGCCAGCCTGGGACTGCATCTGCCGTTCTCCTGGGAGCGCGTGCCGCCGATCTCCCCGCGCCGGCCCGATCCGGCGCGCGTGGCCATCGGCGCATGGGCCAACCAGGGCGGCGCGGGCCTGTCGCGGATCGAGCTGGTGGTCCGCCCCACCGAAGGCGAACCCGAGACCATGGCGGACAGCCGCGAACCGCGCTGGCTGCGCGAGGCCGTGCGCCAGGCGGTGGCGCTGCCCTGCCGGCAGATCGGCTGGGGGCCGCAGTCGTTCGGCGGCCGTCCCGGCGCCTGGGCCAGCTATATCGCCGAGGCGCCCGGACCGCGCCTGCCGCGCATGACCGGCGGCACCCTGGTCGGCCGCGTGTTCGTGCTGCCGACCGAGGGCGCGCTGGTGATGCTGCACATGCAATCGCCGGCCACCTCGCCAGAGCAGGCCGGCACCGTGCGCCAGCGCTACGAACCCTTGTGGAACGCGGTGGCAACCACGCTGGCCGTCACCGGCGCCAAACCCGGACCACACCCGGCCGAGACGCGGTAGCGCGCCGCGCCAAGGGCGCGGGCCTCGCCATCCACCGCATCCTCCAGGCCCAAGAACGGGACGGATCGAAAGCCGCCGCGTCCCGGACGCGGCGCGCGGCGCTTGCTACAGTGAAACCGGGCCCCGCCACCGCGGGGTTTCCGCCATCCAGCAGGAGCGCCGCATGCCCGACATCGATCCCCATCACCCGATCACCGTCGAACCCAACCCGCGCCGCGTCACCGTGGTCTTCAACGGCTACACCATCGCCGACACGCGGCAGGCCCGCACGCTGCGGGAAGCATCGCTGGCGCCGGTGCAGTACATCCCGCGCGATGACGTGCAGATGAACCTCCTGGAGCGCACCCACCATCACACGCACTGCCCCTACAAGGGCGATGCGTCGTACTACACCATCGTCGCCGACGACCAGCGGGCGGAGAATGCCGTGTGGACATACGAGCACGCCCTGCCCGTCGCGCGGGAGGTGGAGGGCTTTCTGGCGTTCTATCCGCACAAAGTGACGATTACGGAAGCCGACTGACACGACGCTGTCATGGGGGCGCGGCATGATGCCGATGTTCCTCTTCTCACGGGTCCGCCTCGTGAAAGTTCGAGCCCGGCAATTGGCCGGGTATTTTTTTGCCCGCGACACGCCGCCCGGCAGCGGTAACTCATCCTCATCGTCCCGGCCCATTGTGGCCCCCGTCGCAACCCGCCACCGGCCAGTGGCCCACGGAACCACGCCGACCCTACGTCGCCACCGCATGCGTCCGACGCGGCGGCAACCCGATCGGCGCGATCCGTTACGGCCGGCTTCAGGGAAAAAGGGACCGCTTTGCATGCCGTCCACCCTGCATTCGGGCCCCATCTCCCGACGCCGGCCGCAGCGCTTCCCGCCACAGCCCGTGCCAAGCGCGCTTTCGCCGGCCCGGACCATTCCGGCATCCTGGCATGCAAGGGCGGCCACCGCGGTACGCAGCCGTGTCCCCGGGAGCGATGCGACACGGCGCGAGGCATTCCTCCCAATCCGATCAAAGGTGAGGCCGGGAGCCGGATAGAGGAGTACGCTACAGGCACTGAACCGCCAGGCCAATGCGTCTCATCGGCAACATCGCCCCGGCGGTCAAACTGAACCGGTCATCATCATCAAACAGGCAGAACAGGCAGTCATGCTGGACTTCCGCACCTACGGCCTTGCCGCCCCGCCCCACGCGCACGACTTCATGCAGGTCGTGATGCCGTCGCGCGGCGTGCTGGCGATGGAGGTGGACGGCCGCGCTGGCTGCGTCGATGCGCACCACGCCGCGCTGATCCCGGCCGGCGCCACGCATGCCTTCGAGGCCGCCGGGTCAAACGCCTTCGTCGTGCTGGACATCGCCACGCCCGCGCTCGAGACACCCGACCTCGGCGCCTTGGCCGACCGGGTGTTCTTTGCGCTCACGCCCGGCCTGCGCGCGCTGACCGCCTGGCTGCACAGCGCCCACGCGCCGCACGCCGGGCCGGTGCTCGATCCCGCACTGGCGCAGGCCTGGTCATCGCTGGCGCTGGCAACGCTGGCCGCGCACCCGGCCAACCGGTCAGCGCAGTACCGGGTACGCCTCGACCCGCGCGCCGAACGCGCATGGCGGATGATCGACCGGCACTACGCACAGCCGCTCACCGTCGACGCGCTGGCCGCCGAGGTTGGGCTGAGCACCCGGCGGCTGGCCGCGCTGTTCCGCGCCGCGTACGGCACCACGCTGCATGCACGGCTGGCGGAGGTGCGGCTGGGCCATGCGCTGTCGCTGCTGGAGCGCACCACGCTGCCGATCGCCGAGATTGCCGCGCGCACCGGCTATTACGACCAGAGCGCGCTGACCCGGCATCTCAAAGCCGCCCGCGGCATCACGCCCGCCGCCGTGCGGCGCGGCGGCTGAACGCCGCGCTGGCATCGTTTCCGTTACTGTTGCCGTTTCCGTTTTTGCCAAGCCGTGTCCGACTCCGCCAAGACGGAGCGGCACCGCTGCGCGCACAGTGCCGGTCCGATCGTTGTCTTTTCATGGACCGGCATACCGATGGCTGTTGGCGACACTTCCTCCGCATCCTCCGCAACGCGACTGACGCACGTGCCGCACGATGCCCGGCGCGACCACCTGACCGGGCTCGGCTGCGGCATCGCGGCCGGCGCGCTGTGGGGCAGTATCTTCGTGGCGCCGCGCATGCTGCCGGCGTTCTCGCCGCTGGCGCTGTCGGCGGCACGCTATCTGCTGTACGGCGTGCTGTCGCTCGCGCTGGCCCTGCCGATCCGGCGCACGCTGTGGCACAAGACCACGCGGCGGGACTGGCTGGCGTTGCTATTGCTGTCGCTGCCGGGCAACGTGCTCTACTACCTGTGCGTGGCGGGCGGCGTGCAGCGGGCGGGCGTGGCGCCGGTGTCGCTGATCGTCGGGCTGCTGCCGGTCACCGTCACGCTGGCGGGCGCGGCCGAGCACGGCAGCGTGCCGCTGCGGCGGCTCGCGCTACCGCTGCTGATGGCGGCCGCCGGCGTGGCCTGCATCTACGCCGACGCCCCCGCCACGCAAGCCGGCCCCGGCGAGAGCACCTACCTGCTCGGGCTGCTGATGGCGGCGGGTGCGCTGGCCTGCTGGACGGTCTACGCGGTCTGCAATGCGCGGTATCTGCGCAGGCATCCGCAGTTCTCCGGCCGCGAATGGTCGCTGTTGACCGGCATCGCCACCGGCGCCCTGTCGCTCGTGCTGGCCGTGCCGGCCTTCCTGATACCGGGGATGGCGACTGCCGCACCGCAACCCGCATCGGCGTGGGGGGTGTTCTGGCTCGTCAATACCGGCGTGGCGCTGGGCGCGTCGGTGCTCGGCAACAGCCTGTGGAACGCCGCGAGCCGCCGGCTGCCGCTGACCTTGTCGGGGCAGATGATCGTGTTCGAGACGGTGTTTGCGCTGCTGTACGGATTCATCCAGGAAGGGCGATGGCCGCATGAGTTGGAAGGGGTGGCAGCGCTGTTACTGATGGGTGGGGTGGGGTTGGCTGCGCGGCGGCATGTTTAGGGGATTTTGGTCCTGCTGGCCCATCCCATTTGACGCCCCCCGGATTTCGTGGATAACTGTCCCCACCCATTCCCTCCCGGACAAGGAGCCCACCATGCCCCTCCACACCTGGCTGGCCTTCATCGGCGCGAGCCTCGTCATCCTGTTGATTCCGGGCCCGACCATCCTGCTGGTGATCGGCGATTCGCTGGCCAACCGCGGGCGGTCGGCGTGGAGCACGGTGGCTGGCGTGGCCGCGGGGGATACCACGGCGATGGCCGTATCGCTGGCCGGGGCGGGGGCGCTGCTGGCGGCATCGGCGGCGGCGTTCACGGTGCTGAAGCTGGTCGGCGGCTCGTACCTGGTCTACCTGGGCATCAAGTCGATCCTGAACGCCCGGAGCCTGCGCGACGACGCGCCCGAGGCCGCCATCCCGATGCAGCAGAAGTCCGCCCGGCGCCGCTTCCTGTCGGCCTGGACGGTGACGGCGCTGAACCCCAAGAGCATCGTCTTCTTTGTCGCCTTCGTGCCGCAGTTCATCGCGGCCGACCAGACCTTCCTGTCGCAGGGCGCGATCCTGCTGCCGACCTTCGTGTGCCTGGCCGCGCTGAATGCGTCGATGTATGCGCTGGCCGCCCGGCTGCTGGCCAACCGGCTGACCAGCACGGCCGCGCAGCGCCGCTTCGGCTATACCGGCGGCGCGGTGCTGGTGAGTGCTGGCACGATCACGCTCGGCCTGCAGTCGGGCTGACCCGGCATGCCGCGCAGCTACCTCCGCCCGGCGCCGTCCGGTGCGCACGGCCATCACCGCGTCACCAACATCGAGCTGTTCTTCGATCTGGTGTTCGTGTTCGCGGTGACGCAGTTGTCGCATCTGCTGATCGGCAACTTCACGCCCGTCGGCGGCGCGCAGACGCTGCTGCTGATGCTGGCCGTGTGGTGGGTGTGGATCTTCACCTCGTGGGTCACCAACTGGCTGGATCCGGAGCGGCTCGCCATCCGCCTCCTGCTGCTGGCGCTGATGACGGCGGGGCTGCTGCTGTCGGCATCGCTGCCGCAGGCGTTCGGCTCGCGCGGGCTGGCGTTCGCGCTCGCCTATATCTTCATGCAGTTCGGCCGCACGCTGTTCTTCCTGTGGGCGGTGCGCGGCGAGTCGCGGGGCATGCGGCACAACTTCCAGCGCATCGCCGCATGGCTGGGCCTGTCGGCCGTGTTCTGGCTGGCGGGCGGGTTCGCGGAGGGACCGGCTCGCTGGGCTTGCTGGATCGTCGCGCTCGGCATCGAATGGCTCGGGCCATCGGCGGGCTTCTACACCCCGGGCCTGGGCCGCTCGACGGTCGACGACTGGAATGTCGAGGGCGGCCACATGGCCGAGCGCTGCTCGCTGTTCATCATCATCGCGCTGGGCGAATCGGTGCTGGTGACCGGCTCGACCTTCGCCGGGCTCGACTGGAGCCCCGCCAATATCGCGGCAATGGCGGTGTCGTTCATCGGCAGCCTGGCGATGTGGTGGCTGTACTTCGACACCATCGCCGAGCGCGGCAGCCAGACCATCTCCCGCGCGGCCGACCCGGGGCGGCTGGCGCGGCTGGCCTACACCTACATCCACGTGCTGCTGGTGGCGGGCATCATCGTCGGCGCGGTGGCCGATGAGTTCGTGCTGGCGCATCCGGTGGGGCGTCCGCACCCGGGCGCGGCGCTGACGGTGCTCGGCAGCGCCGCGCTCTACCTGCTCGGCAATCTGCTGTTCAAGTGCGCGATCTTCGGGCGGGCCCGCGCAGCGCACGTGCTCGGGCTGGTGGCGCTGGGACTGGTCGGGCTGGTGGCGGCCGCACTGCCGGCGCTGGCGGTCTCCGCGCTGGCGACGCTGGTGCTGTGCGGCACGGCGGCGTGGGAGTGGTACACGCGCGCCTGCGAGGTGCCGGCCGCCGCCGGCCGCGAACACCGCGCCTGAGCGGCCAGCCAGAGGATCGCCAGCCCGGCGGCGCCATGCAGCAGTTGAGCGCATGCAGCAAGCGCGCCTCGGAGATCCAGCGGCGGCGCTCCATCCATTCCTCGTGCCTGATCGCACTCTGCCCGGCCGGACCGCCGAAGCTGATGACGCCGAGCTTGAGCCCATGGCGGAAGGCCTCGGCCCGCGTGGGCGCTGGGGGCGCGGACAGCGGCGGTTCGGCCGTCATCGGGAAGCAGCGATCGGATCAGCGTCCTGCCCGGTGGAAAGGCTGGGCAGGACGACGCAGCCCTCAGGCGATCGCCAGCTCGCCGATCGCCCCCGCCAGCTTCCGCACGCCCTCCTCCACCTGGGCGAGCGACGACGTGGCATACGACAGGCGCAGCGTCGAGCGGTCCGGATCGGCCGGGTAGAACGCCGCGCCCGGCACGAAGGCCACGCCGCGCTCGATGGCGATCTTGGCGACGTCCGCGGCGTTGCGGCCGGGCAGCCGGCCCCACAGGAACATGCCGCCGCGCGGACGGTTGAAGGTCAGTTCCGCCTCGGGCAGCAACGCGCGCAGGCCGTCGGCCATGGCGTGGGCACGCTCGGCGTAGGCGGCGCGCGTACGCGGCAGCACGGCCGCCATGCGCTGGCTGCGCAGGTAGGCAGCCGCGGTCGCCTGCGCGAAGGTGGAGGTGTGTGCGTCGGCAAACTGCTTGACCATCACCGCGTTGGCCAGCACCGGCGACGGCGCAATCATCCAGCCCACCCGCAGGCCCGGTGCCACCACCTTGGACAGGCTGCCCAGGTAGATCACGCGCCCCTGCGCGCCGTCGGTCTGCTGGCTGAGCGCGAACAGCGAGGGCGGCGGCGGGGCATCGAAATACAGCTCGCCGTACGGGTCGTCCTCGACGATCAGCAGGTTGTGGCGCACGGCCATCTCCAGCAGGCGCCGGCGGCGCTCCAGGCTCATCAGCGCGCCGCTCGGGTTGCCGAAGTTGGGGATCACATAGAGGAACTTGGCGCGGCCGGCGGCCAGCGTCTTCTCCAGCGCATCGAGGTCCAGGCCGTCTTCATCGGTCGGCACGCCGGCCACCTTGGCGCCGTACAGCTTGAACGCCTGGATGGCGGCGAGGAAGGTCGGGGCCTCGGCCAGCACCGTGTCGCCTTCGCTGATCAGCACCTTGCCCAGCAGGTCCAGCCCCTGCTGCGAGCCGGTGGTGACGAGGATATCGGTGTTGGCCACCGTGGCGCCGCGCGCCTGCATCAGCGTGACGATGGCTTCGCGCAGCGGCTCGAACCCCTCGGTGGCGCCATATTGCAGCGCACGCGCCGCATCGCTGGCGAGCGCGCTGTCGGCGGCGGCCTTCAGGCCCTCGACGTCGAACAGCGCGGCATCGGGAAAGCCGCCCGCGAACGAAATCAGGCCCGGCTTGCCGAGCACCTTGAAGAGTTCGCGGATGGCCGAGGTCTCGACGTTTTGCAGACGGGGGGCGAGCAGCGATTGCAGAAAATCCATGGCGTGCGGGAAATGGAAAAAGGGAAATCGAACACGAGTGCACGCACTTTACGTGATGTCGGGCACCCGCGCATGCGAATGACGCCTGATGCGGCCAGCGCGATCCGGCGCCCCTTCACGCACCGAGCGCGGAAAAAGCAAGGCAATGCAATGCGCCCGCAGACCGGACGGCGATGCGGGCGCGGAGGCTGGTGGGCGCCGGACTATCGAGGTCGGTGCGGTTTGCCCTTGGGCGCGTGCCTACTGCCCTTGCCGCCCGGACGGGCCTTGGGTGCCTTGTCGTCGATCCGGGTGATGCCGCCGATGGCGGGGGGATCGCTTGCGGGAAAGGTACCTTCGACGGCCTGCTCGATCAGGTCCTCTCGCTTGCCCGTATGCGAATGCTGCTCTTGCTTCCCTTTTTTCATGGCGTCCTCCGGTTGATGCCGGCACCGCAACGCGCACGCGAAGTCCGTGCCCGACCAGGCAACGCCGCTCCGGGAGAAGACATCCCGCCCACCGTCAGTTGACCTGCACCCGCACCATCGACGCGTCACGCTCCGCCTGCACGGTGATATCGACCGGCAGGAATTTCTCGATCACCGCGATGTTGGTGGTCAGGTGCGACGATGCGGTCACGGCGGTGAAGCTGCCCGCGCCGGCCAGGGCCATCGGCAGCACCAATTGGTCAGCGAGGTACTCATCGACCGCGGCCGGGCTGTGCAGGTAGCGCAGCGCCGCGCGCGCGACCCCGTGCGCCACCCGCTCGGCGGGCACGCCGCGCTCGCCGAAGCCGGTGAAGACTTCGGTCACGTGCTCATGCACTGCGTCGAGCACCAGCGCGTTGCCCGGCCCCTCGGCGGGCGACAGCTCGCGCACCGAGCCGACCACGCCGGGCACGCGCGCCGCCAGCACTTCCAGTTCGCGGCGGGCCACGCCGGGCCGCACATTGGCGACGATCCCCTGGCCGCTCAGCTCGCGCAGCGCACCGCGCTCGGTCAGGTGCAGCGCGCCAAGCCGGCCGGCGCACGGCGTGACCGTGGCCAGCACTTCACCGCCGCCGGCCGGATAGAACCCGTGGCGCTTGAGCGCCAGGGTCTGCGTCACGCCCATGCGGGCCAGCAGCGGCTGCCATGCGCGGATCAGGAAATCGACCGGCGGCGCCGCGCGATTGTGCGTGCCGCCGCTCACCGCCACGGTGCTCGGCGCATCGGCAAACCACAGCGCCGGCAGGACGGTCTGCAACACCAGCGTGCAACTGCCGGCCGTACCGATGGCAAAGCGGTAGTCGCCGCCGCGGATCGGCCCCGGCGTAAAGGCCAGCGTCTGCGAGCCGGCCTCGGCGCCCTCCACCGTCGCGCCGCTGATGTCTGCCGCGGCCTGCACGGCCGTCAGATGCTGGCGCATCAGGCCGGGCTTGGACCGGCCCGCACGGAGCCGCTCGATGCGAAACGGGGTGCCGGTCAGCATCGACAGCGTCAATGCCGTGCGCAGGATCTGCCCGCCGCCCTCTCCTTGGGCACCATCGAGTTCGATGCAGGGCGCGGGTTGTAGTCGGTTGTTCATGACGGCTTGTTCTTGTGTTCTTGTTCGTTGCGCGCCCGTCCCGGGCGCATCAGGAAGGATGGCTGTCCGCCATCACGGTTGCATAGAGAAACGCGTCCAGCGCCGCGGGGTCTCCGCTGCCCTGCCGAAATTCCGCCGGCACCGCCTCCGCGGCCAGGGCCTGCTCGACAAAGGCGTGGATGCGCGGAAACCGGGCACCGTATTCCGCCTCCGAAGCGGCCATCTTGATGGCCAGCAGCTGATTGATTTCGTCGCGCAGCGGCGCGTCCGTGACCATGGCGTCCGCCAGATCGGCGAAGCGCATGGGCGGCATCCCGCGCCCGGCGTCGATCCACTGGGCGGCGAGCAGCGGGCGCAGGACATAGAGGTACTTCTTCAAGCGCACGGTCTCGCCCTGCAGGTAGCCGCGAAAGTTCTTGGCCGCCATCGACAGGTAATGCCAACGCCCCCGGCGCTCCGAGAAGAAAGTCGGTGCCAGCATGCGCATGCGCTGTGCCGCGGCAACATCCTCCCGGTAGACGATCGGCGATGCCAGCCACTCCAGCAGGGTCGGATTGGACCGGTGCATCAGCTGCAGCGCCTTGCGCAGTTCCCAGCCGCCCACGTCCAGTTCATCGCTGATCGGCACCTCGATCACGTCGCGCTGCGGCTCGACGCTCAGGTACCACGCCGGGCGATGCACGTAGACGAACCGCACGTCGTAGTCGCTGTCGGGCGAGGCAAACCCCCAGCCCCGACTGCCCGATTCACAGGCAAACAGGACCCGGACGTCGTGCCGCCGCTCGATGTCGGCGAGTTCGGACAGGACCCGTACACGAATGGCGTCGGAGACCGGATGGTCGTAGAGAAAAGTCATGGCGTTCAAAGCAGGCGGGTAATCGGCGTGCGGCATTGTGCCCGAGCCCGGCCGGATGGCGGGTCCCGGGCACGCGAAAGCGGGCGTCGCCTTCAATGCCGGCGGACTACCCCTTCACGCACACCACCTGCCGCAGCGTATGGACGATCTCCACCAGGTCCGCCTGCGCGGCCATCACGGCGTCGATGTCCTTGTACGCCATCGGGATTTCGTCGATGACGTCGGCATCCTTGCGGCACTCCACGTGCGCGGTGGCGCGAACCTGGTCGTCCAGCGTGTAGCGCTTCTTGGCCTGCGTGCGGCTCATGGTACGGCCCGCGCCGTGGCTGCACGAGCAGAACGCCTCTTCGTTGCCCAGCCCGCGCACGATGAAGCTCTTCGCCCCCATCGAACCCGGAATGATGCCGAGCTGCCCCTTCTGCGCCGACACCGCGCCCTTGCGCGTCACCAGCACGTCGTGGCCGAAGTGGGTCTCGCGCTGCACGTAGTTGTGGTGGCAGTTCACCGCTTCCACGTCGGCCGCGAACGGCTTGGCGATGACCTTGCGCGCGGCCGCGATCACGTTCTGCATCATCGTGGCGCGGTTGCGGCGCGCGTAGTCCTGCGCCCAGCCCACCGCTTCCACGTAGTCGTCGAAGTGCTGGCTGCCTTCCTCGAAATACGCCAGGTCGCGGTCCGGCAGGTTGGCGATGTGCTGCCGCATATCGGCCTGCGCCAGTTCGATGAACAGGTTGCCGATCGCATTGCCCACGCCGCGCGAACCGGAGTGCAGCATGAACCAGACGCGGTTCTCTTCATCCAGGCAGACCTCGATGAAGTGGTTGCCGGTACCGAGCGTTCCGAGGTGCTTGTGGTGGTTCGTTTTCTTGAGCCGCGGGTACTTGTCGGTGATCCGATCGAAGCCCTCGACCAGCTCCGCCCACATCGCATCGACCGTGGCCGGCGGCGTGTTCCACGCGCCCTTGTCGCGCGCGCCCGGCGTACGGCCATGCGGCACCGCCGACTCGATGGCGCTGCGCAGGCCGTGCAGGTTGTCCGGCAGATCCGCCGCCGTGAGCGTGGTGCGGGCGGCCATCATGCCGCAGCCGATGTCCACGCCCACCGCCGCCGGGATGATCGCGCCCCGCGTCGGGATCACGCTGCCGATGGTCGACCCCTTGCCCAGGTGCACGTCCGGCATCACCGCCATGTGCTTGAAGATGAACGGCATCTTCGCCGTGTTCATCAGTTGCCGGCGGGCCTCGTCTTCGACCGGCACGCCTTGGGTCCACAGCTTGATGTCGGCGCCCTGGTCGACGTGGAGGGTGTTGTAGTGGGTGTTGCTCATGATGCTTTGATCGTGTTGCATTTGTTGTTGTTCATGCGGCCGCTGCGACGCTGACGCCGGCAGGCCAGGCAGCGCACCGCCGTTGAATACACGTAGCCTTTGGCCACTTCATACCACCATTTCTGCTGCGCGGCGGTCCAGACTTCCTGGCTTGCGCAATCACGGCAGGTGAAATGGACATCGACGTAATAGCCGCGCGTCGCAAACACAGGCTCGCCATAGCTGTTGCTGGGCGCCAGCAACAGCTTGTCGACCGGCGCACTGCCACAAGGCCGCGGCGGCATCGGGGCCGATAACGTTCGGGCGGCGAGGAAGGCTTGTGCGCGCCGCTCCCTGCACCGCGCCATGATGGCGGCACGCTTTTGCTTTCCACTGCACATCGTGTGCCCCCGTCCGGTTCAGGCAACCCGAGATCACCGGTTGTGCCGGCTCGCGCATGGCATCTCGCGTTGTGTTGTCGATGCCACCTCTAGTGCAACGGCTGTGCCAGCCCGGCGCCACCGGCAATCACCCCGAAACCAATTCATTGATTCAAAAGGGAAAATGGCCCTTCATTCGCAGAATTCCCGCATGCATCGACCCGGTATTCCGCCCGATATTTCGATCCTGTAATATCGCTACTTATCTATTTGTATAAGTACTCTCATGCAGAAAACCGTGGCCATCGGCTTCGTCGGCACCGTGCTCGACTACGCGGGCAAGGGCAACCAGCGCTGGGAGCGCTGGCGCCCCTCGGTCGGGCTGTGCCAGCAGGAAGACCTGGTCATCCACCGGCTGGAATTGCTGCACGACGCGCGCAGCCGCGGCCTGTTCGAGCGCCTGCGGGACGACATCGCCGCCGTGTCGCCGGAGACCGAGGTGCGCAGCGTCGAGATCCAGCTGCGCGACCCGTGGGATTTCGAGGAGGTCTACGGCACGCTGCACGACTTCGCCCGCGGCTACGCGTTCGACACCGACGCCGAGGACTACCTGATCCACATCACCACGGGCACCCACGTGGCGCAGATCTGCTGGTTCCTGCTGGCCGAGGCGCGCTACCTGCCGGCCCGGCTGGTGCAGACCTCGCCGCCGCGCAAGAAGGAGCCGGGCAACATCGCGGGCAGCTATGCCCTGATCGATCTCGACCTGTCCCGCTACGACAAGATCGCCACGCGCTTCGCGCGCGAGCGCGCAGACACGATGTCGCAACTGAAGGCCGGCATTGCCACGCGCAATCCGGCGTTCAACCGCATGATCGAGCAGATCGAGCGCGTGGCGTCGCGCTCGAAGGCGCCGATGCTGCTGTTCGGCCCGACCGGCGCCGGCAAGTCGTTCCTGGCGCGGCGCGTGTACGAGATGAAGAAAGCGCGCCACCAGCTGGGCGGGCGCTTTGTCGAGGTGAACTGCGCCACGCTGCGCGGCGACAGCGCCATGTCGGCCCTGTTCGGCCACGTCAAGGGCGCCTTCACCGGCGCGCAGACCGATCGCGCCGGGCTGCTGCGCAGCGCGGACGGCGGCCTGCTGTTCCTGGATGAGATCGGCGAACTCGGGCTGGACGAGCAGGCCATGCTGCTCAAGGCCATCGAAGAGAAACGCTTCCTGCCGTTCGGCAGCGACCGCGAGGTGGAGAGCGACTTCCAGCTGATCGCCGGCACCGTGCGGGACCTGCGGCAATGGGTGGCCGAGGGGCGCTTCCGCGAAGACCTGTTCGCGCGCATCAACCTGTGGACCTTCGACCTGCCCGGCCTGGCCGAGCGCCCGGAAGACATCGAGCCCAATCTCGACTACGAACTGGCGCGCTTCGCCCGCGAGCACGGCGAGCAGGTGCGCTTCCACACCGAGGCGCGGCGCGCTTACCTGAAGTTTGTCGCCTCGCCCCAAGCGCGCTGGAGCGGCAACTTCCGCGAGCTGTCGGCGTCGGTCACGCGCCTGGCCACGCTGGCCGAAGGCGGCCGCATCACCGAGGCCTGCGTGGAAGCGGAAATCGGCCGGCTGCGTCGCGCCTGGTCCGTTGCCGACGCGGCCACGGGCGACGGCATCCTTGCCGGGCTGCTGGGGGACGGTGCGACGGCGCTGGACCAGTTCGACCGCGTGCAGCTAGAACACGTCATCCGGGTCTGCCGGGAATCGGCCTCGCTGTCGGAGGCGGGGCGCCGGCTGTTCGATGTGTCGCGGCTGGAGAAAGCCAAGGTCAACGATGCGGACCGGCTGCGCAAGTATCTCGCCCGGTTCGGCCTGGACTGGCAGCAGGTGCGCGGCCAGGCGGCGACTTAGCGGCGATGACGAAGGCGCAGCCCCCGTCAACCCGACCGCCGGCGAACGCCGCGCTCACGGCGCCGGCATCGCGTGAACGTCCGCGCTGCAACCCGCCTGCTCGGCGTCGTGACGATGGGGATAGAGCGCACCGGGCACATTGCAGGCGGCCAGCCCGTCGGCCGCCAGCCATTCAGCGGTGACCGCAGCCGCGCGGTCGATCAGTTCGCCGCAGCGGGTGTAGTCGTAGGGCGACACCTCGAGCGGGCACAGCGGCGGCACCACCGAGATGGGAATCTTCCCCGCCCAGTGCTCCAGGTCCTGCACCAGTTGCCGCGCCACCAGCAGCGACAGCGCGTTGAGGGCGTGCTCGATGGCACTGCGCGGCGCCCGCCGTTCGGCACAGGCAAACCCGGCGGGCAGCACCACCACGCGCGTCGCGCCCAGGCGGATGGCGGTCGAGATCGGCGTGTTGTTGGCGACCCCGCCGTCGATCAGCAGGCGGCCATCGATGCGCACCGGCGGAAACACCCCCGGAATCGCCGCGCTGGCCAGCACGGCCTGCACGATGCTGCCGGAGGACAGCACCACCTCGGCGCCCGTCTGCATGTCGGTCGCCACCACATGCAGCGGCAGCGGCGCCGCTTCCAGCCGCGTCTGCGCAAAATGCCGGCTCAGCAGCCGCTGCAGCCCGCCGGCATCCACCAGGTGCGTGCCGCGTCGGCCGAGCATGCCCAGCATCACGCGCCACGACCATGGCATCACCTCCGCGCGCCGCACGCCGCGCCACAGCGCTTCGAGCCGGGCCGCGCCGTCCGCATGCGGATAGCAGGCAAAGAAGGCCGCATTGATGGCCCCCGCCGACGCGCCGACCACCATGTCGGGCATCACGCCGCGGGCCACCAGCTCGCGCAGCATGCCCGCCTCGATGGCGCCCAGGCTGCCGCCGCCGGCAAAGACAAAGGCCGTGCTTTCCGCTCGATCCATGGGAGTAATGCGCCGCAGTGCGCACGATGCAGGGATGGCATGAACCAGAGTACATCCCGATCCCGAAGAGGGCCAGAAACGCGCCGGAAACGCCCGCCATCCTCGGCGGCAATGTCTATGCTGGCATCATCCATCACCAACGCCATCGCGCGCGTCGAGGAGGCCGCCATGCATGCCGAGTCCACCCCCGACTGGCGCGAACACGGGGTCAAGGTCATCCCCGGTTCGCAGCTCGACCTGAACACGCCGCAGACACCCGGCATGACACGCGCCGCGGCCATCACCCATGCGCGCACGGGCGCCAGCAAGCTCTGGGCGGGCGCGGTCACCATCGACGCCAATGCCAAGACGGGCGCCCACCATCACGGCGCACTGGAAAGCGTCATCTACGTGGTCAGCGGCCGGGCCCGCATGCGCTGGGGCGATCACCTGGAGTTCACCGCGGAAGCCGGCCCCGGCGACTTCATCTACGTGCCGCCCTTCGTGCCACATCAAGAGATCAACGCGAGCCCGACCGAGCCCCTGAGCTGCGTGCTCGTGCGCAGCGGGCAAGAGCCCGTGGTCGTGAACCTGGACATCACGCCGGCCGAACCGCCGGAGACGGTGTACTGGGTCGACCCGATCCATCCGCATCCGTGAAGCCTCTCGATGGCCCCGATCCGGCCAGCGCCTCACACGGTCGGCAACCGCTCGAAACCCTCGAAGCGCGGAAACGGCGCCGGCAGCTCGACAACCTCCATGCCCTCGACCAGCGCGGCCGGCATGCCCTCGTCCAGCCAGGCGCACATCTGCGCCAGTTGGCGTGGAGCCCCCTGCAGCATGGCCTCCACCGATTCGTCCATCCGGTTGCGGACCCAGCCGGTGACGCCCAGCGCGCGGGCGCGGTGCACACAGGCCTCCCGGTAGCCGATCCCCTGCACACGGCCGCGCACGCGCACCAGCCAGGTGGCCGGCACGCCATCGCCGTCGTCGGGAGCGGTACCCATGTCTGCGCGCATACCGGAACGATAGGCCGCGATCACCGGCAGCGGCCACGCATCCGCCAAAACAATTGGGGAACCGGCATACCGGTTCCCCAAGCGTCAGCAACTGCACATCGCTGAACTGGACTCAGCCCACCTCACGCAGCGTGGCCGAAGCGTGCGGCATGGCGCGTCATGCCGGCTCCGGCAACCGGGTGCCGCTGCGCGCGGCACGCCGCTCCTGGATGGCCTTCTGGCGGCTGTTCGCGGCGAGGTGCCTAGTGTTGATCGTCTGATACGTGAACGTCACGGTCGCGCCGGGATTCGGGAACGTCGTGTCGATCCCGCTCGAAGACGGCTGGCCGTTGACCGCGAGTTCCCAGTAGTGACTCGCGTCGGCATCGAAGGTGTTGATGCTCTCCAGCTCGTACCCGAGATAGCCGGGATACTGTGTGCTCTGGCTGTATCCGTAGTATTCGAGCGTGTAGGTGAACGGATCCGGCTGGCTGGCGCTCTGCCCTTGCACGAACGCCAGCTGCAGCAACTGCTGGACATCGATCTCGAACTCGAAGCCCACCTGGTAGCTGAACAGCTGGTTGCCGTTGTCGTCGTAGGCCTCGATGGTGATGGTGCTCATGTCGTATCCCCCTGCGTGTCCGATGCGGACGAGTGATGAGATGAGCCTCGGCCAGTTTCAGGGCATCGCGCACGCTTGGCCGTTGCCTCGAAGCGGACCGGACTCATTGCGGAAATCTTTTCGAGGCTAGGTGATGGGGGATGGGGCCGCAAATCCGGGCGGGCTGCGTCTTGCCCCGGAGACGCCGTCACTCCATGGCGGCCTGCCCGGACCCATCGGATGCGGTCCGGAGCGGAAACATCACACGTCCGCGCTCAGGCCTGAAGGCGTACCGCTGCGCTGCGGCGGTGTCTGCGCGAGCAACCGCATGACAGCAAGACTGTTGCGCCAGGCGAAGTACATGCCGCCCGCGAGCGACACCACCCCAAACGCCAGGATGCCCGATCCCGCCGTCAGCCGCGTCGCGCCCTGGCCCCCGAAGAACAGCCACCACAACAACCCGACGGTCGCGGCGCACAACAGACAGAGAGCGATGAGACTCGCGAGCGGCGAGATCGACATCACGACTCTGCCCGTGTCGTCGAAGCGCCAGGCCTCCACGCTCTCCCAGTCCAACGGATCGCTCAAGACCACCGTGAGGCGCATGCCCGGCCGGATGTCGTGGCGCCGGGGGATTGCCACACCTCGCTGCCGGATGGTGCCCGCGACAAAATCGAAGCAAGTGAAGTTGCCGTAGCGAAACGATTCCCGACGCAGCGACGACACCTCGTCGAGCGTCATCGAAATCACTTGGTAGGTGCGATCCATCCGTCGTCCACGTTAGAACTCGACGCCGACCTGCGCCATCACCGCCGGCCGCTCGGTGCGGAAGCCCGCTGGCTTGGACAGCGGCCAGCCAAACGACAAATCATAGTTGACCGCAGCATAGCGACCCGACGACACCCGGCCGCGCACACCGATCACCGCGCCGACCAACTGGTCACCGAGCAAGGACTCCGCGCTCGGGCCGTGCACCTTGCCCATGTCGATGCCGCCGTAGATGGCCTGCCCGGCCACGCGCCACGCCAACTCGTTGCGCCAGTACCAGCCGTCCTCGGCCGCCAGCGTCAACTGCCCGTCGAAGCCGCGCACCGTGTAGCGGTTGCCGATGGTGAAGTAGTCGCTCGGCAGCACGCGCGTGCGGGCATGCTGGATGGCCCAGTTGCTGCTGAACTCAAAGACCTGGCTGGCGACCTTGAAGGGCCAGTACAGGTTCGCATTCGCGGTTTCGATCTGCGAGCGGCCGCCATAGGTCGGATCGCCCACCACCACGCCCGGCACGTTGGAGTGATCCGGCAGCGTTTCGCGCCATGCGATCCCGCCATCGAGCGCCACGGGCCCGACGTAGTGCCGGTGCGACATCGACGCCTCATAGCCCACCACATCGCGGCGCTGCACCTCGATTTCGGTGTCGTCCAGGTAGTTGCGGTTGATCTTGCGGAAGACCTTGAACTGCGCGCCGGTGCGGGACGTGGCATCGCGATGCAGCACCCCGCTGATCCCCAGGTTCACCTCGGAGCTCTGCCCGCTGTAGGCGATCGGGTCTTCGAACCCGGCCACCGTCTGCCGATAACGCGACCGGTTGGCCCCCACGAACACCGTCGCATAGCCGACCGGCACGCTCCAGTTGATGCTGTACGAACGCGTGCCCTGCGTGGGCGCGCCCCGGTCCGTATTGGACGATGCGGCAATCGACAACTGGTCATACAGATGCAGCGGCGAATCGATGACCAGCGAGCCGCTCATCTGGTACTTACCGGTGTTCTTCAGGCCGGTGTTGTCCGCCGACAAAGTGCCGTGCCAGCGCTTCTCGGTGCCGGGCTTGAACACGATGTCCGACTCGCCGACCTGCGCGCCGGGCACGATGTCGAAGCTCGCCTCCGACTGGCCCGGCAGGCGGCGCACGGTTTCCAGCGCCTGGTCCAGGTCGCGCTGGTTCAGCAGATCGCCCGGCCCCGCCAGCAGCGCCATGCGCGCCCAGCCGATGTTGTCGTCCGACGCATTGCGCACCGCACCGATGCGGCCGGGCAGCACCTTGAGCCGCAACGCGCCCGCGGCCAGGTTCTGCTGCGGAATCAGCACGCGCGAGGTGACATAGCCGTGCTCGATCAGCGCGTTGTTGACCTGCAGCTCGATGGCCTCCAGCCCCTGCTTGCCCACGCATTGACCGTTCACGGGCTGGAGCAGGTAGGGCAGCCAGTTGAAGACGTTGTCCTCAAGGAGGATGCCCTGGATGGGGAAGCACGGCGTCTCCTTGGGCAGGGCGGACAGCGAGATCGGCTGGGCGGGTGCGGGCGCGGTGAAGACGTCCGGGCGGGCGTTGGCGCGGTCGCGGGCCTGGTCCGTGTGCTGCTCTTGCAGGCGCTGGACTTCGGGACCGGGGCCGCTGACAGGCGCCGGGGTGACTTGGGCAAAGGCGAAGGAACTGGCCGCGCAGGCACACAGGGCTGCGGCACGTGAAACAGCAAACGACATGATTTAAAAAAACCCCCGAAAAACCGAACCCCCGCATTTATCACGCTGGCTCAGCAAAATTCATCTTCTTTTTTGATATCAAGGGACGGTCGAAACGCCGTCTCCAACCGCTGGCCCGCTACGCAGCCAGCATCAATTTTTCAATGTCCGGCAACAGCGAAACGCCGCTCGCATTCTTGGGCTCAATCGAAAGATTACCAGGCCATTCCTCATGGACAATCCGGAAAGCCTCATTTTTGAAGGTGAAATCCCACCACCGCACCTCAACCCCAAGTCCTGCCGGTCTGGGCACGCTGTTGGGCTGGTCGTCTGCCCCCAACCTCCCCCTCTCTGCTGTGGATACCGGTTCGCTGCAATCGACGGGCCTATCCAGCTAGACCTGCGAGGAATTCGTTCAAAGCGGAAGAGAGGGTATGGCCCATCGTCTTATACACATCTCGCCGCACCCCTTAAAAATCAATGACTTACTGGAGCCGGCTTGTGAGCGCCGAACCGCCATCATTCAGCGGTCGACAACCCGCAGCGCCTTATTTCAAGGGGTTCCAGGAGGTGCGCTCAAAAATGAGGCAAGAGTTATGTATAAGACGATGGGTATGGCCACGATGTGAGACGGTAACGCCCGATGCATCACAGGTGACCGCCGCACCCACAGGTAGTGCGAGGAAAGGGATCACCTCTGGCCGGGAAACCGCGATCTCAAACAGAGAACAATGCCGACCACCTTCCGGATGGGGATCCTTGAAGATCCACCCGGAATCACTGCCGGCTTGCGAAACCTCTCGCTCCATACAGAACGCTTTGGTGCCAATGAAACGCGCCGACACCACGCCAGATTGGTTCAGTGCCGGAAAAACGGGATCCATGTCCAGTTGTCGGCACAACGCCCTCTGCAAAACCAGGTGGCGAATCGTTGTACTCGCTCCAGGCACCCAACGGATCGGCATCGAATCGCAACGCGGCTCCCAGACTTCCAGATCGCCATGCTCGCGAAGACGCAGCGTGACCATCATCCATCCGATTTGCACCAGTTGATTTTCGTGGAAGGTGGTGCCGCCGGCGACCGCCTCCTCGAAATAGGACACGATCCACTCGAATCCTGTGACCAAGCCTGGGGACACCATCACCACGATGTCAGGATGATCGTATCGTCGACGAAGATGGGTGCGGTATTCGCTGAGTTTGCTCAATTTTTCATTTCCGCTCTATGCCAGGGCGCATCAGGATGACTCGCGCCAAGCATGCCACCCTGGCGGCAAGACAGGGAAACACGAACGTTCTTTCGGGCGGGCGTGAGACGGAAGCGCTCAATTGCTCCGACTGTTGATAGGCTGCGGCGTCGGATGGCATGCCTGCCAGTCGAACTGTTCCATTTTTGGCGTCACGGGCGTGCCGGACGCATCGGTGATCTCGACCTTGCAGCCGCGGGGGGCTCGCGTGAAACGCAGCGTGACGTCGGCACGGTCGAAGGTATAGACGTTATTCACGAAGCAATGCCACCAACTGGCGCCGTTGTCGCCTTGGTCGTAGATGTCGATATGCACGGGCTCGCCGCGAGGCACCTCGAATTGGACAGACTCGTGGTAGGGCATCATGCCGTTCGGCTGCCAGCCGAGTCGCTTGTCGGCGGATTCACAGGCGCCGGGCTTCTCTGCGACCAGCAGATGCGCCGTGGAGCCGTAATCGTTCTGGAAGGTGACGCGCGTGGTCTTGTCCGGAGCCAGCGCGGGCGCCTCGTACTTGCCAAAAATGAACCAGCCGCAGCCATTCAGCAAGAACACGGCGCTCAACATCACCCCGGCGTTCCGGAGCAGCTTGAAAATGGTCATCATGCTTGTCAAGTGATGTGTTGTACGGACGCATGGAGAAAACGCGCCTCGGGCACACGGTGTAGACCGTGGCCCGGGGATCAGGGCCGCCGTGCCGCCCCCGCGAGGGATGCAGGCACCCTGATCGATACCGACAGCAGGCCGGCTACCTCACCGGCCTGTGCCGATGCGCTTGACGCTTACTGGCAGCTCAGCACCGCGCTGCCGCTCGTGTCGCCCGACGAAGACGCCTTGAGCGTGTAGATCAGCCCGAGCATCGGCTTGGTCGCATCGGAACCCAGCACCGACGAAACCATCACGGCACCGCTGCCGGCCGAGAAGCTGTTGATGCTCATCGTCTTGGTCTGCGTGGCACCCTGGTCCGCACCGATGGAGTAGGTCAGCGTGATCGTGGCAATGAGCGTGCTCTTGTCGATCGTCGCCGTGGCCGCCGTCAGCGTGCCCGGTGCCACCGTGCCGCTCACGGCCGTCGGCTTCGTTGCGCCGGCCAGCGAGCAGGTGAAGGTGCCGCCATTCGCGTCGGCCGCAAGCGCCAGCGGCTTGCCCACGACGTAATACGCCCCCTGGTTGGCGGACATGGTCGCCACGTTCTGGCCCTGGCCGTTGGTCCAGCGGCCCACCTGATAATCGGCGGTGCCGGACACATCGGCAACGGTGCCTTGCGTCAGCGTCACCGCGACCGAACCGATGTTGAGAGCGCGATAGCCACCGCCCGCGATCGCAGTCTGGCTGGAAGCTGCCGCGCTGCGGGAGGAGCTCATCGGGTTCGAGCCGAACAAGGTGCTGGAGCTCCCATTGGGGCCCATGTACATGACCGCCAGCGGGTCGGCCGTCACGGCAACGGCGCTGCCCTGCACCGTGACCTGCGAGGTCTGGGTGGTCGTGCCCGAGCTGCTGCCCGACGTGCTCGCTGCACCGCCGCTGGAATCGTCACCACCACCGCCACCGCACGCGGCCAGCAGAAGAACAGAGGCCAATGCGACTGCGTGAGGTGCATTACGGAACTGCATATACCTACTCCTTATTGTTGGTATGAATCGCGGGAGAGACCGCGTTACGACAAAGCGCTGCCTATGCCATTGGTTGGTGGCATGGGAAACGCGGGGGTGGTTTCCGAAATTCGGAAACCGGAAATTATTTGTTGCCTTCGGATTGGAGTCCTTGCATCGACCTTGTTGACGCTGACTCTTACAGAGTCGGCCCTCACATTAGACCCAATCAATCGATCCATCGGGCATGACCCAACCAATCCCCGCAGGACACAGATCCGTAAAAAACCACACCCCGTTATTTACGTTTTCATCATCTTCGGGGAATGCACCCCTAAATTTTTCCACCGCGTCCTTCCCCTCAATAGACGAACCATTCTTGGCGAAAATCACAATCCCGTCGCTCACCATACGTTCGAGCATCCACAAGAACTTTCCTTGTCTATCTTCGTACGACTCGCTGTCGTCCTCTAGATACAACCAGACCGCATCAAGCGCCATGCCTTTTGTATGATCGACAATGAATCGGTACCTTTCATTTGAAAGCATAATTTCACCTAAATTTCAATTCGAATTGCTTGACAGCCGAATTCACTTGCTGCAATTGAGCAGAGCCACGCAAATCAATTGTCCATCGCGCTGCAGTTGTCGCCTGCGAACTTGAAACCGAGCGTAGCGTCACGGTCTGTCCTCCGCCAAGATCAGCCAGCCAGACATTCGGTGCCTTCTGTACCAACGGAACATCACCAGCAAGCTGCTGAGCGAAGTTACGGATTTCTTGATCCGTCAGGTTCTGCGAGTCAAATACCTTTGTTGTTCCGCTCACGTTTCCAGCGGTCGGCGTCCGCGGCGTATTGTTTGGCCAGATCGTCATTGCCGTCTTTGTGGGCCTGGTCGGCTGCGGCCAGCGCTTCGGCTCGCTTGGCATCCGCGATGTCGCCGATCGCGCGAGCCACCACCGCACCCGCCGCCTGGGCCGCCGCCATCATGTCGGCCTGGTTGTTCAGCACGTTCTGCAGGTCCGGCGCCTTGCCGACCTTGCCGTTCAGGTTGTCCGTGTCGCGGTTCAGGCTGCCCACGTCCTGCTTCTGGTGCGCCTGGTCGGTGATCGTGATGGTGCCCTGGGCGATGGCGCTCTCGCTGCTGCTTTCGTGCTGCATCAGCATTGGCATGGCGCCACCGGTGGGCTTGCCACCGTTCTTGTTGTAGGTGCTGCCGCCGTTGCCCACCGAGCCGCCCGCGCTGAACCCGCTGCTGGTCGCGCTGTAGTCCGAGTGGTTCTGGACATCGCTCCAGGTCAGGGTGCCGGTGGTGAGTTGGTTCTTGTCCGGCGTGGCGGTGCTGGCGATGTATGCGCCCTTGAGGTCCGTGTTGCCCTTGACGTTGATGCCGAAGCCGCCCGCACCGGCCTGGATGCCTGTCTGCTCGTTCACGCCCGCGTAGCTGCTGCTGGCCCTGCCGTTGCTGTAGCTGAGGTTGGCGCTCGCGCCGCCCTGG
This sequence comes from Ralstonia solanacearum K60, assembly GCF_002251695.1. NCBI lineage: Bacteria > Pseudomonadati > Pseudomonadota > Betaproteobacteria > Burkholderiales > Burkholderiaceae > Ralstonia > Ralstonia solanacearum. Next base: position 1,584,674 of record NZ_NCTK01000001.1, read on the forward strand.
CTGACCACATGTCAGCGCCGCCAAAGAGGTTCTCCTTCCAGGGCGTCGTATTCCTCGAGCGACCGTTTCTTTTCGACTGCGAAGTCCGGCATGTCGGCAATGACTGTCCGTACCGGCTTATACATTTTCCAGCTATTCAGGAAAATTTTTGATGATTCCACGCAATGAGCAAAGCTCTCAAAATACTTCGCAAAAACGTCGGCGAGCGTTGGCAGCTTTGGGTCCAACCACGTCCTTTGCCGGTCGCCCAACAAAGCCGGGTCCCAATTCACAGCAGTCGCTGCCGGGTGCGTAGAAAAAATCTGCTTCGCCTGCTCCATGAGCCTCAACGCAGCATCCAACTCATCCTCACGCAAATAGCGGCGATATAGCCGATCACTGAGCAACGACCAATCCTGCTCCGGATGCGCACTCTTTACGTACACCCTCAGGCAGTCGAAAAACAAAACCACGTCCGAGATGGGGCCTAGCTCCACTAGAGAACTTCCGCCAAGGAATCCAATAATTTTCATTTCAGGCCCCAGTGGCGTCGTGGCTTCCTGCCCCTATCGGGCAATTTCCAACCGGGTTCTAACCATCGTCTTATACACATCTCGCCGCACCCCTTAAAAATCAATGACTTACTGGAGCCGGCTTGTGAGCGCCGAACCGCCATCATTCAGCGGTCGACAACCCGCAGCGCCTTATTTCAAGGGGTTCCAGGAGGTGCGCTCAAAAATGAGGCAAGAGTTATGTATAAGACGATGGGTTCTAAGAGCCTGTTTGGAAATGCGCGGATATCAGCAAGAACAGGCTCCGCAACGACGGGAAAGGTCCGTTCAGGCGCCAAATTTGCTTGCATTTTAGGCAAATCAAGCGCCGATGCGGTAGCTGTGCGTCCCCGTCGGGCAATTTCCAAACGGGCTCTAACACTGCTGTAGCTGAGACGTGCCGCTCACGTCGCCCTGGCTGACGCTACATAGGTGAAGCGGTCACTTCCCACAATTACCGATCGTTCACGTCGACGCGCGTACCGGGAGGAAGTCCGCGCAGCTTTGAAATCAGCTGCGCAGAAATCGTCCAATAAACATCGAGATCCGTAAGCTCAAGATTGTCTATCGTGTCCACACCGCCAAGAAAGAGAGGCCGCTTGTAGCCAACGCACTGCGTGTAGGAAGGACGATCTCCGCCAGCATTTAACCATTGAAGATAGAAGTTCTCTGCCAGAGCTGCATCTCTATAGTTGATCAGCTCATCTTCGTGGAAGGATTCAAGGTTGCACGGAATTTCGAGGACCTCTCCCGTCCCCGGCTCGAACATGACAACACCTGGCCGATTGTTAACTAGACACCTTGAGTTCAGTGCAAAAATTCGACCGAGCCAGTCGAAGCCAAAGCAGTTTATGTGACCAATGAACTCTGGATAGGCTGCTGTGATCGCAGTATTCCAACCATCGACTTTATCGGCCTCCAGTATGCGATAAAGCGCGCTGTTGAACGACATCCCACCAAAATGGGAAAAAAAGGCAGGCAGCTCACTAACGTCACACGATGCAGCATCCTTTCCCGCACCGCTATTCGGCGATGTATCCGGACGAAACGATGACGAGAAGTTTTTAAACATACTTAACGATCCTTAATTTTTACGCTGTTAATAGATGTTCCTGGAGATAGGTCTTTGGTTCGCTGTTGTATTTGCGCACCAAGGCTCCGATTCACGCTGGAATCCAACGGCGCCATATTAGCCCTTGTATCGGCCCCTCCCAATTGGAGGTCGATCGTATGATCCACGTCGCTATTTTTCGGAACTTCACCACCCGCCGCCTTATACCGCCTTGATGCTGAAGTACCCGACCTCTCCACCGGAGTCACCACCAAATTGGCTGAGTTCAGAGCGTCAACCTTAGCATCTGCAGCGGCTCTTTGTGCGTCATTCCATCCTTCCTTGTAGTGCAATGTCAGATCAACCCCTTTATTTGGGGAGATCTGCTCACTCGATGATTTTCCACCAGTTGCTTGATTCTCGCCACTTGAATCGCCGTTGTTGCTTGACGCAATGGCATTAGGCGGTGGATTAGCAGTTGCACCCAACGAAGCATTCGCAGCCTGTCTTGCCCCTCCCGAATTTACCAGCACCGCCCCCGGGCTTGCGGGCGGCGGCTCAACGCCTCCAGCACCCACGACCGCGTTCAAGCCATTCGCGACGCCTTGGGCGACCAGGGCCGCTGGCGACTCAGACATCTTCTGCTTGGCATCCGCCTCCATCTTGTTCACAAAGCCACGCGGCAAGTTCGGCAGCTCGTGCCCGAAGACCTCTTGCACCCCGCGCTTGAACTGATCCAACTGGTTCAGCCCAAAATCCGTTGCCTTTTGCCCAAGCGTGTAGTCAAACAGTCCGTTCCTTACTGTATGGCTATCCACCCACGCCAACTCTTTTACCAGACCCTTGGCATCTTCCGGCTCTACTAAGTTCGCCAAGTATTCGGGGCTATTTGGCGAGTACTGTGCCCAGCACTGCACCCGGTAACACGCCGCTTTCGTCAGCTTGTCCTCTTCCGATGCATCACCATGCGCGGCCTTATGGATCGCCTCCTTTTCATCCGGATGCAACTGCCGGTTATAGCGATCCACATTGGCGCCCATAAACGCCCCCGAACCACCCCCAACCGACCCGACCGCCCCCGCCGCCACGTTCGCCACAACGTTGCCGACCACCTGCCCGGCCGCCCCGCCGCCCACGGACGACGACACCTTGTCGGCCAGTTCGGTGAGCCTCGGTGCCGCGAGCGATGCCGCTCCGGCGCCGACGGCGCCGCCGATCGCGCTGCCGCCGCCGAGGCCGGCCACCAGCGCGCCCCCCGCCATGTGCAGGCCGGCGCGGTATGCCCCGCCTTCCTTCCACCGGTCGGCGTCCGCGGCGTATTGTTTGGCCAGATCGTCATTGCCGTCTTTGTGGGCCTGGTCGGCTGCGGCCAGCGCTTCGGCTCGCTTGGCATCCGCGATGTCGCCGATCGCGCGAGCCACCACCGCACCCGCCGCCTGCGCCGCCGCCATCATGTCGGCCTGGTTGTTCAGCACGTTCTGCAGGTCCGGCGCCTTGCCGACCTTACCGTTCAGGTTGTCCGTGTCGCGGTTCAGGCTGCCCACGTCCTGCTTCTGGTGCGCCTGGTCGGTGATCGTGATGGCGCCCTGGGCGATGGCGCTGCGCGTGCTGGCGCTCTCGCTGCTGCTTTCGTGCTGCATCAGCATCGGCATGGCGCCACCGGTGGGCTTGCCACCGTTCTTGTTGTAGGTGCTGCCGCCGTTGCCCACCGAGCCGCCCGCGCTGAACCCGCTGCTGGTCGCGCTGTAGTCCGAGTGGTTCTGGACATCGCTCCAGGTCAGGGTGCCGGTGGTGAGTTGGTTCTTGTCCGGCGTGGCGGTGCTGGCGATGTATGCGCCCTTGAGGTCCGTGTTGCCCTTGACGTTGATGCCGAAGCCGCCCGCGCCGGCCTGGATGCCTGTCTGCTCGTTCACGCCCGCGTAGCTGCCGCTGGCCCTGCCGTTGCTGTAGCTGAGGTTGGCGCTCGCGCCGCCCTGGCTGACGCTGAAGCCGCCGCCGGCGCTCTCCTGGTGCGCGGTGCTGTGGCTGGTGTCCTGCACGCTGGCCAGGTTCAGGTTGCCGCCGACGTCGGCCACCACCCTGTCGGCCTTCACGTTCGCGCCCGCGATGTTGGTATCGCCGCCGCTCACGATGGTCGCGGTGCCGCGGGCGTTGACGTGCGTGTTGTTCTGCGTGGAGGCGTCCGAGTTGGCGTCGCCGTGCGCCTTCGACATCGACGCCGACACGCCCCAGCCGCCGGTGCCGTAGGACACGCCCACGCTGGCGCTCTTCGATTCGTTCGTGCTGCGGGTGGAATCCGTGTCGGTGCTGTTGACCAGGTTGACCTGATTTTTTGCCTTCAGCAGCACGTTCTGCGCGTTCACGTCGGAGCCCTGGATCGTGACGTTGCCGCTGCCGGGCGTGCCGTCGCCGGTGGCCACGAACGCCGCCGTGCCGCCCGCCTTGATGTTGCTGCCGTTGTGCTGGGTGCTGTTCTCGGTGAAGGTGTTCTTGCTGGAGGTCGAGCCCCAGCTCAGCTCGATCTTGGCTTCCGGCTTCTGGCCCTTGCCCATGTTGGTCGCCGCACCGCCCATCGCGCCGAACACGCCGCCCATGCCGTCCACGGCCGCGATCGCGTGCAGCGCCGAGGCCCGGCCGTTCTGGCTGCTGCCCGCGGCATCGGCCTGCTGCATGACGTTCTGGAAAGCATCGAGCACGGGCGACTTCACCGCCAGCGTGAAGCCCGAGCTCTTGGTCTCGTGGGTCTCGTCATGGTGCCGGTCGGTGGTCGAGGCATCGATGGTCACGTTCTGGCCGACGCCCGTCACGTTCTGGGCCGCCACCACATCCGAGCCGGTGAGATGCAGGTTGCGTCCGGCCTGCATGTGGACGCTGCCGTCGGTGCTGCCGACCAGGCTGCCTTGCGAACCCCGCACCGTGTCATGGTTGCTGTCGGTGCTCTGGTTCGTGCCGTACGAGATGCCCGCGCCCGCGCTGCCCAGGCCGGACTTCTTGACGTCCTTGAAGTGGGATTCGCTGGTGGCGGTATCCGCCGTCGCGATGGTCAGGTCGCGGCCGGCTGACAGGTTCACATCGCCCGTGCCCGCGATCGTGGCGGCGTGGGCGGTCATGTCCCGCCCGGCCGCGACGCTCACGGTATCGCCCGACAGCGTGGTGCCCACAGCATTGGTCTGCCCCGCCGAGTCGATGGTGTGCGTGGTCTTGGTTGAGAGGAAGCCCTTTTCCACCTGGAAGTGCTCGTCCCGCACGTCCTGATGGCTCTCGCCGGCGTTGAGATGGACGTCCCGCCCGGCCACCACCTGGACGCTGCCGGTCGCATCGGCATACGCCGCCGTGGCATTCACGTCCTGCCCGGCGCCGATCGCGAGCTTGCCGCCCGTCTGGATCTGCGTACCGGCATCGGCGTACGACGCGCGGTCCGAGCGGTTCTGGTTGCCCCAGTTGATGTGCTCCTCGCTCGATTGCCGCAGCGCGTTCAGGTTGACGTCGCGCTTGGCCGTGATGGTGGCGTCGCCCGTGGTGTTGATGGCCGCTGCCGTCAGGTTGGCGTCCCGCCCGGCCTGGATCGACAGCGTACCGGCGGCAACGCTCGCCACCTGGGCGATGTTGGTGCCGGTGGTGCTGACGTTCCGGGTGTCGGCGGTCGTGCTTATCAGATTGATGTCGCGGCCCGCGCTCAGCAGCACCTGGTCGCCCTGGATGTGCCCGCCGAGGTTGTTGATGTCCTGGGCCGCCTGGGCGAGCAACGTGCCGCCCGCCAGCGTGCCGCTGTTGACGATGTTGTCGCCGGTGACGACCGTCACCTTGCGGCCGGCGATGGTGCCGCTGTTGACGACATCGCCCTTCGCATTGAAGGACACGTTGCGGCCCGCCATCAGTGTGCCGCCGCCGGTGATGTCGGTGTCCTTGGCGCGCAGATAGACCTGCGGCACCAGCACCTCCTGCTGGCTGCCGTCGGCCAGCGTCACGGTCTGCTTGACCATCCAGACGATGTCGGTGGTCAGCCGCGCCATCTGCTCATCGGTCAGCGCCGTGCCCACGTTCAGGCCGAAGGCCTTGCCCGCCGCCACGCCGGCCGCGAGCAGGGCCTTGTACTCGGCCTCGTTGCTCGTGTAGTCCCCGATGAAGCGCTGCCCGGTCGCGCGAATGATCTGCTGCTGCACCAGCTGCTGCTCGTAGAACCCATCGCCGATGCGCTTGAGCGTCGCGCCCGGATCGTTCCGGAACTGCGACAGCATGAAATCGCTCGACAGCCATTCGCGCCCGTTGGTGAAGCGCGGGTCGGTCTCCACCAGCACGTGGCTGCCCGGATCGCGGATCACCTGGTACAGCGCGTTGTTGGGCAGCGTCAGGTTCGGCACCACCGTGCGGATGACGCTGCCGCCGCTCGGGGCGGTCACGGCGGAGGTGGCGGCGCTGACCGTACTGCCGGTCGGCGCGGCCACGGCTGAGGTCACCGTATGGATGGCACCGGCGGCGGGCACCGCAACGGAAGCCTTGCCGGGCTGGACCGTGCCGCCGCCAATGGTCAGCTGATCGGCCACCGTCGTGGCGCCGCCGTTGCCTTGACCGGCCGCGGCGGTGGCCGCGACGGATTTGACGGTGTGCTGGCTGTTCGGGCCGGTGCCGCTGGTGGCGCTCACGTCCAACTGGAACTGCGTCAAGACCGTCTGGCCCTGCCACGGACTGGCGCGGTAAGCACGGTCGCGATCGTCGACGTAGGTGTACAGCGCCTGCCCCGTCGTGGTGACGGTCTGCAGGCCCGTCATCCCCTGGTTGTTCGGACGCGTGCCGATCACCCTGCTGCCGGTCAGGTCGCCGCCCGCCACGAACTGGCTGGCGACGTTGTTCACCACGCCGGCGTTCAGGGTCATGCTGCCGCCGGAGGTAATGGTGCCGGGGTCGCTCTGCGTGACCACGGTGCGCGTGACCTGCTGGGTACCGTCGTAGATGGTGAACTGGTCGACCTGCCGGCGTCGGAAGTCCCAGTTGAACGCCTCGATGGCTTTGTTCAGTTGCTGATAGTGCGCGACGGCGGCATCGTGCCGCTTCTCCCAGGCCGCCAGATCGACCGCGTACTGCGATGGCCGACCAAAATAGTTCTCCTGGACGGGCTGCTCTCCGATCTCCTGCGGTCGCTCGATGCCGAACACATCCCAGATGCGGTCGCCGGCGCCGTAGACGAAGGTCTCCGGATACTCGCTCACCGTGCAGTTGTCGCCGCTGCAAGCGCCGCCCGGGCTATAGGCCGCACCGATCGGGAAACTGAGCGGTGCGCCCATCATGCTGACCGCCGAGGCGCCCTTGCTGTAATCGAACGGCGGCCCATAGCGCTCGAACGGGTATTGCGCCGAGGGCATCACCATGACCTTGTAGTCATCGTCGCCGAGCCATTGCCAGTCGGCGCCGGAATGCCATTCCCCGGTGTGCTGGTGAAACAGCCAGATCGTGGACGGATCGATGTCCTGCAGCGATCCGCTGAGCCGGTACGAAACCACGTGCACGCCGGCCGACGTCTGGTTGATCACAGCGAAGTGATTGTTCTCGTTGTTGATCTGCGCGGCAGCGATGGTGAGGTTGGCATCGGCGTTGATCGTGGCCGAACCGTTGGTCACGCGCTGCGCGGAGCCGGTCGCGTGGTTGCCCGCGTCCAGCGCCCCGCCGATGCGCATATTGCCCGCGGCGTAGATGAGCGCGTGCTCCTGGTTGTTGAGCGTCTGCACGCCCAGGTCCATGTCGCCGCGGCTGGCGATGACGCCGGCCACGCCGCCGGCGTTCACGGTGTTGGTGAGCGTATTCGCCTGGATCGCCACGGCATCGCCGTACAGGCGGCCGGTGTTGACCACGTTGCCCGCGCGCACCACGGTGGCGCCGCCGTCGATGAGGCCATCGTTGGACAGCGTGCCCCGCGCGGTCAGGGTGTTGGACACGGCGCCAATCAGTTGCCCGCTGCGCGTGTTCGCGATGTTGTTGGCCGAGACCGCAAGATTGCGTCCGGCCGACATCGTGCCCGAGTTGGTCACGTCGCCCTTCGTCGCGATCGAGACGTCCTGGCCGGCGGCGACCGTGCCGGTGTTGACGTAGTCCGATTGCAGGTCGAGCGACACGCTGCCCCGGGATTGCACCGTGCCGTCGCCGCTCATCCGGCCGGCCGCGACCGCCACGCCCCCGGTGCCGGCGAGGTTGCCCCGGGTGTTGGTCAGCGTCCCCGCCGCCTTGGCCCCGACCGTGCCGGCCGACTGGATCGCGCCCTGCGTGTTGTCGATGGCCGGCGCGGTGATCTGCGTGCTCTGGTCCGAGCGGACCGCGCCGGCCGTGTTGTCGAATGACGTGGTGGCGCCCACCGCCACGTTCGTGCCCTCCATGCCGGTGCCGGCCGTGCTGGTGTTCTTGTTGAGCACCGTCGCACCGTTGACCGACAGCGTGCCGCCCGCATGCATCAGGCCGGCGCTGTTGTCGAGGGTCGTGCCGCTGACCGTGACATCCGCGTTGGAGGCGATCTGGCCGCCGGCATTGGTGAGGGCGTCGTCGTGGATCGACAGGGTGCCGTTGGCAACGATCTTGCCCTGCTCGTTGGCCAGCGACTGGCCTTGTACGTCCAGCGTGGTGGCCGACGAGATCGTGCCCTGCCGGTTGGAGAGCGTACCGGCGTTGACCGACACCGCATTGCCGATCAGGGCGCCGTGCGTGTTCGTCAGGGATTGGCTGCGCGTGGCCAGCGTGGTCCCTGCCTGCATTACGCCGTCGGCGTTCGTGAGGGTGCCGGCGGTCGCGTCGAGCGCCGCCGCCGCCGCGATGGCGCCACCGGTGTTGTTGAGGGCACCGGTGGCGGTGTTGAGCGTCACGTTGCGCCCAGCCACCGTGCCGGCCTGGTTGCCCAGGCTTGCCGCCGTGAGCGCGATATCCTGCGCGGCGAGCAGCTTGCCACCGGCGTTGGCGACCGCGCCGGCACTGCCCAGCGTCAGGTTGCCACCGCTGGAGCCGAGCACGCCACCGGCCGTGTTGTCGAGACCGGCGACGGTGGCGCCGAGGTTGCCGGCGGCGGCGACCGTGCCGCCCTGGTTGACCAGATTGCCCGCCCGGATCGCGGCCGCGCCCGCGGCGGAAACCGCACCGTGGCTGTTGTTGAACGTGCCCGAGCCGGTGTCGATGCTCAGGCCACGCGCAGAGACGGCGCCGCCCTGGTTGTCGAGACTGGCGGCGTTGAGGGTCGCGTCCTGTGCGGCAACGAGCTTGCCCTTGGCGTTGGCGATGCGGCTGGCGCTGTCGATGCGCAGGTTGCCCGCGCTGGAGCCGAGCGTGCCGCCGGCATTGTCCAGGTCCGCCACGCGTGCGGCCACGTCGCCCGCCGCGGCCAGCGTGCCGCCATGGTTGACGAGGCTGCCGGTGGTCAGATCGGCCTGACCGGAGGCGGAGATCGTCCCGTTGCTGTTGTCGAGCGTGCCGGCCCCGGTGTTCACCAGCAGATTGCGCGCCGAGACGGCGCCGCCCTGGTTGGCCAGGCTCGCGGCACGGAGGGTTGCGTCCCGTGCGGCAACCAGCTTGCCGCCCGCGTTGATGACATCGCCAGTGCTGTCCAGATCCAGGCCGGCCGACTGCGAGCCGAGTACGCCGACCGTGTTGTCCAGGCTGCCGACCCTGAGCGTCACGTCACCCACGGCGGCCAGCGAGCCGCCACGGTTGACCAGTGCACCGGCATCGACTGCAGCCGTACCGGCGGCCGACACCGTACCGCCCGTGTTGTCGAGCAGACTGCGCCCTGTGTTCAGCGACAGGTTGCGCGCCGAGATCGTGCCGGCCTGATTGCCCAGGCTCGCGGCGCTGAGGGTGGCATCCTGCGCCGCGACCAGCTTGCCGCCCGCGTTGTCGATGGCGCCGGTGCTGGTCACGCTCAGGCCGGCTGTCTGCGAGCCGAGCGCGCCGCCGGCGTTGTTCAGCCGGCCGACGTTGGCTTGCACCTCCGCCACCGCGGCCAGCGTGCCGCCCTGGTTGATCAGGCTGCCCGCGTTGACCTTCGCCGTGCCGGCCGCGGACACCATGCCCTTGGTGTTGTCGATCGTGCCGCCGCGCGCATCCAGCAGCAGGTTGCGCGCCGACACCATCCCGCCCTGGCTGTTCAGGCCAGCGGCGGCGATCGAAGCGTCCTGCGCGGCGACCAGCTTGCCGCCCGCATTGACGACATCGCCGGCGCTGTCCAGCTTCAGGCCGGCCGTCTGCGAGCCGAGCACGCCCGAGGTGTTGTCCAGGCTGCCGACCTTGAGCGCCACATCGCCCACGGCGGCCAGCGTACCGCCCCGGTTGACCAGCGCCCCCGCACCGATGGCGGCCGTGCCGGCGGCGGAGACGGTACCGCCGGTGTTGTCGATCCCGCCAGTCCCCGTGTTGATTGACAGATTGCGTGCCGAGACCGTGCCGCCCTGGTTGCCCAGGCCCGTGCCGGCGAGCGATGCATCCTGCGCGGCGATCAGCTTGCCGGCGGCGCTGGCGATGGCGCCCGTGCTCTTCACGTTCAGGCTGCCTGCCTGCGAACCGATGGTGCCCGCGCCGTTGTCTACCGAACCGGCCGTAACCGCCACATCGCCGACCGCCCCCAGCAACCCGCCCTGGTTCGCCACGCGCTGCGCCCCCACCTGCATGCCCGTGGCCGACCACAGGCTGCCTGCCGCGTTATCGAGCGTGCCGCCGGCCTGGATCGCTACACTGTTGGCGGAGACGGTTGCGCCGCGGCTCGACACATCGCCCGCGGCCGTCAGTGCAAGCGCGCCGCGCGCGTTGACGCTGCCGCCGCCGGCATCGATGCCACCGCCGGTTACGCCGATATCCTGGCCCGCCAGCAGGCTGCCGCCATTGCGCACGGTGCCCGATGCATTGAGCGCGACGCTGCCGGGCTGGGTCACGCCACCGTTTGCGTCGACACCCGCGCCGATGGTGCCGGTGTTCGCGATCTGCGGCCCCGTGATCGCCACGTTGCCACCGGCAATCACGGTGCCGGTATTGGTCGCGCCGCCCGTGATGGATACGTTGCCGGGGGTGCTGATCGCGCCCTGGTTGGTGACGTTCGGCGCGGCAATGGCCGCATCGCCCGCGCTTTGCACACGGCCGGTCGGCGTGATGGTGACATCGCCGTTGGCCGACAGGTCCAGGCGCCCGGTCAGCGCGGCCAGGTTGCCGCCGATGTTGACGCCCAGCCCTTGCTCGGTACCGATCAGGCGCGTCGCACCGCCGCCGAACATGCTGCCCAGTTGCCCCACATCGACCGCGACCTGCGGCGCCGGACCGATGCCCGCAATGGCCGTGGGCGTGACGCTGCCATAGTCGATGCTGTTGGCACCGGCCACCGCATTGAGCCGCTCGGCCCACACGGCGCCATTGATGGCCATCGCGCGCGACAGCAGATCAAGCTGCGCACCGTGCGCATCGAGCCCCGCGCCGTTGACGGTGATCTGGCCCTGCTGCACAGACAGGCTGGCGATGTTGCCCAGCGCGTCGAAGTTCGGCGTGCCGGTGGTCAGCGTCACACGAGGCGCCTGCAGGAATGAACAGCCCGCACAGACGATACCTGCGGGGTTAGCCACGATGAGATTCGCCCGGTTGCCGGCGATCTCGGTGGGGCCGGCCAGCGTGCTCGGATTGCCGCTGGTGACCTGGTTCAGGATCACGCGCGCGCTGTTGTTGCCCAGGAACGGATTGCCCTGGACCCAGCCGGCAATCTGCGTCTGCGTATTCCGGCCGCTGTTGTTGAGCACGACGCCAGCCTGGCCGACGTTGTAATTCGTGAACGCATTCGAACTGACACCAGCGGCCGAGGGCGCGTTGATGTTCACCACCGGTGCTCCGTTGGCCGCCGTGCCGACCACCGGGTGCGGACCGGCAACACTGCGATCCGGCGTCAACGACTGCGCGTTCAGGCCAGGCGATGCCAATGCGCCGGCCGCCGTCAGCATCAACGCGGATGCGCGCCGACGGCTCGTCCGGCTCCCCGCGCTGCGCCCCTTGCATGCGCCCCTCGCCGACTCCTCCACGGCAACCAGCATGCCCCGTGCGGCGTTGAAAACAGTTCGGTAGCACTTCGCGTTCATGAAAATCCAGGCGCTGTAATTTTTACAAGACCCCGGATTTTAAGTGCTGCTTGGAACACACAGCGAACTATTCCATCGCAATGTGATGTTTGTTGAGAATCGTCAATTTCCGTGCGAACGGGCGTCATCTTTATCAAACAGCGGCAATCGAGACGCCATCACGAACGCCCCATCATCCGGCCCGATCACCCCGCCGCCAACCACGGCCGCCGCCCCGCACGCACACGAACCACGTGCCCAGTCCGGTCCGGCCGCTTTGCGAACGCAGAAGAAATCGTCGATGCTGGAATGCCGACCCGCCGATTCCGCTCGTGCTCACCCGGGGCGATGACCTGACGGCTCGGCGATCATCGATCACCGGCACGTTTGGCGCCCCGGGCAGCGCGAGATGACCCAGCCATCTCGACGCCCGGCAACCCCGGCCAAGGCCTCGCAGAGCATCCGCGCATACCGCCCCGCGGCCTTCATCGAGGAGAATGCCCACGTTGGACAAGACACCACGCCGCTTGCCGCTCGGATCCGATTCCCCTTCCGCCGCGTCGCTTGCGGCCCATCACCTCAACGCGAACCCATGAAGCTCAACCGGCTCCTGCTGATCACCAGTGCTGTCGTATTGGTTGCGGTGCCCATGGCGGCACTGGCTTTCATCAAGCCGCTGCGGGTCATTGCGCCGTCGCTCGTGCCGGGCATCGCCTGCCCGCGCCCCGACATCTGCACGGATAGCGCTGCCAGCCTGGGCGACGCCGAACGGCTGTACCAGGAGGGCTACGCCAAGGCGGTCGATGCGGTCGGGCCGTTCAGCCGCACGCCGCGCATGGTGTTCTGCACGACGCCCGCATGCGCCGACGCGTTCGGCCTCGGGCGGCGCGCAGCGGAAGCCGTGGGCAATCTGGGCCTCGTGATCGCGCCGCGCGGGTGGAAGTCCTTCTACGTGGCACACGAGCTGATCCACTACCGGCAGGCGGAATCGCTGGGCAATCTCGCCATCGCGACCAAGCCCGGGTGGCTGATCGAGGGCATGGCCTATGCGCTGAGCGGCGACCCGAGGCATCCCCTGGGCGAGCCCTTCGAACAATGGCGATCGCGCTTTGAAGCCTGGCACGCGGGTCTCGGGGCACGCGACTTGTGGGAAGCGGCACGGGAGGTCCGCTGAGCCGGGGGTCCGTCTCGGTCCGGTCTCGCGTGTCAGTCGGCGCCCGCCTGCACTGCCCCTGGAGACCGGCCCACCGACACCCGTCTACCGCCGGCCCCGAGGCGCCGGCAAGAAGGCGCCGCGCCCGGCCGATGTGGATGGGTTACTGCAAACGGGCCGACCGCTCAAGAAGCGGCTGCCGGCTGACCACACTCCGGACAGAAGCGGCTCCCCAGCGGCAATTCGGCCTGGCACTTGCCGCATGCGGCTTTCTTCGCCAGATTGTGGCCGCACTGCGGGCAAAACTTCGCGCCGTGCGTCTCGGTGTGGCACTGCGGGCAAACCAGCGCCCTGTCCGCCGCGACTTCAACTTGTGCCGCCTGGCCTTTGCCGATGTCCCGCGCCGCTTCCGTCGCGGCCTGGACGGTGCCGGTATGACGCGCTGCGCGCACCTCCGCGGCAAGATCCGGGGCGCAGCTCTGGCATAGGCCGGTATCCGCGCTCCAGCACTGCCCGCACGCGTATCGGTGGCATCGCGCGCACCGATGGAAGTGACCCTCGGCCGAGGCAATCGCCGTCTTGAAGGCGCCATCGCGGGCCGTACCCCAGCCCGCGCGCGCCAGCCCTTCGGCCGCATTGTCCAGATGATTGCCGAATCCCCCGAGCAGGCCGCCCAACAATCCACCCGCCTCGCGCATCCACCCCGACGCCTGGCCGCTGCGATAGGGCGCAAACGGCGAGCGCCACGTGTCGCTACAGCACTGGCAATAGAACTCGAACTGAAACCCGGCGCCCGTCCCGCTCTGGATGCACAGGTCCCGATAGTTGTTGGAGAAATGCAGATCGCTTTCGCTGCTCATCGATGATTCGCAATGGTGTTCGCCTGAACGATCTCAGGGCGTTTCGTACCCGATGGCAAAGCGACATGTTGATGCCGGCTGGGACCAATATTTCTTTTTCTTAACAATCCAATCGCTCAGCGATTCGGGCTCGCGCACATTAGCACAATGTGGCGTTTGGAATTCGTGGGTTTCGGTGCGCGTGCTGCGCGGCTTATAGATGGCCTATTTTCCAAGCGCTGTCGTTCGACGTCGGTCTCACGCCTGGTGCGCAGGCTTGCCTGGTTGGCGTTAGACCAGAATTACGATGAGCGCTGGCCTTTGAACCCGTGCGCGCCGACTCGCATCCCGTTCATGGCCGGCCAAGAAAGGGGGCGGTACGTCGACACACACCGCCAAACAAAGATTTCTACTGGCAGGTCCAGATACCAAGCCGAGCACGCACCGTGGACTTACGATTTAAAGCGATCTGATTATCTCCCGGCTGTAACCACACACCAGCACGCGGTTCTTGGGAAAGAGTCGCTGCGCTCGTCCGGGCACGCGTTGGATCAGAATAGGAAAGGGGAAATCGATGACAACTCGGTCGTTACGGGCTTCGCTCCTGGTCGCTCCAGCATTGAGCTTTGTGCTGGCGAGTTGCGCGATTGAACGAGCACAGACGGCAGCTACAGCGCAGACGGCAATGATCGGGCTTACGAAGGGTGATGTTCTTGCGTGCATGGGCGTGCCGCAAGCGAAGGCTGACGCCTTCATTCTCGCAAGAACGACGGCGACGCCGTATTCGACTATTTGGTACAACTTGGTAACTGGCTATCAGCAATAGGGGGCAGTCATGGGGTTCTACGTGCGTCAAAGCGTCAAGGTAGGTCCGCTGAGATTCAATTTTTCGAAATCAGGAGTTGGTGTCTCGACGGGTGTGAAAGGTATCAGGATTGGGACAGGGCCACGCGGCAACTACATACACATGGGCCGTGGGGGGCTGTACTACAGAACAACCTTCCCAAAGGCCACACCCCGAAACCATGAGACGCCCCGACCGCCCCAGGTACCGCACCATTCCAATCCCCCACACGATGCCAATTCCACGACAGTTGGGCCAATGGAGGAGATTCAGAGCGCCGCCGTGCAGCAGCTAGTCGACACGACCTCCGCTGATGTCCTTGCTCAAATAGAACGGAAAAAACGCATTCCGAATTATTGGAAGGTCGTTGCCCTCGCCTCCATCATTCTATTCTTCACAGCGATGAATGAAGGCGTACAGGATGTCGCGCTAACGTTACTGGCCATCTTACTGGCGGTAGTCGTGATGGCCGCGTTCTATTTCAACAAGGTAAGCAAGACCATAATCTTCTTTTATGACCTCGAGGAACCCGCCCGCTCGGCGTATGAGGCACTAACGACTGCCTTTGAGCCAGTTTTTCAAGCCCGCAAAAAGTGGCGAATCAATTCGAAGGGTGATGTCCTCAATCGGAAGTACCACGCCGGAGCGGGTCAAATCATTTCCAGAAGTGCGTTAGCTACCACCGAGCGTGGGGCTAGCTTCATTAAGACGAATATTCCCGTCCCTTCTTTGGAGGGGAAAAACCTGCAGCTCTACTTCTACCCACCTCGTTATACACAAATCCGCAAAGCCTTGCGGGCAGAGGGTTGACGGCTGGTTTGAGGCATGCCTTGGTGTTGCAAGCCAAAGCGAATCAGCGTTTACTCTCGCGATTTGCGGCGGTGGCAGATGGAGCGAGAGTCGGACTGCTGGGCACAGAAGGAACTGGAAGGCATGAATTTGGGAGACGCGAGGCGTAATGAACGCGCGAAGACACTGCTGACGAGGCTTGCCGAGAAACCGACGGCGAGCATTCCGCATGCATGCCATGGCTGGTCGGAGACGATGGGCGCCTACCGTTTCATGGAGAACCCGGCGTTCGGGTGGCGGGACATTCTGCAGCCGCACTGGCAGCGCACGCAGGAGCGCATGCGCGAGCATGCGGTGGTGTTGTGCATCCAGGACACGACGGAGCTGGACTTCAACGGCCAGGAGATCAACGGCCTGGGTCAGCTGAACTACGAGGCCCGGCGCGGCCTGTATCTGCATCCGACGTACGCGGTCAGTGCGGACCGGGTGGGGCTGGGCGTGCTGGATGCCTGGATGTGGGCGCGCGAGCCGAAGGATGCCGACGGCGAGCGTGGTGGCATCAAGGAGAGCGCGCGTTGGATCGAAGGCTACGAGCGGGTTGCCGAACTCGGCGCTGCGTTGCCGGGCACACGGCTGGTGTACGTGGCCGATCGCGAAGCGGATTTCACAGCGTTGATGCAGCGCGCCGACGCGCTGGGGACGCCGGCGGATTGGCTGATCCGCTCGACGCACAATCGCAGCCTGGACGGCGGCGAGAAGCTCTGGCCGAAGGTGCTCAAGACCGAGGCGGTGGGCGAAATCCAGTTCGCCATGGCGGCCCGCGCGGGGCAGCGTGCGCGCACGGTGAAACAGGCGCTGTACATGAAGCTGGTGACGTTGCGGTGCGGGTTGGCGGTGACGTGCGTGATCGCCAAGGAAATCGACCCGCCCGCGGGCGTCAAGCCGGTCGAGTGACGCTTGCTCACCAATCGGGTACCGGCCGGACGCGACGAACTGGTGGAGTTGATCGACTGGTACCGGGCCCGATGGGAAATCGAGATGTTCTTCAACGTGCTCAAGAACAGCTGCCAGGTTGAAGCCTTGCAGTTGGCAAGCGTTGATCGCATCGAGCGGGCGCTGGCGCTGTTCATGATCGTGGCATGGCGCATCGCCCACCTGATGCGCATGGGCCGAACCTGCTCGGAGCTGGATGCGGCGCTGTTCTTCGATCCTGATGAGATTCATGGGGCCTACCTGCTGATGAACAAGCGCAAGCCCAAGGGCGTGCCAACGCTCAACGAGGTGCTGCGTCTGGTGGCGCAACTGGGCGGCTTCCTTGCCCGCAAGGGCGACGGCGAGCCTGGCGCCAAGACCATCTGGGAGGGCTTGCAACAGGTCATGACTGCAGCACAGACACTACGCGCTCTTCGCCGCCAAGCCGATTGAGCCGCAATGTGTATAACGAGGTGGCCGAAGCCGGGTCTTGTCAGACTTCCAATCACCCGCACCTGCGCGTCAAGGCCTCAACGCCCCTACGTTCCTTTTAACTCATTCCATTGAGTCTCCGCCCCCTCAACGTTGTCGTCCGCAGCCTGCTTTATGAACGCCAGGCCGAGTGTCTCATCCGTTTTTATGCCATTTGAACCATAGTACAAATCCAATCCGTACCTCAATTTTGCCTTTGAATACCCCAGCTCTGCCGCCTTCTTATATAACGCCGAGGAAAGAATTTGGTCCCTCTCGACCAAATCCCCTATTTCATAGCAAATCCCCAATTCATAAACTCCTGGCGCATAACCAAGATCATTCAACGAACGAAGTATTCCGATTCGACGTTCATCAAACTCCACCTCGGTTTCCGAAGCAGGAATACTGAAATGCGCATACAGGAATAGCGCTGCCGGATCACTTTTCTCAATCAGCGGTCGCAACAGCTTTATGGCCTTCCTGGTGTTACCAGAGTTGAGTGCATCCTCAGCCTTCAGGAGGATCTCGGAATCTGAAGTATTGATATATCACCTCGTAGGAATGATTTGATCCCCATTGGGCGCTCGGCAACGACACTGAACGTGATGGGTTGATTTCGCCCCAAGCTTATCTTTAGCGTCCTTTTCAGCGGCCCTTTTTGCCTCAGTTAGAGTCGCCCCTTCTCCATACCCCATGGCAAATTCTTGGTTGTTATTGGAACAATTGTCCGCGCTTCTACCATCTTTGTTGGCCCGGCAGATGCATGTGTATCTTCCACGCCGCCTTTCTGGATAGGGCACTGCCCTCGACTGCGAGGTATTAGCAATGGCGTCGCTGATCCAGTCACCGGCAGCACTGCCAAGTGCGGAGCCGATCGCCGCCCCCGGGACTCCACCGCCAACGGGATCAATGATTTCACCGATGGCCCCACCAGCCCAACCGCCGATTCGGCCACCAAGCGCTGCGCCAGTGGCTGTCAAACCTAGAGGATCAGCATAGCCCGTCGGGTTACCGTCAACATATGCGTAGATTTACCTCTTTAACATCGGTGGCTTGCCGAACTCATTGCAGATCTCAGCAGATGCACCGTGGGCCAACAGGAGATGAATCATCTCCACTGTCTGCGCATAGTGCAACGCAGTATTCCCCATGTCACCCAAAAGGTTCACATCGACACCAGCCGTTAGAAGTACCTCAACCGTACGCGTGTCTCCCCGCTGCGCCGCAATATGCAGCAGGGCGTCACCATTCGAATCGACGTAGGTCAGAGGATCGATCGGAGCATCCGGATCCTCGGCCTCGTAGTTCGTCAAGTAGCTGTATTTCTCTTGTAGTTCTCCATTCTCTGCTTTCGTGAGTTTCATGAGCAATCACACCCTTGTCGTTTCATCTTTTCTTTGATCTTTTTAATCGCGTTCTGAGATTGAATTTCTCCGTTCATCCCAGCATGCCTACCCGGTAACCATTTCGCATCCCATGCCTGCCTAGCGCGAAGCAAGTCTTCCTCTCGCTTCAACCGCCACCGGAGTTCTTCACAAGGATCTTTAAACGCATCGTCTTATACACATCTCGCCGCACCCCTTAAAAATCAATGACTTACTGGAGCCGGCTTGTGAGCGCCGAACCGCCATCATTCAGCGGTCGACAACCCGCAGCGCCTTATTTCAAGGGGTTCCAGGAGGGTGCGCTCAAAAATGAGGCAAGAGTTATGTATAAGACGATGCTTTAAACGGCGGCGGCGGCTCCTTGTATTGATCCTTGTACGCTTTGTGTTCAGCCTCTGCCACTGGGTCGTTGATCCAAGCCGCCAAGGCCCCCGCACCAGCTACTGCGACTGGCCCAATTGCCCACGTAAGAATATCTACCGCGACACCGCCAACGCAAACAGGATTCGGTCCAAGAGCACAAGCCGCCTCAGCTGGGTTCGGCACAAGACCCATCGGATCCGTGAGCATGGTTGGAGCCGACCCAACATAGCCGTATGTGGACCACTGCCCGCCATTGAGTCCGATCGGGTCCGACTGCACATACCGCCCACCTGCCGGATCATAGTCCCGATTCACGTTGTAATGCTTGCCCGTCTCCGCGTCGTAGACTTGCCCTGGGAAGCGCAGGTTGTACGTGAAGGCACCAAGGCTGGTCGGATTTTCATCCGGCAGCGTCGCCCCAAACGGATCGGTCTGATCCCACCTCCACACCATCAGGTTGTTGGTGTCCGTGATCACCCGTGGCGTGTCGATCTGGTCCGCGTAGATGTAGTACGCCGTGCCATTCTTGACCGTCGCGACCGGCGTATCGCCCAGATACACCGTCTCCTGGATCGCGTTGCCAGACTGACCGTATTCCCCGATCAGGTGGCCCGCTTCGTCGTAGACGTATCGGGTAGCTCCAGTTGGGACGTTGCTGCCACTCTTGACGACTCGCTGGCCCAACCCGTTGTACAGGTAGCTGGTCGTGGTGCCATTCTTGGTAACACTGGCCAGCCGCCCCCGATCACTGTAGCTATACGTGGTCGTACCGTCGCCGGTCTGGTTCCCCGCTGCGTCATAGCTGTTCGTGGCCGGTGTCGGCCCTGTGCTGGCCGTCTGCCGATTGCTCGCCGAATCGACGGTCTGCGTGTAGCTGGCACCGCCGATCGTCTGACCTGTGCGGTTTCCATTCGCGTCGTAGCTGTAGCTCTGGCTGCTGTTGGCCGGCAGGTAGCTGATCAGCCGGTCCTGGTCGTCGTACCCGAAGGTCTGGTTCGCTGCCGTCGCCGTGCTGCTGCCCGTGCTGCCGCTCGTGTCCGCGTGCGTGTACGCCGTGATGCGAGAGGCTGCGTCGTAGTTCACCGTGCGCGACAGGCCGTTCGGCGTCGCGCCGGTGCCGCTGGTCGCGCCCAGCGGGAACTGGGTCAGCCGCCCGCTCAGGTCGAAGCTACGCGTGTAAGCGGTGCCGTTTCCCCACGTCCAGCCCGCTGGCTTTCCGAAGGGCTGGTATTGGATGTTGGACAGCAGTGCGACACTGCCATTGGCCGTGGTCAGCGTCAGGCCCGCGATGCGGCCGCCTGCATCGTAGCTGTACCCAATGACGCTGTTGCTCGGATACGTCATGCTGGTGACGTGGCCGGTGCTGCTGCCACTGGTGCCGTAGGCGTACGCCACCACTTGCTTCTTGGTCTCGCCGTTGGCCGTGGTGCTCTGGGTCTTGCGCACCACGTTGCCGAAGCCATTGAATCGCCACCGTGTCTGACCGGACTCATCGCTGATGTGGGTCAAGTGTCCGATGTCGTTGGGCTCCGGGTGCTTCCCACCGTCATACGTGAAGGCGATTGGCGTACCGCTTGCGAAGACCGCATGCGTCATCCGATTCACGGCATCGTAGCGGTACCTCGTGATCTTGCCGCGCGCGTCAGTGCGGCGCGTGAGGTTGCCCGCCACGTCGTAGGTCGCGTTGGTGGTACCTGTGTCGGGGCTGTGCTGCCCGGTGGTGTTGCCCAGGCCATCGACGGTGTAGGTTGTCACCAGGCTGCGCGGGTCGGTGACCTGCCGCACGCGATCCTGGCCGTCGTAGGAAAAGACGGCCGTAGGCGCTGCGCCACCGGGCGTGGCGGGAGGGCCTTGCACCTTGGTACGCCGGCCCAGGGAGTCGTAGGTCAGCGTCGTCACCAGACCACGTGGATCCGTGATTTGCGTCAGGTTGCCGACCGTGTCGTAGGCGTACTGCGTCGTTGAGACCTGCGTCTGGGCCAGCGCTTGCGTGCTGCTCAATGTGAGCAGGACCGCGGCGCTGATCGCCCGATAGAGTGTGTGCGCTCTCATGATGGTTCGTTGCTTGGCGTTCTTGTTTATTGCGTGCTGCCGGCCGTGATCTTGAGCGGCCGGTTCATCGAATCGAAGACGCGCATGACGCGTGGCAGGCCCGGTTTCCACTCGGGCTCCTGCGCACGGTCATGCGTCGATCCCATCCGGCCTCAACGGTAAAACTCGAGTTCGTGCCAGGACACCCATGATGGGCTGCTTGTCGTGGTGATCCGGATGTAGCGGACACTGACCGTTCCATCCAGGGCGGCTTCCAGCCATTGCCCGTCCGACGTGTTGCCCGACAGGGTCTGGAGTACGCTCGTCGGCGCTGGATTCATCCCGCCCGTCACGACGTGCGTGGTCTGGCCGGCAGGGCTTTGGGAAACCAGCATCCGCACTTTCTTGAGCGGCACCGCCGCGCCAAGATCGACCTCGACCCACTGTGTGGCATAGCTGGAGGCAATCCAGGCATTGCTGGCATCCCCGTCAATCGCGCGGGCCGGCGCGTTGTCGCTGTAAGTGCTGGAGGCAGTGATGCCCGCCGGCGCCACCTTGATCGGCGCATCGGACGTCGAACCGGATGGCAAGGCGCCCTGCTGCGTGACTCGCAGGGGCCGACTCATCGCGTCGAACACGCGATCGACCCGTCGTGTCAGGACTCCGTTCGGGTCCGTGACCTGCTCCTGGGTGCTGTTGCCCATCGCATCAAGCACGTAAGCGATGCTGTTGCCCAGGCCGTCGGCGGCGCCCGTCAGGCGGTGTGCGGCGTCATAGGTGAAGCTGACACTGCTGCCGTCCGGCAACGTCGCCTTGGTCAATTGCCCCACGGCGTCATAGCTGTAGTTGGTGGTCTGGCCCGCCTCGCTTGCCGGGGTAATGGTCTGGCTGGTCAGCCAGCCACGGTTCGAGTAGGTGAACGTGGTGACCGCGCCGTTGGCGTCCGTCGTCTGCAGCTGGCGGCCGCTGGCGTCGTACCGGTTGATCGTGGTGGTACGGCCCAGCGGATCGGTGATCTGGTACAGGTCGCCTTTGCGGTACTGCGGCGGCGTGGCGGTGTCATCCGCCGTGCGATAGACGTAGGTCGTGCTGGTGGCGACGCCGGCATGCGGGCCACTGCTGGTCGCCACCTGGCCGTCGGCGGTGTAGGTCCAGTTGGTGGTTCGGGTTGCGCCAGTCGCGGCAGCGCTGATGCCCTGGCTGCCGTCACTGTCAGCGGTCGGTGTTTCGCTGTAGCGGGTCAGGTTGCCGTTGCTGTCGTAGCGGTACGTTTCCAGCCTGGTCGGCGAGGCGATCCGCAGCGGCAGGTTCCAGACCTTGTGCCACTCGGTGGTGGTGGTGCGGGCGCTGGCCGTGCCCGCACCGTCTACCCGCTGGATCTCGCGCTTCTGGCTGTCATACACATGCGTGGTGACGGTGCCGTTGTAGTCGGTTTCCTGGACCAGATTGTTATTGGCGTCATAGCTGCTGCTTTTGCGCGTGCTGCCGCACAGGCCGCAGGGCGCGCTGATCGAGGTCGGCAGCAGCACGCCGTTCTGCTTCAGGAAGCTGTAGACACTGGTCTTGCCGGTCGGGTCGGTGACGGTGGTCTGGTAGTTGTCGCCGTATTGGAACTGATACGCATCGGCGCCGCCCACATGCGCGCTGCTGGTGGCGCGGCCCTGGTCGTCGTAGGCGTAGGTGGCGTAGCGGCTGCCGTTCTCGTCAATGACGCCGGTCAGTGAGGTTGGGAAGCGGCTGTTCTCATAGACGTACTGACGGACACTGCCGTCTGCTCGCGTGACGCTCGACAGCATGCCGTCGGCGTTGTACCCATAGCGGGTCGCAGTGCCATCCGGTGCCGTCACGCTGGCGATGCGATTCTGGCTGTCGAACGCAAAAGACGTGCTGCGGCCGCTCGGGCCGGTGACAGTGGTCAACTGGTTTGCCGCGTCATAGGCGAGGGTCGTGGTGCGGCCGTTGCGGTCGCGCATCGATTGCAGCTTGCCGTTGGAGTCGTAGGTCTCGACTACTCCCGTATCGGCCACGGTGTATTGCCAGCCGGTGATCTTGCCGCTGGTGTCCGTCACCGATTGCAGCGTGTCGCGAATGTCGGGGGCAGCCCAAGTGGTTCCGCTCAGGGTGAAAATCGATACCGCCCCATTGTCGCGCTGCACTGCGACTTTCGGCGTGGCCTCAATTGCGAGGCGGGTGTCCAGGCTGCGCTGCCAGTTGGACATCCACTGGCCGCCACCGCGGTTAGCCGCTCCATACATACTCTCGGAGCGATAGACGAGTGTGATGGGCACATCTGCACTGCCGCCTTCGCTGGATTCGGAATAAGCCTCGGTGCCGACGCCAGGGATAACGGGATTGCCGCCCGAGCAGGTTTGCACCGGCGGCTTTGGCTGGCAGGTGCCGTCAGATTCCCTCGCATATCCAGACGCGCATTCACCCGTCAGAAGCGCGACGAAGTCGCCGATCATCTTGCCATCGGGGGGCCCATGTAACGGTAGGAGTAATTCCCGTGGTCCTCTCTACCGAACTCATACGTGCACCCGCCATTGCAGAGCGCGTTCATCATTCCATCATTTTTGCTATTGACGCCCGCAATCGTCATCTCGGCAACCGCATCGGGGCCGTTCGCGCAAATCGCCGCCCCCGATAGGCAATAGAGATGGCCAAGGCCAACATTGGCACCGGCGCCGACGTTGCCGGCCCAGGCGTTAGGGCCCCAGATTAGGCCACAGGCAAGCGCAAGCACTAGCAATGCACGTCCTCGGAGAAGCGCCCACGTCCTCGCCCCACCAACGTTCTCGCTGGAAGCACAACCCAAAAGCAAGCCCGCAGCCCAAAGCCGCCTCTTGGCAAATCGATTCATCCCCATCCCTAAGTTCGTTCTGTTACCCAACACCGGCAACTGGCCTAACCGCTGGTCGAGTAGCCAGCCGGGTGTTTGCCCGTTGCAGTCAATCAAAAGATATTGAAATTTGATCTCAGAAAATCAAACGACTTATCTGACCCAACTATTCTTTGTGGCCGGCAGCCTGCCATTTGAGAGAACGATGCGCAACATTTACGAAGTGGGGTGTCGGATCGCCTCGATGGAGAGGAAATTTGAGAATTCAATATGGGCGTGGTCAGCCGTTTCGTGATCGGGCTGGCTCGCCGGCACATACGGGGTCGAACCGGCAGGCTGGCAGTACAGATAGCCCAGCCCCACATTGCCCACCCAGGCGTATTTCGGAGCAACGTGACCGACCGTTTCGGGATCGTGACCGACGATTTCGGGAACGTGACCGAGCGGACCGGAAGGCAGGATTGGCGTTGCGCATGACATCAACTACGCGGGCTATGCTCGCCGGCTTTTGCCGGAGAGAGCATGCCCGCGCACCGGATGAACATGCGCATGATCAAGGACGTTTTACGACTTAAATTCGACGGTGGTTTCTCGCATGATCGGATCGCCGCGTCGCTGGGCATTTCCAAGGGCGTCGTCACGAAGTACCTCGGCTTGGCCGGCGCCGCAGGGCTGGACTGGGCGAGCGCCAGCGACATGGACGAAGCCGAGTTGGAGCGACGGCTACTCGGCAAGCCCACGGGGCCGGCAGCGTACGCCCAGCCCGACTACGGGCGCATCCATCAGGAACTGCGCCGCAAGGGCGTGACCCTCACGTTGCTGTGGGAGGAGTACCAGGCCGACCTACCGCTATACGCAGTTCTGCGAGCACTACAAGGCGTTCACCAAACGCCTGAAGCGCTCGATGCGGCAGATTCACCGTGCCGGGGAGAAGCTGTTCGTCGACTTCGCCGGCCCCACCTTGCCGCTGACCACCGGACGCCGCGCACACATCTTCGTGGCGGCCATGGGCGCGTCCAGCTACACATTCGCATGCGCGACGCCAGCCGAAACGATGGAGGACTGGCTGAGCGGCATTGCACGCGCGCTGGCCTTCTATTGCGGCGTGCCGCAGCTGATCGTGCCGGACAACCCGCGCGCGATGATTGCCGATCCTGATCGCTATGAGCCGCGCGCAGGCGACACCGTGCTGGACTTCGCACGTCGCTACGGCACCTCATTCCTGCCGGCGCGCGTGTATCGCCCGCAGGATAAACCGAAGGTGGAAGTTGCAGTCCAGGTGGTCGAGCGCTGGATCATGGCGCGCCTGCGTCATCACCGGTTTGCGTCGATCCAGTCGGTCGATGATGCGATCCGGCCGCTGCTGAAGAACCTGAACGAGCGCCCGTTCCAGAAGCTGCCGGGATGCCGTGCCAGCGCATTCGCCCAGCTCGACGCGCCGGCACTGCAGCCGCTGCCACTCCAGCCCTATGAGCTCGCGCGCTTCAAGACGGTGACGGTTCACATCGACTATCACGTCGAGATCCACAAACACCGCTACAGCGTGCCGCACGCGCTGGTCGGCCTCAAGCTCGATGCGCGCATCACGGCAGGCGCTGTCGAACTGTTGCATCGCGGCCGCCGCGTTGCCAGCCACGCCCGCAATGACCGCGCGGGCGGCTACACCACGGTCGTCGAGCACATGCCGGCGGCACACCGCGCCCATCTCGAATGGACGCCGCAGCGGCTGATTCACTGGGGGCAGCAGATTGGCGCGGCCACCGGTGCGCTCGTCACCCGGCTGCTGCAGGAACAACGCCACCCCGAACACGGCTATCGGGCGTGCCTCGGCTTGCTCTCACTCTCCCGTCGCTATGGCCGCGAACGCCTCGAAGCGGCCTGTGCGCTGGCGTTGGAACTGGGCGTGCATCGTTACCGCCATGTGCGCGACATCCTGATCAACAACCGCGACCGCGCTGCGGCGGCCACACCTGCCGACTGGATCAGCCCGAGCCACGCACATGTACGCGGCCCCGGCTACTACCAATAAAGAGAACCCGCCATGATGATGCAACAGACACTGACGCAACTACGCGCCCTGAAGCTGGAAGGCTTCGCTGACGGCCTGGAAGAACAATTGACGCAGCCCGGCGTGGCCAGCCTGAGCTTCGAGGAGCGCTTGTCCCTGCTGGTCGACCGGGAAGCCAACTGGCGCGATGATCGGCGCCGGACCCGGCTGCTCAAGCAGGCGCGCCTGAAGTATCCGCAGGCCGCCATCGAGGACCTCGACACCCGCTCCGGCCGAGGTGTAGACCCGCGCGCACTCATGAGCCTGGCCCTTGGCGATTGGGTTGAGGCCGGCTACAGCCTGCTCATCAGCGGCCCAACCGGCGCGGGCAAATCCTGGCTCGCTTGCGCCCTGGCGCAATACGCTTGCCGGCGCGGGCATTCGGCGCTGTATCTGCGCGTGCCGCGACTCGGCGAGGAGCTGCGTGTGCTGCACGGCAACGGCGGCTTCACCAAATGGCTGCTGCAGGTCGCCCGCGTTGATGTCCTCTTGCTGGACGATTGGGGAATGGCACCGCTCGACGCGATGGTTCGGAACGATCTGCTTGAGATGATCGACGACCGCTCGGCAGGCAAGGCCACCATCGTGACCAGCCAGTTGCCGATCGAGCACTGGCATGGCTGGATCGGTGACGAGACGATTGCAGATGCGATGCTCGACCGTCTCATGCAGCGCCATCACCGCATCACGCTCACCGGTGAATCGCTCAGAAAGACATCTCCTAAACCCAACATCCCGGAGCCTGAACTCGACCAGAACTGACACGCAACCCTACAATCAACACCGCGCAACGCCTATCCCGCCAAATCGGTCACGTTCCCGAAATGACCGGTCACGTTCGCCGAAATCCGCAGGAAGCCAACAAGGTCAGTTTGCCGCTGACGATGCAAATGTAAAGACTGGATGCACCCCGCAAGGCTTCACAGCTGCAATTGCAGTCCAGCCACCGAGCGCAGGGTTCAACAAGCGTTCTCTTACATCGACCGAGACAATGCCCTGCGTAGAGAATTCGGCACGAGGGTTGAGCCAATCGATATTGAGGTCGTTCTCGCAGACATACGGCGCAATCAGGTGACTGTAAAAGGTCAGATGGTCAAAGAACACGAGGGACATAGCTGTCGGCAACAGTTGATTTCCCGTATCGACCGGCACAGCCGACGTGACATGTACCGCGCGCACATAGGCACCAAGATGCCCGTAGCGCCCCTTTGGACTGACATACCCAGTGATGCGCACTCGAAGGTGCTTGTCCCTCAGCCTGGCCTTGTCCAGGCCTATGTCGCTCCATGACCCGTCACCGAGAGGGCTAATCCACCATTCCTCTCCGCCTGCATCGGCTGGTCGGAACGCGCTGACTTCGAAGCCGTGCGACCAAACACCTTCCCGCTCTATAGGGACGTACCCGTATGACGCAAACATCTTGTCGCGTTCGGATGGGTAATCATGCCAATAGGTTTGACCTTGGGTGTAAGCGTTCTTCATTAGGTCCGATTTTGTGAGAATCCAACCAGACGGATGGGTGAACCCTTGAAAGAACCAGACCGTATACTCCTCTCGCTGCGACAGGCCTGAGGATAATCGTTCAGTCTTCGTCTGCGATTGTGCGAATGCATCTGCGTACTGTAGGACAACATCGGGGACTTCCTCTGCAGACGCTCCCCCGGCGAGCGCGCCTACTATCAGAATCGTGGAGATAAGCCGAAACATCGCGCTTCATCCTTCTTGGTCTTAGGTTGGCACTGGGTATGAGTCAGCTTTTGGCCAAAAGCGGACGGTGCCTATCTAATCCCGCCTTAGCCGGATGTCGACGAGCCGTCTCCAGCTCCTAGGCTGCCTCTTCTTTTAGACGGCTCGAGCCGCCTATGACCGACAACATCTTATTTTGCGTTGTCACATAAGTAGTCCGGCCACAGCCCACCCGACCGCAATGCAGCTTCCACTGCATCGAGGTACTGCGGCACAAACGCATAGTAGGCCGCCGCCCTGGGGGCGCCTGGCAGAAACTCGCGTATTTGGTTGCGACCGCGAGACACAAGCACAGGTATCGGCTCGAAATTCTCGCTTACCCAACAGCCCACAATGTGGTTACCCAACCAAGCATCGGCGTACGCGCAATGTTCTACTTTCCTCGCCACCTAGGTACTCGTCCCGAATAAGCCGGGCTTGTCCGTCCGGTAGACCTGGATGAGCTTGCACGATTAGTTTGACGAACTCGGACCAGTCCTTGTCCGTCTGCGCGGCGGCCGGCGCCGGTTCGGCATCGAGATTGGCTTGCGCTACGCGTCCTAGCGCGAAGTCGCGAAAGGCTTGCCGCTGTATACACCATGCACGAACGTGCCACCGGCGCGCAGCTCGAACGAGCACATGCGGATAGACAAGGCGGTCCTGGCCCTCCGGGGCTGCCAGCGACCGATAGCGGATGCGGAGCCCTACGCGTCTACGGCAGGCTTGGTTGATGACGGCAAAGAGGGATGGGTGGACTGGTGCCAAATCAAGACGTAGGTCCTCGACCGTAGAGTCAACGTGTGAGGCACCAAGCTTTTGAATCAGTTGTAAGTACTCGTCAGGGCTTTTGCCGGCCAGCCTTGGTCGGAAGGACTGTGTGGCGGTGATGGGGGCGTACGGCGTAGCTCGCGCGACCGTATCGGGGAACTCCGCCAAGAACGATGCCAGCAGGCGGCTGGCCTGTACGGACTGGATGCCGAACACCTCGCGCAGGCGGCGATTATCAATTTCGCCCTCCCAACGAAGCAGCACTTCCATGTCCCGCAGGCGCAGTTGTGCCGGGGTAAGTGGCATGCCCATATGTTATCTTACAAGATAAGTTATCCTTAAAGATAATACTTCAAAAATGCCTGGACCAGACAAGGTCCAGTGGGAGCAAGCAGCCTTGATACCGTCTGACCTGTTGCCGGAACCCATGACCCCATTAGCGGGTCATCCTGTGTTTTTTGAGGCTGAGCGCCAGCGATTCTTCCGTCCCCTGAACAGCTCCCGCAGGGAGCTTGTGGCTGCTTGCCTGCGGGCACTCTATGACCGACTGCACGGCCCCATGGCCGACTATGCTCACAACCTCACGCGGGATGCGCTGCGCGAACTTTTGCTGCCGGTTGTTCGGCAGTACCAAAGTGTCAAGGCGCAAGAGGGTGGCGACGATGAGCTGAGCGGTGCGGAAGCCGATGACCCGCAGGCGCTCGTCGGCATGGTCATCCGGGCACTGCTAACCGATGGTTGGCTGGAGCAGTTCGCCGACCGCACCGGCCTCGTCACGGCCTTCCGATTTTCTCGACCAGGTGCGTATTTCAGGCCATCGTAGACGGCCATTTCAGACGAACGTAGACGGTGTTTCAAGCGAGCGTGGACGCCGTTTCAGAGGATCGTAGACGGCGTTTCACGCTGATCGTGGACGGCCGGGGTGGGCGTGAGTGATCTGACCGAGGCATACGCTGATCGTTTTTTGCGGATCAGCTTATGCCGACACCCAGGATCACGATGCGCCAGATACGAAACGTCCTTCGCCTGCACTTGGAAGCAGGCTTGTCCTATGGCCAGATTGGCCGAGTGCTGGGCATGCCCAAGTCGACCGTGGGCAAGATCGCGCTGCTGGCTCGCGCCGCCAGCGTCGATTGGGGCGCAGCGCAGAGGCTCGATGACGCGGCTCTTGAGGCACGGCTGTATCAGCCAGCCGTGCCGCGCGCTGCACGGCACCTGGAACCCGACTTCGCTCACATCCACCAAGAGCTCAAGCGCCCGGGCGTCACGCTGCAGTTGCTCTGGGAGGAATACGCCCGCGCCAATACGCAGGCGTACAAGTACACAAGCTTCAGCATCAAGTACCGCCAGTGGGCGGCATGCCTGAAGCGCTCGATGCGCCAGATCCACGTCGCCGGCGACAAGCTGTTCGCCGACTACGCGGGCCAGACCGTGCCCATCATCGACGCGACCACCGGCGAGATCCACCCCGCACAGGTCTTCGTTGCGACGATGGGCGCGTCGAACTACACCTACGTCTGCGCCACTGAGAGGCAAACGGCCCAGGACTGGGTCCGTTCGCTGATCGCCGCCCTGGAGTTCTTCGGCGGTACCCCACGGCTGATCGTGCCGGACCAGCCGCGAGCCCTGATCGCTCAGCCCGACCGCTACGAGCCCGGCATGGGGCGGTTGGTGGAGGAGTTCTGCGACCACTACCGCGTGGCGGTGCTTCCGGCGCGGCCGTCCCACCCGAGGGACAAGCCGAAGGTCGAGAACGCGGTGCTCGTGGTCGAGCGCTGGATTCTGGCGCGCCTGCGCAACCGCCGCTTCTTTAGCCTGGCCGAGTTGAACACAGCGATCGCCGAGCTGCTGCACGATCTGAACCACCGGCCCTTCAAGAAGCTGCCCGGCAACCGGCGCGAGGCCTTCGTGCGCCTGGACCAGCCGGTGCTGCAGCCGCTACCGCCCAACCGCATGCCGGTCGTGCGCTTCAAGCGGGCGCGCGTGAACGTGGATTACCACGTCGAACTCGACGGCCACTATTACAGCGTGCCCCACCGTCTGGTACGCAATCAGGTGGAGCTGCGCATCGGCGCCACGGCGGTGGAGGTGTTCGACGGCGCCACGCGCGTGGCCATCCACCTCCTGAGCGCCGCCAGGGGCGGCTTTACCACCGACCCCGATCACATGCCGGCATCTCACCGTGCGCACCGCGAGTGGACACCGACCAAGCTCATTGCCTGGGGCAAGAGTATCGGTTCGTCGTGTGCCGCCGTGGTGCGCTGGCAGATGGAACACCGTCCGCACCCGGAACAAGGCTACCGCGCGTGCCTGGGCCTGCAACATCTGGGCCGGCGCTTCGGGGCGCAACGGCTGGAAGCCGCCTGCAAGCGAGCCGTCGCCATCAACTCGCTGACCTACCGCACCGTCAAATCCATCCTGGACAACGGCATGGACCAGCAACCCCTGCCGGGCAAGCCAATACAGGCGTCTCTGCCGCTGCACGAGAACGTGCGGGGGCCGGGGTACTACCACTAACCACAAGGAGGAACCACGTGATACCCGCCCACACCCTGGATCAATTGAAGACGCTGCGCCTGGACGGCATGATTGCCGCGCTGGGCGACCAGGCCACCAGCAGTGCCGCCACCGAACTCGGCTTCGATGATCGCTTCTCTCTGCTCGTGCAGCGCGAGATTGACTGGCGCGACAGCAAGCGGCTAACCCGCATCCTGAAGACCGCCAAGCTCAAGGTGAGCAACGCGTGCATCGAGGACATCATCTGGCGCGACTCGCGCCACCTGGACCGGCACCTGGTCACAACGCTGGCAGGCTGTGATTGGATTCGCCATGCCCGCACGGTCCTCATGACCGGCGCCACCGGTACTGGCAAGACTTGGTTGGCTTGCGCGCTTGCGCAGCAGGCCGCGCGCTGTGGCTTTACGGTGCTCTACACCCGCACCACGCGACTGATGACGGAACTGCGCGTTGCACACGGCGAAGGCGGCTTCGTACGTCGCCTGGCGCAACTGGCACGCTACGACCTGCTGGTGCTGGATGACTTCGCTGGCGCACCCATGGAGCCGGCCGAACGCACCGACCTGCTGGAACTGTTGGACGATCGTGTCGGCACCCGTGCCACTCTGATCACCAGCCAGATGGCCGTCAACCAGTGGCATGCCTGGCTCGATGACCCGACCGTCGCCGACGCCATCCTGGATCGCATCGTGCACGGCTCCCACCGTCTTGCACTCAAGGGGCCATCACTACGCGGACCCGAAGGCGAACAACCATGATCGCCTTCAACATCATCGTAGACGACTGAGATACCATGAACGCCTTCACTCGCGCACGCCCCGAGCGTCCATGATCACGCTGAAACGCTGTCCATCATCAGCCTGATCTGACCGTCCACGATCGCTGAAATACGCAACCAGGGAAGCTGTTCGCGGAGGCCCTCTGGTCATTGGACCGCCCGAGCCGCAGTCGGCAACGGAACATGCGCGGCTGTCGCAACGCACTGGACGCGGCACTGTCGGACCGCGGTGACGCGCACGACCTAGTCGATGCCTACGAATACGCCGAGAAAGTCATCGAGGATTTGACCGATGGCATCGACTATTTCCAGGAGCTGGTCCGTCACCTGATGCAGACCGCCTCGGTGCAAACGCAATGGAGTGAGTTCGTCGAGTTCCTGGACCGCTTCCAGCGTGACTATTCCAAGCAGCTCACTGCTGATAACGCAACGCTTAACCGGCAGGCCATCGTGCAGAAGCTGGAGCGCCTTCGCCTCGTCCCCGAAGCCAAGTTCAAGCGGATGGACGAACAGCTTCGAGACATCGCCCATTGGGCCGTGAAGGAACACGTGGGCACGTCCGTCTATGACTGGCTCCTGACTCGCATTGAAGACATCGTCGATGCTGCGTGCCAGTCGAAGCAGCCTGGCTTCCTGAAGGCCATGGAGACTTACCTCAAGCGGGTCAATGGTTTAGCGCTGCAGTCAATGATGCTGCGCGCAGGCCAGACCCGGCATGCCTACCTCGCTGCGATTCAGCAGGTCGCCGAGGCCCCCAAGGAACAACAGGACCTGCTGCTCATGCACATCGGGCAGTTCTTGGCGCCGGCTGAGGTGCGGTTGCTGGACCCCGCAAGCTTCAAGCTCCGGACGGCCGCCCAGCGCCGCAAGGCGGTCACGATTTCCGTGCGGCCGCGACCCTCTCGCGAAGAGCGCTTGGCTGCAGCCATGGCGCGCGCCGAGGCGGAGGCCTTCTCCATCCCCAACGAAGAGGTTGCCCAGTTACTCCGGCGGGACCTGCGCATCTTTCAGCATCCCATTCGTGTTTCAGCGCTCCCAACGGCCACCGCCCGCGACGCCCTCCGTGCCATGCAGGCAGTGGAGGCAGTTCGAAGCGAGGTCGGCGCAGACCTGTCCATCAAGAAGCTGCCTACCCGCTTGGAGAACGAGCTCTACAGCGGTAACGATTACGAGATTGACCTCAAAAAATGAGCCTCCTGTCCCACATCAACGAACAACTTGCGCTTGCCAACATCAAGCCAGACCGGTTCCGGGAAATCATCAACCGCCTGATGGCCTACGGTGCCATCGTGCGCGAGGAGGACCGGGTTGAGCTTCTGCTATATGACGACGCAAGGCGCGTCGAGGGCCTGCTGGAGGACTACTTCGACATCGCCGGCTTCCGGTTGCACCACGACAGCAATAACCAGTTCTATCGCCTCTACGTGGCGGGCGCCGTAGTTGATGGGCTGCCTGAGGACATTTTGGAGCCGACGCCATCGCTGCGGGCTCGGGTATCTCCCGACTTCGTTGCGATGGCCCTTGCTCTGCGCTTCCTGTACCAGAACAAGCTCAACACGGGCGACATCCAGCCCCAGGGAGAAGCGCTGGTGAGCTTCGAGGAAATCGCGGCCACCATGCAGACGCAATTAAAGCGTCCTCTGCCGAACGGCATGGGCGACAAGATGGCCTTGCTGGCCGAGTTGAAGCGGCATCGCCTGCTCAGCTACACGGCCGAGTTTTCGATTTCGGATGAAGACGCGCTGCTCGCTATCCGGCCAACCATCCTGGGCATCGTGTCCAACGACGCGCTGAGTGCAGCTCTGGAAGCAGAAGGTGTGGTTGACCAAGAGGCGTCCGCCGAGGAGGCCGACCAATGAAGCTCGACCGCTTGGTGCTTGTGAACTGGGGACAACTGCAGCCCGGCAACTACGAGCTGGGAAACATGACGCTGCTCACCGGCCCAACGGGTGCGGGAAAATCGACGATGCTCGATGGTCTTCAGACCATCATGACGGCAGCCTACCAAGGTATCGTGGCCTACAACCCTGGCCAAGAGGAGGTCCAGCAAAACCATCGCCGTGGCAAATCCAAGCGCACCCTTGAATCCTTCGTGGTCGGCGCCGAGTACAGCCTCTTCTCTCGGCCGGCAGGTGCCCAGGGCTACCTCGCGGCGGTCTTTCGTCCAGGGCCCGAGGACGGCTCGGCCAAGATGTTCACTGCGCTCGTAGCCGCCTCGGCCCGCGTGGACGGTTCAGGAGAGCGGCGAGACGCGAAGTTGGAACGTCTCGTCCTGGTCATCGTCGAGGACGCTGCGCTGTCGGTCGAACAGTTCTTTGAGGACTTGGACCAAGGTATCTGTGTGCCGGTCGAAAACATCGTTAGGCAGCTGAAGGCCAGGTACCCGAAGGTCGTTACCTACGACGACCACAAGCGCGATTACCTAAGCGGGCTTTATGGCAGGTTCCGCGGGCGCGTGTCCATTCCCTGGGACGAGGCTCAGAACGCGGCCAAGGCATGGTCGCAGTCAATTGCCTACAAGCCAATCGGCTCGGTTCATGACCTAGTTCGGGACGACATCCTCGAGTTCGATGGAAAGCTGCTGCAGGAGAGCATTACCCGCATCAGTGACCTCATGCGCCAAGTGACAAACTTGAAGGTTGAAGGCAAGCGCATTGAAGGGACCGTCACTCAACTTCGCGCGCTGAAGGAGGTCATTGGCAAGACGGCCGCCAGCTTCGAGGAACAGGTTCAATATGACTTGCTCTTGGCCAAAATGCATTTGGCTGCCGACGACGAGCGCGTCGCTTCGGAGCAGGGGAAAATCAAGCACGACAGAGCGCTAGTCGACCAGCACAAGCTCAAGGCTCAAACCGAAGCACAGCTAAAGCGCAACGTTGATAACGGCCGCATTCATATCGCAGCGAAGTTGAGCGGCATTCCGGCCCATACCGAGAAGAAGACGCTTGACGAGCGCCTCGTGCGGGCGACGTCGGCTGCGCGCGCCAAGCTCGCTGAGCTGCATGCAGGTCTCGTCGCCGCGGCGCACATCAAGAACACCGGCGACGCCATTGTTGGGCGGCCGGTGCCGGAGCAGTTCCCGAGGTTACGCGCGTCCGTAGATGTTGTGGCCGAGGCCCTTGCGTCTACCAATGTGGACAGGCTAGTAGGGCTCCTCAATTCCGTGGACGATGCGAACCGTGATGACGTCCTGTCAGTAGAAAAGCTACTTCAGTTGGCCTCCGCATTTGACGGCATCGACGCGGGCCTGAGCCAGTTGCACAACTCGTTAGTTGGCACCGAGGGTAGTGTGCTGATGGCTGTTGCTGCCGAATCGGCATCGCTCGGCCAGCGCGTCGACAGCGCGAAGAAGGAGCGCGATGAGCTGGCTGACCGTAAGCGACGACTTGCGGCCGGCGCGGGCAACTACAACCGGGACACCGTTCTCGCGTTGGAGCGCATTCGAGAGAGGTTCCCCGACGCCAGTGTCCAGGTGTTATGCGACCTCGTTGAGCCAGTGTCCGAAGAATGGCAAAGCGCCATCGAAGGCTACATGGACGGCGCGCGCTTCAACCTCATCGTCAAGCCAGACTGGGAAGCCCGCACAATTGACTTCCTGAAGTCCTGGGGCTCGCGCTCGAAGGTCGTTCAGGGAAAGCGATGCTTGGAGCGTGCTGACGAGTCTCGTGTGCCGGTTACTTCCATCATTCACGAGTTGCGCACCGACCACCCTATTGCGCGGGCCTACCTCATCGAGCAGTTCGGGCCTGTCGTCAAAGTGGGAGACTCCGAGGAGCTGCGGCGGACCCCGCGCGGCCTCACCAAGGATGGTAAGGGCAGCAGCTCGATGACGATGTTCATCTGCGAGCGCCGGGACTTTGTACTCGGTCGCAAGGCGCGTGAGCGGGCGTTGGAGCGCACTGCTGAAATGCTAGAGGCCGCCGAAAAGGACATCAGTAAGCTGGCGAGCTACCAAGGTGACCTGGAGGGTTTCCGGAAGCTGCTCACGACTCTGAAGGAGCCCACGTTCGACGCGCAGCCGTTGGCCCAGCATGCCGCCGACCTCGACGTCACACGTCGGTCTCTGTCGCAACTTAATTTGACTGAGGTCGAGCAGCTACAGGCTGAGCTGACCCGGATGGAAGAACTCATCCAAGCGCATGACTTGGCAATTGATGCGGCCAAGGAGACTGTCACGCTGGCAGAACAGCGAATAACGGCTGCGGAGAGCGCTATCAAACGCATCAATGAGGGCCGGGACGCTCGTTTCCAAGAGCGCGAAAACCAGATTCGCCGGCTGAAGCACCTCTGCGAAGCGAACTCGGAGAAGACGTACACGGTGATGGCCCAAGAGGTGGACGACCTCATTGCGTCTCACGCGTACGAAATCCCTGCCGTTCAGGCACGGGTTTCCCATCTGCATGGGCAACCCGATAAGCTCTTTGCCGACGTGCGCGAGATGCTGGCGGAGTACAACGCTGCTGTTCGTGCCGACGAGCGCTTTCAGTCTGCGCTGCCGCACCTGACGGATGCGCCGTCCTTCGACCCCTGCTATGGCCCCTTGGTGCTGCTCGGTCGTTCGGTCAGCATGCTCCACAACGAGCTTGAGAGCATCGGTCTGTACAACAATCGTGCCAAGGTCGAGGAGGCAGAGCGCTCCTTTCACGACGTCTTCACCAAGCAGTTCTGCGTTGAAATCAAGAGCAAGGTCGACGAAGGCGTGAGGATGCTGCGCCAGTTGAATGTCGAGCTTGAGAAGCTGAAGTTCGGTACCGACCGCTTCAGCATCGACTGGTCGAAGTGGGAGCCTGAATTCCAGGAGTATTACGGCTTCTTCTCAGCCGTTGCTGAACTGGCCGATTCGCCGGAAGCGGTGGA
This sequence comes from Ralstonia solanacearum K60, assembly GCF_002251695.1. Classification (NCBI taxonomy): domain Bacteria; kingdom Pseudomonadati; phylum Pseudomonadota; class Betaproteobacteria; order Burkholderiales; family Burkholderiaceae; genus Ralstonia; species Ralstonia solanacearum. The sequence goes on from NZ_NCTK01000001.1 coordinate 1,620,694, forward strand.
CCTGTTCGGTGAGACGGAGCTGTCGCCTAAGCACATCGAGGTCCGTGACCGCCTGGTCAAGCTCCTCCTGGACCAAGACCAGGACAGGGCGGGGCGCGAGCTGCTGCGCATCGCAGACTACCGCAACTACCGACGCTACGAAATTTGGAATGACTCGGACAGCGGTGGCCGCATTGCCCTGTCGACGTGGGGCACTGGCTCGGGTGGTCAGTTGGAGACGCCAGCGTACATTGTGCGCGCCGCCGTTGTGACCAACCGCCTGCGCCTGTTCGATAAGGGTGCTAGCTTGAAGTTGCTTGTTAGCGACGAGTCCTTCTCTCGCATGGACGAGCCGCGTGCACGCGCTGTCCTGCGCTATCTGCGAGACAGCATGGGTCTGCAGCTGGTCAGCGCCATGCCGACCAAGCACGCCGGCGCGCTGCGCCCTGAGTTCGACCGCGAGTTCAGCTTCAGCCGGATGAGCGTGCCAGACAACGGTGAAATTGACTTCGTCTCCGAGTGCGATGAGCGCGTCTTCAAGAAGGACCGCATGCGCGATGTCTGGGAAGCGCAGCGTCAAGAGGTTCGCGAGCAGGCCAAGCTGCTCTTTGATGCGGCAGAGGTTGAAGAGGTCACGGGAGCTGCGAAGTGACGGAGCAACTGCTTTGGCTTCAGTCTCCGCCTGTTCAGCAACTGCTGAACCTGCTTGTGGACCGAATGGATTCGGCCGAGCAAAGGGGAAGCGCTCGTACGCAGTCGGTCGCTCTCGGGGAGCGGACTTGGCCGGCTCTCTACAAAGCTCAGCGGGAATCGGAAAAGGAGGAGCTTTGGGGCCATGCCGTCGAGTTGGTGCGTTGGGGGTGGCTCACGGTCAAGCCAGCCGCGGCCATCCGGTCCCGCTCTGGCTATGCCGATTCGCCACGCGTCATGGTTGCCAACGAGGTCGAGGTGAGACGGATGGTTGGTCGCGCACAGCGCGTCAAGTCGGCTGCGGAGCGCTGGCGCGAGGCTGTCCGCGACGGTCTCCAGGGCACCGCCGAGGTCAAGGCCGCTGTCTGCGATTTCTGCATCGATATGCCTGACCACACTATGGCCGAGGTTGTCGAACGACTGAACGAGCTCCCCGCTCTTGCCGGCAAGCCTATGCTGCTTCGCGAAGTCTCCTCTCAGCTGTTCTGGGGCATGTCGAAGGTCCTGGACAAGCGGCAGAGCCTCGTCGCCGCAGTCTTAGGTGTCGATGAGTGCCCGTTTCCGGAGTCTCCGATTCAGCTGCAGGTGTTCCTGCCGCCGGCGGGCCTCCGGGGAGTGCTGTTCATTGAGAACCTCATGAGCTTCGAGCGTGCCACTCGCTCGACGAGCTCGGCGTTTGACGGGTTGGCTCTGGTCTACGCGTCAGGCTTCAAGGGAAGTGCTCAGCGGTTGCGCACCCCGGATGGTTGCTCTCTCTTCTACGCCGCCCGTGGCGGCATCAGTCAAAACCTTCGAGATGGCTTCGAGGCCTGGCTCTTTGGCAAGGATGTCATTCCGGCCTTCTTCTGGGGGGACCTGGATTGGTCTGGCATGCGCATCCTGTCTGCCATGCGCACGAGTTTTCTCGGCCTCACGGCTTGGGAACCGGGCTACTCTCAGATGCTGGCCGCTCTCATAGAGGGCAAGGGCCACTCACCGGAAGCCGCCGACAAGCAAGGACAGAAGGCGCTAAACACCTCCGGTTGTGCCTACGCGGACGCCCACCTGATACCCGCACTGCAGTCCTACGGAAGGTTTGTTGACCAGGAGCAAATCAACCCGTAGCAACAGCATCTACTTCGAGCTCGAAAGAGCCAAGCACGGTCTCATCGCAGTAGCGCGGAAAAGTACCGTTTACCGTTCTCGCATAGTCGCAAGCGCGGTTGGAATGGTCAGGGCAGTCACCCTAGCCTGACGCCGCTTAGGCAGCCTTTTTGACTCGTGGCTTGCTAGCTCGCTGACGCGGCGATTCGAGTCAGCGTGAGCGGATTGATGGTTGGGACCGGAGCGATGGTCTCGAACCACTGCTCGCGTCCCCGAGCACGAACGACTTGGAGAAGGGTATGCAACGACGAGCCGCTGCCCCCGTCCGATTCCGTAACGTACGAACGCTGATACCAACCCGAGCGGCAAGCCAACTCAATCGAAACAGTATCAACGTGGGTTCTGGGTCTCGTAGCTAACCGAGCTTGGAAGGCACAACCTGTGAGCGCAGTTCAGAGCGCTATCGCAGAGAAACTTGAACAGCAACCCTTCAGTATGAGCAACCAAGTTCCGGCTACTTTTCGTTGCATTAGAAATGCCCAATTCCACGCCAGGCTTGGACTTCCGAACAAATCTGGGGCAGGAACTGGGCAGATTTAATGCATTTTTTGGCCTCATCAAATGCGTAGAGCCAGGTCAAATACGCAAACCTCAGCGGTTCACTCCACCGTCACCGACTTAGCCAAATTCCGCGGCTTGTCCACGTCCGTGCCGCGTGCCACGGCGGTGTGATACGCCAGCAGCTGCAGCGGCACCACGTGCAGGATCGGCGACAGTTGTCCGTAGTGTTCGGGCATGCGGATCACCTGGATGCCGTCGCTGGACTGGATGTGCGTGTCGGCATCGGCGAACACGTACAGCTTGCCGCCGCGCGCGCGCACTTCCTGGATGTTGGACTTGAGCTTTTCCAGCAGCGCGTCGTTGGGCGCGACCGTCACCACCGGCATCTGCTCGGTCACCAGCGCCAGCGGGCCGTGCTTGAGCTCGCCGGCCGGGTAGGCCTCGGCGTGGATGTAGGAGATTTCCTTGAGCTTGAGCGCGCCTTCCATGGCGATCGGGAAGTGCAGGCCGCGGCCGAGGAACAGGGCGTTCTCGCGGCGGGCGAACTCTTCCGACCACGCGATGATCTGCGGCTCGAGCGCCAGCACCGCGTTGAGCGCGGACGGCAGGTGGCGCAGGTGGCGCAGCGCATCCTCTTCCTGCTGCGCGTTCAGCAGGCCGCGTTGCTTGGCGAACGTCAGCGCCAGCATGTAGAGCGCCGCCAGCTGCGTGGTGAACGCCTTGGTGGACGCCACGCCGATCTCAGTGCCGGCGCGCGTGAGGAACTTGAGCTCGGTCTCGCGCACCATGGCGCTGGTCGCCACGTTGCAGATGGCCAGCGTGTGCGTGTGGCCCAGTTCGCGCGCGTGGCGCAGCGCGGCCAGCGTGTCGGCGGTTTCGCCCGATTGCGAGATCACGACGACGAGCGCGTTGGGGTTGGGCACCGTGTCGCGGTAGCGGTATTCGCTGGCGACTTCCACCTGGGTCGGGATCTTGGCGATCGACTCGAGCCAGTACTTGGCGGTGCAGCCCGAGTAGTAGCTGGTGCCGCAGGCCAGGATCAGCACGCTGTCGACCTTGGACAGCACCTCGGCGGCGCGCGGCCCGAACAGGTCGGGCGCGAAGCCCTGCACGCCTTCCAGCGTGTCGCCCAGCGCGCGCGGCTGCTCGAAGATTTCCTTCTGCATGAAGTGGCGATACGGGCCCAGCTCCACGGCGGCGGCGTGCGCCTCGACCACCTTGACCTCGCGCTCGACCAAGTGGTCATGCACGTCGGACACGGTGATGCCCTCGCGGGTGAGCTCGACCACATCGCCTTCTTCCAGGTACACGATGCGGTTGGCGGTGCCGGCCACGGCCAGCGCGTCGGAGGCCAGGAAGGATTCGTTGTCGCCCAGCGCCACCACCAGCGGCGAACCGGCGCGCGCGCCCACCACCACGTCGGGGTTGTCGCGCGCGAACACGGCGATCGCGTAGGCGCCGTGCAGGCGCTTGACCACCGCGCGCACCGAAGCGAACAGGTGGCCGCGCGTGGCGCTGCTCGGATACGTGTAGGCCTGGTGGATCAGGTGGGCGACCACCTCGGTGTCGGTCTGCGATTCGAAACCGTAGCCGACAGCCTTCAGCTCTTCGCGCAGCGTTTCGTAGTTCTCGATGATGCCGTTGTGCACCAGGGCGATGGTGTCGCCCGAGAAGTGCGGGTGGGCATTGACGGTGTCCGGCCGGCCGTGCGTGGCCCAGCGGGTGTGGGCGATGCCGATGGCGCCATCCAGGCGGCTGGACTGCGCCTGCGTGTCCAGGTCGGCCACGCGCGAGACGGTGCGGGCGCGCTCCAGTTGGCCGTCGCGCTGCACGGCCACGCCGCACGAGTCATAGCCGCGGTACTCCAGGCGGCGCAGGCCTTCGATCAGGACGGGAACGATATTGCGCGTGGAAACCGCGCCAACGATACCGCACATGTTGATTTCTCCGGTTGGAGCGCAGCGCACTGCGCTCAATATTCAATCAGTATCGATGCACCCGCGCCGAAGCGGCATCCGCTGTTCGGCGCAGGTAAACCGCAGCTCAGGCGTCCTTCTTCTGCTTGACCGGCCGCTGCCAGCCGTTGACGGTGGTCTGCCGCGCACGCGAGACCGTCAGCTGGCCTTCCGGCGCGTCCTTGGTCAGCGTGGTGCCGGCGCCCAGCGTGGCGCCGCGCCCGACCCGCACCGGCGCCACCAGTTGCGTGTCCGAGCCGATGAAGGCGTCGTCCTCGATGATGGTGCGGAACTTGTTGGCGCCATCGTAATTGCAAGTGATGGTGCCCGCGCCGATGTTCACGCGCGAGCCCACCGTGGCATCGCCCACGTAGGCGAGGTGGTTGGCCTTGCTGTGCGCGGCGATCTGGCTGTTCTTGACCTCGACGAAGTTGCCGATGTGCACATCCTCGGCCAGCTCGGTGCCCGGGCGCAACCGCGCATACGGACCGATGCGCGACTGCTCGCCCACGGTGGCCTGCTCGATGTGGCAGAACGGCAGGATCTCGGCGCCGGCGTGGATGGCGGCATCGCGGATCACCGCATGCGCGCCGATGCGCACGCCGTCGCCCAGCGTCACGTTGCCCTCGAAGATGCAGTTGATGTCGATGACGACATCGCGCCCGCACGTCAGCTTGCCGCGGATATCGATGCGCGCCGGGTCGATCAGCGTCACGCCGTCTTCCAGCAGTTGCTGCGCGAGGTTGCCCTGGTGGATGCGCTCGAGCTCCGCCAGTTGCACCTTGCTGTTGACGCCCAGCGTCTCCCACTCGGCCAGCGGATGCGCGGAGGTGATCGGCAGGCCCTCGCCGGCCGCGCGCTCGATCACGTCGGTCAGGTAGTACTCGCCCTGGGCATTGTCGTTGCGCAGCGTGGCCAACCAGGTCTTGAGCCTGGCCGTCGGGCAGACCAGGATGCCGGTGTTGACTTCGTGGATGGCGAGCTGCGTCTCGTTGGCGTCCTTCTGCTCGACGATGCGCGTGATGCGGCCGGCGGTGTCGCGCACGATGCGGCCGTAGCCGGTCGGGTCGTCGAGGTGGACGGTCAGCACGCCCAGGTGGTCCCGGCCGGCGGCGCCGACCAGTGCGTTGAGCGTCTCGGCGCGGGTGAGCGGCACGTCGCCGTACAGCACCAGCGTCGGCACGCTGTCGTCGAGCTGGTCGAGCGCCTGCATGACGGCGTGGCCGGTGCCCAGTTGCTGGTCCTGCGTCGCGAAAGCGACATCAGGCGCGCCGACCATCTCACGGACGCGATCGCCGCCATGGCCGACGACCACCACCAGCCGGGTCGGCGACAATGACCGGGCCGTTTCGATCACGTGCGCCAGCAGCGGTTTGCCGGCCAGGGGATGCAGGACTTTCGGGAGGGCAGAGCGCATGCGTTTGCCCAGCCCGGCGGCAAGGATGACGATGTTCACAAGGAGATTCCTAGAGTGACTCGAAGCGATAGCCTGCGACTTGCGTCCACGGACCGGGCAAGCCGTCCCGGAACGGTCGTCCGCCCCCCTACCCCGGGTGGGCCGGACTGCCGCCTTGGAAGCCTTCTGCGAGGCCCTTTTGCGGCGTATCAGACACAGGTAAAAAATTCTAGCATGCGGCCCACCCTGCCACAGCACCGGCCGAACGGCGGACGTATCGCACCGGCCGCCTGGACCGCCCGGCTGGCCCGCTGGCTGGTGCTCGCCGCGCTGGCGGGCCTGGCGGCGTGCAGCACCCTGAAGCTCGGCTACCAGCAGGGCGACCGCCTGGTCTACCGGTGGGTCGACCGCTACTTCGACGTCCAGGACGCCCAGGCCGATGCCGCGCGGGGCGCCATCGCGCGCTTCTTTGCGTGGCACCGGCGCGAGCAGTTGCCGCGCATCGCAGAACTGCTCGAGCGCGCCAAGGGCGAACTGCAGCAACCGGTCACCGCCGAGCAGATCCGCTACTACCAGAACGCCTATTACGCGCTGGGCCGCGCCGCCTTCGAGCGCGCCCGGCCCGATATCGCCGACCTGCTGCTCACGGTCGCGCCCGAGCAGATCGGGCACGTGCGGCAGCGGTTCGACGCGGTCAACGAGACCTATCGCCAGCGGTATCTGCAGCGCGACGGCGACGACCGCTCGCGCGAGCGCTTCAAGCACGTCATGGACAACGCCCGCCTCGTCTACGGCCGCTTCTCGCCGGAGCAGGAGGATGCCATCCGGCCTGCCGTCGCGCCGCTGGTGGCGGCCGCGCCGGCCCGCTACGACGAGCGCCTCCAGCGCCAGCAGGCCTGGCTCGCGCTGCTGGAGCGCGTGCGCGCCGAACACCCCGACAAGCCGACTGTCATGCAATGGCTGACCGCCTATGCGGACCAGTGGGAGCATCCGCCCGGCGAGCGCGGCGCCCGGCGCGACGCCTATCTCGATGCCAGCGTCGACGTCTCCATGACCATCGCCAACCTCACCACGCCGCAGCAGAAGCTGCACGCCCGCGACCGCCTGCAGGGCTGGATCGACGACGCCCATGACCTGATGCTGTCCGGCACCGGGACGACCGCCGTGGACGGCAGCCGCCCCGACGAGGCCACGACCGGCATGGCGCCGCTCAACCGTTGAGCGGCGGCATACCGGTCCTCCAAAGCAAGACAGCGTGCCCGGCCTCGCGGCCTGGCAGGCTGTCCGCGCAGCCGGCAGCGCGCGTCAGACGGCGGCCGGTTCGGCGTCCCCCGCGGCCTTGTCCGCCGGATTGCGCTCAAACCGCACGAACTCGATGCGGTCGTCGTGCGAGCCGGCGAACACCAGCGGCGCCTGGTCGTACGCGGTCTGGCCGAACAGCGCCTCCTCGCCGATCCTGGCCAGGCCCGTGGCCAGGCCGCTGAAGTCGAACAGGCCGGTATCGGCCAGGTGCGACGGCACCACGTTCTGCAGCGCCGCGAAGATGTTGTCGATGCGGCCCGGCGCCTGGCGCTCCCACTCCAGCAGCATCTCCTTGACCTTCTTGCGCTGCAGGTTCTCCTGCGAGCCGCACAGGTTGCACGGGATGATGGGGAATTCCATCGCGCGGGCGTAGGCGGCGATCTCCTTCTCCGCGCAGTAGGCCAGCGGGCGGATCACGATGTGGTCGCCGTTGTCGGTGGCGAGCTTGGGCGGCATCGCCTTCATCTTGCCGCCGAAGAACATGTTCAGGAAGAACGTGTTGACGATGTCGTCGCGGTGGTGGCCCAGGGCGATCTTGTTGGCGCCCAGCTCCTTGGCGGTGCGATAGATCACGCCACGGCGCAGGCGCGAGCACAGCGAGCACGTGGTCTTGCCCTCGGGCACCTTCTCCTTGACGATCGAATACGTGTCCGCCTCGACGATCACGTATTCCACGCCCACCTTCTTCAGATAGTTGGGCAGCACGTCCTCCGGAAAGCCCGGCTGCTTCTGGTCGAGGTTCATCGCAATCAGCTTGAAGTCGACCGGCGCGCGCTTCTGCAGCGCCATCAGCACCGACAGCATGGTGTACGAATCCTTGCCGCCGGACAGGCACACCAGCACGGTGTCGCCGTCCTCGATCATCTTGAAGTCGCCGATGGCGCGGCCGACCTGCGACTGCAGGCGGGTTTCGAGGCGGTGGAAATTATTGGAGAACGTCATGTCACATACACGCCGCCGACGCTGAATAATGGCCGGGCAGGCGTCAAATCGTGAGGAAAATCAGCATTTTAGCGCGCCCGGCCGCGCCCCGGGGGCCCGCCGCCGGCGGCACCGGCGGCTACTTCGGCGGGCGCCTCACGCAGGCCGGCGCGGACGTGACCTTCCTGGTGCGCCCCGCCCGCGCGGCACGGCTGCGCGAGCACGGCCAGGAAATCCGCAGCCCGCTGGGCGACGCGCGCGTTCCCATCCAGGCCATCACCGCCGGACGTGTGGCTGCTGCGCGTGGCGTATGCGCGTCTGCAGGCATATCGGCAGCGGTTGGGGCGAGGCACAGGCCAATAGGCACCGCTTCGAGTCCACCGCGAAACAGCCTCCCGAGCAGAGTTGAAAAAGCGCGATTTGTGTACTTCACTGCCCAAGGTTGTACAAGAAACAACAACCTAGTACAGTTTCGCCATCTTTCCAGGCCGCCGGCCAGGGCATCTGCCCTGATCCCGCGGCCTCGTGCATTGCAGCGCACGCTCCCGCGCCCACTCGCCGATATCGGCCCGCCTGAATTCATTCATGTCCAGCACCCCCCTGGTTGTCGATCTCGATGGCACGTTAATTCGTTCGGACATCTTGGTCGAATCCGGTTTCGCGTACCTGAAATCGGCGCCTCACCGGTTTTACGAACCGCTACTGTGGCTGGCGCACGGAGGCAAACCCACCCTGAAAGCGCGCCTGGCGAATGCAACGGACCTCGACGTCACCATCCTGCCCTACGACGAAGCCGTCCTCGAATGGCTGCGCGCCGAACGGGCCGCGGGCCGCACGCTGGTGCTCGCCACGGCCAGCCATGAGCGCTACGCACAGGCGATTGCCGCGCATCTGGGACTGTTCGACAAGACATTCGCCACCGACGACCATGTCAATCTGTCCGCCCGCAACAAGCGGGACCGGCTCGTGGCCGAATATGGCGAAAAGGGTTTCGACTACGCGGGCAACTCCCATGACGATGTCATCGTGTGGCAAGCGGCTGAACGCGCCTACGTGGTGAACCCCCATCGCGGCGTGGAACGCGCGGCGTGCAAGATCGGCAACGTCGAGCGCGTGATCGCCTCACGCCCCGCGCCCTTCAAGACCTGGAGCAAGTCGCTGCGGCTGCATCAGTGGCTGAAGAATCTGCTCATCTTCGTGCCATTGCTGGCCGGCCATCTGTTGGATTCGCCGAAACAGGTGCTGGCCGCGCTGCTGGCGTTCCTGACGTTCGGGCTGTGTGCGTCGAGTGTCTACCTGCTCAATGACCTGCTGGATCTCGAAGACGACCGCCATCATCCGGTCAAGCGCAAACGGCCGTTTGCGTCGGGCGCGCTTCCGCTGGTGTGGGGCGGCGCGATGTTCCCCATGCTGCTCGTCGCGGCGTTCCTGATGGCTTGGCTGTTCCTGCCATGGCGGTTCGCCGCCGTGCTGCTGGGCTATTACGGACTCACGCTCGCGTATTCGGCCTTCCTCAAGCGCCGCGTCATGGTCGATGTCGTGGTGCTCGCCGCGCTCTACACCATCCGCATCATCGCCGGCGCGGCTGCCGTGGGGGCACACCTCACGTTCTGGCTGCTCGCTTTCTCGATGTTCATCTTCCTGAGCCTGGCACTCGTCAAGCGCTATGCGGAATTGCATGCCACGAAAGCGCGCGGGCTGCTCAAGACACGCGGCCGAGGCTATGAGGCGAGCGATCTGCCGCTGATCTCGTCGCTGGGCTCGGCGGCGGGCTACCTGGCCGTGCTGGTGCTGGCGCTGTATATCCAGGATGCAAAAACGGCGAGCCTCTACCGGCACCCGCAGGCGATCTGGCTCGCCTGCCCGCTGCTGCTGTACTGGATCAGCCGGACGTGGATCATCGCGCACCGCGGCCAGATGCATGACGACCCCATCGTGTTCGCCATACGCGACCGGGTGAGCCTTGCCATCGTCGCGCTGTGCGGCTTTGTCTTCTGGGCGGCGATCTGAACGATGGCGACCGTTCAATCATGGGGCCGCTACCCGTACACGCCGCAGCAAGCGCATGCAATCGCGTGGCGCGACGCGCTGGATGCGGCTTGGCTTGCCGCAAGGAACGGGCACGGCACGACGCTCGCGTTCGGCAACGGGCGCAGCTATGGCGACAGTTGCCTGGCAGCATCCGGCCATGTCCTGCTGACACGGCCGCTCGACCGCCTGATCGCCGCCGACTGGGCACGCGGCATCCTGTGCGCGGAGCCCGGCGCGACGCTCGAACAGGTGCTGCAGATCGCGATCCCGCGCGGCTGGATGCTGCCGGTGACGCCGGGCACCAAGTACGCCACGCTCGGCGGCGCCATCGCCAATGACGTCCACGGCAAAAACCACCATGTCCGCGGCACGTTCGGGCGGCATGTGCGCCGCTTCGGCCTTGCCCGCAGCGACGGCACGCAATGCGAATGCGCCCCGGACAGCCACGCCGAACTGTTCGCCGCGACGATCGGGGGACTTGGGCTGACCGGTCTCATCACGTGGGCCGAGATCCAGCTGATGCCGATCCGCTCGAGCCTGGTCGACGTGACCAGCATCCGCTTCGGCAACCTCGACGAATTCTTCGCGCTCTCCGAGCGCCTCGATCCGCTGCACGAATACAGCGTGGCCTGGGTGGACTGCCAGAGCACGGGCGCCGCGCTCGGGCGCGGGGTGTTCATGGTGGGCGACCATGCCGCCGACGGCCCGCTCACCGTCGATCAGCGGGCCAAGCGCACCGTTCCGTTCACGCTGCCCGTCCCGCTGTTCAACCGCCTCACGCTGGGCGGCTTCAATGCGCTCTATTTCCGGGGCAGACGCGGCGGCGAAGTCCGCTCCCGGGTGAGCTACGACCGCTATTTCTATCCGCTCGACAGCCTGCTCGAGTGGAACCGCATCTATGGCCGGGCGGGCTTTCAGCAACACCAGTCCGTGATCCCCCCGCAGGCGGCGCGGGACGCGATACGCGCGATTCTCGGCGCCATCGCGGCCAGCGGCACCGGCTCGTTCCTGGCCGTGCTCAAGCGCTGCGGCAACGTGGCCTCGCCCGGCCTGCTGTCCTTTCCGATGGAAGGGACGTCGCTCGCCCTCGACTTTCCGCAGCGCGAGGCATCGAACGCGCGCCTGTTCGCGCGGATCGATGCGATCGTGCGGGAGGCGGGCGGGCGCATGTATCCGGCCAAGGATGCACACATGTCCGGCGCGGATTTCCGTGCCGCCTATCCGCAATGGCAGCAACTCGAAGCGCTCCGGGATCCCGCCCTGCTGTCGCGCTTCTGGGAACGAACCACTCGAACATGAAGAACATCCTGATCGTCGGCGCAACCTCCGCCATCGCGCTCGCCTGTGCGCGGCAATGGGCCACGGAAGGCGCCCGCTTTTTCCTGGTGGCACGCAACGGCGAGCGCCTCAAGCAGGTCGCCGATGACCTGAGCGCGCGCGGCGCGCAGTTCGCCGGCCGCCACCAGCTCGACATCAACAGCCTGGAGCATCACGCGGACATGCTTGAACAATGCGTCGGCGCGCTGGGCACGATCGATATCGTCCTGGTCGCGCCCGGGACGCTGCCGGACCAGGCGGCCTGCCAGGCGGACCCGGCTGTCGCGGTACGCGAGTTCAACACCAACGCCACCTCCGTCATCGCCCTGCTGACGCGCATCGCCAACACGCTCGAGGCGCAGCGGCGCGGCGCGCTGGCGGTCATTTCGTCGGTGGCGGCGGACCGCGGCCGCCCCTCCAACTATCTGTACGGCAGCGCGAAGGCCGCTCTCTCCGCCTTCTGCGAAGGACTGAACGCGCGCCTGTTCAAGGCCGGCGTGCACGTCCTGACGATCAAGCCGGGCTTCGTCTCGACGCCGATGACCGCGGGGCTGCCGCTGCCCGGTCCGCTCGTCGCATCCCCCGAGAAGGTTGCCAGCGACATCGTGCGCGCCATCGGCAAGCGCAAGGACACGCTGTACACGCCCTGGTTCTGGTCGATCATCATGCTGATCATCCGGTCGGTGCCGAAGCCTGTTTTCAAGCGGACCTCGCTGTAAGGGACGCGGGATGAAAGCGATGCGGGATGTCGCTCTTCAGGACGACATCGCCACCCCGGCCGCGGGTTATCGCTCCGCGGGCGGACAGCAGCGACCGCTGCGATTGCAAGCTACAGCCACCCGATGACGACGGTCCCGCCAGACCAGCAAGACACCCCAAGCATTTCCAGAGCCAACGCATGAACCCAACCCGCATTGTTCTTCCAGGTGGCGCCGGCCTCGTCGGCCAGAATCTCGTGGCGCGACTCAAAGCGCGCGGCTATACCAATCTCGTCGTGCTCGACAAGCACAAGGCCAATCTCGAGATCCTGCGCTCGGTCCATCCGGATGTCACCGCCGTGTTTGCCGATCTCGCCGAACCGGGCGACTGGGCGCGGCATTTCGAAGGGGCCGACGCGGTCGTCATGCTGCAAGCCCAGATCGGCGCGCCGACACGCGAGCCCTTCGTGCGCAACAACATCGATTCGACCCGCCATGTGCTCGAGGTGATCAAGCGGCACGGCATACCGCATACCGTCCATATCAGCTCGTCCGTCGTCAAATCGGTCGGCGAAGACTGGTACACCGAGACGAAGCGCGAACAGGAACAGATGGTGCTCGCCTCGGGCATCCCCTGCGTCGTGCTGCGGCCGACGCTCATGTTCGGCTGGTTCGACCGCAAGCACCTGGGCTGGCTGTCGCGCTTCATGCAGCGGGTTCCGGTGTTTCCGATTCCGGGCAGCGGGCGCTACATGCGCCAGCCGCTTTACGTCGGCGACTTCTGCAACGTGATCATCAGTTGCATCGACTCGCGGATCCAGGGGCAGACCTTCGACATCACCGGCCTGGAGCGCGTCGATTACATCGACATCATCCGGCAGATCAAGCGCGTGACCCGCGCACGCTGCGCGATCGTGCGCATCCCTTACAGCCTGTTCTATGTCCTGCTGAAGATCTATGCCCTCTTCAGCAAGAATCCTCCGTTCACGGCGGACCAGCTCAAGGCGCTGACCGCCGGCGACGAATTCGAAGTAATCGACTGGGAAGGCATCTTCGCGATCCGCGCGACGCCGTTTGCCAAGGCGATGGAAGAAACGTTCAACGATCCGGCCTACAGCCACATCGCACTGGAATTCTGACGAGACCACGACCATGAGTACGGAACGCATTGCAGTGCTGGGCGCGGGGCCGATGGGTCTCGGCGCGGCCTATCAGCTCGTCAAGGACGGGCGCAAGCCCGTGATCTTCGAGGCCGACGACAGGGTGGGCGGCATGGCGGCCTGCTTCGATTTCGGCGGGCTCCCGATCGAGCGGTACTACCACTTCCACGCGATTTCCGATCACGCCTTCCTGGAGGTGCTGCGGGAACTCGGCATCGAAGACAAGATGCAGTGGCGCGAGACGAAGATGGGCTACTTCTACCAGGGCCGCGTGCAGCCCTGGGGCAACCCCGTCGCGCTGCTGAAGTTCAAGGGGCTGAGCCTGTCGGCCAAGATCCGCTACGGGCTGCACGCGTTCCTGTCGACCAAGCGCCGCGACTGGAAGCCGCTGGACCGCGTCGAAGCCTCGGGCTGGATCCGCCGCTGGATCGGCGAGGAGGCCTGGGAAGTGCTGTGGCGGCGCCTCTTCGACTACAAGTTCTACGACTACGCGTACAACCTGTCCGCGGCGTGGATCTGGAGCCGGATCCGCCGCATCGGCCGCTCGCGCTACAACCTCTTCCGGGAGAAGCTCGGCTATCTCGAAGGCGGCTCCGACACGCTGCTCGAAGGCATGCGCCGCTACATCGAAGCGAACGGCGGCGAATTCCGGCTCGGCACGCCCGTGCAGAAAGTCGTGATCGAGGGCGGCGCGGTCACCGGCATCGAGACCCGGGATGGCGTCGAAGCGTTCGACAAGGTGATCAGCACGATTCCGCTGCCCTACGTGCCCAGGGTCATGCCCGACCTGCCGGCCGGCATCCTGGAGGCGTTCCGCAGCGTGAAGAACATCGCGGTCGTCTGCGTGATCGCCAAGCTGAAGAAGCCCGTCACCGAGAACTTCTGGCTGAACACGAACGATCCGGACATGGACATCCCCGGTATCGTCGAATACACCAACCTGCGGCCGCTCGATCAGCACATCGTCTACGTGCCGTTCTACATGCCGGGCGAACATCCGAAATACCAGGAGGGCGACGCTGTCTTCATCGACAAGGTGAAGCACTACCTGATGAAGATCAATCCGGAACTGGCGGCGGACGATTTCATCGACGTGCGCGCCAGCCGGTACCGCTTTGCGCAGCCGATCTGCGAGCCCGGCTACCTCGACCGCCTGCCGCCGATCCAGTTGCCGGTCCGGGGCTTGCTGGTGGCGGACACGTCGTATTACTACCCCGAAGACCGGGGCATCTCCGAAAGCATCGGACTGTCGCGCAAGATGGCGAGGATGCTGTGACGCGGGCACCGGCAGCCGTCAGGCAGGCCTTCCTGTCGCGGCATTTCCTGCTGTTCCTGCTGACCGGCGGCATTGCCGCCGCGGTCAATTGGGGGAGCCGGATCGCCTACAACCTGTGGATGCCCTACTCCGCCGCGATCGTCGTCGCCTATGTCACGGGGATGATCACGGCGTTTGTGCTGGCGAAGCTGTTCGTCTTCACCCAGAGCACGCAGTCCACCGCGCGATCGATCTTCTTCTTCACGCTGGTGAACCTGGTGGCCGTGCTGCAGACGTGGGGCGTGAGCGTCGGCCTCGCCTATTACGTGTTTCCCCGGCTGGGCCTGGATTGGCATGCGCGGGACCTCGCGCATCTGATCGGTGTGGCGGTGCCGGTGTTCACGAGCTACCTCGGGCACAAGCGATGGAGTTTCAAGCACTAGGCGCGAGCGCCGCGAGGACCCTGCCGCGCAGGGCCGTCATACCTGTGCGGCCGGTGGCCTCAGCGCGCGGGGCCCCGACCTTCTGGGCGCGATCCTGATCGCTACCACCCGCCACCCAGCGCCTGCATCAGCGCAGCGGAATCCAGCAGCCGGTCCGCGCGGCTCTGCACCTGCTGCAGCATCGCCTGGTCGACCTGGCGCTGGGCATCGAGCAACGCGAGCGTGCTGATGCCGCCCGCGGCGTAACGGGCCTGCTCGGCGCGCAGGGCCTGCGTGGCCTGGTCGGTGGCCAGGGCGCGGGCCTGCAATGCGCGCGCGTCGTTGTGCACGGCATGCAGCGCGTCGGCGACTTCCTGCAGCCCCAGCAGCACCGCCTGCCGATAAGCCGCACCGGCCGCGTCGTAGGCCGCCTCGGCCTCGCGCTTGCGGGC
This sequence comes from Ralstonia solanacearum K60, assembly GCF_002251695.1. Lineage (NCBI taxonomy): Bacteria > Pseudomonadati > Pseudomonadota > Betaproteobacteria > Burkholderiales > Burkholderiaceae > Ralstonia > Ralstonia solanacearum. The sequence goes on from NZ_NCTK01000001.1 coordinate 1,635,916, forward strand.
GCGCAGCGTACCGCCGTGGAACAGCGGCTGCGTCAGCGAGCCGCCCAGGTTCCAGATGCTCGACCCCGCGCCGAGCAGGTTGCGAAAGCCCGTGGTTTCCGAACCCAATCCGGCGGACAGCGTAATGCGCGGGAACAGGTTGGCGGTGACCACGCCCACATTGGCGCTGGCCTCGTGCCACATGGCCTCGGCGGCGCGGATGTCGGGGCGGCGCTGGGCCAGCGTGGACGGCAGCGACACCGGCAGCGGATCGGGCAGCCGCAGCGCGTCGAGCGCCGGCAGGTCCGGCAGCCCCGCGCCCGGCTCGCGGCCCAGCAGCACCGACAGCCGGTGCCGCGCCTGGGCTGCCTGTTGCGCGAGCGGCGGCAAGGTGGCCTCCGTCTGCGCGAGCAGCGTGCGCTGCGACAGCACCTCCACCCGGGCGACGCCGCCCGCGCCGAAGCGCCGTTCGGTGATGGCCAACTGATCGCGCTGCGCGGCCAGCAGGCGCTGCGTGGTGGCGATCTGCGCATCCAGCGAGGCCACGCGCACCACGGCCGTCACCACATTGCCGGCCAGCGACAGCCGCGCCGCCTCCAGCTCGTAGCGCTGCGTATCGACCTGCGCGCGCGAGGCCTCCAGCGCCCGCCGTACGCCGCCGAACAGGTCCAGCGCGTACGACACCGACAGCGACGCCGAATACAGCGTAAAGGGCCCCGGCTTGGGCGTGCTGAAGCCGAACGCCTCCGGATTGACCTGCTGGCGCACCGCCGAGACCGTGCCGTCCACCGACGGCAGCACCGCGCCGAACTGCGCCTCGGCCTCCGCCTGGGCCTGGCGCAGGCGCGCGGTGGCCTGCGCCACGGTGGGGCTGGCGCGCAGCGCTTCGTCCACCAGCGCATCCAGCGCCGGCGACTGGAACAGGTGCCACCAGTCCGCCGGCACATTGGCCTCGGCCAGACGCTGCGCCTCGCCGCCGGGCACGGGGGCCGAGGCGGTCGCGGCCGGCAGCGGCTGCGCGGTGTAGCCGGATGCGGCCGGCGGCGCCGGCGCCTTGAAATCCGGGCCGACGGCGCAGCCGCCCAGTGCGGCAGCGGCAGTAGCAGCGGCGGACAGCATCAGCAATGTCGATGTACGCATGGCCACCTCAATCCAGCGTCTTGCGATAGAAGCGCAGCGCGATGCTCATCACCACCGCCGTGAAGACCAGCAGCGGCCAGATGCTCGGCCACAGTTCGACCCAGCCGTTGCCCTTGAGCAGGATGCCGCGCGTGAGCCGGTGGAAATACGTCATCGGCAGCACGTCGCCGATCACCTGCGCCCACTTCGGCATGCCCGCGAACGGGAACATGAAGCCCGACAGCAGGATGCTGGGCAGGAAGTAGAAGAACGTCAGCTGCGTCGCCTGCAACTGGTTCTGCGCCAGCGACGACAGCGTGATGCCCACCGTCAGGCTGGCGACGATGAACAGCAGCGCGGCCACGTAGACCATCCACACGCTGCCGACAAACGGCACGTGGAAGATGAAGCGGGCCGCCAGCAGAATGATGCTGACCTGCACCAGCCCGATGAAGATGTAGGGCACGATCTTGCCCGTCATCACCTCCAGCGGGCGCACCGGCGTGGCCAGCAGGTTTTCCATGGTGCCGCGCTCGCGTTCGCGCGTCATGGCCAGGCCGGTCATCATCACCATGGTCATGGTCAGGATCACGCCCATCAGGCCGGGGATGATGTTGTACTGCGTGATGCCTTCCGGGTTGTAGAGCCGGTGCACGCGCACATCGAACGGTGGCTGGCCGCCCGCCAGCGGCGCCAGCACGCCCTTCATGTCCTTGCTGACCACGCCCTGCGCGAGTTGCGTGACGGAGGCCAGCGCCAGCCCCGTCGCCGAAGGATCGGTCGCATCGGCTTCGACCAGCAGCGCGGGGCGCTCGCCGCGCACCAGCCGGCGAGTGAAGTCGGGCGGGATGCTCACGATGAACTGCAGCCGCCCCTCGGCCAGCGCTTCGCGGCCGGCGGCCTCGTCGGGCAGCGTCTCGGCCAGGTGGAAGTAGTCGGTGTTGCGCAGGCTGGCCAGAAAACTGCGTGTGAACTCGCTCTGGTCGGCCGCGATCACGCCGGTCGGCAGGTGCTTCGGATCGGTGTTGATGGCGAAACCGAACATCAGCAGTTGCATGATCGGAATGCCGATCATCATCGCGAACGTCACGCGGTCGCGCCGCAGTTGCAGGAACTCCTTCAGGACGACGCTCCACCAGCGGTGCAGGGAGAAGCGCTTGCCGTTGACGTTCATGACTGCGCTCCGTAGTTGTCGGACGAGCCCCGCATCATGTGGATGAAGACATCTTCCAGGCCGGTCTCGATGGGCTCGGCGCGCAGGCCCGCCTGCCGGGCGAGTTCGCGCAGGGTCGCCTCCAGCGCCTGGGCATCGGCGCCCGTCACGTGCAGCACGGCGCCGAACGCGACGGTCTGGTCGACGCCGGGCCGGCCCTCCAGCCTGCGGCCGAGCTCGACCAGGTTGCCGCCGGTCACCGCCCAGGTCGACAGCCTCTGGCTGGCGATGACGTCGGCGGCGGTGCCCTGCGCGAGCAGTTCGCCATAGGCGATGTAGGCGAGCTTGTGGCAGCGCTCGGCTTCGTCCATGTAGTGCGTGGACACCAGCACCGAGATGCCCTGCGCGGCCAGCCGGTGCAGCTCTTCCCAGAAATCGCGGCGGGCCTTCGGGTCCACGCCGGCGGTCGGCTCGTCGAGCAGCAGCAGGTCGGGCTGGTGCAGCATGCAGGCGGCCAGCGCCAGCCGCTGCTTCCAGCCGCCCGACAGCGCGCCCGCCAACTGCCTGGCGCGCGAGGCCAGCCCGAGGCTGTCCAACGCCCGGTCCACCGCCTCGCGCCGGTTCGGCATCTCGTACAGGCGCGCGACGAAGTCGAGGTTCTCGCGGATGGACAAATCGTCCCAGTAGGAGAAGCGCTGCGTCATGTAGCCGGCGCGGCGCTTGATCTGGTCCGACTGGCGCAGGATGTCGTAGCCGAGGCAGGTGCCGCTGCCGCTGTCGGGCGTGAGCAGCCCGCACATCATGCGGATCGAGGTGGTCTTGCCGCTGCCGTTGGGGCCGAGAAAGCCGAAGATCTCACCGCGCGCGACCCGCATGGTGAGATCGCGCACGACATGCTTGTCGCCGAAGTGCTTGTTCAGGCCGTGCACATCGATGGCGTAGTCGCCATCGATGCCGGCGGGGCGGACGGCCGGCGCGCTCATGGCAGTGCGACCTCGACGGGCTGGCCGGGGCGCAGCCTGGTGCCATCCTCGGCCGCCGGCCGCGCCTCGACCAGGAAGACGAGCTTGTCGCGCCGGGTGTTGCTGTAGATCACCGGCGGGGTGTACTCGGCCTCGCTGGCGACGTAGCTGACGGTGGCGTTCACCTCGGCGGCGCAGCCATCGCAATGGATGCGCACGGCCTGGCCCGGCTTGAGCCGCCCCACCACGCCCTCGGGCACGAAAAAGCGCACCTTCACGTTGGCCGGCGGCAGCATGCGCACCACGGGGCTGCCGGCCCCGACCCATTCGCCTTCGCGATACAGCGTGTCGAACACCAGGCCGCCCTGCGTGGCCTTCTGCGCCTTCTGGTCGAGCCGCCACTGGGCCTGCGCCACGGCCGCGCGCGCCGCCTCGACCTGCGCCGCCTGGGCGTGGATCTGGTCGGTGCGCGCCGGCAGTTGGGCGATGCGCAGCTGGTTGGTCAGCTCGCGCACGCGCTGTGCATTGGTCTGCGCGGTCGAGCGGCTGGCGTCGAGCTGCGCCTGCGGGATGCCGCCCGCGCGGAACTGCGCCTCGTCGCGCACCCGTTGCGTGGCCGAGAGCTTGTCGGCTGCCACCGCCTGCGCCAGTTGCGCGCGCACCGCATCGACCTCGGGCGCGCGGCGGCCCAGGTTCAGGTCGGCCAGTTGCGCCTCGGCGGCCTGCTGCTGCGCGGCAGCCTGCTGGCGGGCGGCCGTTTCGTCGGTGGATTCCAGCACGAACAGCGGCGCGCCGGCGCTCACCGTCTGGCCGCGCTGCACGCCCAGGCGCTCCAGCCGCCCGCCCACCGGCGAGGCGACATAGACGAACTCGCCTTCCACATAGCCCTGGTAGGTCGAGGTGCCCTGGTTGCCGCAGCCGGGCCCGGCCAGCACCGCCGCCGCCATCGCCGCCATCCACCCCGCCTTGCCGATCCCCTTCGCTGGACGCATGCCGTCCTCCACCGGTTGGATTGATCCGTCTCGTCTATTGGCGCGCCTTGCGCCGTGCGTTCGCCGCTACGTTGTCTTTGCTCGCCGGGGCGGGCCCCACGCCATGCAGCAGCAGCGCGGCCACGTGCCGGCCGATGGCCTCCGCATCGACCGTTTCCGCATGGGGCAGGCGGCCCCACAGCGTGCGCGTCGCCAGCGGCAGCATCGCCAGCCCGATCACCGAGACCATCACCAGCGGCGGCTGCAGTGCCGCATTGACCGCACCGGCCGCCTGCGCGCGGGCGATGCGCTCGACCAGCAGCGTCGCCCGCTCCAGTGCGATGCGCGCGAATACGCGTTCACGCAGTTGCCCGCCCTCGGCGGCGATCTCGCGGATCCACAGCGTCGGAAACCACGGCGTGGCCGAGGCCACCGCCACCATGCGCTGCGCCGCCCCGGCCACGATACGCGCCAGATCGGATGCGTGGCCATCGTCGGGAATCGCCGTCAACGCCGGATCCATGACCTGGTCGATCAGCGGCTTCAGGCGCATGTCCACCACGGCATCCAGCAACTGGTCGCGCGTGGCGAAGTGGTAGTGCACCATCGGCGCCGTCACCCCCGCCTCGCGGGCGATGGCGGCCAGCGTGGTCGCCGCGATACCGTCGTGCGCGAACCGCCGCACGGCGATGTCGAGCAGGCGGTCGCGCAGATCCTCGCGCGCCGGACCGCGCTGTCGGCCCGGGCCGCGCGTGGAAGGTTTTCTGGTCGCATTCATGCGCCGGATATTAATTTACGAATTAATTAATTTCAACCCGAGATGGGCCGGCTTGCGGATCGACCGCCCCCGGCGCATGCTGGACGCAACCTTTTTGCGGCCCTTCCCGCCCCCGAGCCCCCATGTCCCTCTCGCCGGAAACCCTGCTGCAGCACCTGCATCTCGACACCCTGATCGGCGGCGACGGACCGCTCGCTGCCTGCTCGCCCATCGATGGTGCGGTGCTCGCCCGCCTGCCGGTCGAAACCGCCGCGGACACCGACCGCATCGTCACGCAGGCGCAAACCGCATTCCAGCGCTGGCGCACCGTGCCCGCGCCGCGCCGAGGCGAACTGGTGCGGCTGCTGGGCGAGGAACTGCGCGCGCACAAGGCGGACCTCGGCGCACTCGTCACGCTGGAGACCGGCAAGATCACGCAGGAAGGCCTGGGCGAAGTGCAGGAGATGATCGACATCTGCGACTTCGCCGTCGGCCTGTCGCGGCAGTTGTACGGGCTCACCATCGCCAGCGAGCGACCCGCGCATCGCATGATGGAAACGTGGCATCCGCTGGGGCCGTGCCTGGTCATCACCGCGTTCAACTTCCCGGTGGCCGTGTGGGCGTGGAACGCGGCGCTGGCGCTGGTGTGCGGCGACCCGGTCATCTGGAAGCCCTCGGAGAAGACGCCGCTGACGGCGCTGGCGGTCGAGCGCCTGTTCCTGCGCGCCTGCCAGCGCTTCGGCGAGGCACCGCCGCATCTGGCGCAGGTGGCCATCGGCGAGCGCGACCTGGGCGAGGCGCTGGCGCGCCACCCGGGCATTCCGCTGGTGTCGGCCACCGGCAGCACGGGGATGGGCCGAGCGGTCGCCCAGGCCGCGGCGCCCCGCTTTGCACGCACCCTCCTCGAACTGGGCGGCAACAACGCCGCCATCGTGTGCGCCAGCGCGGATCTGGCGCTGGCCGAACGCGCCATCGCCTTCGCGGCGATGGGCACGGCCGGGCAGCGCTGCACGTCGCTGCGGCGCCTGTTCGTGCAGCGGCCGGTCTACGCGTCGCTGGTGCCGCGGCTGACGACGCTGTATGCGCGCGTACGGGTGGGCGATCCGCGCGAGGACGGTACCCTGGTCGGCCCGCTAATCGATCGCCACGCCTACGAGCGGATGCAGGCCGCACTGGCCCGCGCACGCGCCGAAGGCGGCACCGTGCACGGCGGCGAGCGCATCACGGTCGGCACCGGCGATGGCGCCTACTACGTCCGCCCCGCCCTGGTGGAGATACCCGCGCAGGGCGGCGTGGTCTGCGAAGAAACCTTCGCGCCCATCCTCTATGCGATGCCGTTCGATACGCTGGACGAAGCGATCGCCCTGAACAACGCCGTGCCGCACGGACTGTCGTCAAGCCTCTTCACGCTGAACATGCGCGAGGCGGAGCGCTTCGTCTCGGCCACCGGCAGCGACTGCGGCATCGCCAACGTCAACATCGGCCCGAGCGGCGCGGAGATCGGCGGCGCATTCGGCGGCGAGAAGGACACCGGCGGCGGCCGCGAAGCCGGCTCGGATGCGTGGAAGGCCTACATGCGCCGCGCCACCAATACCGTCAACTACGGCACTGCACTGCCGCTGGCGCAGGGGATCCGGTTCGAGGTCGGCGGCTAGGCTTTCGCTGCGGCCGCTTCGAGCTGCGCCAGCCGCACCAGCAAACGGTCCTGCGCCTCGCTGGGAAAGCTCGAGGTGCGCCGCACCGCGAACACGGTGTTGCGGCAGCGCCGCGCCGACACCGGCCGCACCACCTGCAGCCGGGCGCTCGCCACCGCGTCGCGGATGGCATGCAGCGGCAGCACCGACCAGCCCATGCCGGCCGCCACCAGCGTGGCGACCTCCTCCAGTTCCGAGACGTGGTGCGCGCTGACGGTCGTCTCCGGCATGCGCCGGAACAGCGCCTGGAACCACAGCCCGTACACCGCATCGGACTCGTCGTAGGTGACGAACGGCAGCGCCGCGCAATCGGCCAGCGTGCGTGGGGCAGCGCCGCGCTCGCGCAACGCCTGGGCGCCGCAGGCCAGCACGAACTCCTCGGTGTAGACCGCGTGGTGCTGGAACAGCCTGGAGGTGCGCGGCGTATAGACAAAGCCCAGGTCGGCACGGCCCGATTCGACGTGGGCGAAGACCTCGTCGTCGCTGCCGAAGGCCAATTCCAGCCGCACGTCGTCCAGCAGCGGCGCGTCGGATTCGGGGGCCGGATCCAGCAGCGCCGGCATCAGCACGTAGCGGCCGAAGCCGGCGCCGCTCGCCAGCTTGAGCGATACGCGCTCCGTCTCGCCGCTGTGCAGCGCGGCGCGCAGCTCGTCCAGCCCGGCGAATGCATCGCGGCACCATGCCCGCACCGAGGCGCCGGCACGCGTGAGCACCAGCTTGCGCCCGGCGCGCTCGAACAGCGGCACGCCCAGCCATTGCTCCAGTTGGCGCATCTGGTACGACAGCGCCGGCTGCGATACGGCCAGCCGGTCCGCCGCGCGTACGAAGCTGCCCTCGTTGGCGACGGTCAGGAAACTATGCAGGTAACGCAGCGGCGAATGGGACATGACGAAGAGAACATGGCAGGAGCATGGCGGCGGAACAGCGCATCAAATCATCAAATTTTTGGATCGAAAAACCAAAAACATTCGATTTGATTTTGAGTTTGGCAGATCGCACAATCCGCCGCAAGCGAGCAGCGTGACCGATCCCACCCCAGCCGGAGGCCATCATGACAACCGCAACCACCCACCCCAGCCTAGTCCTGGAGGAACGCTATGGCGCGCGCAACTACGCGCCGCTGCCGGTGATGCTGGAACGCGGCGAAGGCGTCTGGCTGTTCGACACGGCAGGCCGGCGCTACCTCGACATGATGTCGGCCTACTCCGCCATCAGCTTCGGCCATTCGCATCCGAAGCTGGTCGCCGCGCTGATCGAGCAGGCCGGCCGGCTGACGCTGACTTCGCGCGCCTTCCACAACACCGAGCTCGGGCCGTTCCTGGCCGACATCTGCCGGCTCACGCGCATGGACCGCGCGCTGCCGATGAACACCGGCGCCGAAGCCGTGGAGACGGCCATCAAGGCGGCCCGCAAATGGGCCCGCGAAGTCAAGGGCACGCCGCCGGACGCGGCCGAGATCATCGTCTTCGACAACAACTTCCACGGCCGCACCACCACCATCGTCGGCTTCTCCTCGCACGAACAGTACCGCTACGGCTTCGGCCCGTTCGCAGCGGGCTTCCGCCGCATCCCGTTCGGCGATGCCGAGGCGCTGCGGGCCGCCATCGGCCCCGACACCGGCGCCATCCTGATCGAGCCGATCCAGGGCGAGGGCGGCATCGTGGTGCCGCCGCCCGGCTACCTGAAGCTCGCGCGCGCACTGGCGACGCAGCACAACGCCCTGCTCGTCTGCGATGAGGTGCAGACCGGGCTGGGCCGCACGGGCGATGTGCTCGCCAGTTGGCACGAGGGCGTACAGGCTGACCTGGTGGTGCTGGGCAAGGCGCTTGGCGGCGGCATGGTGCCGGTGTCGGCCATCGCGGGGCGGGAAGACGTGATCGGCGTGTTCCGGCCGGGCGACCACGGCTCTACCTTCGGCGGCAACCCGCTGGCCGCGCACATCGGCCGCGCGGCACTCGCCTTGCTGCAGGAAACGCAGTTGCCGCAGCACGCGGCGCGCCTGGGCGAAGCCTACATCGCCGAGTTGAAGTCGCTGGTCGGGCACGGCGTGCGGCAGGTGCGCGGGCGCGGCCTGATGATCGGCCTGCAGCTCGATGCCGACATCGACGCGCACGACTTCGCGGCCGCGCTGGCCGAACACGGCGTGCTGACCAAGGACACCTACGGCAACGTGGTCCGCCTGACGCCGCCGCTGGTGATCGCGCAGCAAGAGCTGGAACTGGCGCTGGACGTCATCCGCCGCACGCTGGCCGACTGGCCGCGCCGCAAGGCGGCCTGAGCCGGTCCATCGAACCGCATTCGGATGCACGGGGAATCGACATGACCATCATCGACCTGATCGGCGCGGCCATCGGCTGCGGCGCGCAAGACGACGGCTGCCGGGACGGCCCGCGCGCGCTGCTGCAGGCCGGCGCGCTGCAGCGGCTGCAGACATCCGACACGCACGGCGGCCTGGCGCACGGCATCGAACTGGCGACACCGGCCGGCCACAGCCGCTCGGCCCGGCTGGCGGCGCTGCCGGGCGTGGCCGGGTTCTCGCGCGCGCTGGCCGACGCGACGGCGCACAGCGTGCACGAAGGGCACGTGCCGGTCGTCATCGGTGGCGATCACTCGTGCGCGATCGGCACGTGGTCGGGCGTGGCCTCGGCGTTGCGGCCGGCCGGCCCCCTCGGACTGATCTGGATCGACGCGCACCTGGACAGCCACACCCCGCAGACCAGCGACTCCGGCGCCATCCACGGCATGCCGCTGGCCGCGCTGCTCGGCCACGGCCCGCGCGAACTGACGCAGGTGCGCGAGGCGGGCCCCAAGCTGCTGCCGCAGCACGTGGTGGTGATCGGCGCGCGCAGCTACGAGCCGGCCGAGCGCGCACTGATCGACCGATTGGGCGTGCGCGTGATCGATGCGGGGGAAGTCGCCCGCGGCGGCCTGCGCGCGGTGATGGCCGATGCCATCCGCATCGTCACGGCCAACACGGCGGCCTTCGGGGTCACGCTCGATCTGGATGCCTTCGATCCGGCCGTGGCGCCCGGCGTGGGCTCGCCGGAACCGGGCGGCCTCACGGGGCAGGACATGACGCAGGCGCTGGCCGCCTGCGCCCGCGATGCGCGCTTCGCGGCCTTCGAACTGGTGGAATACAACCCGCGCCACGACAAGGGCGGGATCACCGCGCGGCTGGCGCTGGACCTGCTGGGCGCCGTCGCGGGCGCGCTGCACGCGCAGCGCCGCGCCTATGCAAGCGCGGCCTGAACGGGCCGGCAACCGGCCCTTCTGCCCTCAGCCTTCCGCTCAGTCCTTGATGCGGAACACTTCCACGCCCACCGACTCGCAGTCCGGATAGACATCCGGCTTCTGCGTCGACACCCGCGCGGCCAGCACGTGCGGGTGCTTGAGCATGGCCGTCACCACGTCGTCGCACAGCGTCTCCTGCAGGTGCACGTGGCCCTGCGCCATACGGCGCGCCACGGTCTCGCGCATGAAGTCGTAGTCGACCACTTCATGCAGCTTGTCGTGCTGGGGCGTCGAATGTTCCAGCGGCACGTACAGCTCAATGTTGATCAGGACGCGCTGCTCGCCCTTCTTCTCGAATTCGTGCACGCCGATGTTGATCCGCACCTCGTAGTTGCGCAGGAACAGGCGGCGGCAGTGCGACAGGCGCGGGTGGGAAAGCAGGGAAAGCATGTGCGGAGAGGAAGGTTCGAATTATTCGGTCAGAAACATCACGTCGCGGGCCAGCGGCATCAGGTGCTGGCCGCCGTCGACGAACAGCGTGGTGCCTGTGATGGCGCGCGAGGTGACCAGGAAGCACACCGCCTCGGCGATATCTTCGGGCGTGGACGACTGGCCCAGCGGCGTCATCTGGTGCGCGCGTACAAACCCGCTGGCCGACTGGTCGCCCGATACCAGCGTGATGCCCGGTGCCACGCCCACCACGCGCAGCACCGGCGCGAGCGCCTGCGCCAACTGCATGGTGGCGGTCGCCAGCGCCGCCTTGGACAGCGTGTACGACAGGAAGTCGGGGTTCAGATTGTCCAGCTTCTGGTCGAGCAGGTTGATGACGACGCCGCGCACATCGCGCGCGCTGCCGCCCTCGGCCGTCAGCGCCCGGTGCAACTCGCGCGACAGCAGCAGCGGTGCCGCCACGTTGGTGCGCATGTGCGTATCGAGCGAAGCGTAGCTGAAACTGGTCGCCACGTCGTACTGGAACAGCGAGGCGTTGTTGACCAGGCAAGTGGGCGTACCCAGCGCAGCGATGCAGTCGGCGATGAGCCGACCGGTGGCGGGCTCGTCCGACAGATCCGCCTGCAGCACGGCGGCACGCCGGCCCATGGCGATGATTTCGGCGGCCACCGTGTCCGCCTCGGCGCGGGAGCGGTGGCAATGCACGGCGACATCCCAGCCCTGCCGGGCCAGCGCCAGGGCAATCACGCGGCCCACGCGGCGGGCAGCCCCGGTCACGAGGGCGATGCGAGGTGGAACGGGCGATGGTGCGATCGGTTCGGTCGGCGTCTGCGCCATTGTTTACAATCCGGCGATGAGCAAAACCGTCAGTTTACCGCTTCCCACCGAGGCCGCGCAGGTGCAGTCCGACCGCCTGTTCTCCACCATCGTCCACGCCATCGAGGCCGCCGGCGGCTGGCTTCCGTTCGAACGCTACATGGAACTGGCGCTGTACGCGCCGGGCCTGGGCTACTACAGCGGCGGCGCGGCCAAGTTCGGCCGCCGCGTGGAAGACGGCGGCGACTTCATCACCGCGCCCGAACTGACCCCCTTCTTCGGCCGCACCGTCGCGCACCAGATCGCGCAGGTCCTGCAGGCACTGCCGCCCGGCCAGCGCCACGTGCTGGAGTTCGGCGCGGGCACCGGCAGGCTCGCGGCCGACATCCTGACCGAGCTGGAGACGCTCGGCATGCGGCCGGACAGCTACGGCATCGTCGAACTCTCGGGCGAACTGCGCCAGCGCCAGCAGCAGGCGCTGGCCGCGCTCGGCCCGGACCTGGCCGGCCTGGCCCGGTGGCACGACCGGCTGCCCGCGCGCTTCACCGGCGCGATGATCGGCAACGAGGTGCTGGATGCGATGCCCGTGTCGCTGTGGGCGCGGCGCGGCGGCGCCTGGCACCGGCGCGGCGTGGCCTTCGATGCGGAGCACGGCCTGCGCTGGTCCGAGCGCGCGGCCGCCCCGGCCGAGGTGCCGCCCAAGCTGGCCGCCCTGCCCGGCCACGAAGACTTCATCACCGAATCGCACGAAGCCGCCGAGGGCTTCATCCGCAGCACCGGCGCGGCGCTCGAGCGCGGCCTGCTGCTGCTGATCGACTACGGTTTCCCCGCCGCCGAGTACTACCACGCGCACCGCGCCAACGGCACGCTGATGTGCCACTACCGCCAGCATGCGCACGACGATCCGTTCTGGCTGCCGGGGCTGCAGGACATCACCGCGCACGTCGATTTTTCCGGCATCGCGCGGGCGGCGCACGAGGCGGGGCTGGAGGTGCTCGGCTATGCGAGCCAGGCGCGCTTTCTGCTGGGCGCGGGCGTCGGGCAGTTGCTGATGACGCTCGACCCGGCCGACCCGGTGCGCTTCCTGCCGGCCGCCAACGCGGTGCAGAAGCTGCTGTCGGAAGCGGAGATGGGCGAGCTGTTCAAGGCCATCGCGCTCGGCCGGGGCATCGACGCGGCGCTGCCGCTGGCGGGCTTTGCCGCGGCGGACCGCTCGGACCGGCTAGGCTGACGCCGCCTTCGCGGCCAGAGCGCGTTCCGTCTGCTCGGCCTCGTAGCGGCCGATGGTGCCGCGCATGCACCACAGCAGCGCCAGGCCAGGCAAGGCGAACACCACCGTCATCAGGTAGAACACCGGCCAGCCGTACGCCTCCACCAGGTAGCCGGACGTCGGACCCACGTAGACGCGGCCGATCGAGGCCAGCGCCGACAGCAGTGCATACTGCGTCGCCGAGAACGACCGGTTGCACAGCGCCATCAGCAGCGCCACGAACGCCGCCGTGCCCATGCCGCCGCAGATGTTCTCGATGCCGATGGCCAGCGCCATGGTCCACAGGTGCTGCGGCGTGACGGCCAGCACCCAGTAGCCCAGGTTGGACACCGCCTGCAGCACGCCGAACAGCAGCAGCGCGCGCACCAGCCCCAGCCGCACCATCAGCGTGCCGCCGTACAGCGCGCCGACAATGGTGGCGACCAGCCCCAGCGTCTTGTTGACGATGCCCACCTCGCCCGCCGAGAAACCGACACCGCGGATCAGGAACGTGGTCGACAGGCTGCCGGCGAATGCGTCGCCCAGCTTGTAGAGCACGATCAGCGCCAGCAGCGCCCATGCGCCGCGGCGCGCGAAGAAATCCTTCAGCGGCCCGACCACCGCCTCCTGCAGGCTGCGGGGGGGCGCGCCGCCACTTCCGGCTCGGGCGACCACAGCGTCGCCAGCACGAACAGCGCCATCAGCCCGGCCATCAGCAGGTACATGCTGCTCCAGCCCATCACGCGATCGGCCAGCCACAGTGCCAGGCCGCCGGACACCAGCATCGCCAGCCGGTAGCCGAGCACCTTGACCGCCGCGCCGACGCCGCGCTCGCCGGCGTGCAGCACATCGGTGCTGTAGGCATCGAAGACGATGTCCTGCGAGGCCGACAGAAAGGCCACCAGCACCGCCAGGCCCGCCAGCGCCCACAGCGCGGCATGCGGCGGGCAGAACGCCATGGCCGCGATCGACGCTGCCAGCCCGGCCTGCGTCAGCACCAGCCAGCCGCGCCGCCGGCCCATCAGCGGCGGCGTGAAGCGGTCCATCAGCGGCGCCCACAGGAACTTGAAAATATAGGCCTGCCCCACCAGCGAGAACAGCCCGATGGTGCGGATGTCCAGCCCCTCCACCGTCATCCATGCCTGCAGCGTGCCGGAGGTCAGCGCCAGCGGCAAGCCGGAGGCGAAACCCAGCACCAGCATCGCGCCGATGCGGCGGTTACGGAACACGTCGAGGTAATCGTGAAAAGTCATGCGGCGGGAGGGCAAGCAGGCGATAGGGGTTGCCGCGCAGCGCGGCGGGATGCGTTGACCGATATTATTACCCAGTCGACCCGGCCTCCTTCCGCATGCCACGCGTAGCGCGTTCCCTGCCCCTCCTGCTCGGACTCGGCCTGGCCGCCTGGGCCGGCGCCATGGACGGCCCGTTGCCCGTGCCCGCCGACGGCGTGAAGCTGGAGGCTCCGACCACCACTTCGCCCAACATCCGCCTGGTGATTCCCGCCGAAGAAATCGAACGCCGCGCGCAGGCCGAATACCGCCAGATCGTCGGCAACGCGGCCCGCGAGGGCGCCCTTGCGCCGGACACCGTGCCGGACCTCGCCCGCATCCGCGCCATCGTGCAGCGCCTGGTTCCGCAGGCGCCGCGCTGGAACCCGGACGCCGCGCACTGGCAGTGGGAGATCAACCTGATCGGCGCCGCGCAGGCCAATGCGTTCTGCATGCCGGGCGGCAAGATCGCCGTGTTCTCGGGCCTGCTGGAGACGTTCCGGCTGACCGACGACGAACTCGCCATGGCGCTCGGCCATGAGATCGCCCACGCCCTGCGCGAACACGCCCGCGCCCGCGCCGGCCAGCGCGAGATCACCAACCTCGGCGCCAATGTCATCTCGCAGTTGTTCGGCTTCGGCAACCGCGGCGATGCCGGTTTCGGCGAGGGCGCCAGCATGCGCCTGCTGGCCTTTTCCCGCGCCGAGGAAACCGAGGCCGACCTGATCGGCATGGATCTCGCCGCGCGCGCCGGATTCGATCCGCGCGCCGCGCTCACGCTGTGGCAGAAAATGGGCTCGCTCGGGGGCGCCGAGCAGAAACAGTTCCTGTCCACCCACCCGTCCGGGCGCTCGCGGATGACCGTACTGTCGCGCCACCTGCCGGAAACGCTGCCGCTGTACGCCGACGCGCTGCGGATGCCGATGGCAAAGCTGTCGGAATACCGATCGAATATGCAATATCTCGGCGCAGCCCCTGTCGATAATGGGGATGAGGCACCGATGCGGCCGATGGTGCGGCAATAGATTGCGCAGACCGATACCCCGACATCCCTGTCATCCCTGTAGGCGCTGCGGCACAGCTTTGCCGCATTCGATCCCCCCACGGACAGCGACCTCCAGGGTCGAGGTTTGACTGCTTCCGTCCCGTCGTCACCTGGACGCCCCGGCACGAGGCGCCACGGGCTGTATCGGCCTCGCGGCGGCGTTGTCCTGCGGCCCCACCACGCGCGCGCGCCGCGACAACGCCATCCCCGATACCGTCGCCGCCAGAATCAGCAGCGCGCCCGCGGTCTGCACCGGACTGAACCACTCGCCCAGCAACAGCGCACCGAGCACGGTGGCCGTCAGCGGACTCAGCAGCGACAAAAAGGTCACGTCCGCCCCGAGCCTGCCGATGCCGCGCACCCACAGCCAGTAGCCCAGCGCCGTGCCGATGACGATCAGATAGGCAAAGCCGGCGGCATTGCGCAGCGTGGGCAGGGGCGGCAGCCCCTCCACCGCCAACGCCACCGGCACCAGCACCAGCCCGCCCAGCGCCAGTTGCCACGCGGCCAGTGCCAGCGGCGTGCCGACGCGGCCCCAGCGTTCGATCAGCACGGTGCCGGTCGCCATCGATACCGCCGCGCCCAGGGCCGCGGCCACACCGATCGCGTCGAGCCGCGCCGCCGGCCCGAGGATCAGCAGCCCCACCCCCAGCGAGCCCGCCAACGCCGCCACCAGTTGCGCCGGACGCGGGCGCCGCCCCAGCACGGGCCATACCAGCAGCCCGACGATCAGCGGCTGCACCGACATCACGGTCGCCGCCACGCCGCCGGGCAAGCGCGCCGCCGCCACGAACAGCAGCGCGAAGAACACGCCGATATTCGCCACCCCGACCAGCGCGAGCCGCCCTATCTTGTCGCGCGGCGGCAGGCTGGGCCCAAGCAGCATCAGCAGGATGCCCGCCGGCAACGCGCGCAGCGCGCCCACCAGCAGCGGATGCGAAACCGGCAGGGTCTGCGTGAAGACGATGTACGTCGTGCCCCACAGGCATGGCGCCAGGGCGGTGGCCAGTATCGTGATGAGACGGTTGGAAGCCATGGGAAATTACTCCATATCTGATTATTTGAAATCGAAATAATTGGGCGCACGAAAACGCGATACGGCGCCCTCGTCAGGCAGGAAAGCGCCCGCTGAATGCCAACTCATCGAGCGCCCGACGCGGCGTCGGCCCTTCGTGCGGCTGCAGCGGCACCGGCAGCGATGCGGCCGGCCCCCGGCGCCCGACAGCCACGGCGATCTCGATATGAAAGCGCTCCGGCACGTTCAGCACGGCGCGCGCCCGCGCATAATCGACCCCCGCCATGGCGCGCGCGTGGTAGCCCAGATGCACCGCCTGCAGCGCCAGTTGCGCCCACGCCGCGCCCGCATCGAAGCTGTGGCTGCGCGACGGCACCGCGTCGACCGCATCATCGGGATCGAACAGCGTATCGGACAGCACGAAGACGAGCGCGGCCGCATGCTGCGCCCAATCGCCGTTGGCCGGCACCAGCAGGCCGAGGAAGTCGGCCCAGTGCGCGTCGTCGCGGCGGGCATAGAGGAAGCGCCACGGCTGGTAGTTGTAGGCCGAAGGCGCCCACCGCGCGGCCTCCAGCAGGCAGAGCAGATCGGCTTGCGGCATGGGCCGGGCGTCGTAGGCACGCGGCGACCAGCGCGCCAGAAACAACGGGGCGATCGGGTGATCGGCAAGACGTTCGTACATGAGGACTCCAGTGACGGCGGCGGTCGATTGCCCGGCACCGCAAAGTTCGATACGATCCAGCAAAGTTTCATATCAAATAGTTCGACATCGAAATACTAGGACGAGGCATCCGATGGGTCAACACGATCCCATGACCGCACAAGGGGCACCGATGGACAATCTGCTCGCGCAATGGCGGCGCGAGCGGCCCGACCTCGACCCCAACCCGATGGCCGTGTGCGGCGAGGTCTGGCGCGCTGGCGAGCGCCTGCGCCAAGGCGTGGTCGCCAACATTGCCGGCGCCGACCTGGATACGGCCGGCTTCGACGTGCTGTTGACGCTGCGCCGGCAGGGACGCGGCAACGCCCTGTCGCCGTCCGCGCTGGCCAAGGACATGCTGCTGTCTACCTCGGCCATGACCAACCGGCTCGACCGGCTGGAGAAGCGCGGGCTGATCGCCCGCCAGACCGATCCCGACGACCGGCGCGGCCTGCGCATCGTGCTGACGGAGGCCGGCTTCACCCTGGTCGACGGCCTGGTCGCCTCGCATCTGGCGACGGAGGAGCGGATGCTCGCCGCGCTCAGCGCGAAGGAGCGGGAGCAGCTACGGGCGCTGCTGACCAAGATCGGCGGCACCGCGAACTGAAGACAGCGACACAATCACCGGCACCATGCTCAAGCTCTTCAAGCGCCTGTTCTCCCGGCCCGCTACGGCAGCACAGGCCGACGTCGAACCGCTGTCCGACGAGGACATCGTGCGTGAGTACTTTCCGCCCTTCCCGCCACCCGCTGAGTCGATCGACGCCCTCGTCG
The DNA here is from genome assembly GCF_002251695.1 of Ralstonia solanacearum K60. Classification (NCBI taxonomy): domain Bacteria; kingdom Pseudomonadati; phylum Pseudomonadota; class Betaproteobacteria; order Burkholderiales; family Burkholderiaceae; genus Ralstonia; species Ralstonia solanacearum. Next base: position 1,653,099 of record NZ_NCTK01000001.1, read on the forward strand.
AGCTTGTCCGCTTGGTTGCATCAACGCTAGAAGACGCCAAGGTGACGCGCCTCGTCGCCAGGGCGCGGTCTGGTGAGGAGCCAGGCGACAGCATCGAATGTCATCTCCGGTACGCGCTTTACGATTCGGACGAAGCACCCCCCCTGGACGCTGAGCGTCTTCGTCGATTGGAAGGCCCACGAAGAAATCGAATGGCAAGCGGCGGACATACTGGAAACGCTCGGCATTGGCGCCCGCTGGAAATGGACGCGGGAAGCCGCGCAGCGCAGCGTGGCCGTCGGCCTGCTGGACTTTGACGACTGGCTGCGCCCGCACGGCTATCAGTTGCTCTTCCTCGACACCGGCGGCGACGACTACTTCGCTTTTCCCATCCGATCGGCGCAACTGGATGCTGCGCAGGACTGCATCCGCCGCGCCCAGTTGCCTGTAGAGCAGGCAGACGCATTCCGGATATCGCAGCAAGTTGAGCCATAGCGGAACCCGGTAACACCCCGCAACACAAACCTCAAACTCGTCGCCGCCGCCGCGCGCCACAATCGCCCATGCCATTCACCGGCCGATCGTGAGACGCCATGCCCCGCTCCATCACCCTGCTGCTGCTCAGCGCCGCCGCCCTCGCCGCGGTGCTGCCGCCCAGGACCTTCGCCCAGGCCGCCTCGGCCCCGGCGGCGGACGACGAAGCCCTGCACAACATCCAGAGCAACTTTGCCCGCATGACCCCGCCGCCGCGCACGGTGCAGTCCATCAACCAGGACCTGCAGAAAAACCGCAAGCCCTCGGGAAAGCGTCCTGACGGCGGTCCCCCGGGACGCGGCCGGAAACCACCGCGGTCCGACACGGCCAACGCCGGCACGGACGGCAAACCGCCCGCCCCGCCGGACGGCGCGCCGCCCTCCGATGCACCGCCTCCCGACGGGCCGCCGCCCGCAACCAACCCGTAAGCCGGCGGGTCGCGCGAACGCCGAATCCTCTTTACGATGGCAGGCCATTTACCCATTCACCTTGGCGTGCCGAACCGGAGGAACCTGTGAGCCTGCCCGTGCTGTTTCTGCTTGTCGTCGTCACGGCGATCTGCGCGCTGCGCCGGCAACGCCGGACCGCGCGCGGGCTGGCGGTCGTCTCGCTTGCGCTGTTCGTCGCCATCGGCTGCGGACCGGTGCCGGCCTGGCTGCTCGATTCGCTGGAGGGGCCGTTCGAGGCGCGGCCCGCCGTGGCCTGGGGCAAGCGCAACGCCATCGTGCTGCTGGGCGCCGGCACGCGGCGCGTCGATGGCGGGGTGGAGCCGGGCGTCTTCTCCTATCCGCGCCTGATGGAAGCGGCCCAGCAATACCAGGCCTGCCGCAAGACGAACGCCGACTGCAAGATCCTGGTCAGCGGCGGCGACGCGCGGCACCACGGCGATCCGGAAGCCGCGGTCTACCGGCGCGCGCTGCAGGCCATCGGCATCGACGCGGGCGACGTGCTGCTCGAAGCCAACAGCATGAACACCTGGCAGAACGCACAGTTCTCGCGCGCGGCGCTGGCCGCCTACGCGCCCGAGCGCACGGTGCTGGTGTCGTCCGCCATCCATCTGCACCGCAGCCTGCTGTATTTCACGCACTTCGGCATGACGCCCACCCCGGTGCGCGCGGACGACCTGCAGGCCACGCCCTCCCCGCTGCCGCTGGCGATCAACTTTGCGATGACGGATTACGCACTGCACGAGTGGATCGGCATCGCGCGCTATCACGTCTACAACGCGCTGGGATGGAACCCCGCGCGCGTGAACCCCGGCGAGGCCTGAACGGGCCGCGCGCCTAGCGCATTTGACACAGGCCTCTAAAACTTCCGAACGGCCGGCAAAAATCCGCCGCCGGCCTATAATTGCTGCAACGCAACATCCCAGGCATTGCAATGCGGCACCTCGGTCGTATTGACGCACCTCTCGGCAAGCACGCTTGCCACCACCACCCGCCCATCGGGCGCGGCCATCCCTGACGGGAATCGCTGACCCTTCCTGCGCCAGCCACCGGGCATCACGCCCGAACCGCCAGCCACATCACACCCATAACAAGCAAGGGGAACACTCATGCCTCAATACACGGCAAGCAACAAGCTGCCGCTCAAACTGCTCGCGCTCGTCTTCGGCGCCGCGCTGGTGCTCGCGGTCATGCGCACCTTCCTGCTGACCTGGCAGATCATTCCGCCGGGCTATACCGGCATCAAGATCAACCGCCTCGTTGACCGCGGCATCACGCGCGAGAACGTGGTCACCGGTTTCGTGTTCTACAACCCGGTGCAGACGGCCCTCATCCAGTACCCGACCTACGTGCAACGCGTGATCTGGACGCAGGACATCAACGAAGGCCACTCGCTCAATGAGGAGCTGACCTTCAACACGAAGGATGCCGTGCCGGTCAATGTCGACGTGGCGGTGTCGTATCAGCTCGATCGCAACAAGGTGCCCGAGTTCTACACGAACTTCCGCGCCGACCGCATCGACAGCTTCACGCACGGTTACCTGCGCGACACGGCGCGCAATGTCATCGTCGCCCTCGGCTCGGAATACAACTTCGACGACGTGAACGGCGCCAGGAAGGAAGAGTTCGTCTTGCGCCTGACGAAGGAATTGGATGCACGCCTGACGCCGCTGGGCGTGTCGATCAAGCAGTTCGGCATCGTCGGTTCGCTGCGGCCGCCGCGCACGCTGCTCGATGCGGTCAGCGCCAAGACCAAGGCCATCCAGGATGCGATCCGCACGGAGAACGAAGTCCGCTCCGCGCAGGCCGAGGCCAAGAAAAAGGTGGCGATCGCCGAAGGCGAAGCCGCCGCGAACCGCGCGCTGGCGTCCTCGCTGGACGACCGCCTGCTGGCCTGGGAACGCCTGAAGCTGGAGCGCACCGCCATCGAGAAATGGAACGGCGTGACGCCGAGCGTGATGGGCGGCGCGGGTGGAGGCGGCATGCTGTTCAACATCCCGGTGGGGACGCAGAACCGATGAGTCCACCGGCCTGCCGCCATCCGGCAGAGCGGCACCGGCAAAAGAAAACGCGCCCGAAGGCGCGTTCCTGTGTCCGCTGTGCCGGGCCTGTGCCGGGCCTGTGCCGAGCTGAGCTGAGCGTATTACGTTACGTCGCGAAATCCGGTGCGGTCTCGCGCACCGCATGCTCCGGGCCTTCGGCCTTGATGGGCGCCTCCACGTGCAGGCTGGTCGCTTCATCCACGCCCAGGTGCACGTTCATGCATTGCACGGCGGCGCCGGCCGCGCCCTTGCCCAGGTTGTCCAGGCGGGCAGTGACGACCATGCGCTCGTCCGAGCCGAACACGAACAGGTCGGCGCGGTTGGTGTCGTTGGCGCCCTGCACGTCGAAGAAGCCGTTATCGAGCGTCTCGATGTTGTCGGCCGGGGCCACGCGGATGAACTGCTCGCCCTGGTAGTACGCGGCGAACACGGCGGCGATCTCGGCCGGGCCGACCTTGCGGGCCAGGTGCTGCGGGTGCAGGCCGATGGTCACGGCCAAGCCCTTGAGGAAGTTGCCGACCACCGGCGTGAAGATCGGCGGCAGCGCCAGCTTGCTCTGCACGCGCATCTCGGGCAGGTGCTTGTGCGTCAGCGCCAGCGCGTAGGGGCGCGGGCTCTGCAGCCTGGGGTTATCGGCGGCGAGGTAGTCGGCGATCATCTTCTTGCCGCCGCCACTGTAGCCGGTCAGCGAGAACGCGGTGACGGGGTAATCCGCCGGGACGATGCCGGCCTCCACCAGCGGGCGCATCAGCAGCACGAAGGCGCTGGCGTGGCAGCCGGGCACGGCGATGCGCTTGCTGTTGCGCAGGCGCTCGCGCTGGCCGGGGGCCAGTTCGGGCAGGCCGTAGGCCCAGTCGTCCGAGGTGCGGAACGCGGTGCTGGCGTCGATGATGCAGGTGTTGGGGTTGTCGACCAGCGACACGGCTTCGCGCGAGGCGACGTCCGGCAGGCACAGGAAGGCCACGTCGGCGGCATTCAGGAATTTGGCGCGCTCGGCCGGATCCTTGCGTCGGTCTTCGGCGATGCGCAGGAGTTCGATATCGTCGCGCTGCGACAGATAGTCGAGCAGGCGAAGGCCGGTGGTGCCTTCCTGGCCGTCGACGAAAACCTTGAATGCCATGGCGATCTCGCTAGTAACAATGGAGCCAAACGCTGCGCCGGCCCCGTGCCGGCGCGTGAGGCTTGCATTGTAGCGGCTGCGGTGGAAATTGCCGCGTCGCCGCAAAAATGTGGCGGGCAGACCGCCCGCACGAAATCAGATCAGCCGCGGCGGGCCGTCGCCTCGGCGGCCTCGGCCGGATGCGGCACCGGGGCCTTGGACGCATCGTCGCGCAACTGGGCCAGGCGTGCCTCCAGGGTCACCGGCCTGGTGGCGGAGATGTCGCGGGTGTTCTTCTGGACGGCAATGGCACCGAACAGCGCCAGCGCATAGGCCATGCCGAAGAAGCCCTTTTCGCTCGGGGCCAGCGTGGCGTTGTAGAGGCCGACGCACAGCAGCGCCACCGCCAGCAGCGCCGACAGCCAGCACAGGCCGTAATAAATGCCGGTGACGGGAATGTCCTCCACCCGGTCGCGCACGGTCTTCTGCACCGACACCGCCGCGAACAGCCCGTAGACGAGAACGGTGAAGTAGTAGCCGCGCTCGTTGAGCTGCATGTTCGCGTTCCAGACGCCGATCAGATAGGCGGCAAACCCAAGCAGCAGGGCCGTCCACGAGACGGCGACGAATGCGAATGACGGCGGCTGGACTTGCGGTTTCATCAGGACTCCCTCGGTGAATTGGAATGGGTATTGGCGCGCCAATTTACCATCCACCGGGAGCCCCATGGTTAAGCTTCACGCACACAGCCAGGGCGCGCCGATGGCCGCCGGGCGCATCGACACCGCGCGATGACGCCGGCCTACCAGTGCAGCTTGGCGTCGTAGTCCACCGTCAGCGGGGCATGGTCGCTGAACTTGATGTCCCTGAAGATCGACGTGCGGCGCGCGGTGGCGGCGATGCCCGGCGTGGCGATCTGGTAGTCGATGCGCCACCCGACGTTCTTCGCATAGGCCTGGCCGCGGTTGCTCCACCAGGTGTACTGCTCGGGGCGCGTGTCCAGCGTGCGGAAGACGTCCACATAGCCGACCTCGTCGAACAGCCGGGTCAGCCAGGCGCGTTCCTCGGGCAGGCAGCCGGAGTTCTTCTGGTTGCCCTTCCAGTTCTTGATATCGATTTCCTTGTGGACGATGTTGACGTCGCCGCACAGCACGACCTCGCGGCCCTTCTCGTGGCGCAGGTCGACCAGGTGCTGCATGAACAGGTCCATGAAGCGGTACTTGGCCTGCTGGCGCTCCTCGCCGCTGGAGCCGGACGGCACATAGACCGAGATGACCGACAGCTTGCCGTAGCGCGCCTCGACGTAGCGGCCCTCGGCGTCGAATTCGCCGCCGTCGAAGCCGACGATCACATCGTCCGGCTGGTGCCGCGTGTACAGGCCCGCACCGCTGTAGCCCTTCTTGACGGCATGCTGGAACACACCGTGGTAGCCGTGCGGCGCGAGCAATTCCGGGGCCATGTCGTCCTGCGCGCATTTGAGCTCCTGCACGCAGACGAAGTCGGCGTCCTGCTTGCCCATCCAGTCGAAGAAGCCCTTGCTGGCGGCGGAGCGCACGCCGTTGAGGTTGGCGGAAATGATGCGTAACATGGCGGGACTTTTTGCAGACCAGAGAAAAAAGATGAGCCAAAACAGCGAGTTGCGCCAAGATTTCATCCGCTTCGCGGTGGAAGCCGGCGTGCTGTCGTTCGGGGAATTCGTGACCAAGGCGGGGCGGACGTCGCCCTATTTCTTCAATGCCGGCAAGTTCAGCGATGGCGCGCTGCTGGGTCAGGTCGCGCAATTCTATGCGAAAACCCTGCTCGACTCGGGCGTGCAGTTCGACATGCTGTTCGGCCCCGCCTACAAGGGCATCACCCTCGCTTCGGCCACGGCGGTGGCGCTGGCGGGCCTGGGCCGCAACGTCGGCTTCGCCTACAACCGCAAGGAAGCCAAGGACCACGGCGAAGGCGGCAGCCTGGTGGGCGCCAAGCTGCAGGGCCGCGTGGTGATCGTCGACGATGTCATCTCCGCCGGCACCTCGGTGCGCGAATCGGTGGAACTGATCCGCAGCGCGGGTGCCACCCCCGCCGCCGTCCTCATCCTGATGGACCGCATGGAACGCAGCGGCAACGCTGTCGACATCGGCGAGCGCTCGGCCGTGCAGGAGGTGCAGGCGCAGTATGGGATGCCGGTGGTTTCCATCGCCAATCTGGACGACCTGCTGGGCTATCTCGACCATGCCGGCGACCCGGCCCTGACCGGCTATCGCGCCAAGGCGGCGGCTTATCGGGAGCAGTACGGCGTGCGCGCCTGACCTTTCCCGTTCCGGTTCATTCCTGGCTTCAGCCCCGGCAAAGGCTGAAGCCGGGGCAGGACCACCAAGACCGAAACGGCCGGCCAATCCGTCAGTCGATCTTCAGCCCCAGATACGCCGGATTCCCCGCCGGATACTCCGGCTTCAACCGCTCGATCGCCCCCAGCAGAATCTCCGCCACCATCAGGCTGCGATGCGATTTGGAATCCGCCGGGATGATGTGCCACGGCGCATGGGGGGTGCTGGTGGCGTTGATGGCGTCTTCATAGGCGAGCATGTAGTCGTCCCAGTACCGGCGCTCCTCGATATCCGCCTGCCCGAGCTTCCAGTGCTTGTTCGGATCGTCGATCCGCTCCTGCAGCCGTGCGCGCTGCTCCTCCTTGGAGAGGTGGAGGAAACACTTGATGATGGTGGTGCCGGTTTCAGCCAGCATCCGCTCGAAGGCATTGATGTGGGCGTAGCGTCGCTTGCATTCGGCGGCATCGATGTCACCGTGCACGCGGGTGACCAGCACGTCTTCGTAGTGGCTGCGGTTGAAGATGACGATCTCCCCGCTCGCCGGCACTTCGACGTGCACGCGCCACAGGAAATCGTGCGCCAGTTCCAGCGGCGTCGGCACCTTGAAGCCGACCACGCGCAGGCCGAGCGGATCCAGCGCGCGGAACACCGTGCGCACGGTGCCGTCCTTGCCGGCGGTGTCCATCCCTTGCAGCACCACCAGCAGCTTGCGCCGGTGCTCGGCGTAGAAGATGTCCTGCAGCGTCTCGATGCGCGCGGACAGTTCGGCCAGCCGCTCCAGGTCGGTTGCCTTGCTGCCCGTCGTGCACGGCTTGGCGGCCGGATCGAACTTGGCGATCCTGAACTTGCTGCTGCCATCGAAACGCCAATCGTCCAACGGGGTCTTGTCGTTCGATCCCACGCAACCTCCTTGTTGTCGTTCCGACGGAGCGGCCGGCACGGCGGCACGGCGCGCTCAGTGCGCGGCGGTCGGCTTCAGCGCATCCAGGTCCAGCGTGCCTTCGAACACGGTCGTGGCCGGGCCGGTCATCATCACCGGCTCGCCCTCGCCGGCCCAGGCGATGGTCAGGCCGCCGCCATGCGTGGCCACCTTGACGGGCGAATCCAGCAGGCCGCGACGGATGCCGGCCACCACCGCCGCGCAGGCGCCGGTGCCGCAGGCCAGCGTCTCGCCGGCGCCGCGCTCGTACACGCGCAGGCGGATGGCGTGGCGGTCGACGATCTCCATGAAGCCGGCATTCACGCGCCGGGGAAACACGGCGTGCGATTCGATCAGCGGGCCGTCCTCCAGCACCGGGAAGGCTTCGGCGTCATCGACCACCTGCACCGCATGCGGATTGCCCATCGACATGGTCGACAGCCATGCGGTACGGCCGTTGACCTGCAGGGCGTGCTGCGCATCGCGGCCCTCCACGCGGGTGGGCAAGCCATCGGGCACGAAGGGCAGGCGCGCGGCCTCGAACACCGGGGCCCCCATGTCGACCGTCACTTGGCCGTCGGGCTGCATCGTCAGCGTGGCGATGCCGTGCATCACTTCCACGCGGATAGTGCGCTTGTCGGTCAGGCCACGGTCGGTGACGAACTTGACGAAGCAGCGTGCGCCGTTGCCGCAATGCTCCACCTCGCCGCCGTCATGGTTGAAGATGCGGTAGCGGAAATCGACATCGGGGCGGGTGGCGCGCTCCACCAGCAGCAACTGGTCGGCACCCACGCCGAAGTGGCGATCGGCGATGGCGCGCCACTGCTCGGGGGTGAAGTCGATCGGGGTCTCGATGCCGTCGAGCACGACGAAGTCGTTGCCGGCGCCGTGCATCTTGGTGAAATGCAGTTTCATGGCAGGCCGCGCAGGGGCGGCGGTGAGCGTTCGGAAAGCGCCCATTCTAAAACGAGCCGGCCGGACGCGACGGCCCGCTCAGTAGAGGCCGGGCTCGCCGGGCGGGCGGTGCTTGAAGCGCTTGTGCACCCAGTAGTACTCGGTGATGCGCGGGCGGATGGCGTCTTCGAAGAAGGCGTTCATGCGGCGCGTGTCGGCGGTCAGGTCGCCGGTCGGGTAGTGGTCCCACGGCGGCAGGATGCGCAGCGCATAGCCCTGGTAGTCCGGCAGGATCTCGGTGTACATCGGGACCACCTTGGCGCCGGTCAGCGCGGCCATGCGCGGGATGGCGTTGAGCGTGAGCGCCGGCACGCCGAAGAACGGCACGAACTCGGCGTCGCGCTCGCCGAAGTCCATGTCGGAGATCAGCTGCAGCGCCTCGCCGCGCTTGATGGTGCGCATGATCTGGCGGATGTTCTCGTTGCGCGACACCATGGTCGCGCCGAAGCGGCTGCGCAGCGCCTTGACCGCATCGTCCAGCGCCGGGTTGGCCATGCGCGTGTAGAGCGAGCAGCCGGCGTTGCCCACGTGCTCGCGCAGGTAGTCCGTCAGCGCCAGCGCGCCGATCTCCACGCCCGACAGATGCAGCGTGACGAGGATGTGCGGCGCGCCGTGCAGCGCGGGCAGGTTGGCCTGGTCGTCGATCGTCACCACTCGCCTGAGCCGCTTCTCGGAAGCGAACCACGCGAACGAGCGCTCGGCAAAGCTGCGGAACACCTTGCGGAAGACCTCGTTCGCGGCGGCCTCGCGCTCGGCGTCGGGCATCTCCGGAAAGCACGCCTTCAGATTGGCCAGCACCACGCGCCGGCGGCGGCTGGGAATGCGGTAGAGCAGCCCGCCCAGCCCTTCGCCGAAGCGCGCGACGAAACCGTACGGCAGGAAGGACAACAGCCACAGGAAGCCGAGTCCGAGGGAAGCGGAGAAACGTTCCATAAGAGAAAGGTCAGGCCTCGACCTACGATGGTCGGGCCGGTTCGGGCGCGTCCGCGCCCTTGGGGCGCTTGTAACGGTTATAACCCCAGAGGTATTGCGTCGGTGCCAGGGCAATCAGTTGTTCGATCTCGGCATTGATGCGCGCGGCGGCATCCGTGGCGTCTTCGGGTAGATCACCGATCACGCGCAGGTGCACGCGATAGCCTTTGCCGCGTGGCAGACGCTCGCTGAACACCGCCGCCACGGGGGCGCCGGTCAAGCGGTGCAGGCGATGCACCAGCGTCATGGTGTAGGCCGGCTTGCCGAAGAACGGCGCCCATACGCCTTCGCCCAACGTCGGCGCTTGGTCGGGCAGGATGCCGACGGCTTCGCCGCGCTTGAGCGCGCGCACCACTAGGCGCACGCCGCGCGGATCGGCCGGCGCCATGCGCATGTTGGGGCGCGCACGCACGGTTTCGATCCAGTTGCGCAGGCGTTCCTGGCGGGGCGGCTTGAACATCGCCGTGATCGGGCGGCGCTGGGCGAAGGCCTGCGGCAGCACTTCGAAACAGCCCAGGTGCGGGGTCAAGAAAATGATGCCGCGGCCGTTCTCAAACAGGCGCTCGCAAGTCGGCCAGCAGTCGTCCAGCAGGCCGGGTGTGACCTTCAGAGCATTCCTGCGCATCCAGAAGTACGGCATCTCGAACACCATGCGGCCGGCGGAGCGCCCCGCCTCCTTGAGCATGGCGGGCGTGACGTCGGGGTAGGCGTGGCGGAAATTGGCGACGAGCCGGTCGTGATAACGGCCCGGCACCCGCGCCGCCAAGGCCCCCAGCCAGCCGCCCAGCGCCTGCAGCCACGACAAGGGCCAGCGTGAAAACAGCCAGAACAGGAAGGTCATGCGTGTATGCGCGGGGGTGTTGGTCGCTTGAGACAGGGAAGAAATAGGGGGGCGAATCGCCGTCCGGCAAGACCCCGGAGTGCCGCGTATAATAGCGCGATTCGCCGAGTTAACTGACAACTTGCGGGGCGAATGCCCGTCCGGCCAAGAGCCTGGACGGGATTGATAAATACCGCTAAAGCGTCGCCGGCCGTGGCAAAACGGATTGGCAACGTGATAGCCGATCTGGAGCCAACAGCCGTGTCCAACGACTTCCTCTTCACCTCGGAATCCGTCTCCGAGGGCCATCCCGACAAGGTCGCAGACCAGATTTCCGATGCCATCCTCGACGCCATCCTGGCCGAGGACAAATACGCGCGCGTCGCTGCGGAAACGCTGTGCAACACCGGCCTGGTGGTGCTGGCGGGCGAGATCACCACGTCGGCCAACGTCGATTACATCCACGTCGCGCGCGAGACCATCAAGCGCATCGGCTACGACAACACCGAGTACGGCATCGACTACAAGGGCTGCGCGGTGCTGGTCGCCTACGACAAGCAGTCGCCCGACATCGCCCAGGGCGTCGACCGCGCCTCGGACGACTACCTGAACCAGGGCGCCGGCGATCAGGGCCTGATGTTCGGCTACGCCTGCGACGAAACGCCCGAGCTGATGCCCTTCCCGATTTACTACGCGCACCGCCTGGTCGAGCGCCAGTCGCAGCTGCGCCGCGACGGCCGCCTGCCCTGGCTGCGCCCGGACGCGAAGTCGCAGGTGACGGTGCGCTACATGAACGGCAAGCCGCACAGCGTCGACACCGTGGTGCTGTCCACCCAGCACGCGCCGGACATCTCGCAGGAGCAGATCCGCGAAGCGGTGATCGAAGAGATCATCAAGCCGGTGCTGCCCTCGCACATGCTGGCCGAGACCAAGTACCTGGTGAACCCGACCGGCCGCTTCGTCATCGGCGGCCCGCAGGGCGACTGCGGCCTGACCGGCCGCAAGATCATCGTCGACACGTACGGCGGCGCGGCTCCGCACGGCGGCGGCGCGTTCTCGGGCAAGGACCCGTCCAAGGTGGACCGCTCGGCCGCCTACGCCGCGCGCTACGTGGCCAAGAACGTGGTGGCGGCGGGCCTGGCGCGCCAATGCCAGGTGCAGGTGAGCTACGCCATCGGCGTGGCACGCCCGATCAACATCACGGTGTACACCGAAGGCACCGGCGTGATCCCGGACGAGCAGATCGCCAAGCTCGTGCAGGAGCACTTCGACCTGCGCCCGAAGGGCATCGTGCAGATGCTGGACCTGCTGCGCCCGATCTACGGCAAGACCGCCGCCTACGGCCACTTCGGCCGCGAGGAGCCGGAGTTCAGCTGGGAAGCAACCGACAAGGCCCTGCTGCTGCGCGAAGCGGCCGGCCTGGCCGGCGAGCCGGTCAAGGCGATCGCGTAAGCGCTGCGCCGCCGCATGGAAGAAACCGCCCGTCGAGGCGGTTTCTTTTTATGTGCCGCGCGATGGGCACGTCACGGCATCTTGCTCAGGATCTGGTTCATCTCGTCCATAGGGAACGCCCGCAGCGTCTCGGAGCGGACGTTGCCGGCCGTGCCCAGCGCCAAGCTGAACGCCGTCATCGTGGCATCGTCCGGCCCCTCGAAGATCGCTGCGAGGTCGTACTGGCCCAGCGTCCAGTAGATGTCTTTCATTTCGATGCCGAACGTCTTGGCCAACTCGCGGGCTGCGGCAGCCCGCTTGGTGGTGTCCTTCACGCTGCGGATGCCCTGGTCGGTGAAGTTCAACAGGGCGAGGAACGTGGCCATGGTGCGTCTCCTGGTCGGCAGAAATCGGGATGGCTCCGCGCGCCGCCGGAAACGCGCAGGAAGCGGTTACCTGCAATGCGCGCGCCAGCCCAGATGACGCCTGTCGCGCCGGGTGGATTGTGTCCATGACAATGACCATTGCACCGGCCATCCGGCAGAAACGGTTTCAGCCTTGATACATGACGGCGAAACCGCGACACGGTATGTCCGGGCACCCCAGCACCCGGCGGGGAATGCGCCGACGGCGTCGGCCCGGAACGCAGACAAAAAGAATCCGCCCCGAAGGGCGGCTCTGGTCTTGCGGCGTGCCGATTCAAAACCTATGGCTTGGCCACGGCCTCTCTGAATTCGGGATCTTCCAGCAGGCGGCCGACCAGTTTGCGGTACAACGCCTCGTACTGCCCCGCTGCCTGCGGGATGGCGCTGACGCCCATGAACGGTGAATCCCACTGGGCATCCGCATGCAGCGCACGGTCATAGCGCACCGCACCCCCACGGGCGACAACGAAGCGCGCGGCAAGCACTGCCTTGCCCGTGCCAACTGGTGCCTCAACCGCACTCTCCAGCAAGGTTCCGGAAACCACGGCATCAGACTTTGGGTCGAGCAGGCCGGCGGACTGCAGTTCCACCCGCAGCGTCTCACGCAGGTACTGGGCGAACGAGCCCTCCACCGGCGAGCGCACCATGTTGCTGCGGATGCTGACTCCGCGATCCAGGCTCGCCGGTTTGGACACATCCAGCGTGAACGAACCGACCTCCATCGGGCCCGGTGCAGGCTGACTCCCCCGCAGACGGGCTGCGTTCTCAATGGTCGGCTTGGGCATGCTCATCGGCAATTCCGCACAGCCGGTCAGCAGTCCGGCCGCCGCCAGCACGGCCAGGGAGACCAGACACCGGGTACGCCGGTCAGTTGAACGCCGGATCATAGGACAGGTCTTTCAGCGCGTTGCTCAGCACGTCGCGAGTCATCTTGTTGACCGCATCCAACATCGACGCCGATTTTTGTGCGGTCGGTGGCGGGTTGGCATTGCCGAACGTCGCGTGGATGGCATGCCGCGCCGTTTTCACGATCGGCGTGGACTGCCCCGCCGGCAGGTACGATACCGTGCAGATATAGCCGTCCGTCACGGCACTGCCTGCCAGCCCGAAGGTCAGCCCGGTGACGAACCCTTTGCCGGCGGCGTTGTCCGTCAGCGGTATGTTGTTCAGCGTCACGTTGAGCATTGCCACGCCCGGCGTCGCGCCCGTCGTCACCGACGAGAAGAGACCGGTGTCCTTGACCTCCTTGGTCACGACACCCTTGAGCAGATCGGTTGCGCGCGGGTTCGGTGCCCCCTTGGACTGGAACTCGAACACCAGTTGGACTGGCTTCGGCTCGGCAACCTTCTTCATGTCGGCGGCCGGCACTTCCCTGGTTGCCGTATCGACATAAACGCTGGCGCAGCCGGATAGTAAGGCCGCCCCTGTCAGAACCGACGCGAGAAGCGCGCCACGGAGAAAAGCTCCGCCCCAATGATTGCTGTTTTTGTTTTGCATACGCTATCTTTTGTTTCTTGTTGGCTCGGATTCGCCGACACGGGCTGTCTGCTTGACCTCACCCGGCAGATGCTGCCCCCTTGCAGGGCGAGAGGATGCTATCAGAACCCCGAACACGGGCGGCCCCTTTGAAGGAGGGATGCACGCAACCGAGCAAGATCGGTCAGGCCTGCGCCGCCCGCCGGCGCTACCGTGTCGCCCTCCAGGAGCCCTCGCGTTGACCACCGCCACCGACCGCTATCTCGCCCGCTTGCGCAACGTCCTCGCGCATATCGACGCGCACCTCGATGAGACGCTGGACGTGGCGCGTCTGGCGGACGTGGCGGCGTGCTCGCCGTACCACTTCCACCGGCAGTTCTCGCTGCTGTTCGGCATCGGCGTGGCGCGCTACGTGCAGTTGCTGCGGCTCAAGCGCGCGGCGCACCAGCTCGCCTATCGGGACGATGCGCGCATCACCGATATCGCGCTGGCGTGCGGGTATGAGGGGCCGGAGGCGTTCGCCCGCGCGTTCCGCCGGCAGTCGGGCCAATCGCCGTCGGCCTTCCGCGCATCGCCGCAATGGGCGTCCTGGACCACCGATCTGCAAGCGCTGCGCGCGCTCAGGAGCCGACACATGCCTGGCCAGCCCCAAGCCCATCCGATCGACATCGTCCAGCGCGAAGATGTGCCCGTCGCCGCCATCGAACATCGCGGTGACCCGGCACGGCTGGGCGAGACCATCCGCGCCTTCATCGCCTGGCGCAGGGCGAACCGCCTGCCGCCCTCAGTGAGCGCCACCTACAACATCGTCTACGATCATCCGGACGACACGCCGCCCGAGGCGTTCCGCATGGACCTCTGCGCGACCACGCAGGTGCCGGTGGCGCCGAACGCCCACGGCGTGGTGGGCAAGACCCTGGCCGGCGGCCGGTATGCCGTGCTGCGCCATGTCGGCTCGGACGACACACTGGACCAGACCGTCGCCTACCTGTATGCCGAATGGCTGCCGGCCAGCGGGGAGGAACCGCGCGATGCGCCGCTGCTGTTCCAGCGCGTGCGGTTCTACCCCGATGTGCCCGAGCACGAAGCCGTGACGGACGTGCTGCTGCCGCTGCGCTAGCGGCGGCGTGCGGGCCGGGCTCAGGCGTCCAGGCGGATCTGGATGCCGGTCGGCGTGTAAAGCGCGGTGGCCTTGAAGCCGTCCACCACGACCGAGGTGAACTGGCGGTTGCTGCCGGCACCGTCGATCACGCTGATGATGTCGCCCACCTTGGGCGTGTAGCCATTGACGAACTTAACGTGCAGCGTGCCGCCGGCGATCGTCGTCAGGCCGGCCACGCTCAGCTTACCCTGGCCGTTCGTGCCGATATCGAGCTCCAGCGTGGTGCCCTGCAACTGCGTGAACTTGCCGGCGATACCGACCGCTGACGATGCGTTGGCGACCAGCGTGCCGCCGCCCAGGTACACGTCGCCGGTGCCGAACGCGGTGGCCGCATCGGCCTCCAGCACGCCGCCCGCGACCTGCGTGCCGCCCGTGTAGGTGTTGCTGCCGGCCAGGCGCAGCGTGCCGGTGCCCTGCAGCGTCAGCTTGCCCGTGCCGGAAATCGCATTGCGCCAGGTATCGGCGGCGTTGAAGCCGCCCCGCGTGGCATCCATCGAGACGACCACGTTGCCGTTGAACACGCCGTAGCCGTCGGCGGCGGCGAACAGGTTCAGGCGGCCCCAGCCTTCAGCATCGTCCATCACCGGGTAACCGGAGGCCTGCTCGGTGGTCTTCAGCACCACGCGGCGCTGGTCGGCGCTCAGGTACGGGAAGCGCGTTTCCAGCAGCACCTCGGCGCCCTTGGGCACCACCGGCGCCAGGGCCGTGCTGCTGATCTGCGAGAAACCGAAGGTCATGCGGCGCGTGAAGTTGGCCTGGTTGGTGGCGTAGTCGGCAAAGCGGTCGGCGGCGGTGGTGCCGGACTGCGCGAAGGCGGCGAACGAAGTGGCATCGGTGCCGGTCTGCGCCATCAGCGCGGTATGCGCCTGGGTGTAGGCGGTGGCCTTGAGCGTGGCGTTGGCCGGGTCATAGAGGTTGGCGGCCACCGCGGCCAAGCCGAGCATGCGGCCGCCGATCACGTCCAGCGGCGAATGCATGCCCGCGAAGATGCGGTTCTCGCCCAGCTCCAGGCCGCGCGCCAGCATCTGCTGGAAGCGCTCGGGCACCAGGTAGGCCATCGCCATGGCATCGCGCACGGCCTCGGCGGAATGGCCGCTGATGAAGCCGCCGTCGGTGGACGGCGTCGAGCTCTCGGCCGGCACCAGCGTCGGCACCACGACCACGCTGCTGCTCCAGCGATACGGCCGCGCGTACTTGTAGAAGCGCTTGGCCGGCTCGGTGGAGGCGTTGTTGCCCATGGTGTTGATCAGGTCCACCACCTTGCCGAAGGTGGTGTTGCCGCTCGCGGTGCCGACGCCGGTGTTGTTGCCGGAGTCGCTGTACAGCACCGTGGTGGCATCCGCCGGCACGGTGGTGATGGAGGTGGTCTGCTGCGTCAGCGTGCGCCAGGCGGTGGTCAGCGGCCCCATGCCGTCGGTCACGCTGTAGCCCTTGCCGCGCCGGTCGTCGAAGTAGGCTGCGTCGGCCTGGGCCTGCGTGCGGCCGGTGGTGGCGCTGACGACATATTGAACGTTTGCGCTGAGCACCGGCAGATTGAGCTGGGTGCCGCCGGCCGTGCCGTCGTTGGGCAGGCCCGTCCAGGTCGAGGCGACCACCGCGGGGAACGATCCGTTCGCGGGCGCCGACACGCCGGCATCGACGATCTCCGTCAGCGGCTGCCACAGGTCCAGGAAACGCGTGAACAGGCGCACGCCGGCGTTGGTGCCCAGCGTCGCATAGCGCGCATCGCCGCGCTGGTTGGTGGCGATGTTGTCGACGAAAGCCGGTACCGACGTCGCCACCGGGGCCGAATCGACAAAGCCCGGATCGGCGGGCGGCGCGGGAATGGCCTGGACGGTGGCGACGGTGCTGTCGCCGGTGGTGTTGTCATCGCCGCCGCCGCAAGCGGTCAGGGCAAGGGCGCCGCAGACCGCGACGAGGCCGGATTGGAAACGCGTGGTGGTGAAGGACATGGAGCAGCCGGACCGACGGGTCCCGTGTGAAGGGCAAAGCACGGGAGTATCGATAGCGTTAGTGACGTGCGCGTGACATCCTGGTGACGACCCATGTCACACATCGGCCCGCGCCCCCGACCCGGGTGGTGTCCCGTCACGCGTCGATTTGTATCACAGCATGATATAGTCCGCTTCCCAGTCCGGCGCCTCCCGGCAAAGAAAGCCCTTGTCACGTAGCAAGGTGAGCCTGCCACAGGCAATCACCGATCCCCCGCCCCCGGACCCATCGTGTACCGCCGCCTTGCCCTTCTGCGCTGGCTTGCCAGCTTCGCGCCTGCTCCCGTGACCGTCCGCTGGACCGAGCGCCTGCGCTCGGCGGCCGGCGCGCTGGTCGGCATCCTGTTCACCGGCGCGGCGATGCACTACATGCCCGGCGGCCCGGCGCCCATTCCCCTGCTGGTGGCACCGATGGGCGCTTCGGCGGTGCTGCTGTTCGCCGTGCCGGCCAGTCCGCTGGCGCAGCCGTGGTCCATCATCGGCGGCAACCTGGTGGCCTCCGTGGTGGGCGTGACCTGCGCGCGGATGATCGGGGATCCGGTGCTGGCGTCCGCGCTGGCGGTGTCGCTGGCCATCGGCGGCATGTTCGCGCTGCGCTGCGTGCATCCGCCCTCGGGCGCGGTGGCGCTGACGGCGGTCCTCGGTGGGCCGGCGGTCCATGCGCTGGGCTACCGCTTCGTGCTGGAGCCGGTGGCCGCGCAGTCGGCGCTGCTGCTGGTAGCCGCGATCGCGTACCACGCCGCGACCGGGCACCGGTATCCGCATGCCCATCGCCGGGCGGGCACCGAGCATGCGCCGCCGCCCGGCGGGCTGACCCGCGCGGATGTGCTCGCCGCGCTGCGGCGCCAGGGCGAGTGGCTCGACATCGCCCCCGAAGACCTGACCGCGCTGCTGCAGGAGATACAGCAGCAGGCGTATGCCCGCACCTTCCACGCGCTCACCTGCGCAGACATCATGACGCCCTCGGTGGTGACGGTGTCGGCGGCCACCTCGGTGCAGCACGCACTGCGCCTGCTGCAGCGGCATGGCGTGAAGTCACTGCCCGTGCTCGACGACGGTCGCCGGCTGATCGGCATCGTCACGCGCGCGGACCTGACCGGCACGGCCGCGCGCGCGCCGCGCCAACGGCTGCGCGACTGGTTCGCCATCGGCGCGATGACCCCGCCGCGCGTGAGCGGCGTGATGACGCCGCGCGTGCTCACCATCCGCGCCGATGCGCCGATGGCCGACCTGGTGCCGCTGTTCGCCAGCGCCGGACACCACCATATCCCGGTGGTGGATGCGCACGGAGGGCTGGCCGGCATCCTCACACAGGCCGACATCATCCACGCGCTGTACCGTCAGGCTTCGGTCCAGCGGCCGGCGGCCTGAGCGCGCGCTTCGCGCCTTACTCGATCAGCGTCTCGCGAAAAACATCCAGCCGCTCCGCCGCCGCGGCGAAGGCCGCCAGGCGCGGATAGTCCGCCGCCGCCACGCGGTCGGGCACGGTCAGCTGGATGAAGCCCCACGCCACGGCGGTGGTCAGGTCCGGCTGGGCCAGGGCGCGCGGGTCGACCGGCGCAGGCACGTCGTGCAGTGCGGCCTCCAGCGCCCCGACGGCGGCGCGCAGTTGGCCCTGTACCCGCTCGACCCACGGGGCGTGCGTTTTCTCGGCGGGACGCTGGTTGAATTCGTAGACGAGCTGGACCGACTTCTCGCAGGCCGCCAGCGCCAGGCCGACGATGCGCAAGGCCTGCAGGCGCGCCGGCAGCGCGGCCGGCATCAGGCTGCGGCCGGCCAGCGCCTCAGCGTAGTCGAGGATCAGCGTCGAGTCCATCAGCACCGTGCCGTCGTCGCACACCAGCGTGGGCGCCTTCACCACCGGGTTGACGGCGCTGAACGCATCGAAATGGCGGAACACCGACACCGGCGCATGCTCGAACGGCAGCCCGAGCAGCTTGAGCGAAATGGCGGTGCGGCGCACATAGGGCGAATCGAGCATGCCGATCAGTTTCATTGCATCTCCGGTGGGTCAGGTCAGGACGTAAAGACAGCGCTCCGTATGATAAGCGTGTACACGCCGTACGCGGCGTGCGCAAACGGTATGCTGGCGCGGCGCGCACCGCAGCCGATAGAGCGTGTGGCCGAGGCCTGTGTCGGTCAATTGGCCTATGTCGATAGACGCGGACCGGCTCCTATGCTTTCGCAAACAGGGAGCGAAGAACGGGGGCTACCATGACCGAGGAACGTCCTGCCCGGACGGGGCAATCAGCGGCGGCAGGGCGGGGGGCGGTGCAGCCCTGCCCGTCAGGGGCACCGCGTGTCCTGCATGCGCTGCCGCGACGCGGCATGGCGCTGGCGTTAGCGGCCACGCTGTCGATCGGGCTGTCTGCCTGCGGCGGCGGTGGCGACGACACGGCCGCCACCACCACGGCGCCGCCGCCGAGCAACTCCGTAACACCCACGCCGTCACCGGCGCCTTCACCGACGCCTTCACCGACGCCGTCGCCAACACCCGCGCCTGCCCCTGCGCCGACCTATTCGGTGGGCGGCACGGTAGCCGGCCTGGGCACAGGGCTGTCGGTGAAGCTGCTGGACAACGGCGGCGACGCTGTCACCGTCACCGCCAATGGCAACTTCCAGTTCCCCACGGCGCTGGCGAGCGGCGCGAAATACGCGGCCACCGTGGGCACGCGCCCGTCCGGGCAGCAGTGCACGATCGCCAACGGCAGCGGCACGGTGGGCTCGGCCAACGTCACCAACATCGCCGTGACCTGCTCGGCGCGGCCGCTGTTCGCCTATGCGGCCAACTCGAACGACAACACGGTGTCGGCCTACACACTGGACCCGACCACCGGCGCGCCGACCCTGATCGGCACGCCCATCTCGGTGGGCCACGGGCCGCTGTCGCTGATCGCGGACAAGGCCGGCAAGTTCGTCTACGTGGTCGACGGCAACGACAACAGCGTCACCACACTGGCGATCAACTCGGAGACCGGCCTGCTGACCGTCTCGGGCTCACCGGCCGCGACGGGCGCGCAGCCCTTCAACATCGCGCGCACGCCGGCCAGCACGTTCGCGTACACCACCAACTTCGGCGACAACACGCTGTCAGGCTTCTCGATCAATGCGACGACCGGCGTGCTCACCTCGATCGGCACCATCGCGGCAGGCACCAATCCGTACACCATCGCCATCAACAAGACGGGCACCTTCGCCTACGTGGTGAACGCGGCCAACGGAACAGGCACGCCATCGGCCATGGTCTTCTCGATCAACGGCGCCACCGGCGCGCTCACGGCGGTGGGCAGCCCGGTCGCCACCGGCAATGCGCCGTTCTACATCGCGCTGCATCCGGCCGGCACGTTCGCCTACGTGGCCAACTCGCAGGACAACACCGTGCAGGTGTACGCCATCAACACGACCACCGGCGTGCTGACCGCCGTGGGCTCGCCGGTGGCCACCGGGCAGGGGCCGATCCCGATCGCCGTCCATCCGTCCGGCCTGTTCGCGTACGTGGGCAACGTGTTCGACAACACGGTCAGCATCTTCGCCATCAACACGAGCACCGGCGCGCTGACGCTCAAGAGCACGCTCGCCACCGGCAACGATCCGCTGGCGATCACGCTCAACGACGCCGGCAGCATCGCCTACATCGTCAACGGCGTGGACCATGACGTGGTCGCCTACAAGGTGGACAGCAGCACCGGCGCGCTGACCTCCGTCGCCACCGCGCAGACTGGGCTGCTGCCACGCGCGTTCGCCATCGTCGCGGTGCCATAAGAGCGCAGCGGCCAGGCCCCACCAACGAAGGATGCCGACGCCCCGCCCGCGCGGGGCGCCGGTACGTCCGTCCCCGCAGCGCACCGGTGCCGAACGCGCCAAGTGATGGCTACGGCGTGACGCCCGATCCGCTCGCCGCGGCCAGCTCAAAAAATTTTTACAGTCGGTGTACTTTGTCCCGCGCGATCGTGCCACCATGAGCCTCCCCCAACCTGCAAGGAGAATAGCCATGGGACTGTTGGATGAAGTCGGCAAGATCGCAGGCGCGGTCGCGGCAGTGGAAGCAACGGAAAAACTCGACCCGGATGCCTCGCTCCTGACCAAGGGCATCGCAGCCATCGCGGGCTTCAAGGGCGCCGGCGCGCTGGAAGGCGCACTGGAGAAGAAGGAAGAGGAAGCCAAGGCCGACGATCAGGCGGCCGCGCCGGACGGCTCGACGCCGCAGGCCTGAGCACGCTGATTGCCGCGGCAGGAACCCCGCCCGATGGCGGTAATGCAGTTCAGTTAAGCGTGACTTGGCTGGCTCGCAGCAACGCGAACTGAGTCAACAACAAGGAAAAAGGCCGCCCCGACGTCAATCGGGGCGGCCTTTTTTGCCTTAACTGAACTGCATTAGCCCGATGGCGGGGTTTTTATTTGCGAAGCCCCCGCGAGACCGAGGCCAGATCCACACGGCGCGGCTTGCCGGCCCGCAGCCGTCCCCGGCTTTACGAGAACACCGCCAGCCCGTGCTTTTGCACAAGCTGAAGCAAGCGTGCCGCCATGCCGCTCGGCTTCTTGTCCCCCTGCTCCCACTGCCGAACCGTTGACGTGGTCGTGTTGAGATAGGCGGCAAACACGCTCTGGCTGACGTTGACCGACTTCCGGATGCGGGCGATGGCCCGCGCATCGAAATCCGGCGCGGCTTCGACGCAGAGCGTGTCGTATTCGCGCATGGTCTTCTTGCCGATGAGGCCTGCGCGATGCAAGCCGGAAGCGGCACTATGGACGGCCGCAGAGGCATCGCTCTTAAAGCGGGGCTCAGTCATTGCACATCTCCACAAGTTCTTTCAGTTCGAGCCAGCATCCCGGATGCGCGGAAAAAAGGCTCGACCGCCAACATAGCCAGCCCGACACCTCGCCGCTATCGGAATCCGCCGCCATCGGCGACAGCGCAAACGCTGATGGTGCGGACCGCTCGCTCACAGCCGAATGCACTGCCACATGGCGGATTTGTCCTGCTGACGCCATTCGCACGATGACGGGGCCTCCGTTTGCTGCACGACATCGAACACTGCCTCTAATGCCCCGCCCCACGGTGTTTGAAACACAAGGCCCGGCCTGCGATGGTGGAACCCCGAGCGGCGGCACGCCCGCAAGCGTCGCCCGCCCGAGACAAGAGGATGCACCCACCCGGAGACGCCCATGTCCACGCCCGCCCCCGCCGATTCGCTCACCTTCGACTACGTCATCGTCGGCGCCGGCTCGGCCGGCTGCGCGCTGGCGAGCCGCCTGACCGAAGATCCCGACGTGTCGGTCGCGCTGCTGGAAGCGGGGCCGCACGACCACCATTTCTCCGTGTGGGTGCCGGCGGGCTGCGCGGTCTCGCTGCCGTTCAGGAACGCACGCAACTACGCCTACCTGACCACGCCGCAGCCGGGGCTGGGCGGGCGCCGGGGCTATCAGCCGCGCGAGCGCGGCCTGGGCGGCAGCTCATCGCTCAACGCGATGATCTACACCCGCGGCCACCGGCACGACTACGACCACTGGGCCGCGCTCGGCTGCACCGGCTGGGGCTGGGACAACGTGCTGCCGTACTTCAAGCGATCGGAATGCAACGAGCGTGTCGCGGGCCGCGACGACGATCCGCTGCACGGCGGCAACGGCCCGCTGCATGTGAGCGACCCGCGCACCGGCAACCCGATCGCGCAGCGTTTCGTGGAGGCGGCGGTGGCCGCGGGCTACCGCCACAACGACGATGTCAACGGCCCCGAGCAGGAAGGGGTCGGGCTCTACCAGGTCACGCAATTCAACGGGGAGCGCTGGAATGCCGCGCGCGCCTGTCTGCATGGCGGCGACAGGACCGACACCGCGTTCAACCGCGGACGGCGCCTGCTGACGGTGCTGCCCGGCACGCAGGCGCTGCGCATCGCCTTCGAAGGCAAGCGCGCGACGGGCGTGACGGTGGACCGCGGCGGCCGCACCGAGACGCTGCGCGCGCGGCGCGAGGTGATCGTGTCGTCGGGGGCGTTCGGTTCGCCGCAGTTGCTGATGGCTTCGGGCGTGGGCCCGACGGCGCATCTGCGCGCGCTGGGGATTCCGGTGGTGCAGGACCTGTGCGGCGTCGGCCAGAACCTGCAGGACCATCCCGACATCATCCTGCACAAGAAGGTCTTCAACCTCGACCTGATCGGCTATTCGCTGCGCGGCAGTGTGCGCATGCTGCGCGAGATCCTGCGCTACCGGCGCGAACGCCGCGGCATGATCGCCACCAACTTCGCCGAGGCAGGCGGCTTCATCAAGAGCCGGCCCGACCTGCGCGAACCGGACCTGCAACTGCATTTCGTCGTCGCCATGGCCGACAACCACAACCGCACCTTCAACTACGGCCACGGCTATTCATGCCACGTGTGCGTGCTGCGTCCGGCAAGCCGCGGCGAAGTGCGCCTGGCTTCGGCCGACACGCGCGAGGGGCCGCTCATCGATCCGCGCTTCCTGCCCGATCCGGCCGACATGGCGGGCACGATGGCGGGGTTCCGCGCCGTGCGCGGCATCCTCGCACAGCGGCCGCTGGCCGAACTGGGGGGACGTGAGTTGTATTCGGAAGGGATGCGCGGCGATGGCTCGGACGACGAAGCCGTGCGCACGCTGATCCGCCGCCACGCCGACACCATCTACCACCCGGTCGGCACCTGCCGCATGGGCGGCGCGGACGACCCCGCGGCGGTGGTCGATCCCGAGCTGCGCGTACGCGGCATCGAGGGGCTGCGGGTGATCGACGCCTCGGTGATGCCGACGCTCATCGGCGGCAACACCAACGCGCCGGTCATCATGATCGCCGAGCGCGCGGCCGACCTGATCCGCCAGGGCGGCCGGCCGGTGCTCGACGTGGGGAGCGGCACCCCGGCGCAGCCCGCGCTGGCCGAGGCACGCTAGACGCGTCAGTTGCCTGCGCTGTCGGTGGGGATGTGGAAGGAGTCGCGCAGCAGATAGCTCATCGGAATCTGCAGGTTCAGGTTGTTGGGCGGAATCGGCTGCTGGAACCACTTCTTGTACAGCTTCTGCACCTCGCCGTCGACGATCAGCCGCGTCATCGACTGGTCGATCAGCTTCTTGAACTCCGCGTCCTGCTTGCTCATCATCATCGCGTACGACGACACCAGCTGCGTCTTGCCGGCGACCACGTAGTCCGTCGGATTGTCGGAGGTGGCACGCATACCCGCGAGCAGCACATCGTCACCCGCAAAGGCGTCGGCCTTGCCGGTGCTGAGCATGCTGAACGCCGTCTTCAGGTCGTTCGTGTCCACGGTGCGCATGCCCAGGCCGGCGGCGTCGTTCAGCTTGTGCATCACGTCGGCGGCGCTCGAGCCGCGCGCGGCCACCACCGTCTTGCCGTGCAGGTCTTCCCATTGCTGCAGGCCCGAACTCGCCTTGACCAGCATGCGGCCCTTGGTGATGTAGTGCGGGATGGTGAAGGCCACCTTCTCGCGACGCTCCGGCGCGTTGTTGGTGGAGCCGCATTCGAGGTCGGCCTTGCCGCTCGCGATGGTGTCCATCCGGTTGGCCGCCGTCACCGGCACGTACTGCACCTTCAGTTCCGGCCGCTTGAGCGAGGTCCGGATGGCGTCGACCACGCGCGAGCAGATGTCGATGGAATAGCCGATCGGCTTGCCGCCGTCGGTGTAGGAAAACGGAACCGAATCTTCACGGTAGGCCAGCCGGATGGTGCCGGTGTCGTGAATGCGATCCAGCGTCGGGGTGGAGGCCATGGCGTGGACGGCGGAAACCGCCAGGGGAACGGCAAGCACAGCAAGGCGCCGCGTGCGTGCGGAGAACAGCATTGTGGGATCCTCGAAGTTTAGGGCTGGTATATGGGCGCACGTCGTCTCGCTGCCCTTGCGACACGACGGCCCGCGCGATATCCGGGTGCCCGGTGGCGCGGGATGGCATGGGAGAGGTGTCGCGGTGTCCTGGCGGGCGCCAGGCGATGGGCGACGTCACGCCCGAGCCATGGAGCACGCATTATGCGGCGACTTGCTAACAATCCTCAACTTACCTCACGGTAAGTTGACAGGACAATCATCGGCATGCCAAGCGAAAAATCTGGCGATACCACGCCATCCGCGGCGCGCCGGGATGCCGGATGAGCCGTCAGCGCGGTCGTGCGACCGATGCGGCATGTCGCCGCAGGCGTTGTTTCCTTGCCGCGCCCCGGCCTCAGACCGGCCACGCACGCTGCAGCACCGCCCCCAGTTCCTGCGTGTTGCCCTCCACCGTGCCGAACACGCGGCCGTGCTGGTGATGGAAACGGCTGGCGATGAAGCGCTCGGCGTCGTCGGCGTGCGCATGGGCCAACATCAGCGCGGCCTGGGCTGTCAGCGCCAGTCCCTGGGCGATGCGCCGCGCGGCGGCCTCCTGGATATCACCGGATTGGTGCAGCAGCGCCTGCAGCGCCGCCAGCTCGGCCCGCACGGCACGATGGCCCCGCGCGCGCTCACCGATGTCCTGCATCAGCCGCAGCGCGTCGTCCGGCGCGCGGCCGATGGCGCGCAGCACGTCCAGGCACATCACGTTGCCCGAGCCCTCCCAGATGGAGTTGACCGGTGCCTCGCGGTACAGGCGGGCCATCGGGCTCTCTTCCACGTAGCCGTTGCCGCCCCACACCTCCATCGCCTCGCCGGTAGCCTCGATAGCGCGCTTGCAGACCCAGAACTTGGCCGCCGGCGTGACGATGCGCTTCCAGGCGGCGGCGACCGGATCGGCCTCGGCCCGCTCGAACGCGCTGCCCAGCGCCATCATCAGCAGCGTGGCGGCCTGGGATTCGAGCGCGAGGTCGGCCAGCACATTGCGCATCAACGGCTGATCCACCAGCAGGCGGCCGAACGCCATGCGGTGGCGCGCATGGTGCAGCGCCTGCATCAGCGCGTGGCGCAGGATGGCCGCGCTGCCGATCACGCAGTCGAGCCGCGTGTGCGTCGCCATCTCGATGATGGTCGGGATGCCGCGCCCCGCCTCGCCGATCAGGATGCCCTCCGCCCCGCGGAACTCCACCTCGCTGCTCGCGTTGGAGCGGTTGCCGAGCTTGTCCTTCAGCCGCTGGATCTGGACCGGGTTCTTGCTGCCGCCATCGCGCCGACGCGGCACGAAGAAGCACGACAGCGGCCCGTCCTCCGCGCCCATGCGCGCCACCACCAGGTGCGCATCGCACATCGGCGCGGAGAAGAACCACTTGTGCCCGGTGAGGGCATACGTGGCGCCGCGCCCTTCTCCGCGCAGCGGCACCGCCACGGTGGTGTTGCTGCGCACGTCCGAGCCGCCCTGCTTTTCCGTCATGCCCATGCCGATCAGGATGGCGGTCTTCTGCCGCCACGGCAGATCGCGCGCATCGTGCTCGCGGGCGTAGAGGCGCGGCGCCAGGTCGGTGAACAGCGCGGTCTCCTTCTGCAGCACGGGGATACTGGCGAAGGTCATGGTGGCCGGGCACAGCGAGCCGGACTCGATCTGCGCCTGCATGAAATACCCGGCGGTGCGCACAGCCCAGGCGCCGGCGCGGGGCTGCGCAAACGGCAGCGCCTGCAGGCCCTCGCTGCGCATCAGCCCGAGCAGCGCATGCCAGGCCGGATCGAAGCGCACGCTGTCGATGCGCTCGCCGGTGCGGGCATGGGTGTGGAGCTCGGGCGGATACCGGTTGGCCTCGGCCGCCCAGGCCAGCGTGCGGGGCGCCCCCAGCGCCTCGCCGAACACCCTCAATGCATCGGCATGCCAGCCTCCGCCCAGCCGGTCGAGCGCACCCTGCAGCGTGGTGTCCGACGTGAACGGGTTGAAATGCGCGAGGTCGGGGACCTGGTTGAAGACGCGATGGGTGGCCTCGGCGGACATGGGAGGTCTCCTGGGCTGATCGTCATGATCGGAACCCCATGGTAGACCACCCCTCGCGCACGGTACTGGAGCGCGGACTCCAGACGCTCAGGCCGTCACACCGCCCCACTCCAGGAACAGGTATACGCCCTTGTCTTCCACCAGCCGGAACCCCAGGCGCTGGTACAGCCGCTGCGCCGGGTTGAACCGTTCGACATGGATCTGGACGCGCTTGCCGGCCTGCGCCGCCAGCCGGAAGACCGCCGCCAGCACCGCACTGCCGATCCCGCGGCCGCAGAACGCCGGCAGCAGGGACACATCGATCACCAGGATCGCGTCCTGCCGATGCTGCAGATAGATCCGCCCCGCGGGCGCGCCGTCCTGCAGGATCAGGAAGAACTCGGCATCGGGATAGCCGAAATACGCGCGCTGCTGCGCATCGAACTGCATGCGCACGAACTGCTGCTTCTGCGCATCGGTCCAGTCGGTCAGGCGCAATTCCGCCTCGCGCGTGGACGCGTACAGGCTCAGCAGGAAAGGCTGGTCGTGCTGCGTCACGGGACGCAGGGCCGCGCCGGGCCGATCGATCGCGAGGATAGGCATGCAGGCTTGGCGGTCGCGGCTCAGGCGAGGTTGAAGCAGGCTTGGTAACGGTAGCCGTCGCGCGGCCCGGCAATCGGCACGAGGAACATCGGCTGCTCAGGCAGCGCGGCATGCCGCAGAAAGTAAGTCCCCTGCTGCAGCATGAAAGCGGCATCGCCCACGAAGAACAGCGAGAACGCACGATGGTCCGCGCGCGCAGTCTTGGCGATTGCGACTTCATCGAGGCGCAGCGTGATGGGCGGGTCGGTTGCCTCATCGGCTTGCCAGCGTACGGAGAATGCGGTGCCGACATGCGGCAGGAACAACTCGGCGGAAACGGTCATGGAAACAATGGAGACGGATCGCATGCGGAAATCGGACGCGAGCGGTACTGCGCGGCACCGCCCGCTCGGAACAGCCACGGCCGGCTTCAGGGATGCGGGGGCCAGGCGCCCTGCAGCGCAATGCAGTAATTCACGCCCAGGTAGGGCTGGCGGTTTTCGTGCGCCCCGCCGCCGCCGGCAGCGCCGACGGTCTGCGGCGCCAGCGTGGTCATGACGGGCGCCGGCGTGGCATCCGTTGCGATGAAGGACTGGTTGTGCGCCACCATGAAGCGCGCCGGCAGCCTGCCCGCCGCGGTGGGAGACGCCGCGCGCGCGTTGTCCCCATAAGCGGTGTGCGAATGCATGGGCATTTCGCTCTGCGTCAGCGAAACGGTTGCCGTGCCCTGCAGCGCGTTCAGTACGCCGCCCACCGGCCCCATCACCGCGCGGCCGCGCAGGTCGGGCAAGCCGAAGGTCGTAGAGCCGGTGCCGCCGTAAGTCGTGCCGAGAATGGCGAACAGCGCGGCGTTCTGCGAAACCGGCATCAGCGCGCCGTCGCAGGCCGCCCAATCCACGGGGGCGAAATTGAAACCGAAGATCCGGATCTCGCCGATGAATTGATCTGACATGTGCCTCCCCCCTGTTCAGTTCTGCGACGGGTAGATGCCCGTGATGGCGATGATGTAATTGATGGACGCCGTCGGCATGTGGTTCGAATGCGGCAGACTGGCGCCGGCCACGGCAACGGCCTGGCCGGAAAACGCCGCCTTGGTCGGCGGATTGGCCGTGCCGGCGTTGTAGAAGCCCTGCGGGTTCGACACCGTGGCGAGCATCGTGCCGGGGCCCGGCGTGATGGTGGTCGCCGTACCGCTGGTCGCGAACAGGGCGTGGCTGTGCGACGGAATCTGGGCCTGGGTGAGCGTCACGTCTTCGACGCCCATGCTCTGGCCGATGGTGCGGGCAGTCAGGCCGACGCCCTGCCCCTGACCGACCGGCAGCCGGCCCCGCAGGTCGGGCAGCGCGAACGTGGTCCGCCCATCGCCACCGTAGATGGTGCCGAGCAGCGCGTAAAGGACCTCGTTCGTGGAGATGTCGATCACCTGGCCTTGGCACAGCAGCCAGCCCTGCGGGGCATAGTTGCCGGCAAACATGCGGATCTCACCGATGAAGGGTTCCATGATGCGTCCTCAGTTGCGCGACGGGAAAATGCCGGTCAGCGCGATGATGTAGTTCAACACCAGCGACGGCTGCATGTTCTGGTGCGCCTGCGCGCCACCCATGCTGCCGCAGGCCTCGCCGGACAGCTCGGCCAGGGGACCGGGCGCGGCATAGAGCGCCGTGCCCGGACCACCGATGGAGGGGTCGGTCGCGCTATAGAGGTTGCTGGCGGCAAGCACGTGGTTCAGCGCCGCCCCCACGTTCGTCGCGGTGGCGGGACTGGACGACACGTTGAAGAGGTGATTGTGCACCGGCAATTGCGCGGAGAGCAGGGTCACGGTCTCCACACCGCCCACGGTGCCCACGTTCGAGTTGACGTAGTCCCGATGCAAAGGGGTACGGCCCCGCAGGTCCGGCAGCGCGAAGGTGCTGACACCGTTGCCGCCATATTGCGTTCCCAGCAGCGAAAACAGCGCCGCGTTCTGCGCAACCGGCAACAGCGCGCCATTGCATGCAGCCCATCCTTTTGGTGGATATGAAAATGCGCATAAGCGAATTTCGCCGAGATATTGATCCACAGCCTCTCCTCGCAATGTGGGAACGCCACGATATTCAATTCTTGTGCAGCGGCTTCCGGCATTTTTACCACCGACGGCTTTGATACTGCAATTTGATTCTTCCGCGAACTGCCACACATGAACAGGACAGCAACACCCGCGATTTTGATTTAATAACCAGAAAATCAGATTTCATTAAATCTAAAATCTCGTTAACCCTTACACAAAGCCACAAATGCGTGAATAACGGCCTTGACGGTGTGATCCGCTTTCCCTAGCATCGCTTCAAAATCGACATGACCGCCAAAATCAAAAAAATGGCAATGTCGCTTAGCGGAGGGAGTATCCATACGGGTTAACGCCGGCAAGCCGCACAGGGTTTTCCCTGCGCCAATGGCTGCCGGCGGCATTATCCACATCCCATTTCCCTCGCACCAAGGGAAGCCCGACAGCAACCCGGGCTGATTTTCCCGAAACGCCGACTAGAAAACACCCGCCATCACGAGCGGGACGAGGGAAAAAATGCGCACGCTGACACAAACGATCCTGCCCGGCTGGCGCTTGCTTACCGGGTTGTCGATGCTCGGCCACATCGGCACATGCATCCGCGCGGGGATGCGACGAAGCGTGCTGGCGATGCTGGCGCTGGGGGCTTGCCAGATGATGCTGTCGTCCCCGGTGTGGGCCGCGGCGTGCACGGTCTCCTTCTCGACCACCGCCAATACGCAGAAGGCCTACGTCTTCACCAGCACCAACACATCGAATTGCGATCCGTTCTTGATCGGCATCGCCTACGACTCCGCCGGCGACGCCAACAGCTCAAGCGGACCGGTCGTCAACACGGCGACGACGCAGGGCGGCACGGTCGCGATCTACAACGGCTCGGTACCGCCGTCGGGCGATCCCAACACCAACGGGTTCGTCTACACTCCGCCCACCAATTTTTCCGGCACCGACACCGCCACGTTCTACACCAGCAACGATGGCGTCAGTTGGCTGCCCAACGGTACGCTGTCCATCACCGTGACCAGCACCGGACCGACCGTGACGGGCATCTCGCCGTCCTCGGGCAGCACCAGCGGCGGCACCAGCGTCACCGTGACGGGCACCGGCTTCACCGGTGCGACCGCCGTCAAGTTCGGCTCGACCAATGCCAGCAGCTTCACCGTCAACAGCGCCACGTCGATCACGGCAACATCGCCGGCCGGCTCGGCGGGCACGGTCGACCTCACCGTCACCACGTCCGGCGGCACCAGCGCGACCAGTGCCGCCGACCACTTCACCTATGTCGCGCCGCCCACGGCGAACGCGAGCAGCGCCACCGTCGCCCACGGCAGCAGCAGCAACGCCATCACGCTGAACATCACCGGCGGCACGCCCACCAGCGTGGCCGTCTCGACGGCCGCCAGCCACGGCACGGCCACCGCCAGCGGCACGTCGATCACCTACACGCCCACCGCGTCGTACTCCGGGACCGACACCTTTGCCTACACGGCGACCAATGCCGGTGGCACGTCCGCGCCGGCCACGGTAACGATCACGGTGTCCAATGCCACGGTCAGCTACGCGCCGTCGGCACCGGCTGGGGGCACGGTGGGGACGGCGTACAGCCAGTCGGTGGCCTCCGCCAGCGGCGGCACCTCGCCCTACACCTATGCGCTCGCCTCCGGCTCGCTGCCGCCGGGTCTGAGCCTGAGCACCGGCGGCACGCTCAGCGGCACCCCCACCTCCTCCGGCAGCTTCAGCTTCGCGATCACGGCCACGGACAGCAGCACCGGCACGGGGCCGTTCTCGGCCACCAGCGGCACGCTCAGCCTGACGGTGTCGGCGCCGACCATCACCCTGTCGCCGAGTTCGCTGACGAGCGCGACGGTCGGGGCGGCCTCCAGCCAATCCGTCAGTGCCAGTGGGGGGACGTCACCGTACACCTATGCGATCACGGCCGGTGCGCTGCCGGCGGGCATGAGCCTGTCGTCAGCCGGCGTCCTGTCGGGAACACCCACGGCGGGCGGCTCGTTCAGCTTCACCGCGACCGCCACCGATAGCAGCGGCGGCACGGGCCCCTATACCGGCAGCCGTGCCTACACGCTCACGGTCAACGCCCCGACGCTGTCGATCACGCCCGCGGCAGGTAGCCTGAGCGCGACCGGCGGCGTCGCCTATAGCCAATCGTTCGTCGCGGCCAGCGGCACGGCGCCCTACACCTATGCGCTGGCGGTCAACAGCGGCACGCTGCCGACCGGCCTGTCGTTCAACACCGCCACCGGCGTGCTGTCCGGCACGCCGACCACGACCGGCACGGTCAACTTCACCGTCACAGGCACCGACAGCAGCACCGGCACGGGCCCCTATACGGCCTCGGCAATCTACACGCTGACCACCTCCGCACCGACCATCTCGCTGTCCCCCACCACGCTGTCCAGCGTCATGGTCGGCACGGCGACCAGCCAGAGCGTGACCGCCAGCGGCGGCGCCTCCCCCTACAGCTACGCTGTGGTCAGCGGCACGCTGCCGGCGGGGCTCAGCCTGAATGCCAGCACGGGCGCGCTCGCCGGCACGCCGACCGCCGCCGGCACGTTCAACTTCACGGTGCGCGGCACCGATGCCAACGCCTACAGCGGCACCCGCAGCTACAGCCTCACCGTGGCCGCACCGACCATCGCGCTGAGTCCGACAACGCTGGCCGGCGCGACGGTCAGCACGGCCTACAGCCAGAGCGTGACGGCCAGCGGCGGCACCGCGCCGTACACCTACGCAGTGACCAGCGGTGCGCTGCCGGCCGGCCTGTCGCTCAGCAGCGCCGGCACGCTGTCGGGCACGCCGACCGCGGGCGGCAGCTTCAGCGTCACGATCAGCGCCACCGACAGCACCACGGGCACCGGCCCGTTCACCGGCAGCCGGGCCTATACGCTGAGCGTCGGCTCGCCCACGCTGGCGATCACGCCGGCGTCCACCGCCGGACTGACCGCTGTCGCAGGCTCCGGCTACAGCCAGACCTTTACCGCCAGCGGCGGCAACAGCCCCTACACCTACGCGCTGACGGTCAACTCCGGCACCCTGCCCACCGGTCTGGCGTTCAACACCGGCACCGGCACGCTGTCCGGCACGCCGACCACGGCCGGCGCGGTGAGCTTCACCGTCACCGCCACCGACAGCAGCTCGGGCTCGGGCCCCTATGCCGTCTCCGGCACGTACACGCTGACGATCAGCGCTCCCACGCTGACCGTGGCCCCGGCGACCCTGCCCAACCCGGCCCTCGGCACGGCTTACAGCCAGACCCTCACGGCCAGCAACGGGACCGCGCCATACACCTATGCAGTGACCAGCGGCGCGCTGCCGGCCGGTCTGTCGCTCAGCAGCGCGGGCGTGCTGTCCGGCACACCCACCGCGGGCGGCAGTTTCAGCTTCACCGCCACGGCAACGGATGCCAACAGCTTTACCGCCAGCCGCGCCTACAGCTTCACCATCGGCGCCGCGACCATCGTACTGAACCCGACCACCGTGCCAGGCGCCACGCTCAATGCGGCCTACAGCCAGACGCTCACGGCCAGCGGCGGCATCGGGCCGTACACCTACGCCGTGGCTTCCGGAACGCTGCCGGCCGGCATGAGCCTGAACGGCACCACCGGCGTGCTGAGCGGCACGCCCACCGCCCTGGGCAGCAGCACCGTCACCATCCGGGCAACCGACAGCAGCACGGGCACCGGCGCGCCATACAGCGGCACGCGCAGCTACACGCTCGCGGTCGGGCAGACCATCGGGACCGCACCGCCCGTGACCGCGACCACCCCATCCACCACGCCGGTCACGCTGCACCCCACGGCCAACGCGACCGGCGGACCGTTCTCGGCGGTGGCGATCGTGACCGCGCCCGCGAGCGGCACGGCCGTGGTCAATGGCCTGGACATCGTCTACACGCCCACGCCGACCACCTCGGGCAACGTCACCTTCACCTTCGCGCTGGTCAACACGGCCGGCACCTCCACGCCGATCCAGGCGACGGTGACCGTCAATGCCATGCCGATCGCCGTGACGCAGAAGACGGCCAGCACGGCAGCGGGCCAGGCCGTGAACGTCGACCTCACCGACGGCGCCACCGGCGGGCCGTTCACCGGCGCGGCCATCGTGTCGGTCGTACCGGCCAACGCCGGCACGGCCACCATCACGCAGCAGACATCGCAGGCCACGGCGGGCATCAAGCCCCTCGCCGCGGCGGCACCGGTCTACCTGCTCAGCTTCACGCCGGCCAGCGCTTTCAGCGGCACGGCTACCCTGACCTACACGCTGTCCAATGCCGTCGCCACCTCCACGCCGGCCGTGGTGCAGGTCACCGTGGCACCCCGGCGGGATCCGTCCACGGACCCGGACGTCAACGGTCTGATCAATGCGCAGATCCAGGCCGCGCGCCGCTTCGCCACCACGCAGATCGCCAACTACCATCAGCGGCTCGAAGCCCTGCACGGCACCGGCCGCGCACCGTCCGGCAACGGCCTCACGGTGGCACTGCCGAGCCCGCGCGGCGATGCGCAGGCGCGCTGCCAGGACGTCTTCGGCATTGCCGCCCGCGACGCCTGCCTGCGCGGCGATGGCACCGCCGGCCAACCGGCGCTCGCCCGCGGCAAGCGCAATGGAGAGACCAGGAACAACACGGGCAACGCAGACGCCGGCCCGGACCTGCCCGGCGCCGACGCCACGGCCGACACCAGCCAGCCGGACCTTGCCTTCTGGACCGCCGGCACGCTCGATTTCGGTTTCGCCAACACGAGCGCGCAACGCTCGGGCTTCCGCTTCACGACCGGCGGCGTCACGGCGGGCGCCGATTACCGCGTGTCCGATCGGCTCTCCGTGGGAGCAGGCTTCGGCTATGGGCGCGACTCCACCGACATCGGCAACGCCGGCACCAAGAGCACCGGCGACAGCTACAGCCTCGCGCTCTACGGCAGCTATCGTCCGCTGCCCACACTGTTCGTCGATGGCGTGGCCGGCTTCGGTACGCTGAGCTTCGATTCGCGCCGCTGGGTGAGCGACGCCAATGACTACGCGATGGGCTCGCGCAACGGGCATCAGATCTTCGCCTCGGTATCGGCGGGGTACGAGCACCGCGACAACGTCTGGCTGATCTCGCCGTACGGGCGCCTGTCGGTGTCGGAATCGACGCTGGATCAGTTCAGCGAGACCGGCCCCGGCCTCAACGCGCTGACCTACTTCCAACAGACGGTGACGACCGTGTCCGGCACCCTGGGCCTGCGCACGGAATACGCGCAGAAAACGCGGTGGGGCACGTTCCTGCCCTATGCACGCGTGGAATACCAGCACGACTTCAACGGCCAGAGCAACGCCGGCCTCGCCTATGCGGACCTGGCGTCGGCGGGCCCGGCCTACTACGTGATGGGCGGCCCGTATGGCCGCGACCGCATGCAGGTGGGCCTGGGCACCAAGTTCCGCACCGGCCCGCTCACGTTCGGCCTGGACTACAGCGTGATGGTCGGCATGGGCGGGCTGCAGCAGGGCGTGCGGCTGACCTTCGCGGCGCCGTTCTGAGGGGGCCCGGCCCCCGGCGCATGATCACCGCCGCCGGACTAGCCTGCCACGGCAGGTGCCTCCGGCGCGATGCAGGTCTTTTCGCCGGTCAACAGGTAATACATCAGCTCCCGCACCGGCCGGATCGCCTGCCCGAACGGCAGCTTCCCGGCCCCGCGGAAGAACAGCCCGCGCTCCACATCGCCGCGCAGTGCCTGCGCCAGCTTCAGGTCGATGCAGAACTGCCCGACCTTGCCGATCCCATCGCGCAGCCCGCAGGTCTGCAGGCAATCGAACCCTTGCAGGCAATCCCGCACCTTGGCCTTGGCCTGCAGCGCAGTCTCGCGTGACAGGTAGCGCGACAGCCAGGGCGTCATCACGGCGCGCGCCGGCAACCCCGCCACGCTGATGAACTCCGCGATGTCGCCGTCTTCCGCGCCGGTCAGCACGCGCTTGAAGCGGGGATGCGCATCGCCCTCTTCCGTCACTGCAAAGGCGGTGCCGAGCTGCACGGCGGCGGCCCCCTTGTCGAGCCAGTGCCGGACCTTGGCGTGCGAATCGATGCCGCCCGCGAGGATCAGCGGAATCTGCTCCGCGGCCAGCCCGAGCTTGATGAACAGCTCGCGGCACTCGTCCAGCACGCGCGCGAAGGAGAAGCGCTCGTCGCGCAGATCTTCGATGCGCGCCGCGCCCAGGTGCCCGCCCGCGTGCGCCGGGTGCTCGATGACGATCGCATCCGGCAGCCGCGCCTTCTTCATCCAGCGCTTGAGCACCACGCCCACGCCGCGCGAATCGGACAGGATCGGGATCAGCGCGACCTCGGGATGATTGGCGGTCAGTTCGGGCAGGTCCAGCGGCAGGCCCGCGCCCATGACGATGGCCTCTGCGCCGCTCTCGCACGCCTGGCGCACCAGCGCGGCATGCGACTCCACCGCCTTCATCACGTTCACGGCAATCAGGCCGCGGCCCTCGCTGCCCACGCGCGCGGCGCGGATCTCGCGGTCCAGCGCCACCAGGTTGGCGGCATTGATGGCGTCCTTGTCGTGGGATTTCTCGGTGGCGGCGGCCAGGTCGGCATGATGATGGCGCAGATCGATGCTGGCGATGGTGCCGACACCGCCCTCGCGCGCCACCGCCCCGGCCAGCCGGTGTGCCGAAATCCCGACGCCCATCCCACCCTGGACGATGGGCACGAGGCTGCGCCCCGCGAGTTTGAACCGACGGCTCAACATGACAGACTCCCCCGCGGCACGGCCGCAATGTAAAACGAAAATGGGGATGAGCGTCGCACAGTCGGAACACGGCCGGGTTGCGCAAGGTCAAGGCTCGTTGTCGTGCTTTATGGCGCATATGACACACGAGTCCGGACAGAAAGTACGTCGGCGTGCTCCCCTTCCCGCCCCCCGGGTTTTTTCGTGCTGGCAACGTCGGCGGGGCTGTGCTTAAATTCAGCCTCGTTGGATGAAACAGGGGTGCCGTGCGGATGGGCCGCGCGGCTGAGAGAGTCCCTTCGCACCCGATCCGGTTCGTACCGGCGTGGGAAGTTTCTTCAGAACACCGCGTATCTGGCAGCCCAATCCCACGGGCCCCGCCGCCTCTCCCGGTTTCGTCCATCGCCTGCCCCTCCAGGCTACAGTACAAGGACGAGACCATGCCCCAAGCCAAGAACGCCCCCGCCGCCTCATTCGACTCGCTGCAGACCGAGCTCGACCAGAAGTTCGCCTATCCGGCGTCCAGCAAGACCTACATCACCGGCAGCCGCCCGGACATGCGCGTGCCGATGCGCACCATCAGGCAGACCGCCACGCGCACCGATCAGGGCGAGATGCTGAACCCGCCGGTCCCCGTGTACGACACCTCGGGCCCGTACTCCGACCCCGACGTGCACATCGACCTGAAAGCGGGCCTGGCCCCGCTGCGCGCCAAGTGGATCGACGAGCGCGGCGACACCGTGGTGCTGCCGGGCCTGTCGTCGGAGTACGGCCAGGCGCGCGCGCATGACCCGGCCACCGCCCACCTGCGCTTTGCGCAACTGACCAACCCGCGCCGCGCCAAGCCGGGCGCGAACGTGAGCCAGATGCACTACGCGCGCCGCGGCATCATCACGCCCGAGATGGAATACGTCGCGCTGCGCGAATCGCTGAACCTGCAGGCGCTGCAAGACAAGCCCGAGTACCGCAAGCTGCTCAAGCAGCATCCGGGCTTCTCGTACGGCGCCAACCTGCCGCAGCGCCCGGAAGACATCACGCCGGAATTCGTGCGCCAGGAAATCGCGTCGGGCCGCGCCATCATCCCGGCCAACATCAACCACGTCGAGCTGGAGCCGATGGCCATCGGCCGCAACTTCCGCGTGAAGATCAACGGCAACCTGGGCAACTCGGCGGTCACCTCGTCGCTGGCCGAGGAAGTGGAAAAGATGGTGTGGGCGATCCGCTGGGGTGCCGACACGATCATGGACTTGTCCACGGGCAAGCACATCCACGAGACGCGCGAATGGATCCTGCGCAACTCGCCGGTGCCCATCGGCACGGTGCCGATCTACCAGGCGCTGGACAAGACCGGCGGCGTGGCCGAAGACCTGACGTGGGAGATGTTCCGCGACACGCTGATCGAGCAGGCCGAGCAGGGCGTGGACTACTTCACCATCCACGCCGGCGTGCTGCTGCGCTATGTGCCGCTGACGGCCGATCGCGTGACGGGCATCGTCTCGCGCGGCGGCTCGATCATGGCCAAGTGGTGCTTGGCGCATCACAAGGAAAACTTCCTGTACACGCACTTCGACGAGATCTGCGAAATCATGAAGGCGTACGACGTGTCGTTCAGCCTGGGCGACGGCCTGCGCCCGGGTTGCATCGCCGACTCGAATGACGCCGCGCAGTTCGGCGAGCTGCACACGCTGGGCGAGCTGACCAAGAAGGCGTGGGAGCAC
Source organism: Ralstonia solanacearum K60 (assembly GCF_002251695.1). NCBI lineage: Bacteria > Pseudomonadati > Pseudomonadota > Betaproteobacteria > Burkholderiales > Burkholderiaceae > Ralstonia > Ralstonia solanacearum. Next base: position 1,690,549 of record NZ_NCTK01000001.1, read on the forward strand.
GACGTGCAGGTAATGATCGAAGGCCCGGGCCACGTGCCGCTGCAGCGCGTGCAGGCCAACATGGACGAAGAGCTCAAGCACTGCTTCGAAGCCCCGTTCTACACGCTGGGCCCGCTGGTGACCGACATCGCCCCGGGCTACGACCACATCACCAGCGGCATCGGCGCGGCCAACATCGGCTGGTACGGCACGGCCATGCTGTGCTACGTCACGCCCAAGGAACACCTGGGCCTGCCGGACAAGGAAGACGTGCGCGAGGGCATCATCACCTACAAGATCGCCGCGCACGCCGCCGACCTGGCCAAGGGCTGGCCGGGCGCGCAGCTGCGCGACAACGCGCTGTCGAAGGCACGCTTCGAATTCCGCTGGGAAGACCAGTTCAACCTCGGCCTCGACCCCGAGAAGGCACGCGCCTTCCACGACGAGACGCTGCCCGCCGAGGGCGCCAAGATTGCCCACTTCTGCTCGATGTGCGGCCCGAAATTCTGCTCGATGAAGATCACGCAGGAGGTGCGCGACTACGCGGCCTCGCTCGACGCCAACGCCACCGCCGCAACCCAGGGCATGGAAGAGAAGTCGATCGAGTTCCGCAAGGCCGGCGCAAAGATCTACACCTAACCCACCGGTGCAATGCCAACCCCATTTGACGTAACGATCCTCGGCGGCGGCCTCGCAGGCCGCCTGTGTGCATGGCAACTCGCGCAGACGGGTGTGCCGCCTGCGCGCATTGCCGTGGTGGAGCGCGGCGCGCGCGACGGCAGCGGTGCCGCTGCGTTTGTCGCCGCTGCCATGCTCGCGCCGCTGGCTGAAGCCTCGGTGGCCGATCGTTTTGTCGTCGACCTGGGGTTGGCCAGCCTGGCGCTGTGGCGCGACTGGCTGCCGACGCTGCGCACGCCGGTGTTCTTCCAGCAGGCCGGCACCCTGGTGGTGTGGCACGCGGCGGACCGCGGCGAGGCATCGCTGTTTGCCAACCACGTGCGCAACGCGGCACCGCCCGAGCGCGTTGCCGCCGATCTGCGCGCGGTGGACGCGGCGGCCATCGGCACGCTGGAACCGGCACTGGCGCAGCGTTTCTCGCGGGGGCTGTATCTGGCCGGCGAAGGCCAGCTCGACAACCGCGCCCTGCTCGATGCGCTGGCAACCGAACTGGAAGCCCTCGGCGTGCAACTGCACTGGAACACGGCGATTACTGACCCGCGCCCGGAAGCGCTGGCCGCCGCGAGCCTCGGCGCGCGCCTCGTGCTCGATTGCCGGGGCCTCGGCGCCAAGCCGCAATGGCCGCAACTGCGCGGCCTGCGCGGCGAAGTCGCACGCATCCACGCGCCCGATGTCACGCTCACGCGCCCGGTGCGCATGCTGCATCCGCGCTACCCGATCTACATCGCGCCCAAGCCGGGCAACGTCTACGTGATCGGCGCCACCGAGATCGAATCCGACGATGCCTCGCCCATCAGCGTGCGCTCGACGCTGGAGCTGCTGTCCGCCGCGTACGCCGTGCACCCCGCCTTCGGCGAGGCGCGCGTGCTGGAACTGAACACGCAGTGCCGCCCGACGCTGCCCGACCATCGCCCGGCGATCCGCTGGGATGGCGCGGGCACGCTTTCTGTGAACGGCCTGTACCGGCACGGCTACATGATCGCGCCGGCCGTCACCCAAGCTGCGGTGGCTGCGGCACATGCGCTGCTGGACGGCCGCACCCTCGATGCACACGCCAGCGAATGGCCCGCGCTGTTCGCAGCCGCTGCATCGCCTGAACCTGTTTTGTCATGACGCTGAACGTCACCCTCAACGACTTGTCGCTCGTGCTGCCCACCGGCAGCACGTTGGCCGACGCCATCGGCGCGGCCGCGCCGCAACTGCAGATCGCGCCGCCGTTCGCCGCCTCGGTCAACGGCGAGTTCGTGCCCAAGGCGCGGCATGCGCAGCACGCGCTGCGCAGCGGCGACCGCATCGCACTCGTACAGCCTGTCGTGGGCGGCTAGGAGTCCTTGATGACCACTACGAATCTTTCCGCGCTGGCCGATCCGCTGCGGCTGTATGACGAAGCCTTCGGCTCGCGGCTGCTGCTGGGCACGGCGCGCTATCCGTCGCCGCAATCGCTGGAAGACGCGGTGCGCGCGTCCAGCCCGGCCATGCTGACCGTGGCGCTGCGCCGCCAGAGCGCGGGCGCGCCCGAAGGCGGCGCGGGCTTCTGGAACATGCTGCGCGCGCTGGGCGTGCCCGTGCTGCCCAACACCGCCGGCTGCTATTCCGCCGACGAGGCCTACACGCTCGCGCAGATGTCGCGCGAGGTGTTCGAGACCGACTGGATCAAGCTCGAAGTCATCGGCGACGACTACACGCTGCAGCCCGATACGCTGGCGCTGCCCGCCGCCGCCGAGCGCCTGATCCGCGATGGCTTCAAGGTGCTGCCTTACTGCACCGAAGACCTCGTGCTGTGCCGCCGCCTGCTCGACGTCGGCTGCCAGGCGCTGATGCCGTGGGCCGCGCCGATCGGCACCGGCCGCGGGCCGACCAACCCATACGGCCTGCGCCTGCTGCGCGAGCGCCTGCCCGAGGTGCCGCTGATCGTCGATGCCGGCCTGGGCCTGCCGTCGCACGCCACGCAGGTGATGGAGTGGGGCTACGACGCCGTGCTGCTCAACACCGCGGTCGCACAGGCCGGCGATCCGGTGGCGATGGCGCGCGCGTTTGCCATGGCCACGCAGGCCGGACGCTTGGCGCGGCGGTCGGGCCCGATGCCGGAGCGGGATGTCGCGCAGGCGAGCACGCCGGTGGTCGGCCTGCCGTTCTGGCATGCGGAAGGGCGCAGCGCATGAGCGTAAACGCTCTGTACGTTTCCACCACGTGGCCCGGTGCCGTTGCGCTGGCCGCGCAGATCGTCGATCGCCACGCCGAGGCCTTCGGCCGCGCCCCGCACGCCTGGCACCTGACCGACCGCGCCGATGAGGCCACGACCGCCGCCACCGTCCTGCTGACCGCCGACGCCGCGCAGGCCGACCGCGCCCGTGCCGCCGGCGCAGCCGTCGTGCTGACCGAAACGCGCGACGGCGAGCGCATCGACACCGTGCACGACCGCCTCGGTACGTACCGCTTCGCCGGCGCCGCGACGGGCGAGGCGCTCGGCGAACGCTTCGTCGCCATGTTCGGCGCCGCGCTGGCGCTGGCCTTCGAGCCGCGCGATGCGCTGTGCGTGGCGCGCGCGTGGATCGCCGAGGCCCCCGCCGATGCGCTGGCGTGGCCGGCCCGCTTCGAGGCACTGCCCCGCGTGCTCGAACCCGCGCTGCCGTGCGCGGCCTCGCCGGAGCTCGCCTTTGCGCCGTGCCCGACGCGGCTCGGCATCTATGCCGTGGTGCCGGATGCGGCCTGGGTCGAGCGCCTCGTCGCGCTCGGGGTGCCGACCGTGCAGTTGCGCGTCAAGTCGGACGACACGCCGGCCGTGGCCGGGCACGTGCGCCGCGCCGCGGCAGCCGCGCGCGGCAGCCAGACGCGCCTGTTCATCAACGACCACTGGCGGGTGGCGCTCGACGTGCATGCCGCAAGGTCCGACAGCGCGCCCGACAGCGGCGTCTACGGCATCCACCTCGGCCAGGAAGACATCGACGATGCGGACCTGCCGGCCATCCGCGCCTCCGGCCTGCGCCTGGGCATCAGCACGCACGGCTACGCCGAGATGCTGCGCGTCGCGCCGCTGAACCCGAGCTACCTCGCACTGGGCGCGGTCTTCGCCACGCCCACCAAGACCATGCCGACCGTGCCGCAGGGCCTGGGCCGGCTGTTCGCCCATGCCGCCGCGATGCGCACGCGCGTGCCGGCACCGCCGCTGGTTGCCATCGGCGGCATCGACCTGGCGGCGATGCCGCGCGTGCTGCAAAGCGGCGTCGGCTGCGTGGCCGTGGTGCGCGCCCTCACCCAGGCGGAGGATGTCCCCGCCGCCGTGCAGGCGTTGCAGGCGACGTTCGCGGCGCACGTGCGCGCCTGAGCGCCGCCCGCGCCACGCCCCCGGGCCGGGTCGCGCAACGGTCATCCGCCTGACCTATCCTGTTGGAGCGCCGCCGCAGCGGTCGTTGCGGCGACGCGTCCCCAATCACGCTGCAGGAGACAGACATGGCGGTCAAACCCATCCCCGAGGGTTACCACAGCGTCACCCCGTACCTGAGCATCAAAGGCGCCGGCAAGGCCCTCGATTTCTACAAGAAGGCCTTCGGCGCCACCGAGATCATGCGCATGGCCGGCCCGAACGGCACCATCGCGCACGCCGAGATCCGCATCGGCGATTCGCCGGTCATGATGGCCGACGAAGTCCCCAACATGAGTTGCGCCAGCCCCGACACGCTGCAGAGCACGTCGGTCGGCCTGATGATCTATGTGAAAGATGTCGACACCGTCTTCGCCAACGCCATCGAGACGGGCGCCACCGAAGTCCGGCCGGTGCTGAACCAGTTCTACGGCGACCGCTCCGGCACGCTGAAGGACCCGTTCGGCCACGTGTGGACCATCTCGACCCATGTGGAAGACGTGGCGCCGGAAGAGATGCAACGGCGCATGCAGAAGTGGACGCAGGAGCAGGCGGGCGCTACGGCCTGACACTCAGGCGTGCATTGACTTGAAACGCGGGCAATTGCGCCCGCGTTTTTTTTCCTTGAGGGAGTATCCGGAACGTGATGAGGAAGCCAGAGAGGGGCGCAGCGAGCCCCCTCGCGCTGAAAGGTCAGGCGAAGTGACCCACTTCGAGTTTCTTCACCCATGTTGGAAGGGATGCTCCGTGCTTTAGGACCGACTCTTCCGAGACGTTTTCGTAGCCCCATTGATGCTGGCTTCAGAAATAAATGTAGAGGTGGCTTGCCCTATTTCGGATAGCAAACGACCTTTCCCTTTGATACCGACCTTGTCGCTGTATCTACTGGCGGTGCGGTAGGCTCGAAGAATTTGCTGCTTCGCATCGGAACGCATTCCAGAACGCCAAAGAGTCTCAGAAAGCAGTATGCCGGCCAGGATGCGGTCGTCCTCTCGCCTTTCTGGAATCTGGTCAATCATGGGCACGGAATCAAGGATTGCTTTGCGCCCCTCTGCGTCAAACCCGTTCTGACGCATGGACTCGCCAAGAGCCGCTATCGCCTTGACTTCCGCAAGGTAACGAGTCGTCCCCAGATCATCCAAAATCGTGGTCGTTGCCAGCCGGTAACTATTGGCGGCATCTTTTTTCAATCCCTTTTTGACCTGCAACTCAGCAATCCGACGCCAGACTTCGATTTTCAGTGACGGCAGCTTTTTTACCGGATGCTCGGCGAAGTAGCGCGCGGTTTCCAGGTCTTCACGCTTCACCGCATCGTCGAAAACCCTCTTGTATGTCTCCAACCCATGGTCGACATACAAATTCTCCGAGAGTCCCGACGCGATAGCGAGGGCTCTCTCAGGATGACCGGACCTCGCCTCTTGAATGGCCAGAGCAGAAGTGGATTTCTCCGGCAGCTTCTTGGTGTACCCAGCCTCCATGGCGATACTCGCAAACTGTTCCAGCGTCGATTTCCGCATGGAGCCTCGATCAATGGTTTTTGCGGCCGACATCCCCAGTTCAATAAGCTCTGAAGCCAGTTCCTTTTTTTGAAGATGCACGGCAACCCGAGCCAAATCCAGGTAAGAGAACGCCGAGTCAGCCGTTTTCCCCGCACGCTGAAGGTACTGCATGACAAGCGGAATCATCCAATCTTGGTCACCAGTCAATTTGCGCGCCATGGTTTCTGTAATCTCTCGATACGCCCCCCCTTTTTCGCCGACACTACTCTCAGCGCATCTCAGCGCCTCTTCGAAGACGGATCGAGATTCAGTCACCGCACCGGTTCGAGAATAAAAAATCGCCACACTCGTTAAATCTCCAGATTTCATGTAGCTCGAAGACTCTCCAGACCGCTTTCTTGCTATATCGAGTGCCACCTTAGCCAGTTCCGCAGCCTTCTCCGGTGGAATGGAGGGAACGGCAGCAACAAGTGCCAGAAGCGCCCCTGGCTGCGAGTTCAGCGCCATGCCGGCAATTGTATCTAGGGCGTCGTCGAGAAAACCGACCTTTGCCAGCCCCGGAGGGATGCCCCACTCATACCCGTCCGCTAATCTAGCTTCCAAGAAAATCGCCCGCGACGCCTCCTTCCATTTATTCTTGTGAATCAGTGATTCAACATTGGCGGGAGAGGGCTCCGCCATGCACTGAAATCCGATAGCGATAAAACACGCACCACACAACATGAATACAAACTTCCGCACCGAATGCCTCACTCCACCCCCCAATAATTATGCAATCCTTTACCATCTGAACATACGCTGAAGACAGCTTAATAAGCCATCCCGCACCAAATCGCGACTTTGTCGTCGCCCATTTCGAAAAACATCAACGACCACGTTCGCCTTATTCCGATCTCCATTGAAGACGCACGCCCCCTCCCTCGAAAGAGGCTTGCTTCGACAAGCGACGATAGCGATCAGACGCCCCTCACTTTGTTACCAAACCTTAAAAAATCTCACCCGCAACCGCGACATCCTCAAACCAAAGTCACAAAAAAGGAAACTCTAAGAAAAGCACATCGACCGGAAGCGTGATTCCCTCGATCATCCTGGCCCGTCACGATTGTGCAGTGACAGATCTTTCGTCCAATCTACAAAGCATTGGACCTCTACTCTTTGAGCAGCATCAGCCGCCCCCGGAAAGTCTCCTGAGACAATGTCCAAAGCCAGCATCCTTGGTACACACCCGGTGACACACAGCAACGCATCTGCCCAATCCACCTCGAATAGCAGGAACGTCCGCCAATGAAATTGAAGAAGAAAGTCGTCATCCCTCTGTTCATCGTATTGCTACTGGCAACCGCCTGGACGGTTCTCTTCAGACCTCGGCTGCTGCCCAAGCCCGTCCAACGCCACCTGTTCGCCGATTGGATGATCCAGGAAGAGCGCCGGACCGATCCGGCCATCGGCCATCTTGGAGGGACTCCCGTTTCCATTCCCCGCCCCTATGCGCATTTCTTGGAGTACGACGGGGATCCAGCCTTTACCGAACCACGGAAAGGACCACGCCCCGAACGCACGTTTGAGTCTGGCATCCGGAGTTTTGGATTTGAGGTGCATTACCCGGATATGGAAGTGGCATCCATAGCGAACCTCGACAAACAGAAACGCGAGAGTATTTACACAACAATGTGGATAACCGTTGGCATTAGTTCAAATAGCGATTACCCCGGTCAGTATTATCCGGAGGGCCAAGTTCTAGGCATAAAGAATAGGCACTACAAGTACGAACAGATCAGCGCAAGTGAATACGGACTAGAAACCTACACCCCAATCAACGTTGACCAAGAGGCACGAAAAAAGGGGGACGGAGCAGCCAATATGTTTGATTACAACATTTATTACTACAGAAACCCATCTAGCCGAATCGACACCTACATCACGTGCAGCAACGTGACACATGAGGCGGCTGTCTGCAGGCAGCACTTCAACCTCTTCCCTGACATGAAGGCCAGCGTAACGGTCAGTTATCGACGAGGTTTACTGAAAGATTGGCGCGAAATCCAATTCTCGGTATCAAAGATCATTTTTGGATTCAAAACGATCAACAATCAAAACAAACACAATTAGAATCCATGCCAGAAAAAATCAAAACAGACGACCTCATTCACCTTAAAGATTTGCTAGCTCATAGACAGGTGAGCGAATTTTATCTTTACCTACAAGATCGGGGCTACAGCTATGCCGGCTGGGGAGGCGGAGTTGCGCGAGAAAACAGTATTGCCGGCATTTCCGCCGTCGACTACCTGACCGGATCAGCCCTGATGGGCATGGGTGCATCGTCTTATACATAACTCTTGCCTCATTTTTGAGCGCACCCTCCTGGAACCCCTTGAAATAAGGCGCTGCGGGTTGTCGACCGCTGAATGATGGCGGTTCGGCGCTCACAAGCCGGCTCCAGTAAGTCATTGATTTTTAAGGGGTGCGGCGAGATATGTATAAGACGATGGCATGGGTGGCCAAGCTTGCTGGAATATTTCCCCGTGGAAATCAGACAAGATCAAGCAGGAAATGGCAGAAGCATATCTAAACCGCCTGGATACGATCGCACAAGAAAATAAAAGACTTACTGGAAACTACGAAGCCGGCCGAGACATTCGGGCACAGGAGGTCTGGGATTTCCACAAGGAAGTATTTAAAAACAATGGCCTAGGCATAGAAAACTGGACCTTAGACTCCGTCTTCAAAATCATCCAGCAGACCCAAGGCGACGACGCCCTCGAAGCCTACTGGGAAAGCCTGCGAGACACCAAAGGCGAAGGGGTGACGGCCACCCTGCAGAACATCCTCACGATGTACAACATGCACGGGGCCATCGACAGCACCGACCCCGCCGTCAGTAAGCTCGCCAAAGACTGGATGGAACTGGTCCCCGGCATCTTCAGTTCCGAACAGTTCATGCGCAGCATCAAGGTGCTGCTCCGGCTGCCCGAGGTCAAGTCGGTGCTGAACTCCATCGACGATCTGGTCAATCAGCTCTTCCGTAGCGTGCTCTTTGACAGTGGCCGCGACCCGCTCGTGGTCGACCTGGGCAAGGGTATCCGAGCCACTGGCGTCGATGACCGCAAGGTCCTGTTCGACCTCGCCAACTCCGGCCAGAAAGAAGCTGTCGGATGGATCGCCTCCGGTGGCTTCCTCGTCAACACTGCGGATGGCCCTGTCACCAGCGGCGCCCAACTCTTCGGTGATGCCCGTTCATTGCCCAACGGATCACTCGCTGCCAACGGCTTCCAGGCGCTCGCCCCCCTGGACAGCAACGCTGACGGCCACATCAATGCCAACGACACCGCCTTCGGCAAGCTCGCGATCTGGACCGATACCAATCAGGACGGCATCGAGCAAGCCGACGAGGTGTTCCTGCTCAGCAAACTCGGCATCCAAGACATCGATCTGACCAGCGAGACCAGCACCTTCCAGAACATCGGCGGCGGCAACGTCGTCACCGGCAAAGCGAAGATCACCTGGGCAGACGGTCACCAGACCGACATCGTCGAAGCCAATCTCGTCACCAACGGCTTCTACACCGTCTTCACCGATAACGTGACGCTCACGCCCGAACAGGCCGCGCTGCCCTTTGTTCGCGGCAGCGGACAAGTGCGGGATACCCGGCAAGCTGCCGCACGTTCCCCGAGCTTCACGGCGATGCTGCAGCAGTACGCCGCGGCGAACACCCGTGCCGACCAAATCGCGCTCCTGCCCGCGCTGATCAATGCATGGGCAGCAACCAGTGCGTTCAAGTCGCTCATGGAAAACAACACCTACGCCAATGACAGCGTCAACTATGAGTACGCGTTCGAAGGTGTTGCCCACTATCAGTCGACCACCCTGGGCTACGACGCGCTGATATCCAAGAGCAACTGGACCACCGAGTACAGCAAGTGGACCCACATGGTCAATATCCTGGAGAAGTTCAACGGCCAGACGCTGTTCTCCGTCGATTCTGGCTGGATGTGGGGCCATAACCGCGCCTTCTTATCGGCCGTCAATACGGACGGCTCGGCCAGTGCCTACAACGGTGCCGGCCCACAGGTTGGTGCGCTGCTCCAGGCCACCGTGTTGCAGATATCCCTTTCCGCCCAGCAGATGGCACGCCTGCAGCAAAGCTACGACGCCCTGCTGGAATCGATCTATGGCGGCTTGGTCCTGCAGACCCGCCTGGACAAGTACGTTCGCATCCTCCAGTCCGACCACCCGACGGACGCGATAGCCGCGCTGCAAGCGGCCTATGACCGGGACCCCGTCAACGGGGCATCGGACGTCGTCGACTTGCTCAAGTACGGCCGTGCGGCTCTGAACAAGGCCAGTGTCAATCTGGTGCCGACGCTCCAGTCCATGGCGCAAGACCTGGACAGCCGGGGCTTGTTGCCGACCTGGCTCGCCGGCAACCCGGCCGTCCATTACGCCGCCCCTGGCCAAGCAACCGCCATCGGCACGACCGGCGAGCTGAACGGCCTGTTCATTCTGACCGGTGCTAACCAGAAGGCCGACCCCGTCCAGGCCAGCGCCGGACAGGGCAGCCAAGGCAATGTGTTCTTCTCGCTACACGGCAACACCATCGTGGATGCCAGCAAAGGGGACAACCAGCAGTTCTTCGGCGGCGACGGTCCAAGCCGGTTCATTGGTGGCACGGGAGCCAACCGCTTCCAGAGCGGCTCGGGCGCCATGTGGATGGATGGCAGCCTTGGCTCAGCCGGCATATTTACGGGGGGAGCAGGCAACGACACCATGATCGGTGGCGCGGGGCTGAACATCTTTTCCGGCGGCGACGGCAACGACTCCATCACGTCAAACGCCGACGCCATCAACCTCATCAATGGCGGGTTGGGCAACGATACGATCCAGATCAGCGGCGGTGGCACGGCCTCCATTGATGGTGGCGCTGGTGAGGACATCATCAGAATCGATGCCTACGGTGCCTCTCAAGGTGTCGACATCACTGGCGGCACCGGCGATGACCAGATCAGCCTCGGCTACTACGGCGCTACCCTGCGCTTCAACCGTGGCGATGGACACGACACCGTCTCCTCCATCAGCAACGCCAGCAACAAGACCATCGTCTTCGGTAACGGCATCACCGCAGCCGATCTCTCCGCCACCCGTGTCGGCAACGACATCGTCCTGAACATCGGTTCCAATGGCGATGCCATCACCATCACGAACTGGTTCCAGTTGGATGGTTCCAAGCGCATCGATACGGCCGTCTTCGCCGATGGCACTCGATGGAATGCCGACAACTTCCGCCATCTCCTTACGACCGTAACCGGCACTGCCGGTGACGACACCATCGACGGTTGGCAAGGCGACGACGTCCTCATCGGTGGCGACGGCAACGACACGCTCGCCTCCAATGGCGGCAACGACCAGCTCTACGGCGGCGCGGGCAACGACATCCTGCGTGTCAACAACAACGGCACCGCTTCTGTCGACGGCGGCGATGGCAACGACACCATCTCCGCTGACAGTGGTACCACCTCCACCATCTCCGCCGGCAACGGGGATGACACCATCCAGATCGGTGCCTGGTCCTTCCGGAGCACCATCGATGGCGGGGCCGGCAACGACGTCATCAAGATCGACGCCTACGGTGCCTCACAAGGTGCCGACATCACCGGCGGCACCGGCGATGACCAGATCAGCCTCGGCTACTACGGCGCTACCCTGCGCTTCAACCGTGGTGATGGACACGACACCGTCTCCTCCATCAGCAACGCCAGCAACAAGACCATCGTCTTCGGTAACGGCATCACCGCAACCGACATCTCCGCCACCCGTGTCGGCAACGACATCGTCCTGAACATCGGTTCCAATGGCGATGCCATTACCGTCACCAACTGGTTCCAAGGCGAACAATATCGTTTGCGCAACCTGACGTTCACAGACGGCTCCACCATCGACGCCACCGGTCTTGCCGCCGCCTATAACGTCAATCCCTCAAGCGGAACCACCAAGATCCAGGCACTCACCGGCTTTGGCGATCAGCCATTGGCCGACGTCGTCAACTTCAAGACGGCGAACAGTCGCCAACTGTGGTTCGAACGGCAAAACGACGATCTGCTTGTGTCCGTCATCGGCAGCCAAGACGGAGTCGACCTCACGAACTGGTACAGCACACCAACTCACCAGAGCCTGCAGGTGCGCGCGGCAGATGGCTTATCGCTGACCGGTCAGCAAGTCGACGCACTGGTGCAGGCGATGGCACAGTTCTCGGCGCCGCCTGCGGGCCAGACCACATTGACGCCGGAATTGCAGGACAAGCTGGCGCCTGTGATCGCTGCGAACTGGCACTAAAAAGCAGCATGGCCGGCCGACGCAGCGGCCGGCCATCGGATGGGGCCTGAACAGCACCATCGCGCACGCCGGGTCCGCATCGACGATCACCCGCGCCTACGCGCCCGCCACCGGCTGGCAAGTCACGGCAACACTGGTCACATCCGCGGTCGCGATGCCGCTGCCGTTGCTCACCGCGCAGGATGCGGAGGTCGGCTGCGTGGCGATCGTCACCGCATAGCCACCGTTGAACGGAACCATCGTCGCAAACACGAACGAACCGTTGGCCGTGACCGTCAGCGCATCGCGGCCATTGTCGAGCAGCACCAGCGACTGGTTGGCGGGCAGGCCGGTCACGGTGCCGCCGATCGTCAGCGTACTGCCGATGACGGCAACAAAGCCGACGTCGCAGGCGCCCAGCAGCAGGCTCATCGCGATGCCGGCCAGAAAGCGGGAAAACGTTGCCCAGGCGGGTTTCATGATGCCTCCAGCACTGGCCGCGAGCTCAGTTGAATCCGTCTGCGTCGTCCACTTCCACCGCGCGCGGCGCGGCCAGCGGGCGCGGCGCAAAACCGTGGTTCAGTGGACCGGTGCCACGGCCCAGGGCCAGGTGGCGGCCGGCGCCGATGGCGTGCAGCAGGTAATCCAGCGACAGCTCGACCGCCGCTTCCAGCGGCTCGCCGCGCGCCAGGTGCGCGGCAATGGCCGCCGACAGCGTGCAGCCCGTGCCGTGCGTGTGCGGCGTGTCGATACGGGTGTGGGTGTAGATGCGCTCGGTGCCGTCGGCGGTGACCAGCACGTCCTGCAGCACGCCGTCTTCGCCGGTGATGGCCACGTCGGCCAGGTGGCCGCCCTTGAGCAGCACGGCACGCGACCCCAGCGTCAGCAGATCGCGCGCGGCGGGCAGCATGTCGTCGGCGGTGAGCACCGGGCGGCCGAGCAGCGCGCTCGCCTCAGGCAGGTTGGGTGTGACCAGCAGCGCACGCGGGAACAGCCATTTCGCCATGGCCTGCGCCGTGGCGTCGCTGCCGAGCTGGGCGCCGCTGCTGCTGACCATCACGGGATCGACCACCAGCGCGGCGATCGGGTGGCGCGCCAGCGCCGAGACGATGGCCTCGACCACCGCCGGCGAGCCCAGCATGCCGGTCTTGGCGGCATCGACGCCGATGTCCTGTGCCACGGCATCGATCTGCGCGCCGACGATGTCCGGCGTGAGCGACTCGACCGCCGCCACGCCCAGCGTGTTCTGCGCCGTCACCGCGGTGATGGCCGACATGCCGTAGCAGCCGAGCGCGGCGAAGGTCTTCAGGTCCGCCTGGATGCCGGCACCGCCGCCGCTGTCCGAGCCGGCAATGGTGAGCACGCGCGGCACGTGCGAAGCGGGAGCGACAATGGCGAGCGTCGGATCGGTGATCGTCATGGCGGAGGCGGGTGCTGGGGGTACCCGCACTATAGCGCCAACATGGCCCGATCGGCTGGCCTGTCCCTCAATCCATCAGGTCGGTGTAGTCCGCCGACGTATAACGCTGAGCGCCCACCCACGGCGCGGCAACCGGCGCGGGCAGCACCGAGACGCGCGTGAGCTTGCGCTGCGTGCCGCGGGCGTTGCGCGACTCCACCCGGCGCGGGTATTGCCCGGCGATATCCCAGTCCACCGTGACGGTGTGCTCGCCCTGGCGGGCGCGGTAGGTCTGGACCCCGCCGCGCGCGGGGCCGTCCGCCCGCATGGCCTTGAGCGAGGCCGGGTCGAGCAGGTGATACGCGGTCGCCCACGAACCGTCGAAGCCGATGTTGCCGTATTCGGCCGGCTCCACGCGGTAGGTCTTCTGCTGCGCCTCGCTGACGACGCGCACGTTCAGCGCGCCGCCGGCGCCGCGTTCGATCCAGCGCGGCGCGGTGTCGGTCTCGGCGTGCTTGTGGCCGGCGTGCGGGCTGTCATGGCCGTGGTCGGGATCGGCGTGGGCCGCGGCGGCCGGCAGTTCGCGCGCGATCCAGACGCGGTCGCCCTGGCGATAGACGCGTTCGGCGAAGCGGGCGTCGCGCTGCACGCCATCGGCGCCGAGCGAGGCGAGATGGTGTTCCACGCGCAGCACGGTCATCGGCGCGGCAGACGCAACAGGCACTGCGGGGGCCACCGGAGCCGTGCCGGCGGCATGTGCAAAGACCGCGGCCAGCAGCAGCGGCAGGATCATCAGACGGATCGGACGCATCGGCGAAAACGCAAGGTCGGAAAGAAAAAAGGCGCATGCCGTTCCATGCCGGCATGCGCGTGAAAGGAAGCAACGCAACGGTCAGAGGCCCATGGCCGACCTGACCGCGCTGAACACCCGCGTGTTGTCCAGCGTGCCCTTCAGCGGCGCGCTGCCGGGTCCGGAGGAGAACAGCATCACGTCGCCGCCGCCGTGCGTTTCCGAGCCAGAGGTGCCGAACCGCACGCCGGCCTCCTGCAGGTAATCGTCCGCTGCGGTATCGACCGCCGCGAGGTTGTCGCGGGACGCCTTGCGCGTGCCGGCACCGTTGCCGAACACCAGGGTGGTGTAGGGCAGACCGTCGGCGGCCAGTTGCGGCTGCCGGGTCTTGAGGTCGGTGGACAGCCCGAGGATCGGGTTGCCGCGATGCGCGTAGCCGTTGATCGTCATGGTGTGGTCGTGGTCGGCCGTGACGACGATCAGCGTGTTGCTGCGGTCCACCAGCGACAGCGCGCGCTTGACGGCCTCGTCGAAGGCGACCGTGTCTTCCAGCGCGCGCTTGGCATTGGTGCCGTGCAGCGCGTGGTCGATGCGGCCGCCCTCGACCATCAGGAAGTAGCCGTTGCCGTTCTTCTGCAGGACGCGGATGGCCTTCTCCGTCATGTCGGCCAGGCTGGGCTCGTCCACGCTCGTCTTCACGCGGTCCAGCTCATAGCTCATGTGGTCGAGGCTGAACAGGCCGAGCAGCTTGGTGGTCGCGGCCGGATCGACCATCGCCAACTGCGTGCCGGTGGACACGTAGGTGTAGTTGGCGGCCTGGAACTGGGCGATCAGGTCGGTGCTGTCGGTGCGCTTGCTGCCGGCCGTGCCCTGCGGCACGAAGTGGCGGCCGCCGCCGCCCAGCAGCACGTCCAGGCCGTCCTTCAGCGCGGCGTTGTACAGCGCGTTGCCCGGCGTGCCCTGCGCGGCGATCTGGTTCTCGCCGTCGCGGTGGCAGAGGTGCGCATACGTGGCGGCCGGCGTGGCGTGCGTGACACGCGTGGTGGTCACCGCGCCGACCGACTTGCCGGCGGCCTTGGCCAGCTCCAGCAGCGTGGTCGCCGGCGTGCCGTTGCCGGTGGGGCAGGTGGTGTCGGCACCGCTGACATAGCCCTTGCCGGCGCTGTCGCTGGCCTGGGTGTCGGCCGACATCGAGATGACCTCGTTGTTCATCTTCACGCCGGTCATGTAGGCGGACATCGACGGGGCGCTGTCGGTGGTCTGCGCGTCGTTGGAGTAGGTCTTGATGCGCGCGGTGCGCTTGAGCGACTCCATCGTCAGTTGGCCGGCCTCGCCCGCCTTGTAGATGCGCGCGGCGGTGACGGTGGTCGGGCCCATGCCGTCGCCGAGGAAGAAGATCACGTTCCTGGCCTCGCCGGCCGCGTGGGCCGGGAGCGCGGCCAGCGCGGCGGCGGACAGCGCGAGCGTGCCGGCACGGAGGAGGCGGTTCGATTGCTTGGTCATGGCAGGGTTCCGTCGAGTGTTCGAGTGTTACAGGCCGACGGCCTGCTTGATGAGGCCGAAAACCTCGGTGTTGTCGATCACGCCCGTGAAGCGCTCGGCGCCCAGGCCGCGCGCGCCGATGAAGACATCGGTGCCGCCGTGCGTCTCGCCGCCGGCCGCCATCGGGATCACGGCTTCCTGGTGGTAGGTCTTGTCGTAGACGACCGCGTCGGTGAGCGCGGTGCGCGCGGCGGGGCGGTTCTCGCCGGTGCCGAAGCCCAGGATGGTGTACGGGTTGCCGCCCGCATCGGTGGCGGTGGCGCCGTTCACGTAGCGCTTGAGCAGGCCGAGCACGCCGGGGTTGCTGTCGCTGGTGGGGCCGGTGCGCTTGGCATAGCCGTTGAGCACCAGCGTGTGGTCGTGGTCTGCGGTGACGACGACGAGCGTGTTCTTCAGGCCCGGGTCGATCGTGTTGAGCTTGTCCAGCGCGCCGCGGATGGCGGCATCGAAAGCCACTGTGTCCTGCAGCGCCTTGCGCGCCGTGGTCTCGTGCAGCGCATGGTCGATGCGGCCGCCTTCCACCATCAGGAAGAAGCCCTTCTGCCTGGCGGCCAGCACGTCGATGGCCTTGGTGGTCATCTCGGCCAGGCTCGGCTCCTTGGCCGCATCGCGGTCCAGGTCGTAGGCCATGTGGCTGCCGGTGAACAGGCCCGCCACCTTGCCGTCGCCGGCCGACAGCGCATCGAACTCGGCCTTGTTGCCGGCATACCGGTAGCCGGCCGCCTTCAGTTCGGCGACCAGGTCGCGGCCGTCGGTGCGCGCGCCGCCCGCGGCGGACGGCTGGAAGTGCCTGCGGCCGCCGCCGAAGACCACGTCCACGCCATCGCCCAGCGCGGCGTTGTAGCCCGCGCCGGCCGGCACCAGTTGCGCGGCGATGGTGTTCTCGCCGTCGCGGTGGCAGAGGTGCGCATAGGTGGCCGCCGGCGTGGCATGCGTGACGCGCGTGGTGGTGACCACGCCCGTGCCGTAGCCTGCGGCCTTCATCAGCTCCAGCAGTGTCGTCACCGGCTTGCCGTTGCCGCTGGCCGGGCAGGTGCTGTCGGCGCCGGACACGTAATCCTTGCCGCCCGCATCGAACGCCGCCGTGTCGGACGACATTGAGATGACCTCGTTGTTCATCTTCACGCCGGTCATGTACGCCGACATCGACGGCGCGGAATCGGTCACCTGCGCGTTGTTGGAGAAGGTCCGCACGAAGCCGGTCTCGGGCAGCGTGTCCATGGTCAGCTCGCCGTCTTCGCCCACCTTGTAGATGCGGGCGGCGGTCATGGTGGTCAGGCCCATGCCGTCGCCGAGAAAGAACACCACGTTCTTGGTCTGGCCGGTGACGGTGGTGCCGGCGTCCGGCATGGCGACGCCGGTGGAAGTGCCGTCGCTGCCGCACGCCGCCAGGGCGAGCGCGGCCAGCACGGCGGCGGACAGAAGGGAAAGTCGATGCATCGTTGGCTCCCGTTGCGATGGGCGGCACTGTGGTCGATGTGTGTGGCATCACCGTGATGCGGGTTCGCCGTTTCTTAACCGGATCGAAAGTTATTCGAGACACCGGCACATTGACAGCACCACGGCACACGACGATACGAGATACAAATTGCCCGGGCAATCAGATGCGATGCACCGGGTGTCGGATTCCGTCTACGGCAGGGCGCCGCGGTGGCTGGCAGCGGGCGATTCCGCTACAATCCGCCCATTCCGAGGAGCGTTGCAACGGACCGGCATGCGCCCGGCCCGCCAGGCTCGGAAGTCCAAACGGCGCTCGCACTATCGTGGCTGACACGATGGCGAGAACGCATCCATCCGGGGCATCGGCCCCGTCTCACCGGCACCCGCGCATTGCGCGGCCGGACGGTCTCTCCAGCGTGCGGTCACCCTTTTTCCGGAGTGATCCATGAACGCTGTGACCGATCTGAAACACGACTACCTCGTCGCCGACATCCAGTTGGCCGACTGGGGCCGCAAGGAAATCGCCATCGCCGAGACCGAAATGCCGGGCCTGATGGCGATCCGCGAAGAGTTCGCCGCCAGCCAGCCGCTCAAGGGCGCGCGCATCGCCGGCTCGCTGCACATGACCATCCAGACCGCCGTGCTGATCGAGACGCTCCAGGCACTCGGCGCGGATGTGCGCTGGGCCTCGTGCAACATTTTCTCGACGCAGGACCACGCCGCCGCCGCCATCGCTGCATCGGGTACGCCGGTGTTTGCGTTCAAGGGCGAGTCGCTCAAGGAATACTGGGACTTCACCCACCGCATCTTCGAATGGGCCGACGGCGGCACGCCCAACATGATCCTGGACGACGGCGGCGATGCCACGCTGCTGCTGCACCTGGGCGCCAAGGCCGAGCAGGACGCCTCCGTGATCGCCAAGCCGGGCAGCGAAGAAGAGACCTTCCTGTTCGCCGCCATCAAGGACAAGCTGGCCAAGGACGCGACGTTCTATAGCCGCAACCTGGACGCCATCAAGGGCGTGACCGAAGAGACCACCACCGGCGTGCACCGCCTGTACCAGATGGCCCAGCGCGGCGAGCTGCGCTTCCCGGCCATCAACGTCAACGATTCGGTCACCAAGAGCAAGTTCGACAACCTGTACGGCTGCCGCGAATCGCTGGTCGACGGCATCAAGCGCGCCACCGACGTGATGATCGCCGGCAAGGTGGCGGTCGTGGCCGGCTACGGCGACGTGGGCAAGGGCTCGGCGCAAGCGCTGCGTGCCCTGTCCGCCCAGGTGTGGGTGACCGAGATCGACCCGATCTGCGCGCTCCAGGCCGCCATGGAAGGCTACCGCGTGGTGACCATGGACTATGCCGCCGAGCACGGCGACATCTTCGTCACCTGCACCGGCAACTACCACGTCATCACGCACGACCACATGGCCAAGATGAAGGACCAGGCCATCGTCTGCAACATCGGCCACTTCGACAACGAGATCGACATCGCTTCGGTGGAAAAGTACCAGTGGGAAGAGATCAAGCCGCAGGTCGACCACGTGATCTTCCCCGACGGCAAGAAGATCATCATCCTGGCCAAGGGCCGCCTGGTGAACCTGGGCTGCGCCACCGGCCACCCGTCGTACGTGATGAGCAGCTCGTTCGCCAACCAGACCATCGCCCAGATCGAACTGTGGAGCGAGGCGAAGAAGGGCTCGAACAAGTACCCGGTGGGCGTCTACACGCTGCCCAAGCACCTGGACGAGAAGGTCGCGCGCCTGCAGCTCAAGAAGCTGAACGCGCAGTTGACGGTGCTGACCGACCAGCAGGCCGCCTACATCGGCGTGAGCAAGCAAGGCCCGTACAAGGCCGACCACTACCGCTACTAAGCCGCACGGCAACACCCGCCGGCGCATGTCCGCGCCGGCGGCGCCCAACCTGAGGGCTCCACCATGAGACTGCTCGCTGTCTGGGTCATCAACGCGCTGGCGTTGCTCCTTGTCGCCTACCTGCTCAACGGTATCCACGTGAGCGGCTTCACCTCCGCCCTGATCGCGGCGCTCGTGCTGGGTCTCGTCAACACGCTGATCCGCCCGATCCTGGTCATCCTCACCCTGCCGGTGACGATCCTCACGCTCGGCCTGTTCATCTTCATCATCAACGCGCTGCTGTTCATGTTCGTCGGCAACGTGCTGGCGGGCTTCCATGTCGCCAGCTTCGGCGCGGCGCTGTTGGGTTCCGTGCTGTACAGCGTGATCTCCTGGCTGCTGTCCAGCCTGCTGCTGCGCGATTGAGCGCCCTTTTCGTCATGCAAGACCGTCAATTCAGTTTCGAATTCTTCCCGCCCAAAACGGCGGAAGGCGCCGAGAAGCTGCGCAACACGCGCGCGCAGCTCAGCCCCCTCAAGCCGCGCTTCATCTCCGTGACCTTCGGCGCGGGCGGCACCACGCAGCAGGGCACGCTCGACGCCGTGGTGGAGATCCAGCGCGAAGGCATCGAGGCCGCACCGCACCTGTCGTGCGTGGGCTCGTCGCGCGAGAGCATCCGCGGCATCCTCGACACCTATCGCGAACACGGCATCCGCCGCCTCGTCGCGCTGCGCGGCGACCTGCCGTCGGGCATGGGCGAGATCGGCGAATTCCGCTTCGCCAACGAGCTGGTCGAGTTCATCCGCAAAGAGATGAACGACACCTTCCACATCGAGGTGGCGGCGTATCCCGAATACCATCCGCAGGCGCGCTCGTCGCGCCAGGACCTGGAGAACTTCGCCCGCAAGGTGAAGGCCGGCGCCAATTCCGCCATCACGCAATACTTCTTCAACGCCGACGCCTACTTCCAGTTCGTCGACGACGCGCGCAAGCTGGGCGTGGACGTGCCGATCGTGCCGGGCATCATGCCGATCACGAATTCGTCGCAGCTGATGCGCTTCTCGGAGATGTGCGGTGCGGAGATCCCGCGCTGGATCGCCAAGCGCCTGGAGAGCTTCGGCGACGACCGCGAATCGATCCGCGCCTTCGGCCTGGACGTGGTGACGGCGCTGTGCGACCGGCTGCTCGCGGGCGGCGCGCCGGGCCTGCACTTCTACACGCTCAACGCGGCCGCCGCCACACGCGCGATCTGGCAGCGGCTGGGGCTGTAACGCACGCCATGGCCGTGGCACCCGATCCGCTGATCGCCTGGCTGCTGGACGAGCTGCAGCCCTTGGCCGCGCAGATCGGCGAGATCCGCGCGCGCCGGATGTTCGGCGGCGCGGGGCTGTATCACGATGACATCGTCTTCGCGCTGGTGATCCAGGGCACCTGCTACCTGCGCGTGGACGATGCCACGCGCGCGCGCTTCGCCGCCGAAGGCGGCTACCCGTTCCAGTACGAGCGCGAGGGCCGCACCATCACGATGACCGGCTACCTCAGCACGCCGGCCGACGCGCTCGACGGCGGCCAGCCGCTGCGCGACTGGGTCCGCCTGGCCATCGAGGCCGCGCGGCGCGCGGCGAACGCCAAAGCCGCCAAGCCGAAACGCGCGCCGGCCAAGACGGCAGCCGCCAGGAAAACCGCAACCGGGAAAGCGCCCGCCAGGAAGACCTCGGCGCGCACCAAACGCTGACCCGTCAGTACAGCGAGGCCTGCGTGCGCGCCGGCAGCTCGCGATCGTAGGCCGCCCCATCGAAGGTGCCGCCGCTGAGCCGGTGATGCATCGCCCCCGGCGACGGCAGGCGCGCGCGCTCCACGTGCTGCGCCGGGTCCCACAGCTTCGAGCGCACCAGTGCCTTCGAGCAATGGAAGTACGCACTGCGCACCGTCACGAGGATGACCGTGCGCGGCAGCTTGTCCTGCACGGCAAACGAAGCCAGCAGGGCCGGGTCGGCCGAAATGGCCGCCGTGCCATTGACGCGCAGCGTCTCGCCCACGCCCGGCACGATGAACAGCAGCGACACGCGCCCGTCCCCGACGATATTGCGCAGGTTGTCGATGCGGTTGTTGCCGGGGCGGTCGGGAATGGCCAGCGTGCATTCGTCCAGCAGGCGCACGAAGCCGGGGGCATCGCCCTTGGGCGAGCTGTCCGTTCCGTCCGGTCCGACCGACGACAGCACGACGAAGGGCGAGGCTTGCACGAAGGCGCGGTAGTCCGCGTTGAGGTACGGAATCGCCTTGATGATGGCCCGCTCGGTCGGCTGGCCGTAGATCTGCTCCAGTTGCGCGATGGTCGTCAGCGTCGGCGTCGTCATGCGGCTCCCCGGATGTGGATGGAGCCGACGATTATAGGGAGCGCGGCGCGGCCGCGTCAGCAGTCAGAACGTCAGAACACGCCGCGTTCGGTGACGATGCAGTCGAGCGCGATGTCGTGCGGCTGCGGCGCGATCGACTCCACCCGGTTGGCCTCGAAGGCGATGCCGATGGTGCGCGGCCGCTGCCCCGCGGCATGCAGCGCGGCCAGCGTGCGGTCGTAGAAGCCGCCGCCGTAGCCGATGCGGTAGCGGTGCGCATCGAAGCCCACGCACGGCACCAGCAGGGCATCGGGCGTCTCGGTCTCGCCCGCGCGGGGGATGGGGATACCGTAGGCGCCCGGCGTCATCTCGCAATCGGGCGTCCAGCGACGAAACTGCAGCGGCGAAAACTTGTCAGTGACCACGGGCAGCAGCGCGCCGCGCGCCGCATCGGCCGCCAGCCAGTGGCCGAGCACGCCGAGCGCGTCGAACTCGCCCTGCGTGGGCCAGTACGCCGCCAGGCGCCGCTCGGGCAGGCGCTGCAGCAGCCCGCTCAGGTGGCGGGCCAGCGCGCCATCGTGCGCGATGCGGTCGGGCAGCGAAGCACGCGCGTGCAGCAGCATAGCGCGCAGGGCACGGCGCGATTCGACCGGTGTGGTCGGGTGGGCCGGATCGTGCGGATTGCCGAAGGATGGCATGGGATAATCAGCGCACCGTAACGGTGATGGGGCAGGAGATGACAGTGAAGGGCAAGGCAGTATATCGCGCGGTGGCGCTGGCTTTCGCGGGCGTGATCGGCATGGGGGCGGTGGGGCCGGTGCCCCTGGCGGTGGCAGGCAAGCGGCCGGTGCTGCAGGTCATTCCGACCAATCCGGACGATGCCTTCATCGAATTGCGCAACGCCGCGCGCCGCAACGACGTGGCCCGCAGTTGGGAACTGGCGGACAGCCTCTCCGACTACCCGATCCAGTCCTACGTCCAGTATTTCCGCATCAAGCCGCAGCTGTTCGACGCCAGCGGCTACGCGCGTATCGACGCGCCGGAAGACGCGATCCGCCCCTTCCTGCAGCGCTACAAGGGCGAGGCCATCGCCGACCGCCTGCGCAACGACTGGCTGCTGGTGCTCGGCAAGAAACGCGACTGGGCCACCTTCGACGCCGAGTACCCGCAGTTCGTGCTCAAGGACGACACCCAGGTCGAGTGCTACGCGCTGATGTCGCGCGCTACGCGCGGCCAGAACGTGGCCGCCGACGCGCGCAACACCCTGTCCGATCCCAAGGGCTACGGCGAGGGCTGCGTCGACCTGATCGGCTACCTCGCCCAGTCCGGCCAGTTCACGCGCGCCGATGTCGCCTTCGCGGCGCGGCTGTCGCTGGAGCAGAACCTCGTCACGCAGGCCGCGCGCATCGCCGCCGTGCTGCCGGAAGGCGACCGGGTCGACAACGATACACTCGCCAACGTCACGCGCATGGCGCGCAGCGACCCGTCGCAGGCCACCGCCTACCTGATGGCGCAGAGCGGCGCATTGTCCAAGGAAGAGCAGGGCGCGGGCTGGGGCGTGATCGGCCAGTACGCCGCCAAGAAGCAGACGCCCGATGCGCTCGACGCCTACCGCCGCCAGATGACGCTGGGCGGCGACGCCTGGCTGTCGGACGAATCGCAGGAATGGCGCGTGCGCACCGCCCTGCGCGCCGGCGACTGGAAGATGGTGCGCCAGGCCATCGAGTCGATGCGCGCGCCGCTGCGCGGCCGCGATCCGGCCTGGACCTACTGGTACGGCCGCGCGCTCCAGGCCGACAACCGCAACGACGAAGCCCGGCAGCAGTTCCAGTCGATCACCGGGCAGTTCAACTTCTATGGCCAACTCGCGCTGGAAGAGCTCGGCCAGCGCATCAGCGTGCCGCCGCGCACGACCGTGACCGATGCCGAGATCGACCCGATGGGCCGCAACCACCCGGGCTTCGGCCGCGCCAAGCGGCTGTATGACCTGAACCTGCGCTTCGAGGGCAACCGCGAGTGGAACTGGGAACTGCGCAACATGAGCGACCGCGAGCTGCTGGCCGCGGCGGAATACGGCCGCAGGCTCGGCCTGCTCGACCGCACCGTCAACTCGGCCGACAAGACCCGCGCCGAGCATGACTTCTCGCTGCGCTTCCCGATGCCGTTCCGCAACGTGGTCGAGCGCAACGCCGATGCCGTCGGCCTGGACGTCGCCTGGACCTACGGCCTGATCCGCCAGGAATCGCGCTTCATCATGGACGCGCGCTCCTCGGTGGGCGCCTCGGGCCTGATGCAGGTGATGCCGGAAACCGCCAAGCGCGTCGCCAAGAAGATCGGCCTGCCCGCCTTCCGCCCCTCGCAGATGAGCGACATCGACACCAACGTGCTGCTCGGCACCAGCTACCTGTCGATGATCCTGACCGACCTGGACAGCTCGATGACGCTGGCCACCGCCGGCTACAACGCCGGCCCCGGCCGCCCCAAGCGCTGGCGCTCCACGCTGACGCGGCCCGTGGAAGGCGCGGTCTTCGCCGAGACCATCCCCTTCAACGAGACCCGCACCTACGTGAAGAACGTGCTGTCGAACGCCACCTACTACGGCGCCCTGCTGACCGGCCGGCCGCAATCGCTGAAAGACCGCCTGGGCAAGATCGCGCCCGAAGCCGTGACGCCGGACGATCTGCCGTAATCCGCCGCCGCCGCGCTGCCACGCCCGCACTCCGCTGCGGGCGTTTTTCTTGCGCAGGCAGGTACACGATGGCGATCGCGCTGGGATATGACGAAGCGCGGCTTGTCGGTATCGGCATGCACGGCCTATTGTTTTTCTGTTCCTTCTCCTGCGGAACACGATCATGCAAACCGCCAACCTGCTCGTGCTCGGCGGCACCGGATTCATCGGCACCCGGCTGCTGTCGTGCCTCGTCACCGAAACCTTCGCCACGCCCGGTCTGCCCGACGGCCGCATCATCGTGCCGACGCGCGACGCCGAATCCGCCCGGGCACACAACCTGACGCTGTTGCCGCGCGTCGATGTGATGGATGCGGACGTGCATGCCGACGATGCCCTCGATGCGCTGTTCCTCGCGCTGACCGAGGGCGGCGGCGAGCACTGCGCCGTGATCAACCTGGTCGGGGTCCTGCAGGACGTGCGCGCCACGCCCTACGGCCCCGCCTTCCGCCGCGCCCATGTCGACCTGCCGCGCCGCGTGGTGGACGCCTGCCGGCGCCACGGCGTAAAGCGGCTGCTGCACATGAGCGCGCTGGGCGCCGATCCGGCCGGGCCCTCGATGTACCAGCGCAGCAAGGGCGACGGCGAGCGCATCGTCACCGGCAGCGACCTGGACTGGACGGTGTTCCGCCCCTCCGTCGTGTTCGGCCCCGACGACCACTTCCTCAACCTGTTCGCGCGCATGCAGCGCCTCGCGCCGTTCGTGCCGCTGGCCTGTGCCGAGGCACGCTTCCAGCCCGTGTACGTGGATGACGTGGCCACCGCGTTCGCCCACGCGCTGGACAACCCGGCCACCTTCCGCCACGTCTACCCGCTGGTCGGCCCGCGCGTCTACACCCTGGCCGAACTGGTGCGCTTCGCCGGCACGGCCAGCGGCCATCCGCGCTGGATCGTGCCGCTGTCGGACACCGTGGGCCGCCTGCAGGCCACCCTGTTCGAACAGCTGCCCGGCTCGCCGCTATCGCGCGACAACCTCGACTCCATGCGCATCGACAACATCAGCGCCGAGCCGATCGCCCCCGAACTCGACCTCCACCCGCTCGGCATGGAGGCCGTGATGACCGCGGCCCTGGCCGGACGCGGGCCCAACGGCCGGCTCAGGGATGCGCGAGCGCGCGCCCATCGCTAGCGCCGGCGCCCCGGGGCCGGGCCGGGGCCTTTGCGAGCCCACGTCTTGTGAGCCCACTTCACAACCGTGGGCAATCGGATTCGTTTGGCCGTGCCACGCAGCAGGGCTAGAATGATCCGCTCCCCAGCGGGGCCGCCTCTCGCCATGCCATGTCGACGGCGGTCCCACGGTTGCACAGCCCTCACAACAACACACGCCAAGGACGGGAAAGATGAAACTGGTGATCGGCAACAAGAACTACTCGTCGTGGTCGTTGCGCCCCTGGCTGCTGGCCCGGCAAGCGGGCATTCCGTTCGAGGAGATCCGCCTGCGCCTGGGCTCCGAGGGCTTTGCCGCGGAGATCCACCGCTACTCGCCGGCCGGCCGCGTGCCGGTGCTGGTCGACGGCGACATCACCGTGTGGGATTCGCTGGCGATCTGCGAAACGCTGGCCGAGCGCTTTCCGCGCGCACGTCTGTGGCCGGAGGATCCGAAGGCGCGCGCGCATGCCCGTTCGATCTGCGCGGAGATGCACGCCGGCTTCGCCAACCTGCGCAGCCAGATGCCGATGAACGTGACCGCGATGCTGCCGGGCCTGGGCTGGAACGTCGCCGTGCAGCGCGATGTCGACCGCATCGCCCAGATCTGGACCGAGCTGCGCCAGAAATACGCTGCCGAGGGCCCGTTCCTGTTCGGCCACTTCACGGTGGCGGATGCCTTCTATGCGCCGGTGGTCAGCCGCTTCGCCACCTACGGCGTGCGCCTGCCCGAGTCGGCCAAGACCTACGCCGACCACATCCTCAACCTGCCCGCGATGCAGGAATGGATCGAGGGCGCGCGCGGCGAGCGCGACTTCCTGGCCGACGACGAACCCTACCGGACCGCGCTGGACGAAGACACGCTGGTCGCCGCCAATCAATGACGCAACGCGCAGCATCGGCCGGTGAGGCCATCGTCGATCCGGCCACGCACGGGCTCGACGTGTATGCCGTGGGCGGCGCCATCCGCGACACCCTGCTGGGCCTGCCCGTGCAGGACCGCGACTACGTCGTCGTCGGCGCCACGCCCGCGGCGATGGAAGCGCGCGGCTTCCGCACCGTGGGCAAGGATTTTCCGGTCTTCCTGCACCCGCGCACGCAGGCCGAATACGCGCTCGCGCGCACCGAGCGCAAGACGGCCGCCGGCTACAAGGGTTTCTCGGTCTACTACGCGCCCGACGTCACGCTCGAAGACGACCTGGTCCGCCGCGACCTGACCATCAACGCGATGGCGCAGCGCGTGGCGGAGGACGGCGCGCTGATCGGCCCCGTCGTCGACCCGTACGGCGGGCAGGCGGATCTCGCCGCGCGCGCGTTCCGCCACGTCTCCGAAGCCTTCGCCGAAGACCCGGTGCGCATCCTGCGCGTGGCGCGTTTTGCCGCGCGCTTCGCAGATTTCCATGTCGCCCCCGAGACCAACGCGCTGATGCAGCGCATGGTCGAAGCCGGCGAGGTGGATGCGCTGGTGCCCGAGCGGGTGTGGCAGGAGTTCGCGCGCGGGCTGATGGAGGCCCGGCCGTCGCGCATGTTCGCCGTGCTGCGCGACTGCGGCGCGCTGGCCCGCCTGCTGCCCGAGCTCGACCGGCTGTGGGGCGTGCCGCAGCGCGCCGACTATCACCCCGAGATCGACACCGGCGTGCACACCATGATGGTGGTCGACACCGCCGCCGCCATGGACACGCCGCTGCCGGTGCGCTTCGCCGCGCTGGTGCACGACCTCGGCAAGGGCACCACGCCCGCCGATATCCTGCCGCGCCACATCGGCCACGAAGCCCGCAGCGTGCCGATGATCGAAGACGTCTGCCAGCGCCTGCGCGTGCCCACCGACTGCCGCGAGCTGGCCGTGGTGGTCGCGCGCGAGCACGGCAACATCCACCGCAGCGACGGGTTCGACGCCACTGCGCTGGTGCGCCTGCTGGAGCGCTGCGACGCGCTG
Organism: Ralstonia solanacearum K60; assembly: GCF_002251695.1. Taxonomy (NCBI): domain Bacteria; kingdom Pseudomonadati; phylum Pseudomonadota; class Betaproteobacteria; order Burkholderiales; family Burkholderiaceae; genus Ralstonia; species Ralstonia solanacearum. The sequence continues at coordinate 1,717,538 of NZ_NCTK01000001.1, forward strand.
CGCAAACCCGAACGCTTCCGCCAGGCCTTGCTCGCGTGCGAAGCCGATGCGCGCGGGCGCCTCGGCTTCGAACACCGGGACTACCCGCAGCCCGAGCGGCTGCTGCGGGCGCTCCAGGCCGCAGTGTCCATCGATGCCGGCGCCGTCGCCAAGCGCTACGCAGACAACCCCGCACACATCAAGCAGGCCGTGCACGTGGCCCGCATCGAGGCCGTCGCGCAGGCCGGCCTCTGACGCTTAACGCTTACTCGAACGGCGTGTCGTTCGGGCTGGCGTACAGCGCCTTGAGCTGATCGCTCATCGGGAAGCCGAAGTTGACGCCCTTGGGCGGCACCGGCTTCTCGAACCACTTGGCGTACAGCGTGTTGATCTCGCCGCGCTTCATGACGCCGGTGAGGGTGTCGTCGACCAGCGTCTTGAACTGCGGATCGTCGCGGCGCAGCATGAAGCCGTAGGCCTCGAACGACTGCGGCGTGCCGGTCACGACCCAGTCGGCCGGCTTCTGCGCCAGCGTGCGCGCGCCGGCCAGCAGCACGTCGTCCATCATGAAGGCCTGCACGCGGCCGCTCTGCAGCGTCAGGAAAGACTCACCGTAGTCCTTGCCGCTGACGACGTTCATGTTCATCTTCTTCTCGTCGTTCATCTTGCGCAGGATGCGCTCCGACGTAGTGCCCGCGTTGGTGATGACCGACTTGCCGGCCAGATCCGGGAAGTCCTTCACGCCGGAGTTCACGCTGGTCAGCAGGCGCGTGGCGGCGATGAAGAAGGTGGTCGAAAACGCCGTCTGCTGCTCGCGCGACTTCAAGTGCGTGGTCACGCCGCACTCCAGGTCCACCGAGCCGTTCTGCACCAGCGCCGTCCGGTTCTGCGAGGTGACGGGAATCTGCTGCACCTGCAGGTCGGGCTTGCCGACCTTCTGCTTGACCGCCTCGATCACGCGCGCGCACAGATCGGCCGAGAAGCCGACAATCTGGTTCTTGCTGTCGCGATACGAAAACGGAATCGACGCTTCGCGCACGCCGATCAGGATGGTGTTGCTGTCCTGGATCTTCTTGAGCGTGCCGTCGAGCGCCTGGGCCTGCGCGGGCAGGACGGACGCAGCGATCGCGCCGGCCAGCGCGATCGGGATACAGCGGTGGGTCAAACGCATGGTTCCTCCAATGGTTGCGTGGCGCGGCTGGTGCCGTCTATCGGATGTGAGCGAGGTGAGAAAGCGGGGCGTGCGCTAACGGGCGAACCACGCGCGCAACTCGGCCGCGCCGGCAAGCGGCCGGTGCAGCGCGTCGGTATGGCGGCGGAAGTTGGCGACCAGCGCGGCATTGTCCGGCGCGGGGCGGCCGTCGGGCAGCGCCATGTTGTTCTCGAAGCCGAGGCGGACATGTCCGCCCAGCAGCGCGGCGGTCAGCGCGCAGTCGGCCTCGCGCGGCCCGAAGGCGCACATGGCCCACGGCACACCGGCGGTCAGCTCACCGCCATCGGCCCAGGCGCGCAGGAAAGGCAGCAGATCGGCCGGCTCGGAACGCTGCCCCGCGCTGTAGCGGCCGAGCACGAACAGCACCCAGTGCGGCGCATCGGGCAGCACGCCGCGCGCGCGCAGGTCGCGGTAGCGCACCACGTCATCGGCGCAATAGAGGATGTACTGGATGGCCGTGCGCGCCGCCGCCAGCCCGGCGAAGAAGCGCGCCGCCTCGGCCTCATGCGCAACGTCCGGCACCAGCTCGCGCAGCGCGGCCGAAATCGCCTCCGGCTGCAGCGCGCGCACCGCGGCCATCTGCTGCGCGGGGCTGTAGATGCCGACCGCCTCGGTGGTGACCTGGATCACCAGCGCATCGCCCACCGCCTGCTTCACGCGGGCGATAGCCGGGCGATAGTCGTCCGGCTCCAGGCTGTGCGTGCCGTCGGGACGGCGCACATGCAGATGCAGCATCGCGGCGCCGGCGTCGACGCACTGGCGGGCGCAGGCGGCCAGCTCGTCCGGCGTGATCGGCAGCGCGGGATGATCGGTATGGGTCTTGCGTGCGCCGTTGGGCGCGACGGCGATGGACAGCGGCAGCGTCATGCCGCCTCCAGCGCGTTGGCGGTGGCCGCCTCGACCGCATCGCCCAGGCGCTCGACGATCGCGTCGATATCCTGCGCGGTGGCGATGAACGGCGGCGCCAGCAGGATGTGGTCGCCACGCTGGCCATCGATGGTGCCGCCCATCGGGTACACCATCAGCCCGCGCTGCATCGCCTCGGTCTTCACGCGCGCGTGCGTCTTGCGCGCCGGCGGCAGGGGCGCCTTAGTGGCGCGGTCCGCCACCAGTTCCACGCCGACGAACAGGCCGCGGCCGCGCACGTCGCCCACGTGCGGATGCGCGGCAAAGCGCTCGCGCAACGCGGCGCGCAATTGCTCGCCGCGCGCCAGCACATTGGCGAGCAGGCGCTCTTCGGCAATCACCTTCTGCACCTCCAGCGCGGCCGCGCACGCCGTGGCGTGGCCGATGTAGGTATGGCCGTGCTGGAAGAAGCCCGAGCCGCGCGTGATCGCGTCATAGATGCGGTGGCTGGCGATCATCGCGCCGATCGGCTGGTAGCCGCCGCCCAGCCCCTTGGCGATGGCGATCATGTCCGGCACCACGCCGTCCTCCTCGCAGGCAAAGAGATGGCCGGTGCGGCCCATGCCGGACATCACCTCATCCAAAATCAGCAGCACGCCGTGGCGGTCGCACACCGCGCGGATCTTGCGGAAGTAATCGGCCACCGGTGGCACCGCGCCGGCCGTGGCGCCCACCACCGTCTCGGCGATGAACGCGGCGACGCGGCCCGACCCCAGTTCGACGATCTTGGCGTCCAGCTCGTCGGCCAGGCGCTGCACGTATTGCGCATCGGTCTCGCCATCGCGCCGCTCGCGGTAGGCAAAGCACGGCGACACATGGTGCGCCGGCACCAGCAGCGGCAGGAACGGCTCGCGCCGCCACGCGTTGCCGCCGATCGCCAGCGCGCCCAGCGTATTGCCGTGGTAGCTCTGCCGGCGCGCGATGAAGTACTGGCGCTGCGGCTGGCCGATCTCGACGAAGTACTGGCGCGCCAGCTTCAGCGCCGCCTCGATGGCCTCCGAGCCGCCGGAGACGAAATAGACGTGCTCCAGGTCACCCGGCGCGGCCGCAGCCAAGCGTGCGGCCAGCTCTTCCGCCGCAGCCGTGGTGAAGAACGAGGTATGCGCATAGGCCAGCGCGCGCACCTGCTTGCAAATGGCCTCGACCACGCGCGGGTGGCCATGGCCCAGGCACGAGACGGCCGCGCCGCCGCTGGCATCGAGGTAGCGCTTGCCCTCGGCGTCGATCAGCATCATGCCTTCACCGCCGACAGCGGTCGGCAGCGTCTTGCGCGGGTCGCGATGGAAAACGGAAGTGGTGGAAGGCGTCATGGTCGATCGGGCTGGGGATGGAAAGCTGGGTCAGGGCTGCGCAGGCACGGCGGTGGCCGCTTCACTGCGACGCGTGTTGCGCACGTAGGCGTGCTGTCGCTTGAGCTGGGCGTCGCTGTCGGCCAAGCGTGCCAGCGCAGCCGGACCGGCACGACGGAACCAGGCCATCAGCAGCGCATCGAGCAGCGCCAGCGGCGCCGCCAGCGAATGGAAGAACGACGGGACGGCCACCGGCGCGATCAATTGCTGCCACGCCAGCTCCGCACCGGGCGCGAGCGCGCTGTCCGACACGTAGACGAGGCGGGCGCCGCGCGCGTGCGCATGCTGCATCGCCTCGATCACCTCGCGTGTGTACGGATCGAAGGTCACGGCGATGACGATGTCGTCCCCGCCGCAGAAGCGCAGCGGATCGGCCAACGTATTGCCGTGGCCGGCGCACACGGTGACCTTGTCGTCGAACAACTGGGCGGCATAGCCGAACGCATGGGTCAACGCCAGGCAGCTGCGCGCACCGAGCAGGAACACACGGCGGGCGACGCACAGTGCATCGGCCACTGTCTCCAGCGCGGCCAGGTTGGCCGGCGCAAACGCCGACTGCACGTGCGCGCTGATGGCCGCACCGATACGCTGGGCCTCCGACCCGTCCGGGCCGGTACTGGGCAGTGCCGTCGCGCGCCCGGCAAAACCCTCGGCCTGCTGGCGCAGGTGGCTGATGCACACCTCGCGCAGCGCGGCAAAGTCCTCGAAACCCAGCGCCCGCGCCAGCCGCGAGAAGGTCGCCGGCGGCAGCTCGCAGCGCCGGGCCAGATCGCGCATCGACAGCAGCGCGATATCGCTCCGGTTGGATTCCAACAACAGTGCAGCCCGCTGCAACTGCGGCGACAGGTCGGCTGCGCGGTCGCGCAGGGTCTGCATCAACTCGTCAAAGGTCATCGATGGCGGCCAGCTTGGTTCATTTGTTTCAAAAATTTATCGCATTGAAACAAATGCGTCAAGCCAACGCAGCGCCACCGTGCGCGGCTGAAATGATCAGCAGGGGCGGTGGGCACGCCCCCGTCGGCACCGGATCATGCACCGCCTGTCGCGCACAAACAAAAACGGAGGCCGAAGCCTCCGTTCCCGGATCCGAATACCGCCCGTTCAGGTGGTCGTCGGCGTATCGAGCTGTTCCACGCGGAACTGAAAGAACCCCGCGGCAACCAGGCCAAGCAGGCTGATCGACATGCAACTGCACGCCAGCAGAACCACCGCCGCCAACGGCGGAACGCCATCCAGGATCGGCGTATGCATCAGGGCCGACAGGTTGCCGCCCACCCACATGGTCGCAATGAGCGCCGCCAGACACGTCAGGGCCGCCGCATTGCGCAGCCAGGTCAACCGCGTCTTGCGGCTGATGCCGTCGAACACGTGGAAATGGAAATGGTGACCGGTGCCAACGAGTGCCATGATGTCTCCTTGCTCGTGCCGCCTGATAGCGTTGAGTCACTATAGCGAGACCTGCGACAGATTGACACATGACAGAGCCTAGGTCATTCCCTTAGTTGCGACGCGGAAAAGCGGCTAATAATCAACTTTCCGTCATTCCGATGAAGCGGATGTGCGCGAATTGACACGTATCGGCGTCGGCTCGCAATCCGATGCCCACACGCCCCGAACGCTTCCGAACAGGTTATTCGCCACCATTGAACCGACCCGCCACCCTGAACTGCGAGCAGATTTCAATGAGACCGTCCTGTTCGAAGGCAAGACCCAATACATGGTCCCCGGTGACTTGGGAAACATCCGCAACGGCTGAATAGCCGGCTGACTGCAGAAGCGGGCTCCCAAAATGCGCACCAACGTCCGGCCGGACCACTCGGCTGGTTTCGATGAAGGTCACCCCGCCCCGTGGGTTGCCCAAGACCAATAACGCATTTCTCGGCAAACGCGGAGTTTCTCCCGAAATAGCAAGCCATCCGCGTACCTGCAATACCCCTCGCGCCGAAAACCCAGCGGGGGAAGGCAACACGCCGTTAATGGAGTCAATGCTGCCCGCGCATTGCTCAGACACACGAATGTTGGCGTCGGCAGGTGCATCTACAGGCTTGTCGAGATGCAGCGATGCCACAACGCCCGTGCGGGGCACAACCGCGATATTTTTAAAGTGGACCGTGTACCTCTCTTTCCATAGCCAATCACCAGCGGAAGCTCTGATGGAAAAAGACTTTACCCGGCCGCCCAGCGGATTTTCATTCGCGTAGAGCAGCGCGAAGTCAGAAGTACTCTGTATCAGAGGCGACACGATAAAGCCAGCCCGCGCCATCTCGGAAGGAAGTCTGAACCATTGTGTTTCGCCACTTTCAAGATTCAAACCAATTACCAGAGGACTCACCTTGTAAAGAGCGTTCATCCCCTTTCCGGCGAGATTTTTTTCGATGTTGATCTCAACGAATACGGGGCCCTTTCCATCGGGAATGGCCACCTGCTCGCCCAATGAAAACACGCCCTCGCCCACCGAATCCAGCTTGACTCGCCCCTCGGTGCCAGCCTCTTTTTTCAGATAAAGGTAGCCATTCTGGAGATTTTCGGGCCGATAGTGCGCCAGCAAGACGGGCCAGCTCGGACCGTCATCCAGAGCAGGCAAACGCCCATCGATCGATTCGACCCTGAAGAAAACATTGTCGGGAGCGGTACGTCCCAGCAGATGGTCCCTGTTGGCAAACGCCAGTGCAGGCGTATATGCCGAGTAGCTCTGAAGCACCGGCCTCGTGTTCCAGTGATTTCCCGACGCGATCAGGTAAGACTGCCCGTAGGAATAGATGTCCGCCGTACCGTCGAACCGTGGAAAAGAACTCTGATCATGAATCTTGGCTAGGGCCGCATCAAATCGCTGGCTCAATGCATTAGGGTCGGTCAGCCTGGCTCGAGCACCATTCCATGCCTGATAGTAGGTAGACGCCACACTGTCTACCAAGCCGGTCGCCGAGAAAACAAAATAACGGCTATCAATGCTCGCCCACACAAACAGCGAAACGAACAAGACGAACAAAAGGCTACGCTTGTACAACTGGAAAGACAGGATGGCTGCCGCGAGCAGGATGGATGTGCCCGCAGTCAAGGCATGACCATCGTGGCGCACGAAAGCGGCTTTGAAAACAACGAAGAAATAAACGAGCAACGAGAAAAGCAGTGCAAGTTTCTTCCCGATCTTGGCTTCACCACTGTCACGCAGCACTGAAACCAGCAAAGTAGCGACTGCAATGAGATAGCAGACAATTTCCGTGGGTGCGCCCATGTATGCCATCGCTTCGGTATACCCGGAAACGATCTGGGCCATGGAACGAAAATAGCCGGGCAAGCCGGAAAGCGGTTGGCCGGATGCCATCCAGAGGACAATCAGCGCAACCACCTGAGCAACCGGTGCGGCGATCATCAAATCTCGCCTGCCGAGACTGGCGAATCGAATGATCGCGAATGCGGTGGTCGCCCAACACAGCGCAACCAGCGACCCCTTGATCAAGGGAAGCAGCCCGAATGGCAGAAATAGAACAAAAACAGTGATCGCCGTTATACGCCTTGCTCTTTGATCCGAGCTCGCCTGGAGCGGCAGACCGACACAGTAAAGGCTGACAATCAGGGGATATGAAAATAGAAGGGCATCCTGCGGCTGCGGCAATCCCGCAACCAGCGCAAGCACGAAGCACAGTCCCGCCAAAGGAAGGGCACCGCGCTCCCGAGTGACCAAAACAAGACCAATGCCATAGATCAGGCCCAGAAACAGGGCTCCGGCGACCATAAGATGATCGATGGCAGGATGAAACGACTTCGTATAAATGGACGCGTACGGCCCGAACGTAAAGACGATGTCGCGGCCGAAAACCATCCCCTGGGCCACGGCTTGATTCATGCCGAGCACCCACGAGTGATCGAGGCTTGCCTGCGGCATGTCTGGCAGTAAAGGCACGAACGCACAGACCGCCGTAAGGACAATCAGCAACTGCCAGATCGGGCCCCACATCACTGTTGAGATCAACGAGGAGTTGACCTGCAGCTTCACATTCTGCAATCGATCAAGCACTTTTCACCTGAAAAATGGGAACCGCCGTTGAACAAGAAAGGCTGCGGAATTATCTAGGACGTGTCGCCCCACGCACAACCATTGCGGCGGCGAAAAACGCGGGCGGATACGGAAGAATAACGTGGGCCCTGACCGGACGCAGACTTGAAGGGGGCTCTGCACGCAGAAACGGACTTTCGGGAACCACAAAAAAAACCCCAACCAGAACTGGTTGGGGTTTCTGTATTTCTGGTGGCCTGGGGCGGAATCGAACCACCGACACGCGGATTTTCAATCCGCTGCTCTACCAACTGAGCTACCGGGCCAAGCAAAGAAAAGCAAGTATGACAGCACTTGTACCCTGCCGTCAAGCCCTACCGGATCACATCCGATCAAGCCGACGGTTCGCCCTTGTTGCGCGACAGCTCCACGCCCAGTTGCTTGAGCTTGCGATACAGGTGGGTGCGCTCCAGTCCGGTCTTCTCCGCCACGCGGGTCATGCTGCCGCCCTCGCGCTGCAGGTGGTATTCGAAATAGGCGCGCTCGAACAGATCGCGCGCCTCGCGCAATGGCATATCGAACGAGAACTGCATGCCACCGCCCTCGGCCCCACGCACCGGTGCGCCGTTCACGTCGGCGCGATCCGCTGCCGCGATCGCGGCACCCTGCGCCGCGATCGCAGGCAATGCGCCGGCCCCGGCACCAGCCGAGGCGGCCAACGGCGCCACCGGTGCGGTGCGCGGCTTTTCCTTGCCGCGCGCCAGGCCCTGCTCCACGGCAGTCAGCAGCTTCTGCAAGGCGATCGGCTTTTCCAGGAAGTTGAGCGCACCGATCTTGGTGGCCTCCACCGCCGTGTCGATGGTGGCGTGGCCGGACATCATGATGACCGGTATCGTCAGCAGCCCCTGTGAAGCCCACTCCTTGAGCAGCGTCACGCCGTCGGTATCCGGCATCCAGATATCGAGCAGCACCAGGTCAGGCGTGGCGCCATTGCGGTATTCGCGCGCCTGCTGCGCGTTCTCGGCGACTTCGACAACGTGTCCTTCGTCTCCGAGAATTTCGGAGAGCAACTCCCGGATACCCATTTCGTCGTCGACAACGAGGATGGTGGCCATGCTTTTCCTCTATGTGCGGCGGGATCGCCTACCGCGCTAGGCAAGTTTTACGAACAGTATGGAAACCTGGGCGCCGACGGTGGTGTCGGTGCCCGACTGGCGGTTGCGCAATTCAATGCGCGCGCCGTGCTCGTCCATGATCTTCTTCACCATGGCCAAGCCCAATCCAGTGCCCTTGGCTTTGGTCGTCACGTACGGCTCGAATGCACGGTTGAGGATGCGGGATGAGAACCCCGTCCCGTTATCCGCGATGCTGAGCCGGACCGCCTGCCGCCGCGCGCCTGAGGCGTCGCCGTATTCTACCGTGTCAGTTTGCAACATGACATGTGCGGCGGGGCGCCCGGCCGCTTCATTGTCGGCGACGGCATCCAGCGCGTTCTGCAGCAGGTTGTGGATGACCTGCCGCAATTGCGTCAGATCGCCGTTGATGAGCGGCAAGCTCGCGCCCAGCCGGACTTCGATGACGGGGTGGTCGCTCTGGCCGGCGTGATCGATGCCGTACAGGTGCAGTACCTCGGCGCACAGCGCGTTGAGATCGAGCTCCTGCAGCACGGCCGGCGGCGTGCGCGCATAGTCGCGGAAGTCGTCGACCATGCGTTTCATCGCCGCCACCTGGTTGACGATGGTGGTTGCGCCACGCCGCAGCACCTCGGCATCGGCGTCGGACAGCTTGGGCGAGAGCTTCATCTCCAGGCGCTCGGCGGAGAGCTGGATCGGCGTGAGCGGATTCTTGATCTCGTGCGCGAGCCGCCGGGCCACTTCGCCCCAGGCCACCGAGCGCTGCGCCGAGATCACGTCGGAGATATCGTCGAACACCACCACGTAGCCGCGCTCCGTGCCGCGCGCGCCCACCGACGGGCCCGGCAACCGCGTGCCGCGCACCAGCAGCGTGAGCGGCTCGTCTTCATCCGCCAGCGGAATCTCCACCTGCTTCTGCCAGTGGGCCGCCCCGCCGCCGGCCGCGGCACTCACGTCGTGCTCGGCGAAGGCATGCTCGAGCGTGCCGGCAAACGCCTGCAGCGGCGTGATACTTGGCAGGGACTGACCAACCCACGCACCGAACGGTTGCTTGAAGATGCGCTCGGCGCCGGGGTTGGCGGTCAGCAGCACGAAGCGATGGTCGAACACGAACACGCCGGCCGTCAGGTTGGTGAGGACGCTCTCGAGGTACGCCTTGGATTGCTCGAGCGCCGCGCGATTCTGCTCCACGGCGCGGCGCGCGTCCGCCAACTGCCGCGTCATCTGGTTGAACTGCTGGGTCAGCAGGCCGAGTTCGTCGCGCGTGTGGAGTTCGCGCTTGGGCGACAGATCGCCCTCGGCCACCTCGCGCGTGCCCTGCAGCAGCATCAGCAGCGGGCGGGCCAGCTGCGCGCCGAGCAGCAACGCCAGCATCACCGCAATGAACACCGCCAGGAACAGCGTCAGCGTCAGCGTCCCGATGTACATCTTGCGCAGGCCGGTGCGGCCGAGCGCCTTCTCCTGGTATTCCTGGTAGGCCCGCTGCACGGCGTCGGCGTTGCGCGCGAGCGCCTGCGGCACCGGCTGCACCAGTTGCAGGAAGCGCTCCTCGCGCCCGGCCTCGCCGATCAGGCCAAAACCGCGCGTGCTGCCGTCGTCCGGACGTCGGTCGGCCAGCAAACCCGAGCCGGCCCACCTGCGCACCGGTGTGTGGGGCGCCAGCGAGGCATCGTCGCGCGTCATGGTGCCGAGCGCCAGCACCACCCGCAACTGGTACAGATCGCTGCGGCGGTTGCCCGCGCGCGCGACGGGCGCCGAAGCCGCCTCGCCGCCGTCGGCCGCGCTGTCGCTGCCGCCCTCGAGGCTGGCGTAGCCGCCCGGTGCGCGTGCCTGCTCCAGCACGGCCTGGCTGGGGAAGTCCGGCATGAGCGTGTCATAGGTGCTCGACGACGTTGCCACCACGCGGCCGCTGCCGGCAAAGATGGTCGCCTCCTGCACGCCGAACTGCTCGCGCAGCCGGTTCAGCGTGATGGCGGTGGCCGACGCCGAACCGTCGCCGATCTGCTCGGCGATCAGGCGGCCTTTGTTCTGCAGCTCCGCCAGCGACGCGTCCATGGTGGTGCGCCCGAGGTTCAGGCCCGCTTCGAGCGCCGACTCCACCTTCACGTCGAACCACGACTCGATGCTGCGCGAGACGAACTGCAGCGACACCAGGTAGATCAGCACCCCCGGCAGCACCCCCACCACGCCGAAGAACACCGCCAGCTTGGTCATCAGCCGCGTGCCGAACTTGCCGCGGCGCGCGCGCAGCGCCAGCGCCAGCATCAGCCCGCCGATGATCACCACCAGCAGCACGCCGATGACGAGATTGACCTTGTAGAGCAGGGTGAAGTAGCGGTCGAAGAACTCGGTATTCGCCGAGGCCGCCGCCAGCAGACCGACCAGCACGATCGCCAGGAAGACGATGGTGCCGGCCACCACCTGGTACAGCAGACGCTTGTAGCTGCGATCGAAGATCATTTGGCTGGCGCCAGCAGCAGCGATGCCGCATTGCTGGCCGGGCCCGCGCCCATGCCCCAGCCCGGATTGGGCGACAGGCCCAGCATACCGGACGCGGGAGACGAAGCCGGATTCGGCACCGGACCGGTGGGCGGCGCGCTCGCGGGCGGCGACGCCGGCGGCGGTGGGGGCACCACCGGTTCGTTGGGCACCAGGAACGAAAAACGCTTCCAGTCGGAGGCGAGATTCCAGTCGCGCGTGTTGACGGCGTTGATCTGGAACGGCTTGGGCAACTGGGTCACGTCCAGTCGCATGCGGACTTCGGCCTGCACCGTCTCGCCGGGCTTGACCGCGCGCTGCTCGAACACACGCCAGCTCCGCACGTGCTGCATGAAGTCGACCGCATCCTTGAGCCGCGAGAACGGCACCTGCAGGCCGCCGGTCGAGACCCGGTACTGCCGCGTGAGCGGGTGATACGACAGCCGCACCACGCGGGTCGCGCTGACGGCGTGGTCATCGAACCAGTACCAGCGGGGGCGGATCAGTTCGAACTCGACGAGGAAATACAGAGCGATGCCCTTGTTGACGGCATCCTCGAGGTTGCCCGGCAGATCGAAATCGAAATCGGCGGAGAGATTCCAGCCCCCATCGGCATATTCCAGCTGCGTGCGTCCGACTTCGATGGTCTGTGCCGGCACTGCGGCCGGCCACAACAGGCACAGCATGCCCAGCACGACCAGCCGATGCAGAACTTGCCGGAACCGGGGCACCGCCGACAGCCAGATCAATGGGCGAAGGAATGCAGTCACAACGGTCGTCGCATCAAGGCCGTTTCTGGAACACCGCGTAATAGAAGCCGTCGTGGTCGAGCGGCAGGGATGAGACACCAGGGATGAAGCCGCCAACCGGCGCCGCCTCGGGCGTGGCCGGCAGCAACTGGCCAGGTGCGTGCAATCGTATCGCATCTTGCAGACGGCTTTCAAACCATCGGACCTGGGCCTCGCCTTCCGTCGGGAAAATCGAACAGGTGACATAAACCAGCTTGCCACCGGGCTTCAGGCATGCCCATAGCGCGCTGACGATGTCCCGCTGCAGCGCGGCCAGCGCGGGCAGGTCGGACGGACGGCGCAGCCAGCGGATATCCGGATGCCGGCGCACGATGCCCGCCGCGGAGCACGGCACGTCGACCAGGATGCGGTCGAACGGCCGGCCATCCCACCATGCATCGGGCTTGGCCGCATCGCCCACGCACACGGTGGCAGTCTGCCCCAACCGAGCCAGGTTCTCGCCGATGCGCTCGGCGCGCGCGCCATCGGATTCGAGTGCGACCACGTCCAGGCCATCGGCAAGCTCCAGCAGATGGCCGGTCTTGCCGCCCGGCGCGGCGCACGCATCGAGCACACGCTGGCCGGGTGCCACATCGAGCAGCGCCGCCGCCAGTTGCGCGCCCGCGTCCTGCACCGAGACGTCGCCCTCGGCGAAGCCCGGCAGATCGCCTACCGGCACCGCGCGCGCCAGGCGCACGGCCTGAGCGCCGATGCGTTCGGCCTCGATGCCGGCCTCGGCCAGGCGCCCGAGGTAGGCATCGACCGGCACACGGCGCGGATTGACACGCAACACCATCGGCGGACGACGGTTACCCGCCGCCAGGATGGCCTGCCATGCCTCGGGATAGGCCTCGCGCACCGCGCTGATCCACCAGGCCGGATAGTTGGTCGCGGCCACCGGATCGGCCTGCATGGCGGCCACCAGATCGCCCTGCTCCCGCAGGAAGCGCCGCAGCACCCCGTTGACCATGCCCTTGGCGTGCGCAAGCTTCGGGTCGGCCGAAGCGGCGCGCACAGCCTGGTCGACGACCGTGAAGGGCGCATAGGGCAGCGGTGTGTCGAGCAACTGGGCCAGCGCCACGCGCAGCAGGTTGGCCGTGTCTTCGGCGGGCGGGCGCGGGATCAGCGCACGGATCAGCCAGTCGGCGCTGCCCAGCCAGCGCGTGGTGCGGTAAGCGAGATCCTGCACCGCGCCGCGCGTGGGGCCGGGCTGGCCCGCGCACGCTGCATCGATGGCCTGCGGCAACGCCGTCCCCTGCCGCAACCTGCCGATGGCGACAGCAGCGAGCGACAGGGCATGGGCGAGGGAATCAGGCGGCAGGCGCATCGACGACAAGGAACAAGGAAAACGGGCAGTGGAAAAGCAACAAGCCCGCGGTGGGCGGGCTCGTGCGGGTGGGGCAAGTATAAAGGAAGCGCGGGCTCAGGCCGGATAGGTCCCCGTCTGCGCCATGTGCATCAGGCGCGCGATGCGCTCCTCGGTGGCCGGGTGCGTGCTGAACAGGTTGGCCAGGCCGCCGCCATGCAGCGGGTTCATGATCATCATCTGCGCGGTGGCCGGGTGCGCTTCTGCGGCGGCGAACGGAATGCCGGCGGCATAGCGATGGATCTTGTCCAGCGCCGACGCCAGCGCCTGCGGGTCGCCGCTGATGGCCGCGCCGCCGCGGTCGGCTTCGAACTCGCGCGCGCGGGAGATCGCCATCTGGATCAGCGACGCGGCCAGCGGCGCGAGGATCGCCACGGCGATCCCGGCGATCGGGTTGACCGGCCTGCCCTCCTCATCGCGCCCGCCGAAAAACACCGCGAAGTTGGCCAGCGCCGAGATCGCGCCAGCCATGGTGGCCGAAATGGTGGAGATCAGGATGTCGCGGTGCTGCACGTGCGCCAGCTCGTGCGCCATCACGCCGCGCAGTTCGCGCTCGCTGAGGATATTGAGGATGCCGGTGGTGGCCGCGACCGCGGCATGCTCCGGGTTGCGACCGGTGGCGAAAGCGTTGGGCTGGGCTTCGTCGATCAGGTAGACGCGCGGCATCGGCAGGCCGGCGCGCCCCGCCAGCTCCTGCACCATGCGGTAGAACTGCGGCGCGGTGGCCTCGTTGACTTCCTGCGCGTTGTACATGCGCAGGACCATCTTGTCGGAGAACCAGTACGAGAAGAAATTCATGCCCAGCGCGAACAGCAGCGCGAGCATCATGCCGCTGCGCCCGCCGATCATGCCGCCGATGACGATGAACAGCGCAGTGATCGCCGCCATCAGCATGAAGGTCTTGATCCAGTTGAACATGGGGGCGTGGCTCCTGTGGGTCCGTACGTTTGAGTCTCTTAGATCGCGCTAAGCGCTGAAGATTCAAGGGCTTGCGCGGTATTTCGCCGCACCCGGCCGTGGCTGCCCCGGCAACGGGCGTCAGCGGGTCGAGAACGCCAGCCGCGCGCCCAGTCCGATGAAGGCCGTCCCGACGACACGATCGAGCCAGCGCTTGATGCCCGGCTTGCCCGCCACCCGGCGCGTGACGCTGGCCGCCACCCAGGCGACCAGGCTGTTCCATGCCGTCGACATCGCGATGAACACCGCGCCCAGCGCCAGAAACGCCACCGCCTTGTGACCCGTGCCCGGATCGACGAATTGCGGAAAGAACGACAGGAAGAACAGCACCACCTTCGGGTTCAGCACATTGGTCAGGAACCCCTGCATGAACAGCGCCCGCAGCGGACGCGGACGGCGCACGGCGGCCGCTTCCATCGCACGCGCCTCAGGCGCATCAGACGAACCAAGCGCATCGTCACGCTCGGGCGGCGCGAGCAGCATGCGGCCGCCCAGATAGATCAGATACGCCGCGCCGATCACCTTGATCACCGTAAACGCTACGGTCGACGCGGCCAGCAGCGCCGTCAGCCCGAAGGCCACCGCCAGCACGTGCACGCAGCACCCCGCCGAGACCCCCAGGCTCGATATCAGCCCCGCCGCACGCCCCTGCGACACGCTGCGCCCGACAATGTAGGCCGTATCCGGCCCCGGCGTCACGTTGAGCAGGAACACCGCGAGCATGAAGAGCGGCAAGTTGACGATACCCAGGTTACTCATGGCGACAATCCTCTCGGAGCGACAGCGGGAAATTCAGGCGCGCGAAGCGAAACGCTGGCCCGGCCGGACCGCCAGGCCTTGCAGGAACTCGCGCGCGGGCAGACGCTTGCCGCCCGGTTTCTGCAACTGTGTCACACGCAGCGCGCCGGCGCCACAGGCGATCACGACACCGTCGGCATCGGCGGCGAGCACGGTGCCGGGCTCGGCATCGGCGGGCCGATCGGGCAGGGCCGTGGCCTGCCAGAACTTGATCGTCACCCCATCCAGCTCGGCCGACGCGCCGGGGAACGGGTTGAAGGCATGGACTTGCCGCAGCAGCGCGGCCGACTGGCGCGACCAGTCCAGCGCCGCCTCCTCCTTGGCGATCTTCTCAGCGTAGGTGACGCCCTCCGCCGGCTGCGGCGTGGCAGGCAGCCTGCCGTCCTGCGCCAGCCTGGCGAGCGCCTCCACCACCATGCGGCCGCCGAGTGCCGCCAGCGTGTCGTGCAGCGTGCCGGTGGTGTCGGTCAGGCCGATCGGCACGTGCTCCATGGTGATCATGTCGCCGGTGTCCAGGCCCGCGTCCATCTGCATCAGCGTAATGCCGGTCTCGGCATCGCCGGCCTCGATGGCCCGATGGATCGGCGCGGCGCCACGCCAGCGCGGCAGCAGCGATCCGTGGATATTGATGCAGCCGAAGCGCGGCAGGTCCAGCACCTCCTGCGGCAGGATCAGCCCGTAGGCCGCCACCACCATCACGTCCGGCCGCTGGACGGACAGCGCGTCGATCGCCTCGGCCGCCTCCTGCGGGTACTTGCCGGTGCGCCGCAGCGATGGCGGCTGCAGAATCGGCCCCAACCCATGGGAGATGGCGTACTGCTTGACCGGGCTGGCCTGCAGATGCATGCCGCGCCCGGCCGGGCGGTCCGGCTGGCTCAGCACGGCGACGAGGGGAAAACCGGCCTGGTGGATCGCCGCCAGGGCGATCTGCGCAAACTCAGGCGTACCGGCGAACGCGACGCGTAGCGTGGAAGTCATGGATCGGAAAAGGCAGGAAAGCGCGCCGCGCCGACGGCGCCCGGGTTATCGGCGGCCGCGGTGCGGCGTGTCGGTCAGCGGCACGATCGGCTCGGGCGTGGGCAAGGCCTCCGCTACGCCGGTGCTGCGCCGCTGGAACAGCGAAAACGTTTCATTGGTGTCGCCCGGGCGGCTGCCGCGCCACACGAGTTCCCAGTCGTCGCCGCGCGGGCGACGGCGGCTGTGCTCCGGCCGCTTTTCGAGCACGAGCATGAGGTCGCAGGTGCGCGCCGCCGGATTAGGCCGGTGCTCATCGCCGGTGCCGCTGTGGCCGAGCAGCCATTTGACCGGACGCACGCCAGTCTCGTAGTGCATCAACGCACGCTCGCTCTCGCCCATGCCGCGCGTCGCCACGCAGACCTGCGCCGACTCCAGCATCGGCTTGACGGCCTGGAACAGCGGGCGATAGCTGCGCGCATCGTCGATCCATGGCATCAACAGCGTGCCGAGCAGCCCCCACACCAGCCCGATGCCAGCCGCCCACGCCACCACGCCCGAACGCGCCGGGCGCAGCCACATGCACACCACCCACAACGCCGTCATGCCCACCGCCGCCAGCACGGCAACGGGATGCACCAGCATGTCGTAGGGCAATGGCAGCACCCGGCCAAGCGACTTGGCCAGCCAGCCCGGCAGCCACGCACCGCTGCTGTTCACCAGCGCCACCCACACGCCCCAGACCACCAGCGCCAGCCCGGCGAACAAGACCACCAGCGCGCCCCAGATGCGCGCGCGCCATGCCGGCGGCATCAGCAGCAGCATGGGCGCGCCCAGCAGCGCCAGCGCCGGCTGCAGCGGCATCAGGTAGACATCGCGCAGCACCGCCGAGCGCAGCACCACCGCCAGCGTCGCCAGCACGAACAGCGCCACCACCAGGTGTCCCTGGTAAGGCAGCAGCCATGCCGCGCGCGCACCGCGTCCGCGCTGGCGCGCCAGCTTCCACAGCGACACGCCCAGCACGCCCAGCGCCGGCCATACCGCGGGCGTGCCGGTCAGGAGGATCGATCGGACCGTGACCTCCAGCGAACTCTTCTCGCCGCCCAGATGGGTGAAGCCGAAGAAGCGGCCGATGTTGTTGATCCAGAACCACTCGATGAAGAGCTCCGGCGACGTGCGCCAGAAGATCACCGGCCAGATCAGCAGCCACGGCGAGGCCACCAGCAGCGATACCAGATAGAAGCGCCACGCCTGCCGGCTGCGGAAATCCGGCAGCAGCGCCATCGCCACCACCACCGTCAGACCGAACAGCCCCGGCACCAGCACGCCCTTGCCGAGGAAGGCCACGCCCAGGCCGGTGCCGAACCACAGCGCCGGCCGCAACACCTCCACGCCGGCCGCGCCGCCGGTCTCGCAGGCCTTGGCATAGCGCACCAGGCCGTACAGCGTGAGGGCCGTGCCGGCCAATTGCGGCACATCAGCGATGAACTTGTGGACGTGCTCCACCAGCCCGATGCACCCCACGAACAGCAGCAGGGCACCGAGCGCGTAGTCGCGCAGCACGGTACTGCCGGCATCCAGGCCCGCCACGCGGCGCTCGGCCAGCGTCGGCGCAGGCCCACGCGCCAGCTGCGCGCCGATGCGCATGCGCCAGTCGCGGGCTTCGCTGCGCAGCAGGCGGGCCGTCCGCCAGACCGCCAGGCAGGCCAGCCCCATCCAGAACAGCACGGCCAGCCGCACTGCCTCGTGCGGCGGCAGCTCAGGCACCGCCAACGCGGCCAGCGCGCCGCTCCAGTACATCAGCGGCGGCTTCTCGACGAAAGGCTCGAACGCCACATTGGGCACCACCCAGTCGCCGCGCTCGATGATGTTAAGCACGATGCCGAACGAGTACGGCTCATCGGCCTTCCACGGCGCTCGCCAAAAGGTGCCGGCAATGAAGTAAGCAACCACCATCAGCACGATGGCCCAGCGCCAGTGGCGTACCAGCAGCAGCGGCAGACGGCGCGAAACGGCGCCGCCGTCGGATTCGGACAACGACATCAACGGTACAGGGCGAGGGGGCGCTTGGACATCGGGCGTCACGGCGTTCAGCGCGCGCGTTCGAGCTGGTGCTTCTTGAGCTTGATCTTGATGCGGTTCTGCTTGAGCGGCGACAGGTATTCGACGAACACCTTGCCCATCAGATGATCCATCTCGTGCTGGATGCAGACCGCCAGCAGCCCGTCGGCTTCCAGCTCGAAGGATTCGCCCTTCTCGTTGAGCGCACGCACGCGCACACGGTCCGGCCGCTCCACCTTGTCATAAATGTCGGGCACCGACAGACAGCCCTCGTCCCAGACCTTGCGCTCTTGGCTCGCCCAAACGATTTCCGGGTTGATGAAGACGCGCAGCTCGTCGCGCGACTCCGACACGTCGATGGTGATCACCCGTTCGTGCACGTCGACCTGTGTGGCGGCCAGCCCGACGCCGGGCGCGTCATACATCGTCTCGGCCATATCGGCCACCAGCTTGCGGATGCGGTCGTCCACGGCGGCGACCGGCTTGGCGACTTTGTGCAGCCGCGGATCGGGGTATTGCAGGATATTCAGTAGGGCCATGATGCTTGGCAACAACGGTTGCAGAAGGCCACGCAGACGGCGGATCGCCGTCAATTGCGGTCGCTTCGAATGTCATGCAGAATCGGGGGCGCTATCCGCCACATGGCTTAGGAAAAAGCCTGACGAACGTTCGATGCCACACCCCTCTCGCTGCGACACGCAAGCGCGCAGCGGCGGTGGTCGGGCGTCGGACACTACGTACGCGGACCACTCGCCGATTCTTCAAAGAATAATGCGCCATCGTAACACACCGATGCTGTCCAAGCCCGCCCTGAAACCGCGCCAGTCTTACGTTTGCGCCCTCTCGACGGTTGCCGTGGCAGCACTGTTCTGCGCGGGCGCCACGCACGCCGCCGACCGCGCTGTCTCTCCGGCACAACAGGCGCAGGCCACGGCGGCCGCGCAGGCCGGAATCCCCGAATCCGCGCTCTCGCCCAATGCGCCCGCGCAATACACTGTGCGCCGCGGCGACACGCTGTGGGCAATTTCCGGCAAGTACCTCAAGCAGCCGTGGCGCTGGCCCGAGCTGTGGGGCATGAACCGCGAGCAGATCCGCAACCCGCACCTGATCTATCCGGGCCAGGTCCTGTACCTGCACCATGCCAACGGCCGCGCCTGGCTGTCGAGCTCGCCGGCATCCGCCGACGGCAGCACGGTGCGCCTGTCGCCGCATACGCGCACGTCCGGCCAGGACGGCGACGCCATCTCCAGCATCCCCACATCGGTCATTGAGCCGTTCCTGACCCAGCCGCTCGTGGTGGACGAACGAGCACTGGCCACGCCGGCACGCATCTTCGAACTGCCGGAAGCGCGCGTGTATATGGGCAAGGGCGAAAGCGCCTATGCCCGCGGCCTGCCGGACGGCGAAGCAGGCCAAGCCGGCACGCTGTGGCAGGCCTATCGCCCGGTCAAGCCGCTCAAGGACCCGGTCACCGGCAAGGTGCTCGGTTACGAAGCAGACTTCCTCGGCACCCTGCGCGTGGTGCGCGCGGCCACCGGCCCGCAAGCCGTCACCAAGATGGAAGTGCTGTCGTCCAAGGAAGAAATGGGCGTCGGTACCCAGTTGATGCCGGTACCGCCGCGTGAGCCGGTACGTTACTCTCCGCATGCGCCGGAAGGCGACATGCGTGGCTCGGTCGCCAAGGTGACCGGTGGCGTGCGCTTCGGCGGGTCCGACCAGGTGGTCGTGCTGAACATCGGCAGCGACAACGGGCTGGAGCCGGGCCACGTACTGGCACTGTCGCGAGCGGGCGCCGTGGTCAATGACGCGACCGCACACAACGAGCGCGTGCAACTGCCCGAGGAACGCTATGGCCTCGCCTTCGTGTTCCGCGTGTTCCCGCACGTGGCCTATGCGCTGGTGACCGACACGTCGAACACGGTGGAAGTGGGCGACGCCGTCTCCAACCCGATGACGCAACCCTGACGTCAGCCCGCCATTCTGATTTGAGCGATGCCTCACAGGTCGCGGCGGATGCCGCGACCGCTCCCTCCGATTCCCTCGACGCCACGCGCGATCCCGCCGAGCTGGCCGCCTGGCTGCGGCTGACGGAAACCCCGGGCATCGGCCCCGTCGCCGCACGGCAATTGCTGGCCGCCTTCGGCCTGCCCCAGGACATCTTCCGCCAATCCTATGCGGCACTCGTCAAGGTGCTGCCCGAGCGGCAGGCGCGCGCCCTGCTCGCCGAGCCGGGCGACGCGCTCGCAACGCTGATCGAGCGGACCATCGCCTGGTCCGCCGAGCCCGGCAATGCCATCCTCACACTGGCCGACCGCGGCTATCCGCCCCGGCTGCTGGAACTCCCCGACCCGCCGACGCTGCTGTATGCCAAGGGCGATGTCTCGCTGCTGCGGGCCGCTGCGGTGGGCGTGGTCGGTGCGCGCAGCGCCACGGCGCAGGGCCTGGAAAACGCCCGCGCCTTTGCGCAAGCGCTGTCCGCCGCCAATGTGACGGTCGCCTCCGGGCTGGCGCTGGGCATCGATGCCGCCGCGCACGAGGGGGCGCTGACCGGCCCCGGCAGCACCATCGCCGTGGTCGGTACGGGGCTGGACATGGTCTATCCGGCGCGCAATCGTGCCCTGGCGCACCGCATCGCCGAGACCGGGCTGATCGTCTCGGAGTACCCGCTCGGCATGGGCGCGCGGGCCGAGAACTTCCCGCGACGCAACCGGCTGATCGCCGGGCTCGCGCGCGGCCTGCTGGTCGTGGAGGCCGCGGCGCAATCCGGTTCGCTGATCACCGCCCGGCTGGCAGCCGAGCAGGGACGCGATGTGTTCGCCATTCCCGGTTCGATCCATTCGCCGCTGGCCAAAGGCTGCCACCTGCTGATCAAGCAGGGCGCCAAGCTGGTGGAGACCGCGGCCGACATCCTGGACGAACTGGGCTGGAGCCGCGCACCGGCGCCAGCGACGCGGGCCTCGCGCGCGACTGCCCGGGCACCGGCCCCCGCGTCCGCGCCGCCCCCGGCTGCGCGTGCGGCGGCAACGGCCGAGGAGACCGCATTGCTCGACGCGCTCGGCTTCGACCCGGTCGATCTCGACACCTTGTGCCAACGCACCGGCCAGACCGCGGCCCCTCTGTCGGCGCAACTGCTGGCGCTGGAGCTGGAGGGCCGCATCGAGCGCCTGCCGGGCGGACGCTTTCTGCGGCTGCCGTAGAGCCTGTCTACAATAGGTCGACCTTTTGACCGACCGCCTTCATGCCGCTGCTCTCCCCCGACACCAACGCCGACGCACTGCATGCCCGCATCCGCGCGGGTGATCTGCTGGTCGCCTGCCTGTGCGCGGAGTGGTGCGGCACCTGCCGCAGCTATCGCGCCACCTTTGCGGAACTGGCTGCGCGCTATCCGCAGCACTGCTTTGTCTGGGTGGATGTCGAAGACCACGCCGACGCGCTGGGCGACCTGGATGTCGAGAACTTCCCGACGCTGCTGGTCCAGCGCGGCAGCGGGAACGACCGGGTGTTGTTTTTCGGCCCGGTGCTGCCGCATGCGGGCGTGGTCGAAGGGCTGCTGTCGCGCGATCTGGCGTCGACCCAAGCGGTGCCCGTGGCGCCGGATTTGCGTGGCTGGCTGCTGCACACGGCTTGACGCAGGGCTTGACAAACACAAGAGATGTAAGCGCCACTCTATTGCGCCTGCCAAGGAACCGCGCTTATGATTGGCGGCCGAATTTCGGGCAGCCGCCCGATCTCGCGCCGCGACAGGCGCCGGCGGCACTTGAAGTCGGCGAGTGGAGCCATAAGACTCTACAAAACCCACGCGAACCGTCGCTAATAATGAAGCGACCCCGTTTTGACCCGATTGCTTGCAATCGCCAGGATCCGCTCACATGTCCAAGGCTCTGATCATTGCCGAAAAACCGTCGGTCGCCGCTGATATCGCGCGCGCGCTGGGTGGCTTCACCAAGCACGACGAGTACTACGAAAGCGACGACCATGTCCTTTCGTCGGCGGTCGGCCATCTGGTCGAGATCGCGGCACCCGATGAATACGAAGTCAAGCGAGGCAAATGGAGCTTCGCGCACCTGCCGGTCATCCCGCCGCACTTCGACCTGCGCCCGATCGCCAAATCGGAATCGCGGCTGAAAGTACTGACCCGTCTGATCAAGCGCAAGGATGTCACCAGCCTGATCAACGCCTGTGACGCGGGGCGCGAAGGCGAACTGATCTTCCGCCTGATCGCGCAGCACGCCAACACCAAGCTGCCGATCCGGCGGCTGTGGCTGCAGTCGATGACGCCGCAGGCCATCCGCGACGGCTTTGCCCAACTGCGCAGCGACGATGACATGCTGCCGCTGGCCGACGCCGCCCGCTGCCGCTCCGAGGCCGACTGGCTGGTCGGCATCAACGGCACGCGCGCCATGACCGCCTTCAACAGCAAGGGCGGCGGCTTCTTCCTGACCACCGTGGGCCGCGTGCAGACGCCGACACTGTCGATCGTGGTCGAGCGCGAGGAGAAGATCAAACGCTTCGTTCCGCGCGACTACTGGGAAGTGCGCGCCGAGTTCATCGCCGCGGCCGGCCTGTACGAGGGCCGCTGGTTCGACCCGAAGTTCAAGAAGAACGAGTTCGACGCCGAGCAGCGCGAATCGCGGCTGTGGAGCGAGGCCGAAGCCAGGAGCATTGTCGCCGCATGCCGCGACAAGCCGGGCACGGTCACCGAAGAATCGAAACCGTCGACCCAGATGTCGCCGGCGCTCTTCGACCTGACCAGCCTGCAGCGCGAGGCCAACGGCCGCTTCGGCTTCTCGGCCAAGAACACGCTGGGCCTGGCGCAGGCCCTGTATGAGAAGCACAAGGTGCTGACGTATCCGCGTACGGATTCGCGCGCGCTGCCCGAAGACTACCTGGGCACGGTCAAGCAGACGCTGGACATGCTGGCCGACAGCTCGCCCAACTACCTGCCGCACGCGAAGAAGATCCTCAACAGCCAGTGGGTCAAACCCAACAAGCGGATCTTCGACAACAGCAAGATCAGCGATCACTTCGCCATCATCCCGACGCTGCAGGCACCGAAGAACCTGTCGGAGCCCGAGCAGAAGCTGTACGACCTGGTGGTACGACGCTTTCTGGCGGTGTTCTTCCCGGCGGCCGAGTACCTCGTCACGACGCGCGTGACCGAGGTGGCGGGCCACCACTTCAAGACCGAAGGCAAGGTGCTCGTGAACCCGGGCTGGCTGGCGGTCTATGGCCGCCAAGCCGAGGGGCAGGGCGAGGATGCCAACCTGGTGCCGGTCGCCAAGGACGAGAAGGTCAAGACCGACAAGGTCGAGCCGGTCAGCCTGACCACCAAGCCCCCCGCGCGCTACAACGAAGCGACGCTGCTGTCGGCGATGGAAGGCGCCGGCAAGCTGGTCGATGACGACGCGCTGCGCGAAGCCATGGCCGGCAAGGGCCTGGGCACGCCGGCCACGCGTGCGGCCATCATCGAAGGGCTGCTGACCGAAAAATACCTGCTGCGCGAGGGCCGCGAACTGATCCCCACCGCCAAGGCGTTCCAGTTGATGACGCTGCTGCGCGGCCTGGGCGTGGAGGAACTGACACAGGCCGAGTTGACCGGCGAGTGGGAGCACAAGCTCGCCCAGATCGAACGCGGCCGCCTGGCACGCGACGAGTTCATGCGCGAGATCGCGCAGATGACGCAGCAGATCGTCAAGCGCGCCAAGGAATACGACAGCGACACCATTCCCGGCGACTACGCGACGCTGTCCACGCCCTGCCCGCAGTGCGGCCACGTGGTCAAGGAAAACTATCGCCGCTTCGCCTGCAGCCACTGCGATTTCTCGATCAGCAAGATCCCCGGCGGGCGCCAGTTCGAGCTGGAAGAAGTCGAAGAACTGCTGATCAACAAGACCATCGGCCCGCTGCAGGGCTTCCGCAGCAAGATGGGCCGACCGTTCGCGGCCATCCTCAAGCTGGCGCAGGAAGACGGGCACTGGAAGATGGAGTTCGACTTCGGCCAGAACGACGGCGACGAAGACGGCGAACCGGTCGATTTCAGTGGCCAGGAAAGCGTTGGCCATTGCCCCAAGTGCAGCGGCAACGTCTACGAGCACGGCCTCAAGTACGTGTGCGAGAACGCGGTCGCCCAGCCCAAGACCTGCGACTTCACCACCGGCAAGATCATCCTGCAGCAGGAGATCAGCCGAGAGCAGTTGCACAAGCTGCTCACCGAGGGCAAGACCGACCTGCTGACCGGCTTCAAGTCGGCGCGCACGGGCCGGGTCTTCAAGGCGTTCCTGGTCAAGCAGCCGGACGGCAAGATCGGCTTCGAATTCGAGCCGCGCGGCGAGGGCAAGGCCGGTGCGAAGACCGCGGCCAAGAAGACCACGGCGGCGGCCAAAAAAACCGCGGCAGCCAAGGCACCCGCCAAAGCACCGGCCAAGACGGCCGCAAAGGCTGCGGCCAAGAAGACCCCGGCACGCAAAAAGGCAGTCGCCGAGGCCGACGAGGAAAGCACCAGCGAAACCTGACGGCCGGCAGCACAGGCATCAACGCAAACGGGAGGACAGTGTCCTCCCGTTTTGTCTTGGCGCGGGCGGAGTCGACCGGTTGCCGGCCTACGTGGCTTCGGTCAGCGCGCGGCCAGCGCGCGCCTCGCTGTGCTTGACCTCCATCGCCTGGGCCAGCATGTAGTCGATGAAGGTGCGCACCTTGGTCGGCAGGAACTTGCGGCTCGGGTAGACCAGCGACAGGGATCGATGCGGCAGCTTGTACTGCGGCAGTACGCGCACCAGCCGCCCCGATTCCAGGTCCGGCCGCGCCATGTACGACGACAGGATGGCGATCCCCATGTCGGCCAGCACCGCGCGGTGCATCAGTTCGGCGTTGCTGGTCACCAGCGACGGCTGCACCGGCACGGCGATCGACTGCCCATCGGGCGCGCTCATCTCCCACTCGTGCCGCAGTTGCGGATGCCACATGGCGATCACACGATGATCGGTGATGTCCTCGGCGCGCTGCGGCGTCGTGTGCTGGCGCAGGTAGGCGGGCGTGGCCGCCATGATCATCTCGGCGGAGATCATCCGGCGCGCCACCAGGTGCGAGCCCAGGCCGAGTTCCGACACCATGATGCCGACGTCGCGGCCATCCTCGACGATGTCGATCGGACGGTCCGACAGCGCCACGTCGAAGGTCACCTCGGGGTACAGCTGCTGGAAGCGTGCCAGCAACATCGGCAACACATGCAGTCCGAACATGACGGGCGCAACAATGCGCAGACTGCCGACCAGCGCCTGGCTGCGCGATGTGGCTAGCGATTCAGCCTCATCGATATCCAGCAGGACCTGCTGACAGCGCTGCAGATAGGTTTCGCCCACGGCCGTCAGCGACAGGCTGCGCGTGGTGCGGTTGAGCAGGCGCGTGCCGAGATGCGCCTCCAGGTCGGCCACGTAGCGCGTGACCACGGCATTGGACATCGACAGATGCTGCGCTGCCCGGGCAAAGCTGCCGAGCTCCACCACCTTGGCGAACACGCGCATCGACTGCAAGCGATCCATTCCAGCCTCTCACATGATTTGTTGTCAAAAATAGAACAAATCAGTTCCAACATCAAATTTTGATGCCAGACTAAGCAATTCACCATGCGAATCCCACACTTGGATGTGAGCACACGCACTCGAATTTCACTAGATATTTACTTCACCCTTCGCATGAATCCAGGGGAAATCAGCATCCAACTTCTCACCGATTGACTCAACATCGGATTCGCACCGAGACCACATACCGCACGGTATATTTTTATGGGATCCGCGCATCGCCAAGTCTATTCCGTCGGTCTTCCGGAATGAAACTGCCTTTTGCGCAAATCGGACCGGCAGCCGGAAGCGACGGTTGCCATACTTGGACGATGGATACCATCGAACCCCATCGTCACGAGTGCCCCGGATCGAGGGCTGCCAGCACACAGCCGACGCGTCGCCCAGCGACGCCACCGGGCCGAGGAGACACGCCATGACCGCCCACAACCGCGAACCGGTCGACTACCTCGCGGGCGAGATGCCGCTGCACCGCTATTGCGCGCATCATGCCGCACAGACCCCCGAGCGCATCGCCCTGTTGTGGTATGGCCGCACGATCTGCTGGCGCGAGCTCGACCAGCTTTCGACACGGTTGGCCGTGCAGTTCCAGCGGCTCGGCGTGGCGCGGGGAGACCGCGTCGCCCTGTTCCTGCAGAACTGTCCGCAAGCCATCCTGGCGCACCTGGCCGCCGCCAAGCTGGGCGCCATCGCCGTGCCATGCCTGCCGCTGTCGCGCCAGCACGAACTGCGCGACCAGTTGACCGATTGCGGCGCCAAGATCCTGATTGCCGCTGCCGACCTGATGCCCATCGTCGATGCCGCGCGGCCGGGCACCGCGATCGCCACCGTCATCACCACGCGCTATGCGGATCTGCAGCCGGCGCAGCCCGCCTGCCGCAAGGCGCTGGCGGTACCGCCGGAGCTGATCGCCGCCGATGCCGCCTCCGCGCCGGCGGGCCGGGGTCAGGCCGGCAGCGGCCAGTTCGACCTCATGCAACTGCTGGCCGAGCCGGTGGACGTGGCCGAGCGCAATGCCGTGGCCGCCATCCAGGTCGACCTGGACGAGGTGGCGCTGATGATCTACACGTCCGGCACCACCGGGCGCCCCAAGGGGGCAATGCTCACCCACCGCAACGCGCTGTACAAGACCGCCGTGACCGTGCAGATGAGCGGCATCCATGCCGCCGATGTGCTGCTGGCGGCGGCGCCGCTGTCGCATATCGCCGGCATGCTGATGGGCATGAACCTGATGCTATATGCGGGCGCGCCGACGATCCTGCTGTTTCGCTTCGACCCGCTGGCCGTGCTGCAGGCGATCGACCGCTACTGCGTCACCTGGTGGTACAGCATGACGCCGATGAACCTGGCGGTGATGGCGCATCCCGAAGCCGGGCAATACCGTATGGCTTCGCTGGTGAACAACCCGTGTACCAGTTTCGGCGCACCGCTGACCGAGGCGATCGCCGATCGGTGGCGCGCCTTCGCGGGGCCGAAATGCCGCATCTACGAAGCGGCCTACGGCCTGTCTGAGACCCACACCTGCGACACCGTCACGCCGCCCGATGCGCCCCGTTGGGGCTGGCACGGCAAGATCGTGCCGCAGACCGAGGTCCGCATCGTGGATCCGCGGACCGGCACCGCATTGCCGCCGGGCCGGTCGGGCGAAATCACGATCCGCAGCCCGGGCGTGTTCCGCGGCTACTGGCGGCGCGATGAGGCCACGCGGGCCGCCCTGCAGGACGGCTTCCTGCGCACCGGCGACATCGGCCAGGTGTCGCCCGACGGCTACCTGCAATGGCAGGGCCGCCTCAAGGAATTGATCAAGGTGTCGGGCTACAGCGTGTTCCCGGAAGACGTGGAGGCGCTGCTGTCGCGCCACCCGGCGATCCGGCAGGTGGCTGTGACGCCGCTGCCGGACCCGGACAAGGGCGAGGTCGTCTGCGCCCATGTCGTGCGCATGAGCGGTACGGCGCTCACCGAAGCCGAGCTGATCGCCTGGTCGCGCGAGAACATGGCGCCGTACAAGGTGCCGCGCCGGGTGAGGTTCCACGACGCGCTGCCGGCCACGGTCACCGGCAAGATCCTGCGGCGGCTGTTGCGGGAAGAGGTGGAGGAGGTCGCCTGAGCTAGGCGGCCAGGGCGGTCCGCGCCGCTACGTCTGCACGAACCGCTTTTGCCGCGCGATGCTCATCAGGATGCCCAGCCCCATCCCCAACGTGACCAGCGCGGTCCCGCCGTAGCTGACCAGCGGCAGCGGCACGCCCACCACCGGCAGGATGCCGCTGACCATGCCCATGTTGACGAAGGCGTAGGTGAAGAAGATCAGCGTGATCGACCCGGCCAGCAGACGGCCGAACAGCGTGCCCGCGTTGGCGGCGATGACCAGCCCGCGCAGGATCAGCAGCAGGTACAGGAACACCAGGACGGCGTTGCCCACCAGCCCGAACTCCTCGGAATAGACCGCGAAGATGAAGTCGGTGTGCTTCTCGGGGATGAACTCCAGGTGCGTCTGCGTGCCCTTGAGCCAGCCCTTGCCGGTCACCCCGCCCGAGCCGATCGCGATGATCGACTGGATGGTGTGGAAGCCCTTGCCGAGCGGATCGGTGGTCGGGTCGAGCAGCGTGCAGATGCGGTGCTGCTGGTAGTCGTGCAGGATCGGCCAGTTGACCCCCGGCGCGCAGATGCGCGACTCGAACGACACCACCAGCGTCACCACGGTCACGGCGATCACCATCACCGGCACGATCAGCCGCCACGACAGCCCAGCGAAATAGATCACGTAGATGCCCGCGGCCAGCACCAGCAGCGCCGTGCCCAGGTCGGGCTGCTTGGCGATCAGCCCGACCGGCACCACCAACAGCACGGCGGCCGCCAGGTAGTCGTACCAGTGAATCACGCCCTCGCGCTTCTGGAAGTACCACGCCAGCATCAGCGGCATGGCGATCTTCATGATCTCGGAGGGCTGCACCACCACGCCGATGTTGAGCCAGCGCCGCGCCCCCTTGCGGATCAGCCCGAACATCGCCACGCCGATCAGCAACGCCACGCCCGCGGTGTACAGCGGCACGGCAAAGCGCATCAGCGTCTGCTGCGGCAGGTTGGCGATGATCCACATCACCACGAACGACAGCAGGATGTTGCGCATCTGGTCTTCCACCCGGCCGGGCATGTCGATGGCCGCCGAGTACAGGGCGATCAGCCCCGTGCCGAGCAGCAGGAAGACGATCAGCGCCAGCGGCTTGTCGAAGCCGGTGAAGAGCGACTTGATAACGTTGAATACGCGGCGCTTGTCCATGATGTGCTCCTCAAGCGCGAAAGTCAGGGGGCCGCCGGCGCCGGTTTGGGCGCAGGCTTCGGATTGGGCTTGACCGCGGGCTTGCGGTCCTTGGGCGAGGCGGCCGGCGCGGACGACGGGGCCGCCGGCATGCCGCGTCCGCGCGGGCTCGGCAGGTCGGGGGCCGGCTGGACGTGCGACAGCGCCTGCAGCACCTGGGCATCCAGCGTGGACGGGGCGACCGCCTGGGCGCTGGTGCCGGCCTCGCGCAGGGCGGGTGCGACCAGATCGGCCGATATCGGCGGCGCGGCGCGCGGCGCACCGGCCACGACGGCCGAAGCCCCCGGCGCGGACGCGGCGCCCGCCGTGGTCTTGGCAGCCGTGGCGCCCGCCGCCCCCGAAGCGGCGGCCTGCGCCGCATTCTGCGCTGCCGCTTCCGCGGCCGCCTGCGGCATGGCCGTGGCGCTGGCGATGGTGGCGGTCTTACCGGTGGAGAACACGCTCGGCGTATCGACTGGCGGCTGCGGCTGGGGCTTGGGCGCGGTGGCCGCCAGTTCGGCCGGCCACTTGCCCTGAAGGTAATAGTCGAACACCGCGCGCGCGATCGGCGCGGCCGAGGTGGCGCCGAAGCCGGCGTTCTCGACGATCAGCGCCACCGCGATCTTCGGGTGATCGGCCGGGGCGAAGGCCTCGAACAGCGCGTGGTCGCGCTTGTATTCGGGAATGGCGTGGTGGTTGTACTTCTCGCCCTTGCCGAGCGAGAACACCTGCGCCGTGCCGGTCTTGCCCGCCGCGGCATACTGCGCGCCGGCAAACGCCTTGGCCGCCGTGCCGGCCTGGACCACCCCGGCCATCGCGTGCTTGATCACGTCGATGTTGGCCTGCTTGATCGGAATCCGGTAGCTCTCGCTCGGCACCGTCAGCGTGCGGCTCTTGGAGACGGAATCCTCGATGGCCTTGACCAGGTGGGGCTTCATCACACCACCGTTGTTGGCCAGCGTCGCCACCGCGTGCGCCAGTTGCAGGATGGTGAAGTTGTTGTAGCCCTGGCCGATGCCCAGCGAGATGGTCTCGCCGTCGTACCACCTCTGCTGCTCGGGACGCTTGTAGGCTTTGCGCTTCCACTCGGTGGAGGGCAGGATGCCGGTGCGCTCGCCCTCGATGTCGATGCCGGTGATCTGGCCGAAGCCGAGCGGCTTCATGAAATCGTGGATGGCGTTGACGCCCATGTCGTTGGCGAGCTTGTAGTAGTACGTGTCGCACGACACCACGATGGAGCGGTACATGTCGACCCAGCCGTGGCCGCCCGGCGCATCGTCGCGGAAGGTGTGGTTGCCCAGCGTGAACGAGCCGGGGTCGGCCATGCCCCATTGCGGCGTGCGCTTGCCCAGCTCCAGCGCGGCCAGCGCCATGAACGGCTTGTATGTCGAGCCGGGCGGGTAGGTGCCGCGCAGCGGCCGGTTCAGCAGCGGCTTGTCGGGCGAGCTGTTCAGTTCGTTCCAAGTGGCGCTGTCGATGCCTTCGATGAAGAGGTTGGGATCGAAGGTGGGCTTGGAGACGAAGGCGAGGATATCGCCGGTCTCGGGCTCGATCGCCACCAGCGCGCCGCGGCGGTTGCCGAACAGCTGCTCGGCCATCCGCTGCAGATTGATGTCCAGCGACAGGATCAGGTTGTTGCCGGGCGTGGCCTGCGAGGTGGACAGCGTGCGGATCGGCCGCCCGCCCGCGCTGACCTCGACCTCTTCGTAGCCGGTCAGGCCGTGCAGTTCGGTCTCGTAGCTCTGCTCGATGCCGACCTTGCCGATGTACTCGGTGCCACTGTAGTTGTTGGCGTCCTTGTGCGGATCGTAAGTGACGTTGGGCTGGCTGTTGGCCTCGCTCGTGTCGTCGATGCGCTCGAGGTCGCGCTCGGAGATGCGACCGATGTAGCCGATCACGTGCGCCGCCGCCTCGCCCAGCGGGTACTGGCGGAACAGCCGCGCGTGCACGTCCACGCCCGGGAAGCGGAAGCGCTGCGCCGAGAAGCGCGCCACTTCCTGGTCGGTCAGCTGGCTGCGGATCGGCAGGCTCTCGAAGCTGCGCGCGTCTTCCATCAGGCGCTTGAAGCGGCGGCGGTCGCGCGGCTGGATGTCGATCACCTGGGCGAGCTGGTCGATGGTGTTGTCCAGCGTGTCCTGCAGCTTGGACGGGGTGATCTCCAGCGTGTAGGCGGAGTAGTTGCGCGCCAGCACCACACCGTTGCGGTCCATGATGATGCCACGGTTGGGCTCGATCGGCGCCACCGAGATGCGGTTGTCCTCGGCCTTGGCCGAATACTGCTCGTGCTTGACCGACTGCAGCCAGAAGAAGCGCGCCAGCAGCAGCCCGAAGCACACCAGCACGAACAGCGCGGCCGCTGCCAGCCGCACGCGAAAGCGCGACAGCTCCTGTTCGACATTGCGGATCTCGGTCATGCCAGCGGCCCAGGTCGGTGCGTCAGATCGGACGCGTCTCGTCGACGCTCTCCGGACGGCGCTGCGGCGCCAGCAGGATGGCGTTCGCGACCGGCCACAGCGCGGCCTCGATCAGCGGCAACAACGCCACCTGCCAGTCGGGCAGGTGCGCACCCATCAACAGGCGGATCACGATCGGCACCGCGTGCGCGAGCAGCAGCAGCGGCAGCACGTGCAGCGCCTGCGACAGCACCGAGAACCACAGCACGCGGCGGTGGATGGTGATGGCGAAGTACGACAGCAGCGTGTACGCCATGGCATGCTCGCCCAGCAGGCGCGCCTCGTGCACGTCCATCAGCAGGCCCAGCAGAAAGGCCACCACCATGCCGACGCGGCGCGGCTGGTGGATGTTCCAGAACACCAGCACCAGCGCCACCAGGTCCGGGATCCACTGCAGGTGTCCCCACGGCATCAGATTGAACAGGAACGCCACCACAAAGCTGAAGGCGATGAAGCCGGGGTTGACCGGGCGCAGCAGGTATTGGGGCGAGTTCATGGCGGTCGCTCGCTAGCGTTTCGGCGCCGGATCGGTATCCAGCGGGTTGCCGTCGGCGTCGGTCGGTCGCGGCGGCGGAGCGTTGTCGTCGGCGGCCGGCGCGGGCACGTTGGCCTCGGCCTCGGCCGCGGCACGCGCGGCGCGCGCCTTCTCCTCGCGGGCATCGCGCGCGGCGTTCTTGCCCTTGGGCGCGGAGGCCGGCGCCACGTCGATCGGCGGCGGGAAGCCCGATTCGTATTGGACGATGAGCAGGTGCCGGTTGCTGCGGATGCCCGCCACCGGCTCGCAGATCACACGCGAAAAAGCGGTGTCCGCCTTGCGCTCGATCTGGGCGATGCGCGCCACCGGCAGGCCGGCGGGATAGACGCCATCCAGGCCCGAGGTCACCAGCAGGTCGCCCTGCTGCAGGTCGGCCGAGGCGGCCATGAAGCGCAGGTCCAGCGCGCCCGCGCGGGCGCCGCCGAAGGCCACGCTGCGCAGGCCGTTGCGGACGACCTCCACGGGAATCGCCTGGTCCTTGTCGGTCAGCAGCGTCACCTGCGCTTCGAACAGCGACACACGCGTCACTTGCCCCACCACGCCGCGATCGTCGATGACCGGATAGCCGGGGCGCACGCCGTCCTTGGTGCCGCGATCGATGACAATGCGCTGGGTGTACGGATCGCGCGCCTCGTACAGGACCTCCGCCGCCACGGTGGGCACGGCGGCGTGCTGCTTCAGGTTGAGCAGCGTGCGCAAGTTGCGGTTCTCGGCTTCCAGTTGGCTCGCACGCAGCGACTGCTGGGCCTGCGCGACGGCCGACTCGCGCAACGTGCGGTTATCGGTGGCGAGCCGGGTGGACGATTGCGTGTAGTCCAGCAGCGCCCGGGCGGTATCGCGCGGGATCAGCACCACGCGCTCGACCGGATACAGCACCACCGACACCACCTGCCGGACCACGCCGAGCACCGACAGGCGCGCGTCGATCACCAGCAGGGCCAGCGCAAGCGCAATCAGGCCGACCAGCCGCGCCGTCGCGGACGGACCTTGCTTGAAAAGTGGCGGCGGGGAGTAATCCATTACCCAGACGCTTCAGATTGACACCCCGGGCGCGCAACGGGCCCGGGCAGGGTGTGGCGCCGGCGCGGTGCTGGAGCCCGGGGAGGGCAGCGCACGGCGCGCCGGCTCGATGCACACGTCAGCGATCCGCACAGGCCGCTGGCGCGGCCACACGAACGGACGGCAAACGGTGGCGCATCACTCGTACGAGAAGATGCTGCCGAGCTTGTCCATGCGCTCCAGCGCCATGCCGGAGCCACGCACCACGCAGGTCAGCGGGTCTTCGGCCACCAGCACCGGCAGGCCGGTTTCCTCGGCCAGCAGGCGATCCAGGTCGCGCAGCAGCGCACCGCCGCCGGTCAGCATCATGCCGCGCTCGGCGATGTCGGCGCCCAGCTCCGGCGGCGTCTGCTCCAGCGCGATCTTGACCGACGACACGATCTGATTGAGCGGATCGGTCAGCGCTTCCAGGATTTCGTTGGACGACACCGTGAAGGCACGCGGAATGCCCTCGGACAGATTGCGGCCCTTGACCTCCATCTCGCGCACTTCCGAACCCGGGAAAGCGGAGCCGATTTCCTTCTTGATGGCCTCGGCGGTCTGCTCGCCGATCAGCATGCCGTAGTTGCGGCGGATGTAGTTGACGATGGCCTCGTCGAACTTGTCGCCGCCCACGCGCACCGAACCCTTGTAGACCATGCCGCCCAGCGAGATGATGCCCACCTCGGTGGTGCCGCCGCCGATGTCCACCACCATCGAGCCCGACGGCTCCGACACCGGCAGGCCGGCGCCGATCGCGGCCGCCATCGGCTCCTCGATCAGGTACACCTGCGAGGCGCCGGCACCCAGCGCCGATTCGCGGATGGCGCGGCGCTCCACCTGGGTCGAGCCGCACGGCACGCAGATGATGATGCGCGGCGACGGGCCCAGCAGCTTGCCGTCGTGCACCATCTTGATGAACTGCTTGAGCATCTGCTCGGTGACGGTGAAGTCGGCGATCACGCCGTCCTTCATCGGGCGGATCGCCTCGATGTTGCCCGGCACCTTGCCCAGCATCTGCTTGGCTTCCTTGCCGACCGCCTGGATGGTCTTCTTGGCGTTCGGGCCACCTTCCTGGCGAATGGCGACCACGGACGGCTCGTCGAGGACGATACCCTTGCCGCGGACGTAGATCAGGGTGTTGGCGGTGCCGAGATCGATCGCTAGATCAGTGGAAAAATAGCTGCGCAGAAAGCCGAACATCGAATGAATCCTGTTTTCTCAAGTCATGGGACGCCCAGTCGCAGAATCACGTGCAACGGCTGCACCGATGCGCGGACATCGCACGGCGCTGCCATGCGGTCCGATCCTGCTACTGCGCTCCCCGGGAATGTGTCGCGGGCCCTCGTGGTGGCCGGTGGCCCGGCGCGCATTGCGCGCGCCTTGACCTGCCGATCGCGAGCCGCCCGTCGAAGGCTGACCCCAAGGAACCTTTGATTAAGTGCCGCCGGACCCTGCCTGCGCTGCCGGGCGCGGCGCCCGGGCACTTAATCAGAGGGTCCGTGACCGCACGAAAACGCCTGCTGACTTAGAAATTTAGTCGGCAATCATACCTTATAATTCGGGCGATTCGCGGGCGTTTGCCTCCAATTTTGCGGCGATTGCGCGCACCTCGTGCCCTGTTGCCGCCCAGTTATCGCCTTTTCGCGCACTTTGCCCCGACCGCGGCCGCACTCACTCACTAGCTCCGATGGCACTCGAACTCTCCGACGTCAAACGCATCGCCCACCTTGCCCGCATCGAAGTCTCCGATGCCGAGGCGGCGCAGACCCTGACCCAGCTGAACCAGTTCTTCACGCTGGTCGAACAGATGCAGGCCGTCGACACCGCCGGCATCGAGCCGATGGCCCACCCGATCGAGCAGGTGCAGGCCCAGGCGCAGCGCCTGCGCGAAGACGCCGTGACCGAGTCCGACCGCCGCGCCGACTACCAGCAGTGCGCACCGGCCACCGAGGCCGGCCTGTACCTGGTGCCCAAAGTCATCGAGTAACGCATCGCCCCGAGGCGCCGCCGCGCCTGCCCTGATCCTGTCCCATTTGCCGTCGCCGGCCGCTGCCGGCAGCCCACCCGAACGTATTCGATGACCGCATCCACGCTCAAAACCCTGTCTGCCCAACTCGCCGCCAAAGACGTGTCGGCGGTGGAACTGGCGCGCCACTACCTGTCGCGCATCGAGGCACGGGCCGACCTGAACGCCTTCATCCATGTCGATGCCGAGGCCACACTGGCGCAGGCGCAGGCCGCCGACGCGCGCATTGCCGCCGGCGGCGCGGGGCCGCTCGCCGGCATCCCGATCGCGCACAAGGACGTGTTCGTCACGCGCGGCTGGCGCGCCACGGCGGGCTCGAAGATGCTCGACAGCTACGTCAGTCCATTCGACGCCACCGTGGTCGAGCGCCTGGCCGCCGCCGGCATGGTGACGCTGGGCAAGACCAACATGGACGAGTTCGCGATGGGCTCGTCCAACGAGAATTCGCACTTCGGCCCGGTCAAGAACCCGTGGAACGTCGGGCACGTGCCGGGCGGTTCGTCCGGCGGCTCGGCCGCGGCCGTGGCGGCCGACCTGGCGCCGGCCGCGACCGGCACCGACACCGGCGGCTCGATCCGCCAGCCGGCATCGTTCTCGGGCATCACCGGCATCAAGCCGACCTACGGCCGGGTGTCGCGCTACGGCATGATCGCCTTCGCCTCGTCGCTGGACCAGGGCGGCCCGATGGCACGCACGGCCGAGGACTGCGCGCTGCTGCTGTCGGCCATGGCCGGCTTCGACGCGCGCGATTCCACCAGCCTGGAGCCGGGCCGCGGCGGCGATGCGGAAGACTTCGGCCGCCTGCTGGGCCAGCCGCTGGAAGGCGCCGATGCCGCTCGTCCGCTGGCCGGCCTGCGCATCGGCCTGCCGCAGGAATATTTCGGCGCAGGGCTGGCGGATGACGTGCGTGCCGCCGTGCGCGCCGCGCTGGCCGAGCTCGAGAAGCTGGGCGCCACGCTGGTCGACATCAGCCTGCCCAAGACCGAACTGTCGATCCCGACCTATTACGTGATCGCCCCGGCCGAGGCGTCGTCCAACCTGTCGCGCTTCGATGGCGTGCGCTACGGCCACCGCGCGGCGGAGTACCGCGACCTGGCCGATATGTACCGCAAGTCCCGCGCCGAAGGCTTCGGCTGGGAGGTCAAGCGCCGCATCCTGGTCGGCACCTATGTGCTGTCGCACGGCTACTATGACGCGTACTACCTGCAGGCGCAGAAGATCCGCCGCATCATCGCGCAGGATTTCCGCAATGCGTTCCAGCAGTGCGATGTGATCATGGGACCGGTGGCGCCGACGGTGGCCTGGAAGCTGGGCGAGAAGACCGACGATCCGCTGCAGATGTACCTGGCCGACATCTTCACGCTGTCGACCAGCCTGGCCGGCCTGCCGGGCATGAGCGTGCCGGCCGGTTTCGGCGCAAACGGTCTCCCGGTTGGCTTGCAGATCATTGGCAACTATTTTGAAGAGGCACGCATGCTGCAGATCGCGCATGCGTTCCAGCAGGCGACCGACTGGCACACGCGCCAGCCGGCGGCCTGACCCGGGATCCGGCGACTCAACGCAATAGCGGAGGCAATCATGGCACGGCGCATCGGCATGGGCGGGCTGGCGGCGTTGTCCGCCATGGTGTTGACCGCCTGCAGTTCGATTCCACTGCCGCTGCCTTCGCTGCCGTCCCTGCCGATCATCGGCAGGCCGTCGGCACCATCCGCCCCGATCGCCGACCGCCGCATCGACCTGTCCGGCTACTGCAGCCAGACCGAGGAAGACGGCTTCCGCGAACAGGCGACGCTGACCGTGGCCGATAACAACGTCAGCGCGCTGCAATGGCAGTTGTGGGTCGGCCGGCGCGGCTCGTGCCGGTTCGACCTGTCGACCTTCCAGCAGACCAAGCGGCGGCCCAGCATCGAGCTGAGCGAGCGCAACAGCAGCTGCAAGCTGATGGTCTGGCAGGACCCGCGCCGCGTCACGCTGGCGCACGCCAACTGCGAAGCGCATTGCACCCCCGGCATCTATGAGCAAGCCTGGCCGGTGATGTTCGATCCGCAAACGGGACAATGCGCCCGCAACGCGCGGTGATGCGCCCGGTGCGTCACGCATCGCGTGCCCTGTCGCGCGGGCTGGCCGCTGCGCTGCTGGCGGCGAGCGCGCTGGCCTGCGCGCAGCCGATGCCCGATGCCGGCGATGCGCAGCCCGACCTGCCGACCGCCCGCGCACCGTCGGCGACGGAGCTGGGCGTGCAGACCGTGCAGATTCCGCGCGCAGCCACGAAGGATGCCGGCGACGCGCCGCAGACGCTGACCGCCTACTGGATCGCCCCGGGCCGCAAGGGGCCCGCTGCCGGTGCGCCGGTGGTGGTCGCGCTGCACGGCTGCGGCGGCCTGTACACGCCGGCCGGCGCGGATGCCCATGCGCTCGGCGAACGCTATCGCGGCTACGCGCAATGGCTCGCCGCCCACGGCTATGCGGTGGTGCTGCCCGATAGTTTCGGCCCGCGCGGCAAACCGCACGGCATCTGCACCGAGCCGACGGCCGGACGCAGCATCACCGGGACGGTGCGGCGCGCCGACATCCTGGCGACGCTGCGCTGGGTCGCCGCGCAACCCGGACTGGATGCGCGCCGCATCGTGCTGCTCGGCTGGTCCAACGGCGCGCAGGCGGTGCTGGACACCGTGGATGCCAGCCGCGCCTGGCCCGCCGACACGCCGGCCGTGGAGCGCGCGGTGGCGTTCTACCCCGGCTGCCTCGCCGCGCTGCAGCGTCCGGCCTACCAGCTGAACGCGCCGCTGCTGCTGTTGGCCGGCGCCAACGACGACTGGACGCCCGCCGACCGCTGCCAGGCCCTGCAGACCGCCATACTGGCCCGCCAGCCGCAGGCGCGCTTCGAACTGGAACTGTTCAGCGGCGCTTACCATGGCTTCGACGGCACGGCGCCGCGCAAGCAGCGTCAGGGCATCCCGAACGGCGTGCGTCACGGCGCCGTTACGGTCGGCGGCGATCCGGCGGCGCGCGAAGCGGCCTTCACGCGGCTGGCGGCGTGGCTGGATAATCCGCACCCTTGAGCCGAGCGCCGCGCATCCGGGCGGCGCCGCACGCACGAATACCGAGCACACCTAGGATTCACACCACAACAATCGACAGGACACACGCAACATGCAATGGGAAGTGGTGATCGGCCTCGAAACGCACGCACAGCTTTCGACGGCCTCGAAGATTTTCTCCGGCGCCTCCACCGCCTTCGGCGCGGCGCCCAACACGCAGGCCGCGCCGGTTGACCTGGCGCTGCCAGGCGTGCTGCCGGTGCTGAACAAGGGTGCCGTCGAACGCGCCATCCGCTTCGGGCTGGCCATCGGCGCGACCATCGCACCCAAGAGCATCTTCGCGCGCAAGAATTATTTCTACCCGGACCTGCCCAAGGGCTACCAGATCAGCCAGTACGAGATTCCGGTGGTGCAGGGCGGCACGCTGACCATCCAGGTCGAAGGCAAGAGCGGCCAGCCGGGCTACGAGAAGACCGTGCACCTGACGCGCGCCCACCTCGAGGAAGACGCGGGCAAGTCGCTGCACGAAGACTTCGCCGGCATGACCGGCATCGACCTGAACCGCGCCGGCACGCCGCTGCTGGAGATCGTCACCGAGCCCGACATGCGCAGCGCGGCCGAAGCCGTGGCCTACGCCAAGGCGCTGCACGCGCTGGTGGTGTGGCTGGGCATCTGCGACGGCAACATGCAGGAAGGCAGCTTCCGCTGCGATGCCAACGTCTCGGTGCGCCCCGGCCCGGACGCGCCGTACGGCACACGCTGCGAGATCAAGAACCTGAACTCGTTCCGCTTCCTGGAAGAAGCCATCAACTACGAAGTGCGCCGCCAGATCGAGCTGATCGAGGACGGTGGCACCGTGGTGCAGGAAACCCGCCTGTACGACCCGGACCGCAAGGAAACGCGCTCGATGCGCAGCAAGGAAGACGCGCACGACTACCGCTACTTCCCCGACCCCGACCTGCTGCCGCTGGTGATCGGCGCCGACTGGGTGGACGCCGTGCGCGCCACGCTGCCGGAGCTGCCCGCCGCCATGGCCGTGCGCTTCGAATCGGCCTACGGCCTGCCGAAGTACGACGCCAGCATCCTGACCGCCACCAAGGCCACTGCCGCCTACTTCGAGGCCGTGGTCGCGCCCGCCGGGGCGGCCAATGCCAAGGCCGCCGCCAACTGGATCATGGGCGAGGTCGCCTCGAACCTGAACCGCGCCGGGCTGGAGATCGACGCCGCGCCGGTGTCGCCCGCGCAACTGGCCAAGCTGCTGGCGCGCATCGCCGACGGCACCATCTCCAACAACACTGCCAAGAAGGACGTGTTCCCCGCCATGTGGGCCGGCGAGCACGGTGGCGACGCCGATACGATCATCGCCGAGAAGGGCCTCAAGCAGATGTCTGATTCCGGCGAGCTGGAGAAGATCATCGACGATGTGCTGGCGGCCAACGCCAAGTCGGTCGAGGAATTCCGCGCCGGCAAGGAGAAGGCCTTCAACGCGCTGGTCGGCCAGGCGATGAAGGCCACGCGCGGCAAGGCCAATCCCGCGCAAGTGAACGAACTGCTGAAGAAGAAACTGGACGCAGCCTGATGAGCACCATGAACGCACAAGACGTCGCCAACTACCTGCAGGCGCACCCGGCCTTCTTTGAAGACCACGCCGAGCTGCTGGCCGCCATCCAGCTGACCAGCCCGCACAGCCACCGCGCGGTGTCGCTGCAGGAGCGCCAGATGGAGATCCTGCGCGACAAGAACAAGCACCTGGAGCTCAAGCTGTCGGACCTGGTGCGCCACGGCAACGAGAACGACCGCACGCAGCAGCGTATCCACGCATGGACCGCGCGCCTGGTCGGCGAGGCCGACTCGCATGCGCTGCCCTACACGGTGCAGGACGGGCTGCGCGAGATCTTCGAGGTGCCGGCCGTGGCGCTGCGCGTGTGGCAGGTAGCCGAGGAATTCGCGCACATGGAAGTGGCGCAGGGCGTGAGCGAGGAAGTGCGCCTGTTCGCCGCCGGCCTGCGCGCGCCTTACTGCGGCCCCAACGCCGGTTTCGAAGCGGCCGGCTGGCTGGAGCTGCCGGGGGCGGTCGGCAGCGTGGCCGACGCCATCCAGTCGGTTGCCATCGTCACGCTGCGCGTGCCGGTGCGCGGCGATGCGGACACCAGCGCCGCGCCGGCTTTCGGCCTGCTGGTGCTGGGCTCGCCGGATGCGCGCCGCTTCCACGATGGCATGGGCACCACGTACCTCACGCAGATCGGCGAACTGGCCGCCGCCACGCTGAACCGCCTGCGCGACTGATCGCCCGCGCCCATGCCGCCGTCTGCCCCCGACGATGACCGCGACGCCCCGGCGCCGCCCCATCCGCAGATCGCGGCCTACCTCGACGTCCTGAAGTTCGAGCGCCAGCTGTCACCGCACACGCTGGAGAACTACACCCGCGAGTTGGCCGTGCTGCAGCGGCTCGGCGCGCGCTTCGCGGCGGGCGTCGACCTGACGCGGCTGCTGCCGCATCACATCCGCAGCATGATCGCGCATCTGCACGGCAACGGCCTGTCGGGCCGCAGCATCGCGCGGGCGCTGTCGGTGTGGCGCGGCTGGTACAAGTGGCTGGCGCTGCGCGAGGCGGCCGTCACCGCCAACCCGGTCGACGGTGTGCGCGCACCCAAGAGCCCGAAGCGGCTGCCCAAGGCACTCTCCGTCGAACAGGCCGTCGCGCTGATGGAGCAGTTGCCCGGCGACGATCCCGAAACCGTCCGCGACCGCGCCGTCAACGAGCTGTTCTATTCGTGCGGGCTGCGGCTGTCGGAGCTGGTCGGGCTCGACCTGCGCCATGTGAAGACCGGCGACTACGCATCGGCCAGTTGGCTCGACCTGGAGGCGCGCGAGGTGATGGTGCTCGGCAAGGGCAACAAGTACCGGACGGTGCCGGTGGGCAGCAAGGCCGCCGAGGCGCTGGCCGCCTGGCTGGCGGCGCGCCCGCGACTGGCGCGCCCCGACGCCGCGCCGGAAGATGCCCACGCGCTGTTCCTGTCGGCGCGCGGCAAGCGGCTGACGCAGCGGCAGATCCAGATCCGGATGAAGCGCAACGCCATCGCCGCGGGGGTGCCGGCGGACGTGCATCCGCACGTGCTGCGGCATTCGTTCGCCACGCACATGCTGCAATCCTCCGGCGACCTGCGCGCGGTGCAGGAGCTGCTCGGACACGCCAGCATCGCCAGCACGCAGGTTTATACTTCGCTCGATTTCCAGCACCTGGCCAAGATCTACGATCAGGCCCATCCGCGCGCAAAGAAGAAATGACGCGCCGCCCGGGCAACCGGGCCTTCCCATCCCAGCCGTATGCAAACCCTGACTCTCAAGCCCGGCAAGGAGCGCTCGCTGCTGCGCCGGCACCCGTGGATTTTCGCCAATGCCATCGACCGCGCGGAAGGCCGCCCGGCCTCCGGCGCCACCGTGGTGGTGCGCGCGCACGACGGCCGCTTCCTGGCCCGCGCCGCGTTCAGCCCCGCCTCGCAGATCCGCGCGCGGGTGTGGTCCTTCGATGACGCCGAGCCGGTCGACCACGCGTTCTTCAAGCGCCGCATCGCCGCCGCCGTGGCGTACCGGCGCGAATGGGTGCGCGACACCGACGCCGTGCGCCTGGTCATGGGCGAGGCTGACGGCCTGCCCGGCCTGATCGTCGACCAGTACGGCACGGGCACCGCCGGCCAACTGGTATGCCAGTTCAGCGCGGCCGGCGTCGAGCACTGGAAGGAGGCGATCGTCGCCGCACTCGTCAAGGAGACCGGCTGCCCCAACGTGTACGAACGCTCGGACGTAAGCGTGCGCGAGCGCGAGGGCCTGCCGCAGTTGACCGGCGTGCTGGCCGGCGCCGAGCCGCCCGCCGACCTGTCCGCCACCGAGCACGGCGTGCGCTACTACGTGGACGTACGCGAAGGCCACAAGACCGGCTTCTACGTGGACCAGCGCGACAACCGCGCGCTGGTCGGCGCATTGGCCAAGGACCGCGACGCGCTCAACTGCTTCTGCTACACCGGCGGCTTCTCGCTGGCGGCACTGAAGGGCGGGGCGCGCTCGGTGGTCTCGATCGACTCGTCGGGCGAGGCGCTGGCGGTGGCCGAGCGCAACGTCGCGCTCAACGGCCTCGATGCCGCGCGCGCCGAGTGGCTGGATGCCGACGTCTTCAAGTCGCTGCGCAACTTCCGCGCCGAGGGCCGCCAGTTCGACCTGATCGTGCTGGACCCGCCCAAGTTCGCCGCCTCCGCGCAGCAGGTGGACCGCGCCGCGCGCGCCTACAAGGAGATCAACCTGGTCGGCCTGCAGTTGCTGCGGCCGGGCGGCCTGCTGTTCACGTATTCGTGCTCGGGTGCCATCGACGCCGACCTGTTCCAGAAGATCGTGGCCGGCGCGGCGGCCGATGCCCGCGTGACGGCGCGCATCCAGCGGCGACTCTCGGCCGGGCTGGACCACCCGCTGCTCGCCAGCTTCCCCGAAGGCGAATACCTCAAGGGCCTGCTGCTGCAGGTCGGCTGACGGCGCAGGTGGCGCATCATCGCGGCCCGCGATCTCCCATGGAACCCGGGCAGGCAAGCGACTAAGTTGGAACCTCCGGGCCCGCGCCGTCCAGCGCGCGGCTCGCCCCCAACTCCGTTTGCGCAACGCTTGCGCAAACCCGACCGGGAGTCGCCGATGACGCTGGATGTGTCCCGCCAGGACCCTCGCTACAACGCGCTCAAGCACGGCTTCAACCTGCGCTGGCCGTCCACCGACGCGCAGGCCGCCGGCCGCATCGCCCTGTGCGAGAAGACCGACGACGTAGCCCCCGCGCTGCAGCACATCATCGACACGGGCATGCGGCCCACGGCGCGCAGCGGCGGCCATTGCTACGAAGACTTCGTCTGCAACAACCCCGACGGCGCCATCGTCGACCTCAGCCTGCTGAATGCACCCGAGGTCCGCGCCGACGGCGCCGTGCGCATCCCCGCCGGCACGCAGAACTGGAACGGCTATCTCGAGCTCTACAAGCGCCACAACCTGACGCTGCCGGGCGGCTCGTGCTATTCGGTGGGCGCGGGCGGGCACATCTGCGGCGGCGGCTACGGGCTGCTGTCGCGCCTGCAGGGCCTGACGGTGGACTGGCTGAGCGCGGTCGACATCGTCACCGTCGACAGGCAGGGCAGGGCCGCGCACGGTCGATGCGACGCGCGATCCGGAACGCTTCCGCGCCTGCCGCGGCGCGGGCGGCGGCAACTTCGGCATCATCACCGCCTACACCTTCGCCAGGCTGCCCGAGGCGCCACGCGAAGCCGCCCTCGCCACCGTGGCCTTCGACTGGGCCGCCATGACACCCGAGCGCTTCGCCAAGCTGCTGCGCCTCTACGGCGAATACTGGGAGACGCGCGGCAAGAACCCCGACACGTGGGGCATGTTCTCCCTGCTCAAGCTGACGCACAGATCCGCCGGGCAGATCGTGATGCTCACGCAGTTCTGCAACCCGGACGGCACCTGCCGCGACCTCTCCGTCCTCAACGATTTCCTGGCCCGCTTCCGGGCCTGCGCGCCGGTGCCGCTCAAGGGCCGGCCTATCCGTTCTGGCCGCAGCTCTATTACGGCAATGGCGATCTCTATGCGTTCCTGCAACGCGTCAAGCGCCGTTATGATCCGAACAACATCTTCCACCACGCGATGTCCGTGCGTCCGTGAAGAGGAACGACCATGACCCGTTTCAACCGCCTTCGCAGAACCCTCATGCAGTGGACCGGTAGCCTGCCCTTGCTGGGCGCATTGCCTCTTCCCAAGCTCGCCCAGGCGCAGGGCGGCGACCAGCCCGCCGCCTCGGGCGCGCCGCCAGCCGGCGGCACGCGGGCGCCGCGCTTCGCCTATGTCGGCACCTATACCTTCGACGCGCCCGGCGGCACGGCGGGCGGGCCGCCCGCGCGCGGCATCTACGTGCTGGCGCCGCGCGGCGATGCGTGGTCGCAGGTGCAGGTGGTGGAGAGCGCCAACCCGTCGTTCCTGGCGGTGCACCCGAATCAGCGCTTCCTGTACGCCATCAACGAGATCGATGCCTACGAAGGCCGCGCCACCGGCACCGCCGAGGCCTATGCCATCGACCCGCGCGACGGCCGGCTCACGCTG
Organism: Ralstonia solanacearum K60; assembly: GCF_002251695.1. NCBI lineage: Bacteria > Pseudomonadati > Pseudomonadota > Betaproteobacteria > Burkholderiales > Burkholderiaceae > Ralstonia > Ralstonia solanacearum. Next base: position 1,761,611 of record NZ_NCTK01000001.1, read on the forward strand.
CTGAACCGGCAGCCGCTGTCGCTGTCGGGCACGATTCCCGCACACGTGGCGGTGTCGCCGGACGGACATCACCTGGCCGTGGCGCTGTACGGCGGCGGTGCGTACAACGTGTTGCCGATCGGCGCGGACGGCCGGCTCGGCACCGTGTCGGGCATCTTCAAGGACACCGGCTCCGGGCCCGACACCGAACGCCAGGAAGCGCCGCACGCCCACATGGTGCTGTTCGACCCGACCGGCCAGCGCATCCTGGGCACCGATCTCGGCACCGACCGCATCAACGTGTTCGCACTGGAGAACGGCCGGCTGGCGCCGCGCGACCGCGCCCAGCTCAAGCCCGGCAGCGGTCCGCGCCACCTGGCGCTGCATCCGTCCGGCACGCTGCTCTACGTCATCAACGAACTGGACGGCACCGTGGCCTGCCACGGCTACGATCCCGCCACGGGGCGGGTGCTGGAGGAGCGCCAGCGCCTCTCCACCACGCCAGCCGACTACACTGGCCAGAAAAGCGGCGCGGCGCTGGTGATGCATCCGTCGGGGCGCTTCCTGTATGCATCCAACCGGCGGCTGAAGTCCGACCACCCGCTGGCCGACAGCATCGCCGTGTTCAGCATCGATCCGGCTTCCGGCCGGCTCGCCGCGTTCCAGTACTGGAACGAGAGCCTGCGCTTCCCGCGCGCGCTGGCCCTGGCCGATGACGGCCACCACCTCTATGCGCTGAGCCAGAAGGGCGACACGATCCTGCGCCTGCGCATCGACGGCGCCACCGGCAAGCTGGATCAGCCGGCGGTGGTGGCGAAGGTGCCGACGCCGGTGTGCTTGGTGTTTGCGAACTAGTACTACTGTGTTAAAAAATAAGGCACTATTCGCTTGTCTCCCTCGGTAGACGGCCAGCCGCCCAGTTGCAACTGAATTGCGGCAGGCACGCAGGGCTGGGTACAATATCCAGATGAACAGCCCGGCCCCACGCGACGTTCCCACCACTTCTCACCCGAATCCGCCCGAAACGGCGGCCCGGGCGCGCCTGCGCGGGCTGGGCAGCCGCGTGACCGAGCCGCGCGTGCGCGTGCTGGCCGCGCTGATGCAGGACGATGCCCCGCTGTCGCACCAGGCCGTCTGCGATGCGCTGCCCGCCGATGCCGGTATCGACCGCGTGACGGTCTACCGCGTGCTCGACTGGCTGGTGGCCGGCGGCATCGTCCACAAGACGGCCGGTGCCGACCGCGTGTTCCGCTTCAGCCTCGCCGAGCACGACGCGGCGCGCGAAGCCGCGCACCGGGCCCACAGCCACTTCCATTGCACCCAGTGCCGGCGGGACTTCTGCCTGGAAACGGCCACGCCGCCGGCCGTGCCGACGCCCGCGCTGCCCGCCGGCTTCGCGGCCGACCACACCGAACTCACCATCAAGGGCTGCTGCGCCGACTGCGCCGCCCGCCTCCAGACAGGAAACGCACCATGTCCAAACTGATCCCGGTCACCATCCTGACGGGCTTTCTCGGCAGCGGAAAAACCACGCTGCTCAAGCGCATCCTGACCGAACAGCACGGCATGAAGATCGCCGTGATCGAGAACGAGTTCGGCGAGGAGAACATCGACAACGACATCCTCGTGCAGGACGGCAACGAGCAGATCGTGCAGATGAGCAACGGCTGCATCTGCTGCACCATCCGCGGCGATCTGCTGACCGCGCTGTCCGATCTGGTCTCGCGCCGCGACAAGGGCGAGCTGCAGTTCGACCGCGTGGTCATCGAGACCACCGGCGTGGCCAACCCCGGCCCGGTCGCGCAGACCTTTTTCATGGACGACGAGATCGCCAGCCGCTACCTGCTGGATGCCGTCGTCACGCTGGTCGACGCCAAGCACGGCAACCAGCAGCTCGACAAGCAGGAAGAAGCACAGCGCCAGGTAGGCTTCGCCGACGCGATCTTCATCACCAAGGGCGACCTGGTCTCCGCTGCCGACGTGGACGCGCTGCGCCACCGCCTGCTGCACATGAACCCGCGCGCGCCGATCCGCACCGCCAGCTTCGGCGACACGCCGATCGACACCATCTTCGACCTGCGCGGCTTCAACCTGAACGCCAAACTGGAGATCGACCCCGACTTCCTGCGCGAGGACAGCCATGATCACGGCCACGACCACGCCTGCTCGCCCGGCTGCGATCACGACCATGACCATGACCATGACCACGATCATGGGCACGGGCACGGCCATCACCGCCATCACGGCCACGCGCACCATACCGACCGCATCGCCTCGTTCGTCTTCCGCAGCGAGCGGCCGTTCAACTACACCAAGCTGGAGGAATTCCTCTCCAGCGTGCTGAACGTCTACGGCGAGAAACTGCTGCGATACAAGGGCGTGCTGTACATGGAGGGGGTCGACCGCAAGGTGGTGTTCCAGGGCGTGCACCAGCTGATGGGCAGCGACGTGAGCGGCAAGTGGGACAGCGAGACGCCCGGCAACCGCATGGTCTTCATCGGCGTGGATCTGCCGCGCGACACCATCCTGAAGGGCCTGGAGAACTGCCTGGTCTGACGCGGCCGCCGGCCATCCCGCCCTGCGGCCGCCCGGGATGTCCGGGCCAAATTTCGTGTCCGTGTTTCTCCGATAGTTCGGGTAAGATCGTTCAGATACAATAGATCGATTCGATGTACGTCGTCCTGGGCGAGCCCGGCAGGAGGAGCAGGCGATGGTGACGTCAAGAACCAAGGACGGGCGCGGCGCCAAGAGCGGTGCCGGACGGCCCGGAACGGAATCGGCAGCAGCCCAGGCTGCGCCAGCCACCCGGAAAAAAGCGGCAGGGGGCGCCGCTGCCGGGAAGGCAACAGGAGGCACGCGGAGCGGCAAGTCCGCCGCCAGCCAGAACATGTCCGGCGCATCCCCGCGCGAGGACAACGCGACAGCCGAGACGGCGCGCGATTTACCAGGATCAGCCGCAGCAACCATGAGCAGCAAGACACTACTCACCGAAGCCGAAATCCTGAAGATGAGCGACAAGGATTACATGAACGAGGCCCAGCTCGCCTTCTTCAAGGACCGGCTTGAAAAGCTCCGTGACGACATTCTCAAGAATGCCGGCCAGACCACCGAGCATCTGCGCGAAACCGTGATCGTGCCGGACCCGGCCGACCGCGCCACGATCGAAGAGGAGCACGCGCTGGAGCTGCGCACCCGCGACCGCGAACGCAAGCTGCTCAAAAAGGTCGAGCAGTCGATCCAGCGCATCGACGAAGGCAACTATGGCTATTGCGACGAAACCGGCGAGCCGATCGGCGTGCCGCGTCTGCTGGCCCGTCCGACCGCCACCCTGACGCTGGAGGCGCAGGAGCGCCGCGAAAAGCGCCAGAAGCTGTTTGGTGACTGACGCGCACATCGCCTTCGCTTGATGCTTGATTCCGCAGCCCGGTGACATGCCGGGCTGTTTGCTTTGCAGGTTCCGCAGGCCGTCCATCATGTCCCATCCGCTTCCCGTCACCGTGCTGTCCGGCTTCCTGGGCGCCGGCAAGACCACGCTGCTCAACCACGTGCTCGCCAACCGCGAGGGCAAGCGCGTGGCCGTGATCGTCAACGACCTGTCGGACGTCAACATCGATGCGCAACTGGTGGGCGACGGCACCGCCGGCGGTGCCCAGCTCTCGCGCACCGACGAGCGCATGGTCGAGCTGTCCAACGGCTGCATCTGCTGCACGCTGCGCGAGGACCTGCTCGACGAGATCGCCCACCTCGCGCGCGAAAACCGCTTCGACTACCTGCTGATCGAATCGACCGGCGTGGCCGAGCCGCTGCCCATCGCCGAAACCTTCACCTTTGAAGACGCCGAAGGCCAACTGCTGTCCGACCTGGCCCGGCTCGACACCATGGTGACGGTGGTCGACGCCCAGCACTTCCTGGCCGACTACGACGCCGCCGACTTCCTCTCCGACCGCGGCCAGGCCCGCGACGAGGACGACGATCGCACCGTGGTCGACCTGCTGATCGAACAGGTCGAGTTCTGCGACGTGATCGTGCTCAACAAGATCGACCTGGTGGACGAGGCCGAGCGCGAGCGGCTGGCCGGCATCCTGCATTCGCTGAACCCGCGCGCGCGCATCCTCCCGGCGTCGTTCGGCCGCGTGCCGCTGGACGCGATCCTGAACACCCATCGCTTCGACTTCGACGCCGCCGCCGCCGCGCCCGCGTGGCTGGCCGAGTTGCGCGGCGAGCACGTGCCCGAAACCGAAGCGCTCGGCATCCGCAGCTTCGTCTACCGCCGCCGCCGCCCCTTCCACCCGCAGCGCCTGTGGGACCTGATGCACACCGAATGGCTGCGCGAACACGGCCGCGTGTTGCGCTCCAAGGGCTACTTCTGGCTGGCGCCGCGCATGGAGGTGGCCGGCAGTTGGGGGCAGGCGGGTGGTGTGATGCGCCATGGCGGCGCCGGCGCGTGGTGGGCCGCCGTCGACGCGGCCGAATGGCCCGACGAGGAGGAAGCCCGCGCCGACATCGCCGACAAGATGCACGACAACGGGGCACCCGCGCCGTGGGGCGACCGCCGCCAGGAACTGGTCTTCATCGGCATCGACCTGGACGAGGCCGCGCTGGTGGCGCGCCTGGACGCCTGCCTGCTGACCGACGCCGAATTCGCCGCCGGCCCCGAGGCCTGGGCCCGGCTGCCCGACCCGTTCCCCGACTGGGGCTTCGACGATGACCACGGCGACGAAGAGAACGACGACGCGCACGGCGACGACTGCGACTGCGGGCACCCCCACTGATTGCCCGCATCCCCTGCTTCGCCGGCATTGACACCGGCGTCGCCGGATCCCGACAATCCCCCGGCGATATAAACGTTTCTTAACGCATCGGGGGAGTCGTCATGCCGGTCCTGCATCTGCTGCGCGCCGCGAGTGCGGTCGTCGCGCTGTCCGTTGCCATGGCGCTCGCACCCGCTGCGGCCCATGCACAGCCGCCGTCCACGCTGGTGATCGGCCTGTCGGGCGACATCACCTCGCTCGACCCGCACTTCCACAACGTCACGCCCAACGCGAACGTCGCCGAACACCTGTTCGAGACGCTGATCGCCAAGGACGACAAGATGCGCCTGAAGCCCGGCCTGGCGACCTCCTGGCGGGCCGTCAGCGACACTGTGTGGGAGCTCAAGCTGCGCCCCGGCGTGCAGTTCCAAGACGGCAGCCAGTTCACCTCGGCCGACGTGGTGTACTCGCTGGCGCGGCCGGCCACCATCAAGAACAGCCCGTCGCCGTACACCATCTACACACGCGGCTTCAAAGAGGTCACCGCGGTCGACCGGCTGACCGTGCGCATCACCACCAACGGACCGTATCCGCTGGTGCCGAACGACCTGTCGACGATCTACATCGTGTCGAAGAAGGCCGCCGAGAAAGCCGGCCCCGATGACTTCAACAACGGCCGCGCGCTGATCGGCACCGGGCCGTACAAGTTCGTCTCGTTCACCAAGGGCGATCGCGTGGAGCTGGCGCGCAACGGCGCCTACTGGGGCAAGAAGCCGCAATGGGATCACGTGACGCTGCGCATCCTGACCGCCGATGCCTCGCGCGTGGCCGCGCTGCTGGCCGGCGACGTGCAGGTCATCGAGGGTGTGCCGCCCCCGGACGTCAGGAAGCTGGCCGCCGACCCGGCGGTCTCGATGTTCAAAGTGCCGGCGTTCCGCCTGATGTACTTGCACATGGATTCGGCGCGCGATGCCTCGCCGTTCGTGACCGACAAGGCCGGCAGGCCGCTGGCGAAGAATCCGCTCAAGGATGTGCGCGTGCGCCAGGCGATCTCGCTGGCGATCTCGCGCCAGGCCATCGTCGACCGCGTCATGGAAGGCGCGGCCGAGCCGACCGGCCAGCTCGTCAACAGCACACTGTTCGGCCACGTGCCCGACCTGAAGACGCCGGTGGCCGACGTGGCCGCCGCGAAAAAGCTGCTGGCCCAGGCGGGCTACCCCGACGGCTTCGGCATCACGCTGCACGCGACCAACAACCGCTACGTCAACGACAACCGCGTCGCGCAGGCGATCGCATCGATGCTCACGCGCGTGGGCATCGTCACCAGGGTGGAGGCGATGCCGTCGGCGACGTTCTTCACGCGCGCCAACAAGCTGGAGTTTTCGTTCCTGCTGGCCGGCTGGGGGGCGGACACGGGCGAGGCCAGTTCCAGCCTGAAGGCCCTGTTGGCAACCTATGATCCGGCGCGCGGCTGGGGTGCCTCCAACCGGGGCCACTATTCCAATGCCGCGCTCGACGCCAAGCTGGCCGAGGCCCTGCAGACGCTTGACGACGCCAGGCGCGAGAAGCTGCTGCAGGAAGCCACGGAGATCGGCATGCGCGAGGCCGGCGTGATTCCGCTCTACTTCAACATCAACGTCTGGGCGGCGCGCAAGGACTATACGATGGTGCCGCACCTGGATGAGCGTACCCATGCCTTCGAGGTGACGCGCTAACTGCGTCGAAGCGACTCCCGGCGCACAAATCGTTGCGCGGTGCACAGGGATCCAGGCTTGAAATCCCGACGGCCGGCGTCAAGTATGGAGTTCTTTGACCGGTCCGCTGGGGGCCGGTCTTCGCTGGACCCCAAGGAACAAGCGCATGGAACAGTATCACGGCACCACCATCGTCAGCGTGCGGCGCGGCAACCAGGTCGCGCTAGGTGGCGACGGCCAGGTCACGCTGGGCAACATCGTGATGAAGGGCTCGGCCCGCAAGGTGCGCACCATCTATGACGGCAAGGTACTGGTGGGCTTTGCCGGCGCCACGGCCGACGCGTTCTCGCTGCTGGACCGCTTCGAAGCCAAGCTGCAGAAGTACCAGGGCCACCTGCTGCGCGCCGCCGTCGATCTCGCCAAGGACTGGCGCACCGATCGTGCGCTGCGCCACCTCGAAGCCATGCTGATCGTCGCCGACCGCGAATCGACGCTGGTCATCACCGGCAACGGCGATGTGCTGGACCCCGAAGGCGGCATCGCCGCAATCGGCTCGGGCGGCGCGTACGCCCAGTCGGCAGCCAAGGCGCTGGTGGAGAACACCGAGCTTGCGCCGCGCGACGTGGTGGAGAAATCGCTGAGAATCGCCGGCGAGCTCTGCATCTACACCAACACCAATTTCGTGATCGAGACGCTGGAATAAGCCCGGCTCGACCACCCGCATCGATAGAACCCCCATGTCCGAGACCATGACCCCGTCGGAAATCGTTTCCGAACTCGACAAGCACATCATCGGCCAGCAGAAGGCCAAGAAGGCCGTGGCCGTGGCGCTGCGCAACCGCTGGCGCCGCCAGCAGGTGGCCGACCCGCTGCGCCAGGAGATCACGCCCAAGAACATCCTGATGATCGGCCCGACCGGCGTCGGCAAGACCGAGATCGCCCGGCGCCTGGCCAAGCTGGCCGATGCGCCCTTCATCAAGATCGAGGCGACCAAGTTCACCGAGGTCGGCTATGTCGGCCGCGACGTCGACACCATCGTGCGCGACCTGGCCGAAATGGCCATCAAGCAGACGCGCGAATCCGAGATGAAGAAGGTGCGCGCCAAGGCCGAGGACGCCGCCGAAGACCGCCTGCTGGACGTGCTGATCCCGCCGCCGCGCGACATCGGCTTCGCGCAGCCGGAAGAGAAGGACTCCAACGCGCGCCAGGTCTTCCGCAAGAAGCTGCGCGAGGGCCAGCTCGACGACAAGGAGATCGAACTCGAAGTCGCGGCCGGCATGCCGGGCATGGACATCATGGGCCCGCCGGGCATGGAAGAGATGACCGAGCAGATCCGCTCGATGTTCGCCGGCCTGGGCCCGGGCAAGAAGCATCGCCGCAAGATGAAAGTGCACGAGGCCTTCAAGCTGCTGCTGGAGGAAGAGGCCGCCAAGCTCGTCAACGAAGAGGAGCTCAAGCACAAGGCCATCGCCAACGTCGAGCAGAACGGCATCGTGTTCCTCGACGAGATCGACAAGATCACCAGCCGCAGCGAATACGGCGGCGGCGAGGTGTCGCGCCAGGGCGTGCAGCGCGACCTGCTGCCGCTGGTGGAAGGCACCACCGTCAGCACCAAGTACGGGATGATCAAGACCGACCACATCCTGTTCATCGCCTCGGGCGCATTCCAGCTGTCCAAGCCGAGCGATCTGATCCCCGAGCTGCAGGGCCGCTTCCCGATCCGGGTGGAGCTCGATTCGCTGTCGGTGGGTGATTTCCAGGCCATCCTGACGCAGACCGATGCGAGCCTGACCAAGCAGTACCAGGCGCTGATGAAGACCGAAGACGTCGAACTCGTGTTCGCCGACGACGGCATCCGCCGCCTGGCGGAGATCGCGTTCTCGGTCAACGAGAAGGTCGAGAACATCGGCGCGCGCCGCCTGTACACGGTGATGGAGCGCCTGCTCGAAGACCTGTCGTTCCACGCGCACAAGTCGTCGGGCGAGACGGTGACCATCAACGCGGCCTATGTCGATAACCGCCTGAACGAACTGGCCGGCAGCGAAGACCTGTCGCGCTACGTGCTGTAAGGCCCGGCGCCGCGCAGCCACATCACGCACAACGGGCCGCATCGTCACCGATGCGGCCCGTTGTCATATCGGATGCGGCGAAGCTGCCGTCCTCATCGCACCGCTTGCACGGGCGCGAGCCGGCGGTTCAGGCCGTTACTCGGTCGCCTTGATCAAGGCCTTCAACTGCTCGAAGTTGCTCAGCTCGGCGCAGAAGTGTCCGGCGCGGAGATGTTCGTCATTGTCGGCCAGGATCTGGCGCAGCGGTGTCGACTTGATGCGTTCGAGCACGCGGTCCAGGTAGGCCACCGTCTCGGGCGAGAATTCGTCGCTCGCCTGACCGGCCGCCTTCGCGAGATCGAGCGTCGCCAGTGCCGGCAGCAGCGATGTCTCAAAGTAGTTCGGGGCCTTGGCGTCCTCCAGGTGGCACCGCTCGCCCGCCGTCAGCGACGTCGGTGGCTGCTCCCGCAGATACGCTTCCAGGTCGCGCCGCAACTGCACGAGTTGGACGATCGCAATGCTGCGATGCAGGCGTTCGAGAAACGCCTGCTCGTCGGCCGTGCGGCCCAGCGGACTGGTCGTCAGGATCTCCGTGCCGGCGTTGTACGAGATCGAGTCGGCGTGCATGGCCTTGCCGGTACGCGCCAGCGTCAGCGTCGTGCCAGCATGCCGGCTCAGGTCGGCCACGCTGTGCGTCTCCTCGAGCGGAAAATCGTGCGGCCTCTGCTCCTCGCTATACAGCTTGGTCGCCGACTGCCGCACGAACGCCTCGCCGATATGCGTGAACCGTCGCTCGGTCTTGTCCTTGGGCGTGGCCTCGAGCCGGTGCTTCTGGTGCACCCGCGCGCCGGGCGCGTCCGCATGCGTTTCCTCATGGACCTGCTGGACATAGGCGCCCTTCAAATGCTCGGTCTTGAGGTTCCATCGGTGCCGATGCGGCTGTTCCTCATCTTCCAGCGCCCCGCCGCCGGCGCGGAACTCATGGAAACGCAACTGTCCGCCATCCAGCAGCGGCATCAGGAAGGTCTTGGTGAACAACGGCATCACGGCCGATTTGCCGCGGGATACGCTGAAGCGTTCCGGGCTCACGGCAATGTGGCGCAGGATACTCTCGACTTCCGCTAGCGACGCGTCGGAAAAGTCCAACTGATCCTTGAAACCGGTCTCCGGATCCAGGTGCTCCAACTGCGCGTTGAGGCGGCGCTGAACGTTGCGGTAATGCATCGCATCCTTGCCGACCTGGTACGCGGCGCGGCGCAGTCGCGCTCGCGGGTGAAAAGCCGGCTCGCCTGCCGCGCGCCTGGAACCGGCTTTCGCAAGCGCGGAAAACTCGGCAGACCTGGACCGCGCCAGAGGGCAGCGGTCGTCATTGGCATCCGCCTCGGGTACAGGGGAAGCAGGCAAGGTGGCATCGGCGCTGGCCGAAGGATTGATCTTGGTAAGAGGCATCCGTACACCCATGTCATATTCGGTTGAATAGGGTCTTTCAGACTCTGCGAGATCGTTCCTGGCCGCAAGACGGGCGAGAAAACCCTTCGCCCGACGACCACGTATTTCGGTTCCGGAGCCGTGCGCTGCGGAACTGGAGGCGCGTGCCGGCTGTCCACGCCGCCGTCACTGCGACCGGCCGGCCCGCCCCCACACGTCGACGGACGGGCCTACTTGGCCACCGGCCGCTTGCCCAGCTTGCGCTGCAGCGTGCGCCGGTGCATGTTCAGTGCCCGCGCGGTGGCGGAGATGTTGCCGCCGTGCTCGGCCAGCACGCGCTGGATGTGCTCCCACTCCAGCCGCGCCACCGACAGCGGCGCCGGGTTCTCCATGGTCTGCTCGGCCACCGCTTCGGACACGCCCACCTGCAGCGCGAGCAGGATCGAATCGACATTGGCCGGCTTGGCCAGGTATTCGTCCGCGCCCAGCTTCACCGCCTGCACGGCGGTGGCGATGCTGGCGTAGCCGGTCAGCACCAGCATGCGCGCCTCGGGCAGCGCCTGGCGCAGCGGGGCGATCCAGTGCAGGCCGGAATCGGTGCCCCCGTGCGGCGTCAGGCCCCGGTCGCTGGCGGCCAGGTGCAGGTCGACCGTCACGCAGGCGAAGGGCGTCTGGCGTGCCAGCGACAACGCCTCGCCGCCGGTGTGAGCGATCTGCGGCGCGAAGCCGCGGCGGGTCAGGGCGCGCGCGAGCGTCTGCGCGAAGACGTCGTCGTCGTCGAGGATCAGGAAGGGGGCGGGTTGCTGCATGGTGTTCTCCGGAACCGCGCTGGCTGCGCGGCCTCATCAGATCGTCAGTCGGGTATCAGGTAAACAGGGTCGGCGCACCGATGACGGGTGCGGCCGGTTGGACAGCAGGACCCGCTACGGGCAGCCGCAGTTCTGCGATCGCGCCCTGCGGCGGGTTGGGACGCAGTTCGACGGTGCCACCCAGCCGGCGCGCCGTGGTCGCCGCCAGGTAGAGGCCGATGCCATGGCCGCCGTGGCGGCTCGGCACCGGCGTGCGGCCGAGCGCGGTACGCAGGTCTTCCGGCAGACCCAGGCCGGTATCGACCACGGACAGCACGATCTGCCGGGGCGCCTCGCGCAGGGTGTCCACGCTGGCATCGATCCTGGCGGTCAGCAGCAGCGGTACCTGGTCGCGCCCGGCCTGCTGCTGACTGCGCGCCGCGTTGTCGAGCAGGATGGTGAGGATCTGGCCGACGCTGACCGCGTCCAGCTCCACCGCCTGCGCGACTGGCGAACTCTCGGTATGCAGGCGGATGTCCGGATGGCGCAGCTGCCACGTCTGCGTGAAGGCCGGCAGCCACAGGCCGAGCGGCTCGGGCGTGCCATCGTTCGGCTTGCGCTGCAGGCGGGCCAGCGCGGCGCGGCACAGCTCCAGTTGCTGCTCGATGGCGCGCAGGTCTTCGCGGTAAGGCACCAGCGGCGAATCGGGCTGGCGGGCGTCATGCTGCAGTTCGCCGGCGATGACGGCCACGGTGGACAGCGGCGTGCCCATCTCGTGCGCCACGCTGGCGCCCTGCGACACCAGCGCCTCGATGCGCTGCTCGCGCAGCAAGCGCTCGCGCGCGTCGGCGAGCTCGGCTTCGCGCTCGCGCAGCGCCGCCGACAGCCGCGCGGTGAACCCGGCGATCATGGCACTGCTGGCGACAAAATCGATCCACATGCCGGCGAGGTGGTACGCCACCGCATCCGCCTGGTTCAGCAGGTTCATCGGGATGTAGTTGCCCAGCATCATGCTGTAGGCCGCCAGCGCGTACAGCGTCAGCCCCACCACATGCGCGAGCGGCAGCATGGCCGCGGCGATCGCCAACGCGGGCAGGTAGAACGACACGAAGGGGTTGGTCGCACCGCCCGTGAAGTACAGCAGCGCGGACAGCGCGGTCAGGTCCACCAGCAGTTGGGCGGTGATCTCGATATGCCGTATCGGGCGGTCGCGCCGCACGCGCCAGCCGGTCAGCAGGTTGAACACCGCGTGCAGACCCATCACGCTCAGCAGCGGCGCCACCGGCAACTGCACGCCGAAGATGAGCGGCGCCAGCAGCATCAGGATCAGCTGCGTGGCCAGCAGGATCCATCGCAGCCAGAACAGGCGGCGTAGACTGGATGTATCGAGCGGCGGAGCGGCGAGCGGCAAGGTCGAAAGCATGGAGAACAAGTGTAAACGCGGCCGGCGCGCAAGGTCCGGCCGCGCCGTGCGTCAATGAGACGCATCATTGTGCACCCAACGCCCCACGCCGTCGGCGCTATGTTTTAATGCGCGGCACGTTCGTCCCGATCAGGAGCCTTTCATGCTGAAGACCCATCCGATCCCCTTGTCACTGCGCCTGGCGGTGCTGACCACCGGCGTATTCGCCAGTGCCGCCGCGCTGGCCCAGGTGACGGTGCAGGACGCCTGGGTGCGCGGCACCGTGCCGGGCCAGACCGCGACGGGCGCGTTCATGACGCTGCAGGCAGCCGACGGCGCCAGGCTGGTGGGCGTGTCCACGCCGGCCGCGGCCAAGGCCGAGATCCACGAGATGAAAATGGACGGCAACGTGATGCGCATGCGCGCCGTGCCGACGCTGCCGTTGCCCAAGGGCGAGACGGTGCAGCTCAAGCCGGGCGGCTATCACGTGATGCTGCTGGACCTGAAGCAGCCGCTGGCCAAGGACACCACCGTGCCCATCACGCTCAAGGTCGAGCTGGCCGATCACCGCATCGTCGAACAGAAGGTCGATGCCAAGGTGCGCGACCTGACAGCCGGCAACATGCCCGCCATGCACGATCACGGCGGCGAACACCAACATTGACGGCCTGCGGCGGGCGCCGCTGCGGGCCGGTACGACAGACTGCAGACCCACATGGCTAACAAGACGCTTGGCACCCGCCAGAAACTGACCTTCCGCATCGAGCCGTCCACGCAGGCCGGCACTGCGCGCCCGCGCAACTTCCTGGTGCCGTTGGCGCGCGGCCGCAAGGCCGGCGCCCACACCGAGGGCGGCCACGCCGAACGCCAGCGCGGCCGCGCCGATGTCCGCCGCGCGCTGCGCACGATGGGCAAAGACGACAAGGAATAGCCGGCGCCGGAGCTGGGCGCGTACCGTCGGCTCAGCCGCCCGCCGCCCCGGCCCGCGCAATCGCCTCGCGCAGGCAGCGCGGGCAGAGACAACCCTGGCCGGACTGCAACGCACTGGCCGGCAGGTTGTGTTCGAACCGGCACCAGCAGGTGGCATCAGGCCGTGTCCCGTCGCCGATGGCCCCGCAGCGCAGCGCCGCCCCGCAGACCGGGCAGACCGCATTGGCCACCGCCGGCTGCCCCGGTGCGGCGGCGACCGGCGCCCCCATCAGCGCGGACCTCCCGCGGCATCGTCCTCGTGGCCCAGCCGGTGCATCGCCTGGCGCAGCAAGCGCATCTGGTGCGAGAACCGGGTACACGCATCGCACGCGAACAGGTGCACGCGCAGGCGCAGCCGCTCGCCGGCGGACAGCTCGCGGTCCATCCCGGACACCAGCATGCGGTGCGCTTCGTGGCAGGTGGGCAATCCCCAGCGGTTCGGCATCGCGTTCTTCCTCGGCTAGGCGGCGGTGGGCGGATTGCCGAACCAGTGCAGGTCCAGGCACTCGCGCAGGCGCATGCGGGCGCGGTACAGCAGTGCCCAGGCATTGGTCGCGGTGATCTCCAATTCCTGACAGATCTCGTCCGTCTCCAGCTCCAGCCACTCGCGCATCATGAAGACGCGGCCGACGCGCGGCGGCAGGCGGTCCACGCACATCTGCAGGATGTCGAAGAACTCGCGCCGCGACAGCACGGCATCCGGATCGCCCCAGTCGGAGGGCGGGGTCACGTAGTGGCCGTCGGCGGCGAACAGGGTATCGAAGACGGCCTCGTCGGCGCGCAGGTCGCCCTCGTCGGAGGCACCGCCCGCGAGCAGCGAGACGCGCACTTCGCGCCGCCCCGAGCGGATCGCATCGACGATCTTGTGCTTGAGGATGCCGATCACGTAGGTCTTGAGCGAGGCGTTGCCGGCGAAGCGCTCGGGGTGCTCCAGCACGGCGAGGAGGCTGTCGGCGACCACGTCTTCGGCCAGCGCCGGATCGCGCAGCTGCAGTTGCGCGAAGCGCAGCAGGTGCGGGCGCAGGGCGTCGAGCTGCTCGGGTGCGATGGCCATGTTTCCCCACAGTTGTCTGCCGCCGGCAACGATCGTGGCGGGCATGCGCGCTGCGCGCGGGATCGCGCCGGCTTTTCTTGTAAAATCGCGCCTGCCGAAAAAAGGCGGCTTCGCTTTGTGCAGCACGCGACATTCGGCGTTCCATCATACCCCGCCCAATCCGGATGTCACCGTCATGACCGCTTCTGTTGCCGCCGCCCCCGACCCTGCCAGCCTCGCCCCCGAACTCGCCCATATCGCGCCGGCGCTCAAGGCCGAAATCCTGGCGCAGGCGCTGCCCTATATCCGCAAGTTCCACGGCAAGACCATCGTCATCAAGTACGGCGGCAATGCCATGACGGAAGAGAAGCTCAAGCACGGTTTCGCGCGCGACGTGATCCTGCTCAAGCTGGTCGGCATGAACCCGGTGGTGGTGCACGGCGGCGGCCCGCAGATCGACGATGCGCTCAAGAAGGTCGGCAAGACCGGCACCTTCATCCAGGGCATGCGCGTGACCGATGAAGAGACCATGGAAGTGGTCGAGTGGGTGCTCGGCGGCGAAGTCCAGCAGGACATCGTCATGCTGATCAACCAGTACGGCGGCCAGGCGGTCGGCCTGACCGGCAAGGACGGCGGCCTGATCCGCGCCAAGAAGCTGCAGATGCCGGACCGCGAGAAGCCCGGCCAGTTCATCGACATCGGCTTCGTGGGCGACATCGAGACCATCAACCCGGCCGTGGTCCGCGCGCTGCAGGACGACGCCTTCATTCCCGTCATCTCGCCGATCGGCTTCTCCGACGACGGCCAGGCCTACAACATCAACGCCGACGTGGTGGCCGGCAAGATGGCCGAGATCCTCAAGGCCGAGAAGCTGGTGATGATGACCAACATCCCCGGCGTGCTGGACAAGCAGGGCAACCTGCTGACCGACCTGTCGGCGCGCGAGATCGACGAGCTGTTCGCCGACGGCACCATCTCCGGCGGCATGCTGCCCAAGATCTCGTCCGCGCTGGATGCGGCCAAGAGCGGCGTCCACTCGGTCCACATCATCGACGGACGCATCGAGCACTCGCTGCTGCTGGAAATCCTGACCGAACAGGCGTTCGGCACGATGATCCGCTCGCACTGATGCGCACGGCCTGGGCGGCCCGGGCACGCCGTGCCGCGCGCGCCGTGCCGCGCGAGGTGGCGGCGCCCGACCTGCCCCGGCGGCAGCCGGTCTGGCTGTTCGACCTCGACAACACCCTCCATCACGCCTCGCACGCGATCTTCCCGCAGATCAGCCGTCTGATGACGGCCTACGTGGCGCGCGTGCTCGGCACCGACGAGGGCACCGCCAACCGGGTCCGCATCGACTATTGGCAGCGCTATGGCGCGACCATCCTCGGCATGGTGCGCCACCATGGCATCGATCCCGACGACTTCCTCGCCCAGGCCCACCGCTTCGACGACCTGCGCGCCATGGTGCGCGCCGAACGCGGCCTGGCCCAGTTGCTGCGCGCGCTGCCCGGCCGCAAGATCCTGCTGACCAACGCGCCGGCCGCGTACGCGCGCGAGGTGGTGCGCCTCATCGGCCTGAGGCGCGCCTTCGCGCGCGAGATCGCGGTCGAGC
Source organism: Ralstonia solanacearum K60 (assembly GCF_002251695.1). Taxonomy (NCBI): domain Bacteria; kingdom Pseudomonadati; phylum Pseudomonadota; class Betaproteobacteria; order Burkholderiales; family Burkholderiaceae; genus Ralstonia; species Ralstonia solanacearum. Next base: position 1,777,315 of record NZ_NCTK01000001.1, read on the forward strand.
ACATGTGGGTGCACCGGCGCCTGCGTCCCAAACCCGACCCGCTGATGCTGCGCCGGCTGCTGGCACGCGAGCGCATCGCGCCGTCGCGCGCCATCCTGGTGGAAGACACGCTCTCGCACCTCAAGCGCTACCGGCGCCTGGGCATCGGTACGGTCTGGGTGACCGGCTACCTGCGGCGCGTGGCGCCCGGCGCGGTCCCGCCGTCAGCCGCCGATACGCTGCACCCGATGCAGGCCGCCGCACTCGGCGCGCGTGCAAATTCGCCACAACGGCAACCCGCCGCGCCGATTTTGTTCGCCAACCGGCCCGGCTACGTGAGCGTGAAAGTAAAATCGGTGCTTCAACTACAACGACGGCTTGTCCGCCACGGTCGCAGCTAGCGGCGTGCCACGCGGACGGGAGAGGGGCCCGACAACTCATGAGCAACGCGCAGACAGGCTTTCCGCCGGCGGAGCTGCAGCCGCAGCCGGCTGCCGAAGCATCCGCACCGCCCGCCCGCAAGCGCCCGCGCCCCGGCGAGCGCCGCGTGCAGATCCTGCAGACGCTGGCCAGCATGCTGGAGCAACCGCGCGGCGAGAAAATCACCACCGCTGGCCTGGCCGCCAAGCTGGAGGTGTCCGAAGCCGCGCTCTACCGCCACTTCGCCAGCAAGGCCCAGATGTTCGAGGGTCTGATCGAATTCATCGAGCAGACCGTGTTCGGTCTGATCAACCAGATCACACTGCGCGAAGAACACGGCCTGCGCCAGGCCCACGCCATCACCCACATGCTGCTGTCGTTCGCCGACCGGAACCCGGGCATGACGCGCGTCCTGGTGGGCGACGCCCTGGTCGGCGAGGACGAACGCCTGCCCGAGCGCATGGCGCAATGCATGGACCGCATCGAGGCCTCACTCAAGCAGAGCCTGCGCGTAGCGGTCACCCAGGGCGCCTGGCCGGCCGACACCGACATCGCTTCGCGCGCCAACCTGATCGTCTGCGTGGTGCTGGGGCGCTGGCACCGCTATGCCAAGAGCGGGTTCCGCAGGTCGCCGCTGGAAGGGGTGGATGCGCAGTTGCGGGTGTTGCTGGGCTGAGCCAGCAGCCCGAAAAACACGCCCCGCTGTGCGCGGCTTTTTTTGTGGCTGGACGCAGCTCACCCCACCGTGCGGATCGCCTCGGCCAGCACCGCAAACCGCCCCCCGATCGCCTCGGTCTCGACATGGCCGTAACCGAGCAGCAGACCGGGCTGGCGGCGCGCATCGTCCTGGTAATAGCGCGACAGCGGCCGCGTGACGACATCGCGCGACAGCGCCGCTTCCACCACGGCGACATCGTTGGTGCCGGGCGGCAGGCCCAGCACCAGGTGCAGGCCGGACGCGCCGTCATGCACCGGCAGCGCATCGCCGAACTCATCGCGGATGGCGTCGAGCAGCGTTTCGCGCCGCTCGGCATAGACGCCGCGCATGCGCCGGATGTGCGATACGAAATGCCCCTCGGCGATGAACTCCGCCAGCACCGCCTGCGTCAGGATCTGCCCGCCGCGGAACATCTCCGACAACCCCGTCGCGAAGGCCTCGGCCAGGGCCGGCGGCACCACCAGGTAGCCGATGCGCAGGCTCGGGAACAGCACCTTGGAGAAGGTGCCCATGTAGAGCACGCGTCCGCCTTCGTCCAGCCCCTGCAATGACGGCAGCGGGCGGCTGCCATAGCGGAACTCGCTGTCGTAGTCGTCCTCGACGATCCAGGCATCGGTGGCCTGCGCCGTGGCCAGCAACTGGCGGCGGCGCGCCAGGCTCATCACCGAACCGAGCGGGTACTGGTGCGAAGGCGAGACCACCATCAGCTTGGGCGGCCTGGCACGCTTGCGATGCCCGACGGCTTCGAAGCGCATGCCCTCGTCGTCCACCGGCAGGGGCACGGTGCGCACGCCGGCGGCCGTGAGCACGCTGCGCACGCCCCAGTAGCCGGGGTCTTCGATCCACGCGCTGTCGGCGGCGTCGCACAGCAGTTGCGCGATCAGCTGCAGCGACGGGTGAATGCCCGCGGTGATGATGATCTGCTCCGGCTCGCAGCGCACGCCGCGCGCGGTGCGCAGGTAATCGGCCAGCGCCGTGCGCAGCGGCAGATAGCCCGCGCCCACCGGATAGGTCAGCAGCGCCGGCGACGGCTTGCGCAGCAGCCGGTTGTGCAGCCGCGACCAGATGCGCGCCGGAAACATTCGCACCTCGGGCACCCCCGGCATGAAGGCGCCCCATTGGCGCGAACTCGCACCGGCGTCGCGTACGAGCGCCCGGCCGCGCGAGGACAGCATCGGCGCGGCGGGTGTCGTTGCTTCGGTGACGGGGGCGACGGGCGCGGCACTGGAGGGCGGTGCGGCATCGAGCCGGTCCGGCACGGTATCGGCGACAAAGGTGCCGCTGCCCACGCCTGCCGACACGTAGCCTTCCACGCCCAACTGCTCGTAGACGTGGATGACCGTGTTGCGTGCAATGCCCAGCTCCGCCGCCAGTTGCCGCGACGAGGGCAGGCGCGTGCCGGGCTGCAGTTCATCGCGCAGGATGCCTTCCTGCAACACGCGGTAGAGACGGCGGTGGTCGGGCTCGCCGCCGGGGCCGGCACGATCGAAGCGGCGTTGCAGGTAGTCCACCAGCATGCTGGCGCGATGGGCGGGGGAATGCTCTGCCATGGCAGGAGGCGTGGCGCCGAATTGGCCCCATCAGAAAAACACGATTGGGTCTCATTGTACGGGGCCAATGGCTGCCACACTGGCCCGCATCGCATCTTTTTCCGACGCCGGAGCCCGAACGCCATGAACGCCCGAGACCCCCAGCACAACGCCCAATGGAACGCCCGCCGCCTGGCCGCCACGCCGCGCGGCGTCGGCGTCATGACCGACCGCTACGCGGAGCGCGCCGAGAACGCCCAATTCTGGGACGTGGAGGGCCGGCGCACCATCGACTTCGCGGCCGGCATCGCCGTGGTCAACACGGGGCACCGGCATCCGCGCCTGGTGCAGGCCGTGCGGGCGCAGCTCGACCGCTTCACCCATACCGCCTTCCAGATCGTGCCGTACGCCTCGTATGTCGAACTGGCCGAGCGCCTGAACACGCTCACGCCCGGCACGCACGCCAAGAAGACCGCGTTCTTCAGCACCGGCGCCGAGGCGGTGGAAAACGCCATCAAGATCGCGCGCGCCCACACCGGCCGCCCGGGTGTGATCGCGCTGACGGGCGCATTCCACGGCCGCACCTTCATGGGCATGTCGCTCACGGGCAAGGTGGTGCCGTACAAGACCGGCTTCGGCCCGTTCCCGGGCAGCATCTATCACGTGCCCGCGCCGATCGCGCTGCACGGCGTGAGTACGCAGGATGCGCTCGACGCCATCGACCGCCTGTTCAAGGCCGACATCGATCCGCGCCAGGTCGCGGCCATCATCTTCGAGCCGGTGCAGGGCGAGGGCGGCTTCTACCAGATGCCCGCCGATTTCGTGCGCGCCCTCCGCGCCCTGTGTGATGCGCACGGCATCGTGATGATCGCCGATGAGGTGCAGACCGGTTTTGCCCGCACCGGCAAGCTGTTCGCCATGGAGCACACCGGCGTGCTGCCCGACCTGACCACCATGGCCAAGGGGCTGGCCGGCGGCCTGCCGCTGTCGGCCGTCACCGGCCGCGCCGAGATCATGGACGCGCCGGCCCCCGGTGGCCTGGGCGGCACTTACGCCGGCAACCCGCTGGCCGTGGCGGCCGCGCACGCGGTGCTCGACATCATCGCCGATGAACAGCTGTGCGAGCGCGCCGCCTCGCTGGGCCGGCGCCTGATCGATGCACTCGATGCCGCCAAGGCCACGCAGCCGCGCATCGCCGAAGTGCGCGGCGTGGGCGCGATGGTTGCTGTCGAGTTCAACACGCCCGACGGCAAACCCGACGCCGATTTCACCCGCGCCGTGCAGCAGCGTGCGCTCGAAGCCGGCCTGTTGCTGTTGTCGTGCGGCGTGTACGGCAACGTGATCCGCTTCCTGTTCCCGCTCACCATCGACGACGCGGTGTTCGAAGAGGGCCTTGCCATCCTGCAACGCGCACTGGAGGGCTGACACCATGACCCGCACCGCTCTGCCACCCGCACCGATCGCGCTGAACGACCCGGCGCTGTGGCGCACGCAAGCCTTCCTGGCCGGCGCCTGGGCCGACGCCGATGACGGCGCCACCCGCGACGTGACCGACCCCGCCACCGGCCGCGTGATCGGCACGGTGCCCGCGATGGGCGCCGCGGAGACGCGCCGCGCCATCGACGCCGCGCAGACCGCGCAGCGCGCCTGGCGCAAGGTGACGGCACGCGAGCGCACCCGGATCCTGCGCAAGCTGGCCGACCTGATGCTGGAGCACCAGCAGGACCTCGCCCGCATCCTGACCGCCGAGCAGGGCAAGCCGCTGCCCGAGGCCGCCGGCGAGATCGCCTACGCCGCCTCGTTCATCGAATGGTTCGCCGAGGAAGCCCGCCGCGTCTACGGCGACACCATTCCCGCACCGCAGGGCGACCGCCGCATCGTCGTCAACAAAGAGCCGATCGGGGTGACAGCGGCGATCACGCCGTGGAACTTCCCCATCGCCATGATGACCCGCAAGGTCGGCCCGGCGCTGGCGGCCGGCTGCTCGATGGTGGTCAAGCCCGCGCTGGAGACGCCGTACTCCGCGCTGGCATTCGCTGAACTGGCCGCGCGCGCGGGCGTGCCGGCCGGGCTGCTGTCCATCGTCACCGGCGACGCGCAGGGCATCGGCGGCGAGCTGACCGCCAACCCCATCGTGCGCAAGCTGAGCTTCACCGGCTCCACGGCCATCGGCCGCCTGCTGATGCGCCAGTGCGCCGACGACGTGAAGAAGCTGTCGCTGGAGCTGGGCGGCAATGCCCCCTTCATCGTGTTCGACGATGCCGACCTCGATGCCGCCGTGGAAGGCGCGATGGTGGCCAAGTACCGCAACGCCGGCCAGACCTGCGTGTGCGCCAACCGCTTCTACGTGCAGCGCGGCATCTACGACGCCTTCGCCGCCAGGCTGGCCGAGGCCGTGCGCGCGCTGCGGGTGGGCAACGGCACCGAGCCGGGCGTGCAGCAGGGCCCGCTGATCCACCTGCGTGCAATGGACAAGGTGCGCGCCCACGTGGACGACGCCGTCGCGCAGGGCGCCCGCGTGCTCGTCGGCGGCAAGCCGCATGCGCTGTCGGCCCAGGGCGGGGCGTTCTTCGAGCCGACCGTCATCGTCGATGCCAGACCCGGCATGCTGGTCGCGCACGAAGAGACCTTCGGCCCGCTGGCCGCGCTGATCCCGTTCGACACGGAAGACGAAGCCGTGGCCGCGGCCAACGACACCGAGTTCGGCCTGGCTGCGTATTTCTACACGCGCGACCTGGGCCGCGCCTGGCGCGTGTCGGAGGCGCTGGAGAGCGGCATGGTCGGCGTCAACACCGGGCTGATCTCGACGGCCGAAGCGCCGTTCGGCGGCGTCAAGCAATCGGGCCTGGGCCGCGAAGGCTCCAAGTACGGCATCGACGAGTACCTGGAGATCAAGTACGTCTGCATGGCGGGGCTCGGCTGAGCACCGGGCGCGGACGTGGACGTGGACGTATCGGGCGCATCATCCCACGGTGATGCGCCCACCGCCGCTTGATCTATAATCCCCACTTCCTGACGCGCCGATTTGACGACTGGCTTGCGGGCGCGCGGGAGTCCTGGCCGGTCGCCGTGTTCGATGTGCGCCGGGGCTCTCATTACAAATGCGGCTAAAGAGGTTCGGTCAGAACGGGGGCATCAGCCCGCCGTGTGCCAAAGAGAGCCCGATTGGTTGCGTTGTCAGCGTTGCCGGTCGGTTTTTTTCTTTGGCGCCATGACAGAACTCCAGGTGGATCCCGTCGCTCCCGCGGACCAGGCGGCCGCGGCCGACACGCTCCCTCCTCCCGCTGCCACGCTGCCGCCCGAGTCGGTCGGGCTGGTGGTGCCCGAACGCATGCACTTCGCCGAGCCGCTGCCGCTGCGCAACGGCTCCCAACTCGCCGGCTACGACCTGATGGTCGAGACCTACGGCACCCTCAACGCCGAACGCTCCAACGCCGTGCTGATCTGCCACGCGCTCAACGCGTCGCACCACGTGGCGGGCGTGCATGCCGAGGGCGAGGTCGGCTGGTGGGACAACATGGTCGGCCCCGGCAAGCCGGTCGACACCAACCGCTTCTTCGTCATCGGCGTCAACAACCTCGGCTCGTGCTTCGGCTCGACCGGCCCCATGAGTCCGCATCCGCAGACGGGCCAGCCCTATGGCGCACGCTTCCCGGTGGTCACGGTGGAAGACTGGGTCAACGCCCAGGCGCGCGTGGCCGACCGCTTCGGCATCCGCCAGTTCGCGGCGGTGATGGGCGGCAGCCTCGGCGGCATGCAGGCGCTGGCCTGGAGCCTGATGTACCCGGAGCGCCTGCGGCACTGCGTGGTGGTGGCGTCGACGCCGAAGCTGTCGGCGCAGAACATCGCATTCAACGAGGTGGCGCGCAGCGCGATCCTGTCCGATCCGGACTTCCACGGCGGCGACTACTACGCGCACGGCGTCAAACCCAAGCGCGGCCTGCGCGTGGCGCGCATGATCGGCCACATCACCTACCTGTCGGACGAAGACATGGCCGAGAAATTCGGCCGCGAGCTCAAGGCCGAAGACATCCGCTTCTCGTTCGACGTCGAGTTCCAGGTGGAAAGCTACCTGCGCTACCAGGGCGACAAGTTCGCCGAATACTTCGACGCCAACACCTACCTGCTGATCACCCGCGCGCTCGACTACTTCGACCCCGCGCTGGCCTACGGCGGCGACCTGACCCGCGCCGTGGCGCACACGCAGGCCAGCTACCTCGTCGTCAGCTTCACCACCGACTGGCGCTTCGCCCCCGCGCGCAGCCGCGAGCTGGTCAAGGCGCTGCTCGACAACAAGCGCCCCATCACCTACGGCGAGATCGACGCGCCGCACGGCCACGACGCCTTCCTGCTGGAAGATGCGCGCTATCACGCACTGGTGCGCGCCTATTACAAACGCATCGCCCAGGAGATCGGCGCATGACAACGCAGACGCTCAACACCATCGCCACCGCATCGACGAACGCGGCGGTGCCCAACATCCTGGCCGACCGCGCCGACTTCCGCGCCATCGCCCGCTGGATCGAGCCGCGCTCCACCGTGCTCGACCTGGGCTGCGGCGACGGCAGCCTGCTGCGCGTGCTGCAGGACGAGCTGGAGGTGCTGGCCTACGGCATCGAGATCGACGACGCCGGCGTGCTGGCCGCCACGCAGAAGGGCGTGCACGTGATCCAGCAGAACCTGGAAGGCGGCCTGGCCCTGTTCGAAGACAAGAGCTTCGACACGGTGATCCTCTCGCAGACCCTGCAGACCATCCACAACACCGCACAGGTGCTGCGCGAGATGCTGCGGGTGGGGCGCGAGTGCATTGTGTCGTTCCCGAACTTCGGGTACTGGCCGCACCGGCTGTCGGTGTTCCGCGGGCGCATGCCGGTGTCGGAATCGCTTCCATACGAGTGGTACAACACGCCCAACGTGCGCGTGCTGACCATCCGCGACTTTGAGGCGCTGGCGCCCAAGGTCGGGCTGGCAATCCTCGACCGCGTCGCGCTGCACGAGGGCAGGACAGTGCACTGGGGCGCCAACTGGCGCGGCAGCGTGGCAGTGTATCGCGTGCGCGCGGGCTGATCCGGCCCGCCGTGACGGAGAAAAAGGAGGCGCTGCGGCGCCTCTTTTATTTTGATGGCCGGATTTTCGATTCTGCAGATTTCCGGGATTTTCAATTATCCGACTTGACGTTGCATGATTGATTTCCGAAACTCCGTAGCGCAGCAAATCCCGCAAATCAATCAATGAATTGCGATCCATCCATAATCCGACCCAGATTATGCGAGACACCCGACCCGAAGGAGAGTCTTAATGTTGAAAAGCGAACACGTGGCCGCCACGCACAAGACCGGCCTGGAAGCCCTGGCCGAATTGACCAGCGCCACGCTCAATAGCGTGGAAAAGCTGAGCGAACTGCAGTTCCAGACGGTCCGCGCCTCGCTGGAAGACACAGCCGAACAGGGCAAGCGGGCGTTCGGCGCACGCAGCCTGCACGAACTGACCGAACTGCAGAGCGAATCGGCGCAGCCGACGGAAAAGCTGGTGGCGTATGGCCGTCACCTCTACCAGATCGCCGCCGGTACGCACGCGGAGTGGCGCAAGGTGGCACAGGCAAGCGCCAACGAGCAGTGCCGCATCGCGCTCGCCTGGGTGGACGATTATGCCAAGCAGGCCGTGCCGGGCTCGGAGCCGGCGATTTCCTTCATGCGCTCCACCATTACCGCCACCCAGCGCGCCTGCGACGCGTGGCAGGATGCATCCGCCCATGCGATTCACCTGATTGATAATGCTCTGCAAACCGGAGCAAAAACCGGCAAGAAAGCCGGCGCTTGATTACAAAGTCTGAATGCATCGAAGTGGCCGTGGCATCACCGGATGCCACGGCTTTTCTTTTGATCCGCACCGGATCGATTGTGCGGGCGGGTGACTCGGCCATCGCCCCGACGTGAACCGGCGGGGCGCGCTACACTGGCCCCATCTTCCCGACGAGGAGCGGGCGATGGGCAGGCAGGCGCAGCCGCATGGCACCCCGCGTATCGCAAGACTGACGTTGGCCGCAATCATGCTGGCGGCCGCCGGCTGGACAGCACCGGCCCACGCCGCCACCTCGCCGGCCGACGCCCAGGGCGATGCCGCCGCCCTCACGCAGATCGCCATCGCGCACTACGAGCACAACGAGTTCGGCCTCGCCTTCGACGAGTTTGCCGAAGCTGCCCAGCGCGGCAACCGCCTCGCCCAGTTCGACTACGCGATGATGCTGATGCGCGGCGAAGGCACCGTCGCGCAGCCCGAAGCCGCCGTCAAATGGCTGCGCCGCGCCGCCGATAACCAGATGACGCATGCGCAGTTCGTCTACGGCGAACTGTTCGAGCGCGGAGAACTGGTGCCGCGCTCCCTGCCGGAAGCCAACAAGTGGTACGAGCGCGCCGCCACCGGCGGGCACATCGAGGCACAGCGCGCGCTGGCGACCAACTACTTCACCGGCCGCGGCGTGCCGCGCGATTACGGCCGCGCCTTCATCTGGTACAAGAAGGCAGCCGAGGCCGGCGACGGACCATCGCAATACATCGTCGGCAGCTACTACGAGCGCGGCGAGCCCGGCGTGGTGGCACCGGACATCGAACAGGCCAAACTTTGGTACGGCCGCGCCGCCGCGCAGGGCGATCCCGGGGCGCTGGCCAAGCTGCGCGAACTGGTGGAAAAGACCTACCGCGCCAAGCACGGCGATCCCCCTGCGGCCGCGCGCCCCTCCATGTAACACCACCGCCCGCAAGAAAAGAAAAAACCGCCGGGCATGTCGCCATGCCGCGGCGGTCGTCCAGCTGGCCTACCCGACCCGCTTGTCGTCGTCAACAACACCGCCCCACGCGGCCCTTGTAGCGGGCGTCCTGGCGTTCGCGGAAGAACTCCTCGTACGTCATGACCGGCTGGCCGGGATGGGTTTCCTGCATGTGCCGCACATACGTATCGTAGTCCGGCACGCCGACCATCAAGCGCATCGCCTGGCCCAGATACCGGCCGAGGGTTTCGATTTCTTCGCGCATGGTCGTTCTCCTTGAGCCACGGCGGCATGCCATCTGCATGCCGCCTTCGGATACAGGCGTCAGTGCGTGGCGCCCAGCGCTTCGTACGGCGTTTCGTTGACGGTCGGGCGGGCCTGGACGCGCGCCTTCAGCACGGTGCGCAGGCCGTACCAGGCAATGCTGACGACCACCAGCACGAATAGGCCGCACAGGATCGCATCAATGCGATCGTTCAGCACGATCTGCTGCATCTGCGCCATCGACTTGGCCGGCGCCAGCACCTTGCCGGCGGCGATGGCATCCGCGAACCGGTTGGCGTGCGCCAGGAAGCCGATCTTCGGATCCGGATCGAACAGCTTCTGCCAGCCGGCCGTCAGCGTGCAGACCAGCAGCCATGCGGTCGGCAGCAGCGTCACCCAGACGTAGCGGTCGCGCTTCATCTTGACCAGCACGCAGGTGCCCAGCGTCAGTGCAATCGCCGCGAGCATCTGGTTGGAGATGCCGAACAGCGGCCACAGCGTATTGATGCCGCCCAGCGGATCGACCACGCCCTGGTACAGGAAGTAACCCCACAGCGCGACGGTCACCGCCGTGGCGATCAGGTTGGCTGTCAGCGATTCGGTGCGCTTGAGGGCCGGCACGAAGGTGCCCAGCAGATCCTGCAGCATGAAGCGGCCGGCACGCGTGCCCGCGTCCACGGCAGTCAGGATGAACAGCGCCTCGAACAGGATGGCGAAGTGATACCAGAACGCCATCATGGCCTGGCCGCCCACCACTTGGTGCAGGATGTGCGCCATGCCGACCGCCAGCGTCGGCGCGCCGCCTGCACGGGCCAGGATGGTGTTCTCGCCGACATCCTTGGCGGTCTGCAGCAGCACATCCGGCGTGACGACAAAGCCCCACGTGGACAGCGTCTGCGCCACCGCGTCGGCGGTGGAGCCGACCAGCGCGGCGGGCGCGTTCATCGCGAAGTACACCCCCGGATTGATGACCGATGCGGCCACCAGCGCCATGATGGCGACGAACGATTCCATCAGCATCGCGCCGTAGCCGATGAAGCGCGCCTGCGTCTCGTTCTCCAGCATCTTGGGCGTGGTGCCCGACGAGATCAGCGAGTGGAAGCCCGACACCGCGCCGCAGGCGATGGTGATGAACAGGAACGGGAACAGGTTGCCCGACCACACCGGGCCATTGCCCGCCGCGAACTGTGTCAGCGACGGCATCTGCATCTGCGGTGCGACGATCAGGATGCCGACGGCCAGCGCGAGGATGGTGCCGATCTTCAGGAAGGTCGACAGATAATCGCGCGGCGCCAGCAGCAGCCACACCGGCAGCACCGAGGCGACGAAGCCGTAGCCGATCAGCATCCAGGTCAGCGCCTTGCCGTCGTACGTGAACAGCGGTGCCAGCGCGGCGCTCTCGTGCACGGCCTGCCCGCCGATGATGGCGAGCATCAGCAGCACAAAGCCGATGATGGACACCTCGCCGACGCGGCCCGGGCGGATGAAGCGCACATAGAGCCCCATGAAGATAGCGACCGGAATCGTCGCCGCCACCGTGAAGGTGCCCCACGGCGAGCCGGCCAGCGCCTTCACCACGATCAGCGCCAGCACGGCGAGGATGATGATCATGATGAGGAACGCGCCGAACAGCGCGATCAGGCCCGGCACCGTGCCCATCTCCGATTTCACCAGGTCGCCCAGCGAACGGCCGTCGCGGCGGCTGGAGATGAACAGCACGATGAAGTCCTGCACCGCGCCGGCAAACACCACGCCGGCCAGGATCCACAGCATGCCCGGCAGGTAGCCCATCTGCGCGGCAAGCACGGGGCCGACCAGCGGACCGGCGCCGGCGATGGCCGCGAAGTGGTGGCCGAACAGCACGTACTTGTTGGTGGGGACGTAATCGAGCCCGTCGTTGTGACGCCAGGCCGGCGTCTTGCGGGTGCCGTCCAGGCCGAGCACCTTGTCGGCGATGTAACGGCTGTAGTAACGGTATGCGATCAAGTAGATGCATACGGCGGCCACCACCACCCATAGCGCGCTGACCGCCTCGCCGCGCGCGAGCGCGACGGTGGCAAAGGCAAACGCGCCAAGAATGGCCACAACCAGCCAGATCAGGTGCTGCCTGACGAAGCTCATGTCGGTCTCCTCGAACCTTGGTCGAAGTTGCTGGATGCGGGGTGTTGGTTCACCCCTGCCGGCCGGCGTGCCTGGCGCGGAACGGAATCGGTTTCGACTTCGTCTGCGCGGCCGCAAGCATGGTCTCCCCGCCTATCTGTCGAGGGGGAGGCCGTGTAGTATTTGCCAGCCTGCCCCTGCGCCACAAGCGGAGAACTACGCAGCACAGCACCGTAGTACTACGCAAACCACTTCATATGCATTGTAGAGTGTGCCATTGCGCTGTTGTGCTGCAGTGCACGATCGCCGCGCGCCCCTCATGAAGCTTCGCCAAAAGATCCTGCTGCTCGCGGTTGCGCCGCTGACCATCGCCATGCTGGCGATCATGCTGACCGTGCGGCACCAGTCGATCGCCCTGGCGCAGCACGAACGGCAACTGGTGGAATCGGCCTACCTGCAGGCCAAGGAAGCCGAGCTGCGTGCCCACGTGAAACTGGCGCGCAGCGCGATCGCACCGCTGCTCGCCTCCGGCCGCCGCGACGTGGCCACCCGCGACGAAGCCATGCGCACGCTGGCCCGCCTGGATTTCGGGCCGGACGGCTACTTCTTCCTCTACGACCTGCACGGCCGCAACCTGATGCATCCGCGCCAGCCCGAACTGGTCGGCCGCGACCTGTGGGACCTGACCGACGCGCGCGGCCAGCCCACCATCCAGAGGCTGGTGGCCGCCGCGCAGGCCGGCGGCGGCTTCGTGCGCTACCTGTGGGACAAGCCGTCCAGCCACCAGAGCGTGGCCAAGCTCGGTTATGTTGAACCGATCCCGCAGTGGGGCTGGATGGTCGGCACCGGCCTGTACCTGGACGACGTCGAACAGACCCTGCGCGAGATCGACCGGCGCGCCCAGACCAACATCGACCAGACGCTGGCCTGGGTGGTCGCCATCACCGTGGCGTGCATCCTGCTGGTGGCCGGCAGCGGGCTCGCGCTCAATGTCAGCGATCACCGCGAGGCCGATGCCAAGCTGCGCCAGTTGGCGCAGCAGGTGGTGCGCTCGCAGGAAGACGAGCGCGCCCGCGTATCGCGCGAGCTGCACGACGGCATCAGCCAGGTACTGGTCTCGACCAAGCTGCTGCTCGAGACCGCGCACAACCATCTCGAGCCGCCGGGCAGCCACGCGGGGCCGCCCAATGCACCGGCGCCCGACAAGGCCGCCGGCATGCTGCGCCGGGCGCTGGACCGCCTCAACGGGGCGCTGGGCGAAGTCCGGCGCGTGTCGCACAACCTGCGTCCCGCGCTGCTGGACGATCTCGGCCTGGCCGCCGCGCTGGAACTGCTGGTGCGCGAGACCCGCGAAGCCCACGAAGACCGCCAGCCCGGCTTCGTCATCGCCCTGGAGACCTCCGGCCCGCCGGTGCAGTTGCCGGATGCCTGCAACACGGCGTTCTTCCGCATCGCCCAGGAGGCCGTCTCCAACATCGAGCGCCACGCCGCGGGCGCCACGCGCATCGGCCTGCTGCTCGAAAACGATGTCGATACGGTGCGCCTGTCGATCCGCGACAACGGCCCGGGCTTCGATGTGGAATCGGTCCAGGTCGATCCGGAGCACGGCATCGGCCTGCGCAACATGCGCGAGCGCATGGCCGCCCTGGGCGGCACCTGTACCATCGTCTCCGGCCCGCATGGCACCGAGGTCTGCGTGGCACTGCAGCATCTCGTGATCGCCCGGCTGGCTTCGGCCGCCTCGTCTTCATCCGCTTCGGTTCCCGCTTCTGCTTCCGCATGAACATGCCCGTCAAACTTTTGCTGGTCGACGATCACCCGCTGGTGCGCGATGGCGTACGCGTGCGGCTCGAGGCCGTGCCGCATTTCCAGGTGGTGGGCGAAGCGGGCGATGCCGACGGCGCGCTGCAGGCCGCGCGCGCACTCTCGCCGGACCTGGCACTGATGGACATCGGCATGCGCGGCATGAACGGCATCGCGCTGACCGAGAAATTCGGCGAGCAGTTTCCGGAGATCGCCGTGCTGGTGCTGTCGATGCACGACAACCTGGAATACGTGCGGCAGGTCATGCGTGCCGGCGCGCGCGGCTACGTGCTGAAGGACGCGCCCGCCAGCGAGCTGGTCGAAGCGATCGACGCGGTACTCGCCGGGCGGCCGTTCTACAGCGCCCAGTTGGCGATGCGCATGGCCGAGCAGGCCGTGGCCCCCACGCCGGTGGAGGCGCTCACACCACGCGAGCACGACATCCTCGACGGCGTCGCACAAGGGTGGTCAAACAAGCGCATCGCCGATGAGCTCGGACTCTCGGTGCGCACGGTCGAATCGCACCGCTTGAACCTCAAGCGCAAGCTGGGCATCGAGGGACAGGCCGAGCTGGTGAAGTTCGCGGTGGAAGCAGGGAAGGAGCGCTAAGAGCCCGTTTGGAAATTGCCCGACGGGGACGCACAGCTACCGCATCGGCGCTTGATTTGCCTAAAATGCAAGCAAATTTGGCGCCTGAACGGACCTTTCCCGTCGTTGCGGAACCTGTTCTTGCTGATATCCGCGCATTTCCAAACAGGCTCTAAGGCGCATCGGGCCACCCGAGCCGACCGTCAGCGCATCGACGCAACCGCAACACGATCCCAGAGGTCCTGGACATGCCACGCTTTGCCGCCAACCTGACAATGATGTACCCGGAACATGCCTTCCTCGATCGCTTCGCCGCCGCCGCGCGCGACGGGTTCGAGGGCGTGGAATTCCTGTTCCCCTACGACTACGACAAGGCCGAGTTGCAGGCACGGCTGGAAGACAACGGTCTTGCGCAGGCGCTGTTCAATGCACCGCCGGGCGACTGGGCGGGCGGCGAGCGGGGCATTGCCTCGCTGCCGGGCCGCGAAGACGAGTTCAAGCGCAGCATCGCCACCGCGCTCGACTACGCGCAGGCGCTCGGCAATACGCGCGTGCACGTGGTGGCCGGCCTGATCGGCCCGCACGACGATCGCGCCCGCCATCACGCCACCTACGTGCAGAACCTCGCCTACGCGGCGCACGAGGCAGCCGGCGCGGGCATCACCATCGTGCTGGAGCCGATCAACACGCGCGACATGCCCGGCTTCTTCCTGACGCACCAGGCCCAGGCGCACGCGGTCTGCCGGGAAGTCGGCGCGCCCAACCTGAAGGTGCAGTTCGACCTGTACCACGCGCAGATCATGGAGGGCGACCTGTCGGTCAAGCTGCGGCAGTACATCGGCGGCATCGGTCACGTGCAGATTGCGGGCGTCCCTGACCGCCACGAACCGGATGAGGGCGAACTGAACTATCCGCACCTCTTCGCGCTGATGGATACGCTCGGCTACGACGGCTGGGCCGGCTGCGAATACCGGCCGCGCGCCGGCACCAGCGAAGGGCTGGGCTGGTTCAAGCGCTGGCGCGAACATCAGCGCTGATCGCGCGCCCCCAAAAGAAACGGCCGGCACTGCCTGCACAGTCCGGCCGCGTTTCTGCTGGCACGCCGTGCCCGGCTACGACTTGCAGGCGCCCAGGCAGCGGCCCTGGTAACGGAATCCGCTGGTCATCGGACCGAACTGCGGATGCTGGACATGGCTGGTGCCGGAAATATCGAAGCGCGTCGACGACAGCGGACCGCTCGCTTCCATGGTGCCCGCGCTGCCCGTGTGCGTGCCGTCGCACGACACGGCGACCTTCAGCATGCCGAGCGTGTGGCTCCAGCGGGTGACGCGGCAACCCGGCATGTCACGCGCGAACGAACGCTCGAAGGCCGAGCGGACGTCGGCCGTGTCCTTGGCCGCGAGACAGTCGGTATGCATGACGGAAGTGCGTGACCGGCCCTGCTCGTCGGGAACGGCGACCGGCCTCCCGTTGACGCTGAACGACACCTGCCCCTCCCACAGGCCCGGCGTCAATTCCTGCGCCTGCGCGCATGCGGCCAGTCCGGCCAGCACCATACCGCTGCACCACAACTTCATCGTCGATTCCCTTGCAGATTGATGCATTGATACAGGCAAACACGCCAACGCCCTTTGCCTCGCGGCCTGCGAGGCGAAGAGCGTTGTCGAAACGATCCCGTCTTGCGGGCCTGGCCGGCGCTCAGGCGCTCAGGCGGGCGGGTTCCCGGGCGGCGCGCGCACGGGCCGAAAGCCGCCGGTAAGCCGAGGGCTCGCGTTTGCGCTTCGCGACCTCCGACTGCGCGCCGATGGCATCGTCGGGTTGCGCACCGCTGCCGACCAGCAGGCGATAGCCGCCGCCGCGCACGGTCTCGATCAGACCGTCGCACAGCGTGCCCTCCAGCGCCACGCGCAGCTTGCGGACGTGCACGTCGACCGTGCGCTCGCCCACGAAGACGTGGTTGCCCCAGACACGGTCGAGCAGTTGGGTGCGCGAATGCACGCGCTGCGGGTGCGCCACCAGGAAATGCAGCAGGCGGAATTCCAGCGGGCTCAGCGGGATCGGCCGCACTCCCTCGTCCGTTTGCGCGGTCACGCCCAGTGTGAGCGGATCGAGCCGCAGGCCGTTGATCTGCAGGATCTCATCCCCCTGCTGCGGCGCCCGGCGGCGCAGTACGGCGCGGATGCGGGCATGCAGCTCGCCCGCATCGCAGGGCTTGACCACGTAATCGTCGGCGCCGGCATCCAGCGCCGCGATCTTGGTGCGCGCATCGCCGTGGCGCGACAGCACGATGACCGGCAGGCCCCGCGTATGCGCACTGGCGCGCAAGGCCAGCAGCATGTCGATCGACTCGCCCTCCGGCCCGCTCCACTCCATCAGCAGCAGGCTCGGCTGCGATACCAGCATCGCGGCCTGCGCCTGCGCCGGACTGTCGACACACTGGACGTGGTGTCCGCCATCGCGCAGGGACAACGACAGTCGCTCCCCCTCTGCCTGGTCCTGTTCAACCAGCAAGATCTGAATGCCCACTTGTAAAACCTCCCGTCTAACCCAGCCGACACATGTCCGGTGAGCGGCCTGCGGCCGCGCTCTTCTGTCCGCGGTACGCGTTGTTATGAAGCCACGCGAACGTTGCGCGTTCGCCCGCGTGTCACACGGCAGTCCGCCGGCCCTTGCGGGCCGCAGGAGGTCGTCGAAATGCTGCTGTCCCGTCGACGACGGTCCGCGGTCTGACCGTGACCCTCTGCGTGACTCGGACGGGTGGCTGGGCCCCGGGTCCGGATGTCGCCGCCACCGATTGCAATCGTTTGCACAGTGGCCACCGCGATATCCGCACACCGGCCGGCGCGCCCCCGCGCACCGGGAGACAGGCGCATGGCCCATCCGCTCGAAGACTTGACCCGTCTTCCCTGATCCGAGTCGGTTTATTTGGTTCCCCCCCTGGATTCCAGAATGGCGAAAACCTGTTTTTCGAAATTATAAGAATCCCTTTCGCATTCGTCAGTAGGATTTTTTACATTTTCATCATCTTGCTGGGAAATGTCCATCAAAGCCAACGCCATTGACACACCCTTCACAAACCCTTGTGCGGCGCGGCTTTACAAGGATCACCCGCTTCAAGAATTCGTAAAACGCATAACAAGTCCGTTATTATGCTTTTCGAACCACAATGAATCATGGACACCAATAAGGAAATATTTACAACGCAATTCCATGAAACTTAAATCAAGCAATCTCTTTTGCTTAAAAGGGGTAAATCGAGCAATCTAAGCCTTTCGCATTACTGCCCAAACAATGGGCAGGCCAGGCAAAAAAAAAGCCCGCGCAACGCGCGGGCTCCGGCGACTGCCAAGGTCAGCGATCAACCCTGCAGGCGGCCCTCCAGGCGCGCCTTGGCTTCCGGCAGTGCCTGCGGCAGGTGGTGCGCCAACTGGGCGAACAGCTCGGCGTGCAGGGTCAGCTCCTGCTTCCAGGCCTGCGCATCCAGCGAGATCACCTTGGCGAACTGCTCGGCGGAGAAGTCCAGCCCGTCCCAGCGCAGCTCCTCGTAGCGCGGCGACACGCCGAAGACATGCTCGTCACCACTGACCTGGCCTTCGATCCGGTCGATCATCCACTTCAGCACGCGCATGTTCTCGCCGAACCCCGGCCACACGAAGCGACCCTGTTCGTCCTTGCGGAACCAGTTGACGCAGAAGATCTTCGGCAGCGCGGCGCCGCTCTTGGCCAACTGGTCACCCAGCTTGAGCCAGTGCGCGAAGTAGTCGGCCATGTTGTAACCGCAGAACGGCAGCATGGCGAACGGGTCGCGGCGCACCACGCCTTGCTGGCCGGCGGCGGCGGCGGTGGTTTCCGAGCCCATCGTGGCGGCCATGTAGACGCCTTCGGTCCAGTCGCGGGCTTCGGTCACCAGCGGCACCGTCGTGGAACGGCGGCCGCCGAAGATGAAGGCGTCGATCGGCACGCCGGCGGGGTTGTCCCACTCCGGATCGATCGACGGGCACTGCGCGGCCGGCGCCGTGAAGCGCGCGTTCGGGTGCGCGGCCTTGCGGCCGGTTTCCTTGGCGGCCTCGGGCGTCCAGTCCTGGCCTTGCCAGTCGATCAGGTGCGCGGGCGGAGCGTCGGTCATGCCTTCCCACCACACATCGCCGTCATCAGTGAGCGCGACGTTGGTGAAGATGACGTTTTCCTTGAGGGTCGCCATCGCGTTGAAGTTGGTCTTCTCGCTGGTGCCCGGGGCCACGCCGAAGTAGCCGGCTTCCGGGTTGATGGCGTACAGGCGTGTCTTGCCGTCGGCGCCCTGGCGCGGCTTGATCCAGGCGATGTCGTCGCCGATGGTCGTGACCTTCCAGCCGTTGAAGCCGGCCGGCGGAATCAGCATCGCGAAGTTGGTCTTGCCGCACGCCGACGGGAACGCCGCGGCCACGTGGTAAGTCTTGCCCTCGGGCGAGGTCACGCCCAGGATCAGCATGTGCTCGGCCAGCCAGCCCTGGTCGCGGCCCATGGTGGAGGCGATCCGCAGCGCAAAGCACTTCTTGCCCAGCAGTGCGTTGCCGCCGTAGCCCGAGCCGAATGACCAGATCTCGCGCGTTTCCGGGAAGTGCACGATGTACTTGGTCGGATTGCACGGCCACGGCACATCCTTCTCGCCAGCGGCCAGCGGCTTGCCGACGGTGTGCACGCACGGCACGAACTCGCCGTCGGTACCCAGCACGTCGTATACGGCGCGGCCCATGCGGGTCATGATGCGCATGTTGACGGCCACATACGGGCTATCGGACAGCTCCACGCCGATGTGCGCGATCGGCGACCCCAGGGGCCCCATCGAGAACGGCACCACGTACAACGTACGGCCGGCCATGCAACCGTCGAACAGGCCGTGCAGCGTCTGACGCATCTCGGCCGGGGCGATCCAGTTGTTGGTCGGGCCCGCGTCTTCCTGCTTTTGCGAGCAGATGAAGGTCCGGTCCTCCACGCGCGCCACGTCCGACGGATCGGACAGCGCCAGATACGAATTCTTGCGCTTGGCCGGATTGAGTTGCTTCAGCGTGCCGGCAGCGACCATCTCGGCACACAGGCGGTCGTATTCCTCCTGCGAACCATCGCACCAGACCACGCGTTCGGGCTTGGTGAGCGCGGCAACCTCGCCGACCCACGCCACCAGCCGGGCGTTCTTCACGTATTCGGGCACATTCAATGCGGGAATGCCCTGCATCACGGGTTGATTCATGACCAAAACTCCAATGGAAGTGAAAAAGAAAGCGGCAGAAGGTCAGCACGGCGCGCGCCCGAGGGCTGGAAAGCGATCGACGGCGCAGCATGGGCGGGCCGGATCAGCGGTTTCCAGGGGGAGCGGCAAGACAGACAGAGAGAGGGCGTCCGTGCTGATTTCACATTCAGTTACAAAGCGGTGCGCTACCGGAACGGGGATTTTTCCGGGCAGCGGTGGCCACGTGCGCTAAAGTGACGACACACTAAGAATTAGGACTCGTCACAAGCGCGGCTGCGCAATTTGCATACCCGCGGCGGGCAATCCGAACGTCGTGCAAGATAGTCCGTGCGACGAGGGATGGGAAGAATACCACCGCAAGGAACCGCTGTTTTTTGCTGCGCACCATTGTCTGAAGTGAGATGTCGATGAAGATTGCCGTACTGGATGACTACCAAGACGCCGTTCGCAAGCTGGATTGCTTCAACCTGCTGCAGGACCACGAAGTCAAAGTATTCAACAACACCGTCAAAGGCGTGGGGCAATTGGCCGCACGCGTGGCCGATGTGGAAGCCCTCGTGCTGATCCGCGAGCGCACCCGCGTGACGCGTCAGCTACTTGACCGGCTACCCAAGCTCAAGATCATCAGCCAGACGGGGCGCGTGTCACGCGATGCCGGCGGCCACATCGACCTGGACGCCTGCACCGACAAGGGCGTCGTCGTGCTCGAAGGCAAGGGCTCGCCGGTGGCGCCAGCCGAGCTGACCTGGGCGCTGGTGATGGCCGCGCAGCGCCGCATCCCGCAGTACGTCGCCAGCCTCAAGCACGGCGCGTGGCAGCAATCGGGGCTGAAATCGACCACGATGCCGCCCAACTTCGGCATCGGCCGTGTGCTGAAAGGGCAGACGCTGGGCATCTTCGGCTACGGTAAGATCGGCCAGTTGGTGGCCGGCTACGGTCGCGCCTTCGGCATGAACGTGCTGGTGTGGGGGCGGGAGAACTCGAAGGAGCGCGCCCGCGCCGACGGCTTTGCCGTGGCCGAATCGAAGGAGGCGCTGTTCGAGCAATCCGACGTGCTGTCCGTGCACCTGCGCCTGAACGACGAGACGCGCAGCATCATCACCGTGGCGGACCTGACCCGCATGAAGCCGACCGCGCTGTTCGTCAACACCAGCCGCGCCGAACTGGTCGAAGAGAACGGCCTGGTGACTGCGCTCAACCGCGGCCGCCCGGGCATGGCGGCCATCGACGTGTTCGAGACCGAGCCCATCCTGCAGGGCCATACGCTGCTGCGCATGGAAAACTGCATCTGCACGCCGCACATCGGCTATGTGGAGCGCGAAAGCTACGAGATGTACTTCGGTATCGCCTTCCAGAACATCCTCGACGTGCTGCAGGGGAACGTCGACAGCGTGGCCAATCCGACCGCGCTGGCGCCGGCGCTGATCCGCGCCTGAGGCCAGCCCCGCAGGCCGGGGATCAGGCCGTGGCGCGCGGGTGCGGCTGGTTGGCGCCCGCACCGTCGAAGCGGAAGCTGTCCATCGCCAGCGCGCCATAGGTGACGGTGTCGACCACGTGCCGGGCCTGCACGCCGCCCTGCGTAGCCTGTTCCGGCTTGCCCATGGCGGCGCCCAGGGCCACGTACAGCGGCATCAGGTGCTCATCGGTGGGGTGGGCGTGGGCGGCATGCGGGGCCCGCGCGCGGTAGTCGCAGAAGGTGGCGAAATCGCCGGTGCGGATACCTTCGGTCATCGCTTCGACCATCCATTCGCGGAAGGCCTCCACCCACGGCTCGACCGGCACACCGTGCTGCGCCATGCCGGCGCCCCGCATCAGTGCCCGCAGGTTGTGCGTAAAGCTGCCGGAACCGATGATCAGCACGCCTTCGTCGCGCAGCGGCGCGAGCGTGCGGCCCATCGCCATCTGGCAAGCCGGCGACAGGCCCGGCATCAGCGCGACCTGCACCACCGGGATCGTCGCCTCGGGCAACATCAGCATCAGCGGAATCCACGCGCCGTGGTCGAGCGGCTGGCGCGGGTCGAGCACGGTGCAAGCCTGCTCCTCCAGTCCCGGCACGATGTTGCCGTCGATCAGCGCACGGATGCGCTCGGCCAGCGCGGGCGCGCCCGGCGGAGCGTATTCCAGCGCATACAGCTGCGGCGGAAAGCCGCCGAAATCGTGCCACGCTTGCTGCTGCGGGCGTGCCGTCACGGCGGGGCGGCGCGTCATCCAGTGCGGCGACACCACCACGATGGCGCGTGGCGACAGCGCCGCCATGTCGTGCCCAAGCGCTGCCAGGGCCGCGCCGACGGGACCCGGATCCGCCGCCAGCATCGGCGACCCATGGGAGAGATAGAGCACGGGAAGCATGTCAAATTTCCTGAACTTGGTTGCCTTCATTCTGCGCCACCCATGCGACCCTAGGGCGCATGGATTTGCAGAGAGCCATCAGGAAAATTGAACAGCGTGCGGAAGGGCGTCAGAAAACAGGCCGATGCGGCATCGGCTCCCCGCCAGCCGGGCTCAGGCGCCGAGCAATTCCTCCGCCACGCTCGGATGCAGGCCGACCGTGCTGCGCAGATGCTTGAGCCGCACGCCCATGCGCACCGCCACCGTCAGCGCTTGCACGATCTCGGGGGCGGCGTTGTCCACTACATGTGCGCCCAGCACACGTCCGCTGTGCGCATTGCAGACGAGCTTGATCAGCGATTCGGCGCCGGTGCCGGCAAAGCGCTGCTCCAGCGAGACGAAGCGACGCTCGACCACGTCGATGCGCTCGGCCGTGGCGCGGGTGTCGCGATCCGGCCGGTCCGGCCAGCGGGCGCGCGCCTGGGCCTCGGTCAGCCCGACGGCGGCGATGGCCGGTTCGCAGAACACCGCCATCGGTACGTGCGCCAAGTCGGGCAGCTTGGCGCCCTTGCCGAACAACCGGTCGGCGACGTAGCCGCCCTGCGCGACGGCCACTGGCGTCAACTGCGGGCCGCCGCCGACATCGCCGATGGCATGCACCCCGCGTGCGCGCGTACGGAAATGCCGATCCACCGCAATGCGGCCGTGCGCATCGAGCGTCACCCCGGCAGCCTCCAGGCAGAGGCCGTCCGTGGCCGGCACACGCCCGATGACGGCCATCACGCGCTGCGCGCGCACCACGCGCGGCTGGCCGTCCGGCCCCGCCAGATACACGGCCACGCCGTCACTGTTGACCGCATCGCGCTCCACGCGCACCACGCCGGCATCCGGAACGACATCGACGCCGCACCCCGCCAGAGCCCGGGCCGCCGCCTCCGACAAAGCGACATCGAAGTCCGGCAGCACGCGCGGACCGCCCGCCAGCAGCGTCACGCGCACACCGAAGCGCGCCAGCGTCGAAGCCATCTCCACCGCGATCACACCGCTGCCGACGATCGCCAGCGAGGCGGGAAGCGTATCCCACGTGAACACGTCGTCGGAGGAACAGGCGAGTTCGGCGCCAGGGACCGGCAGCGGCTGCGGCCGGGCCCCGGTCGCCAGCACGATCTGCCGCGCGCGCAGGGTGCGCTTGCCCGCGTCGGTCAACAGCCGCAGCGCGCAGCGCCCGCGCAGCGACGCCGAACCGGCCAGCCACTGCACCCCCGATTCGGCCAGATGCGCGCGATAGACCCCGTGCATCCGCCCGACCTCGGCGCGGATGCGGGCCACGGCATCCTGCCAGGCTTCGCGGCCTTGGGCGGCGGCGGTGTGCAGGCAGCGGCTGGCCGCCTGCGACCAGGTCGCACCGTAGCCGAGCAGCTTCTTGGGCACGCAACCACGGTTGACGCAGGTGCCGCCCACCTCGGCGCGGTCGATCAGCAGGGTACGCGCGCCAAGCTGCGCGGCGCGACGGGCGGCAGCCAGGCCGGCCGCGCCGGCACCGACCACGATCAGGTCAAAGGAAGCAACGGAATTTGCGCGCATGAGGCGTCCATCGGGTTCGACCGGCGACGCCATGACGCCATGTCGGCGGGTTCGTCCGGCTTCAGCCGGCCGCGCGCCCGCCATCGGCTGCGGCTGACGGCGCGCTACGCGGCGATCGGCGCGGCAAACCCGCGTGGAAGTTCGCGCAGGAAGGTTTCGCCGTCATGACGGCCCAGCGCATAGGCGTCGCGCATGGCCGCCGGCTTGGTGTAGTCCCAGCTGGCAATCGGCACCGTGCGCGAGGGTTGTACATAAAAGCGGCGCTGCACACCGCCCGCGACCGGTACGTCGATGCGGAAATAGGTCGGCCGCGGGTACAGGCGCGTGACCAGCACCAGCACGTCGCCGGGCGTGGAATCGAGCGCGTGCACCGGCACGTTGTCGACCATGCCGCCGTCCAGCACCGGCCGGCCACCGCGACACAGCACGGGCGTGAAGGGCGGCGTGGAGGCCGATTGCAGCAGCAGGTCGGCCAGTTCGTCGGGCGTGGCGCAGTCCTGGGCCCGCACGAACTCCGACCGGAACCCCAGGCGCCGGCCCAGCGTCGGATGCAGCGTCTTGCGGATGTGCTTTTCGACGTTGTACGCGATCAGCCCGGCCGCCACCGCGGTGCGGGCCCCCATCCAGCGCGGGATGTGCGCCAGGCCGATGCGGATCTCGGGCGCCTGGCCCAGCCGCGCGAGGCGCCCCTCGCCGAATACCGTCAGCAGCGCCGCGCGGTACATGCCGTAGTGCGGGAACACGCGCTTGCCACGCAGCAGGTTGCCCCAGTGGGCATTGCGGGTGTTGCCGCGCAGGACCTCGGCGTAGTACGCCATCAGGTCGGCGGCGCTCCAGGCGTGCAGCATGCAGGCCGTCGACGCACCCGCCGAGATGCCCGCGATCACGCGCGGCCGCAGGCCCAGCTCGGGCTGTACGGCCTCCCACCAGCCGGCCTGCCACCAGCAGCGGTTGCCGCCGCCGGCGAACACCATCTGTTCAAAGGCGGGCAGGGTCACGCGCAAGCCTCGGCGGCGACGGGTTGCGCAAGGCGCAGCGCCGGCGAGTACTTGAGCGTGTCGATGCAGGCATCGACGAAGCGCTCACGCTTGACGGCGAGGCTGGAGGCGGCCGGATAGAACAGGTAGTCGCCCATGATGCCGCCGAACGAGGCGTGGAAATGCGCCACCGCCAACGGCACGTCCAGGTCGGGCGGCAACTGCCCGCGCCGGGCCGCCTGCCCGATGATGTGGGTCAGGCGCGCCAATCCCTCCTCGAAGGACTCCTGCTGGCGCTTGAGAATCGGACTCGTGTCCTCCACGAATTCGCACTTGTTGAACATGATCTCGAAGACGCGGCGCCAGTGCATATCGTCCACCAGCTGCTGCAACACGAAATTGGCCACATTGCGCAGCTCGCCCAGCGGATCGTTCGGCTCGACGCCCAGCGGCGAGCACAGGGTCTCCATCGGCAGCTTGACGCGCTCGCACATGGCGGCGAACACATCGGCCTTGTTGCGGAAGTGCCAATAGATGGCGCCGCGCGTGACGCCCGCGGCCTGCGCGATGTCGGATAGCGACGTGCGCGCTACGCCACGCGCATAAAACACCTCTTCCGCCGCGTCGAGGATGCGGTTGCGCGTTTCCAGCGCTTCTTCCTTGGTTCGTCTGACCATGATGCCCTTCGGGAAGCCGACCCCAGCACGGCCGGCAACTTTCAATCCGCTTTTGTGCGACGCACAAATACCTGCAACAGACTGTTGCGCATTGCACAACGCTTGAATGCGCGCCCGCGCCGACAAGGCCGCTGCACAGGCCAATCTGCCGCCACCCCGCATGCTGTCGCCGTTGCAACGAAGCCGGCCATCGTGTCAACAAAGGCCCGTTCCGTAAGGATGGCGCTTATACATACATGCGTGAACGTATCTATAATAGCGCGCACTCCGTGACTTGCCCAATGCCGCGTCCGCCGCGCGCGGGACGGTCACATCGGATGGACGAAGCACCGCAGCAAACCACGCTGCAACTCCAGCAGTTAGGGCTGTTTTGTTGCGACTTCGTCGCAATAGCCGTATCGCATGCCGCCGGTTACGGCTAGCATCGAACGTTTTCGGACCGCGTTTCCAGGTTCCGCCCGGACCCTGGCGGTGGTGCATTCGTTTGCGCGCCGCCGCCCGGGTACACCGCTTATCGCCACATGGGGTCATCTATGACGAACACCCGCCGTTATCACCAACTCGCTGCCGCCGCGCTCACGGTTGTGGCGCTTGCAGCCTGCGGCAACAAGCAGGCACAAGGGCCGGGCGGCGCCGGCATGCCACCCACGGAGGTCGGTGTCGTGACCGTGCAGCCGCACGCGGTGGGCCTGACGACCGAACTGCCGGGCCGCCTGGAAGCGACGCGTGTCGCACAGGTGCGCGCACGGGTAGCCGGCATCGTGCTCAAGCGCACGTACCAGGAAGGCAGCGATGTGAAGGCGGGCGACGTGCTCTTCCGCATCGATCCGGCGCAATACCAGGCCTCGCTCGATAGCGCCAAGGCCCAGTTGGCCCGCGCCGAAGCCACGCAGACCCAGGCCCAGCTCAAGGCCGAACGCTACAAGCCGCTGGTCGCCACCAATGCCATCAGCAAGCAGGATTACGACGACGCCGTCGCCGCCGCCAAGCAGGCCACCGCCGATGTCGGCGCCGCGCGGGCGGCCACGGAAACCGCCAAGCTCAACCTCGGCTACGCCACCGTCACCTCGCCCATTTCGGGCCGCGCGGGCCTGGCGCAGGTCACCGAAGGCGCACTGGTGGGCCAGGGCGGCGACGCCACACTGCTGGCGACCGTGCAGCAGATCGACCCAATCTACCTGACCTTCACGCAGTCGAGCACCGAAGTGATGCGCCTGCAGGAAGCACTCAAGGCCGGCAAGCTGGCCGCCGCGAGCGACACCGCCGCCAAGGTCACGCTGGTGACCGAAGACGGCCGCGCCTACGCGCAGACGGGCAAGCTGTACTTCTCCGACCTGACGGTGGACCAGACCACGGGCTCGATCACCCTGCGCGCGATCTTCCCGAACGCCGAGCGCACCCTGCTGCCGGGCATGTATGTGCGCGCCCGCCTGGAACAGGCAGTCGACCAGCAGGCCATCACGGTGCCGCAGCAGGCCGTGTCGCGCGGCGCGGACGGTTCCACGGTGATGATCGTCAACGCAGAAGGCAAGGTCGCCCCGCGCAAGGTCCAGGCCGACCGCGCCGTCGGCACGGAATGGATCGTCTCCAGCGGCCTGCAGGCCGGTGACAAGGTGATCGTCGACGGTCTGCAGAAGATCCAGCCGGGCGCTCCGGTCAAGCCGGTGGCATGGCATGCCGGCGGTGCGCAGGGTCAGGGTGCTGCCGCCAGCGCCCCCGCAGCCAAGCAGTAAACAAGGAGCCATCGCATGGCAAAGTTTTTTATCGATCGCCCGGTCTTTGCCTGGGTGCTCGCGCTGTTCATCATCGTGGCTGGGGCGATCTCGATCACCCAGTTGCCGATCGCGCAGTACCCGACCATCGCGCCGCCGTCGATCCTCATTACAGCCACGTACCCGGGCGCAAGCGCCAAGACACTCGACGACGCCGTCACCAGCATCATCGAGCAGGAAATGAACGGCGCGGACGGCCTGCTCTATATCGAGTCGGTCAGCCAGGCCGGTAACGGCCAGGCCACCATCACCGTGACGTTCAAGCCGGGCACCGACCCCGCGCTGGCGCAGGTGGACGTGCAGAACCGCCTCAAGCGGGTGGAAGCGCGCCTGCCCTCGTCCGTGACGCAGCAGGGCGTGCAGGTCGACAAGACCCGCTCCAACTTCCTGCTGTTCGCCACGCTCATCTCGAAAGACGGCAAGATGGACCCGGTCGCCCTGGGCGACTACATCTCGCGCAACGTGCTCAACGAAATCAAGCGCGTGCCCGGCGTCGGCCAGGCCGTGCTGTTCGGCACCGAGCGCGCGATGCGCATCTGGGTCGACCCAGCCAAGCTGGTCGGCTACAAGCTGACGCCGACCGACGTCTACAACGCCATCCGCAATCAGAACGCGCTGGTCTCGGCCGGT
Source organism: Ralstonia solanacearum K60 (assembly GCF_002251695.1). Classification (NCBI taxonomy): domain Bacteria; kingdom Pseudomonadati; phylum Pseudomonadota; class Betaproteobacteria; order Burkholderiales; family Burkholderiaceae; genus Ralstonia; species Ralstonia solanacearum. The sequence goes on from NZ_NCTK01000001.1 coordinate 1,804,677, forward strand.
ACGCTGGGCGATCTGCCGTCCACCTCCGACCAGCCCATCGCGGCGACGGTGGTGGTGGAAGGGCAGATGACGACCACCGAGCAGTTCGGCAACATCGTGCTGGTGTCCAAGCCGGACGGCTCGCAGGTGCGCATCAAGGACGTGGCGCGCCTGGAACTGGGCGGCCAGACGTACGCGACCTCCGCGCGGATCAACGGCCAGCCGATCTCGGCCATCGGCGTGCAGCTCTCGCCGACGGGTAACGCGCTGGGCACGGCCAAGGCGGTCAAGGCCAAGCTCGACGAGCTGTCCAAGTACTTCCCGGCCGGCGTCGAGTACAAGATCCCGTACGACACCTCCAAGTTCGTGCAGATCTCGATCGAGGAAGTGGTCAAAACGCTGTTCGAGGCCATGGCGCTGGTGTTCCTGGTGATGCTGGTGTTCCTGCAGAACATCCGCTACACCCTGATCCCGTCGATCGTGGTGCCAATCTCGCTGCTGGGCGCATTCGCCACCATGAACGCGCTGGGCTTCTCGATCAACGTGCTGACCATGTTCGGCCTGGTGCTGGCGATCGGTATCCTCGTCGACGACGCCATCGTGGTGGTGGAGAACGTCGAGCGGATCATGAGCCAGGAGGGCCTGCCCCCGCGCGAAGCAACCCGCAAGGCGATGGGCCAGATCACCGGCGCCATCATCGGCATCACGCTGGTGCTGATGGCGGTGTTCATCCCGATGGCGTTCTTCTCGGGCTCGGTGGGCGCGATCTACCGGCAGTTCTCGCTGTCGATGGTGGCCTCGATCTTCTTCTCCGCGCTGATGGCCCTGACGCTGACGCCCGCGCTGTGCTCGACGCTGCTCAAGCCGATCGAGAAAGGCTCGCACCACGAGAAGAAAGGCTTCTTCGGCTGGTTCAACCGCATGTTCACCAGCACCACGGACCGCTACCAGAGCCTCGTGGAGCGCATGCTGAAGAAGACCTTCCGCTACATGGTGATCTACGGCGCGCTGATCGCCGCGGTGGTGCTCCTGTTCGTGCGCCTGCCGTCGTCGTTCCTGCCGAACGAAGACCAGGGCTACATCATCACCAATATCCAGTTGCCGCCGGCCGCGTCGGCCAACCGCACGCTGGACGTGATCAAGCAGGTCGAGGGCTACTACCAGCACGAGAAGGCCGTCGAGAACATCGTGGCGGTGCAGGGCTTCAGCTTCTCGGGCAACGGTCCCAACGCCGCGCTGGTGTTCACCACGCTCAAGGACTGGAGCCAGCGCGGCGCCGACCAGACCGCTGACGCCGTGGCCGGCCGCGCGTTCGGCGCGCTGTTCGGCGGCATCCGCGATGCGATCGTGTTCCCGCTGAACCCGCCGCCGATCCCGGAACTGGGTAACGCGACCGGCTTCACGTTCCGCCTGCAGGACCGCGGCGGCCTGGGCCACGACGCGCTGATGGCCGCGCGCAACCAGCTGCTGGGCATGGCCGCGCAGAGCAAGGTGCTCAAGAGCGTGCGCCCGGACGGTCTGGAAGATTCGCCGCAGTACCAGGTCGACATCGACCGCGAGAAGGCCAACGCATTGGGCGTGGCGTTCGCCGACATCAACGCCGTGCTGTCGACGGCGCTGGGTTCGGCCTACGCGAACGACTTCCCGAACTACGGCCGTCAGCAGCGAGTGATCGTCCAGGCGGACAGGATCAACCGGATGCAGCCGGAAGACATCATGAACCTGTTCGTGCGCAACACGCAGGGCAGCATGGTGCCGATGTCGGCGTTCGCCAAGGGCCACTGGATCGTCGGTCCGGTGCAACTGGTGCGCTACAACGGCTATCCGTCGATCCGCATCTCGGGTGACGCGGCCACCGGCGCCAGCACCGGCGAAGCCATGGACGAGATGGAACGCCTGGCCTCCAAGCTTCCGGCCGGCATCGGCTTCGAGTGGACCGGCCAGTCGCTGCAGGAAAAGTCCTCCGGCTCGCAGGCGCCCGCGCTGTACGCACTGTCGCTGCTGGCGGTGTTCCTGGTGCTCGCCGCGCTGTATGAGAGCTGGTCGATTCCGGCCGCGGTGATCCTGGTGGTGCCGCTGGGCGTGCTCGGCGCGCTGCTGGGCGTGACGCTGCGCTTCATGCCCGACGACGTGTACTTCAAGGTCGGCCTGATCGCGGTGGTGGGCCTGTCGGCCAAGAACGCCATCCTGATCATCGAATTCGCGAAGGACCTACAGGCGCAAGGCAAGGGCCTGATCGAAGCGACACTGGAAGCGGTGCATCTGCGGTTCCGGCCGATCATCATGACGTCGTTCGCCTTCATCCTGGGCGTGCTGCCGCTGGCGATCGCCACCGGCGCCAGCTCCGCCAGCCAGCGCGCCATCGGTACCGGCGTGATGGGCGGGATGATCACCGCGACGGTGCTGGCCGTGGTGCTGGTGCCGGTGTTCTTCGTGGTGGTGCGCCGCGTCTTCAAAGGCAGCGAACGTCAGCGCCGCCTGGATGCCGCACACCTCCCGCTGGACGAGGAAATCTAAACATGCACAAACCCATGACTTTCCGTATGCCCGCGCTGCTGCCGGCGCTCCTGCTGGCGGCCGGCGTGCTGTCCGGCTGTTCGCTGGCGCCGCGCTATGAGCGCCCCGACGCCCCCGTGGCCGGCGACTACCCGCAGGCGCCGGCCGGCTACGCCGTGCCCGCGGACACCGCCAAGCCCGGCGAAAACGCGCCGCGCGCCACCGACCTCGGCTGGCGCGAGTTCTTCCCCGATCCGCGCCTGCAGAAGCTGATCGGCCTGGCGCTGGAAAACAATCGCGACCTGCGCGTCGCCGTGCTCAACATCGAGGCCGCGCGCGCGCAGTACCGCCTGCAGATCGCCGACCTGCTGCCGGCGGTCAACGCCAGCGCCACCTACACGCGCAGCCTGACGCCCCAGTCGATCTCGCAGACCGGCCAGGACATCAACACCAAGCAGTATCAGTTGGGTGTCGGCATCAGCAGCTACCAGGTCAACCTGTTCAGCGTGGGCGATGTGAGGTCGTCCGCGCGCGCCAGCTACCTCGCCACCGAGGAAGGCCAGCGCGCCACGCAGATCAGCCTGATCTCGCAGGTGGCCAAGGCCTACCTGAACGAGCGCGCCTACGCCGAGCAGCTCGAACTGGCCCAGCAGACGCTCAAGGGCCGCGAGGACTACTACAAGCTCGCCAAGCAGCGCTTTGACGTGGGAGCCTCGTCCGCGCTGGACCTGCGCCAGAACGAAACGCTGGTCGAATCGGCCCGCGTGTCGGTGGCCCAGCTGACGCGCCAGTACGCTCAGGCGACCAACGCGCTGGTGCTGCTGGTGGGCGCGCCGCTGCCGGCCGACCTGCCTGCGCCGACCACCGTATCCTCGGAGAAGATCGTCGCCGACATCCCGCCCGGGCTGCCGTCCGACCTGCTGATCCAGCGCCCGGACATCCGCCAGGCCGAGCAGAAGCTGATCGCCGCCAACGCCAACATCGGTGTGGCGCGCGCGGCGTTCTTCCCGAGCATCGGGCTGACATCGAACGTGGGGACGGCCAGCACGGCGCTGCACGACCTGTTCAAGAGCGGGACGGGCCTGTGGTCGTTCGTGCCGAACGCAACGCTGCCGATCTTCAACTGGGGCACCAACATCTTCAACCTGGACCTGACGAAGGCCAACCAGAAGATCGCGCTGGCCAACTATGAGAAGACCATCCAGACCGCCTTCCAGGAAGTGTCCGACGCCCTCGTGGCGCGCGGCACGCTGGAGGAGCAGGTGGGCGCGCAGAAGCGCTTCCGCGACGCGACCGCCGAGCGCCTCACCCTGTCGGACCAGCGCTACCGCAACGGCGTGTCGAGCTTCCTCGACGTGCTGGACGCGCAGCGCGACCTGTTCAGCGCCGACCAGACCCTGGTGCAGACCCGCCTGGCCCGTCTGACCAACGCCATCGACCTGTACACGGCGCTGGGAGGCGGCCTGCAGGAGCGCAGCACCACCGTGGCCGCGCAGCAGGCCCGACCGACCGCCGCGCCGGGCGCCACGCCCAACGTGTCGCCGGACATGACGCCGCCGGCCAAGTAGGCCGCACGAACGCGGTCGAGCATCAAGCCCGCCATCCGGCGGGCTTTTTTTCGCCCTGCGACCCGGTTCCCCCTCTGATTCCAGAAAGTGCAGTAAGGGCGCCGCTGCGCGCCCTCAGCTCGGGGGCGTCGGCGGGGTAGGGTCACGTGCGGGCCGAAGTCAGCCAAGCGCACGCGGCGGCGGACGCATATGGCTGCGGCCCCACGTCCCGCAGCGATGCCGGCGACGCCCCGGCAGGCGAGGGCGGCTGGCCGGCAGATCAGCAGCCGGCGGCGCATATCGATCAGTGCGTGCGCCGTGATCTGGCCGCCCCTGGCATTCCCCCGCCGGACAACCGGCGTTCCCGAAACGGCCGGCCCGGCGTAGTATCCAGGCCACGCGCAGACCGCGAATTCGGCGGAGAAATGCCTTTTTCGCCACACCTGTCGGCCCCTTGCATCGGTAAACAGATTCAACTACACTGCACGCCCTCTGGGCGGTATATAATTTGCTGTTTCGCCGTCCAACCCGAATATTGAGCAAGGGACACGATGACCACCATCCGCCTGAAAGAAAACGAGCCGGTCGAAGTCGCGCTGCGCCGCTTCCGCCGTGAAATCGAGCGCACCGGCCTGATCAAGGAACTGCGCGCCCGCACCGCCTACGAAAAGCCGACGACCGAGCGCAAGCGCAAGAAGGCTGCCGCCGTATCGCGTACGCGCAAGCGCCTGCGCTCGCAAATGCTGCCGAAGAAGCTCTACTAAGATCGTGCGATTGTTGCGGTAGCACCAGCCGGGTGCTGCCGTTGGCGGCGTGAAGTCAATCGACCTCCGTTCCGCCGAGCCCGGCCCCGTGTCGTTTCCGCGCCCTCCATGGCGCGCCCCGACACACCATCAACGGCCACGGCTCACACCCTCCCGATACAGAAGCTAGCAACACGGCGGTCAATGGCCTTCCAGCCATTCTCCGCGGCTTCGGTGCGCCCGCGCGGCGCTGCTTTCGTTGCAAACGACATCCGCCAGCGGTGATAGACCGGCTGGCTGTTGGCGTTTGTTGCGCGCGATGTGCGTCACTGCGCATTGTCCGCGCAGCCGCAAACCCATTCCGCCGCAGCGCAACCCCGCACGCGCCGATATAGGCACTGAACGCCACCACAGATGGGGATCGCGCCGCGGTGTCAGCGCAGCCATCGCCAGCACCCGGCACCACCCGCACGCGTTGATGCGAATTTTGCTCCGTGCCGCCCGCTCTTTACGACTTTTTGACAGGCAAAAACGTACGCTGAAGACGTGAACAACCCTGGGCGCCAAGCGCGCGACGGCGATGAACCTGATCAATCATTGGATACTGGGAGCGGGAGTCGTGCTGGCGATCATCGCGCTGTTTGTCATCGAATACAGCGGCGAAGCACGGGCCGCGCACCGCAACCGCGAAGCCGAAGAACGGGCCGGGCGACGTCTCGAAGAAACACGGGCCTCGTAAGCGCGCGCCCATGCCACGCACACTGCCCGCCGCACCGCTGCCGTGTCGGCACGCCATTGGCCGGTGCCGCACGGCAGGTAGTCCGCCATGCCATCCGAACCTCCACGCTATTGGTTCCCCGCAAAACGTTACGGATGGGGATGGGGCCTGCCCACCTGCTGGCAGGGATGGGCCGTCTTCGCCGCCTATTTTGCACTGCTCGGCGCGGGCATCCTGCTGCTGCATCCAGGCCGGTCGCCGGCGGCCTTCCTTGCTTTCGCCCTCTTCATCAGTGCGGCGCTGACCGCCGTGTGCTGGTGGAAAGGCGAACCGCCACGGTGGCGCTGGGGCGACGAATGAACGCCCGCTATGCAGCCGCGCGAATCGTGTAGAGGTGCACCTCCGACGGCGCGAACAGCCGGACCGGCACATCGCTCATGCCGATGCCGCGGCTCGTGACCAGCCGCGCGCCTTCGGGAAGCATGAAGTGGCCATTGGCGAAACGCCGCTCCCCCGAGCCGGAAGGCAACACGATCGGGCACCCCCAGGGCAAGGCGATCTGGCCACCGTGCGTGTGCCCGCAAAACGCCAGATCGAAAGGGAAAGTGTGCACATGCTTCAGACCTAACGGCGAATGCATGAGCAAAATCCGGCGCGGCCCCGCATCCTTGAACGTCATGGCCGGGTCTGGCTGGCCCACGCCCGGCTCATCCAGCCCGCACAGAAACAGTTCGTCGAATGGCGCAGGCAAGCGGACCGACTCGTTCACCAGCATGCGCACACCCGCCAACTCAAGCTCGGTGCGCACGAAGGCGTCGTCCACCCACAGGTCGTGATTGCCGTAGACACCGAACATGCCGCCCGAAACGCGCAGTTCGCGGAGCCGGACCGCCAACGAGGTGACATGCCGGTGATGCAGCGAGACGAAGTCCCCGCCCAGCAGCAAGACATGCGGCGTGAACGCATCGATCTCCCGCACGACCGCATCGAGCAGACGCGGATCGGTCAGCGGCCCGGCGTGAAAATCCGAGGCGAAGGCAACCCTGAGCGGCTCAGCGAGTGGATCGCTCAGCAGCAGATGCACCTCTCGGCGATCGATTCGCAAGCGGCCTTGCAAACCCAATGCGTAGGCGCCGCGCGCAGCCCAGCCGTTGGCGTAGAAAAGCGCCTCGGCGGCTTCGCCGGCTTTGCGCCACCAGGTGTAATAGTTGCCCCGGCCCATGGTCGAAACACCCAGCTCAGACGTGACAGAGCGGAAATGACGCAAGCGTACCGCCGACAGCCAGCTCGCACACACGGGACCCGCTGCGACCCGCTGCAAACGCCATTCACGATCGCAGATACGGGCCCGCGCGCCGCTCCAGCAACGCGACCAGCTCGGGCTGCATGAACGCGTAGTCGTCGGGGATGTCCAGGCAGACGACCCGCTTGCCGCGCAGCCACGGGCCAAACCGCTGAGACAGGCGCCGGCGGTGGGCGCGCTCCATGACGAAGATCACTTCGGCCCATTCGAGCTGATCGGCCGTCAATGGAACGTCGGCATCGGGTGCCAGCCCCGCCGAATCGGTGTCGACGTCAGGCCACTGCGCGAACACGCATTCCGCCGTGGGACTGCGCAGCCGGTTGCGGCTGCAGATGAACAAAGCGCGCATCGCTACTTCAGACGCTACGTGAGGGCGCCCGCCTGCCCAACGGACGCTCGGGCATCGGGCACACGCGGAAGCGACTACCGGACCAGCAATTCATACTCGATGTCCCGAATCGGGGCTCCACCAGCGGTGTTTCAACGGTTGTACCCGCCTGCGAACCTCAAGGATCCGCCTCAGGTACACATGCGGCAGCGGCATCAACGTGCTGACGCTATCTCGACGGAACCGGTGGCCGTATCCATGGCACCCGCTTGCGAGCATCAGAGATGAAGTCATCGCGGCCGAGCGATCGGTGCGCCTATTTGCGATCGCCTCCCCGCTTCCAAGGCCGAAGTCGTGGCCACCATGCGGGAACCGCATCCCGGTAGGCCTCGTACTGCGCACCGAACTTCCTGCGGAGTGCGGGCTCCTCGTACGTCCGCACAAAGAGGGCCATTGTCGCCCATACCGCTGCGGCGTACAGCAGGAGCGCCGGCTGCCAAAGCAGCAGCGCTTGGCCCACGATGGTTGCTTCGACGGCGAGGTACATCGGGTTCCGGACATACTGGTACAGCCCGCCGACCACGAGACGCTCCGGCGGAGCGACCGGCGCCGGCGTTCCTGCACCTTCAGTGACAAAGCGCGTGAATGCGGCAATGAGCGCAACCGTGCCGCCGAAGAGCAGAACCACGCCTAGGCCGCGAACCACCACGAACTCCGGAAGCGGCCTCAGCACCCGCCAGTGTGTGAGCCACCACGGAACCAGCCCGGCGACGACACCGGGCGCTATCGCAAAGAACACTAGGCTGACAGCGGCGGCCACGCTCCTGCGCATCCTTGCCTCCGTTCCTTCGTTGCCCTGACTCTCGGCCTCGGACCGGCAAAGGCTGGGATCGCATCAGCCGTACGGCCGGGACGTCAATGCGCTCGCATATCGCTTGACGGCTCGCACTGCGCAGCGAATAACGGCAATCTCGGCGACGGTTTGCCTTCGCGCTTCTAGCAGATGCCTGGGACCGCAGTGATAGTCGGCCTTCATACACGATCAGCAAACACAGCGGAAGCCATGACGGTCACTACGCCAGTGGAAGTGCTTACCCCAACAGGGCAACCCGTATCGAAACAATGAATCGGGTGATCGCCATAGGAAACACGGGAGCCAGAACTACCGATACACTGAAGTGAATGCGCGTACTCGTCCCGAGAAACATGCTGTATGACTGGCACCCCTCGCACATACCAAATTTCCCCTGAACAGAAGGGCAGGATCATCGGCGCCTTGTTGCTATTGCCCGCCTTCCTGCACGCCGTGTTCGCTCGATGCCAGATCAGGAATACCTGGTCCGTCATTCAAGGGCTGTTTGTTGCTGGCTTCCTGATCGCTGCGATGCTATTGGTGCAGGCCATCGTCAAGCGTCCACGGGGATTGCCTCCATTGCCTGCATGGAACGCAGTACTCGCCCTCGTCATGCTGCCGTCGCTCGCCGGCGCCCTTGCGGCGGTCGATGGCATCGCCTTCGCGCGTGCAGCAGTATTCTTCACTGCAGAAAAGCACACCCGTACAGTAGCCACCGTCGAGGAGAGCGGTTCAATGCGGGGGTGCAGTGCACACATCGAATTCTTCGATCCAACCATTGAAGCATCCGTCACTGCTTGCGCATCGGACTACGGTTTTGCGGCACGGGCCGGCGAGCGCATCATCGTAGAAAAGTTGACCGGCCCGATCGGCATGCGTCTTCTCGCGGTTGGCCCACTGCGCAGCGAAGGCTCCAGCCAGTAGATGATGCGCGTTGCTTTATCGCATCTCTGGCTCTGCAGTTCCGCACGTGGGCGGATCATGAGCCACCGGAGACGCCAGGATGGACCCCTTCGAGCCGCTGTCGGAACACGCGTATCCGCAACGGTGTGAGGCGGCAGAGCTTGGGCGTCGGATAGCTTGCGCCCCGTCAAGCTTTGGAGTTCGTCAGCCGCACCCCCGGGTGATCCGAAGAGACACAGTACAAGGCTGTGTCAGACGACCCATTATTTCCCAATACAAAACCGACTAAAAATCACCCCCAACAAATCATCACTGGAAAACGCCCCCGTGATGCTGTTCAACGCTTCCTGCGCCAGCCGCAGTTCCTCGGCAAACAGATCGAGCGATTGGGCCCGCTGATCCGCATGGTCGGCGGCGATGGCCAGGTGGTCCTTGGCCGTGCGCAGTGCCGACAGGTGCCGCTCGCGCGCGAGGTACAACCCTTCGCCGCCCCCCTGCCAGCCGGCGATCTCCAGCAGCGCCGCACGCAGCAATTCGATGCCGCTGCCGTCGCGGGCCGACAGCCAGACCTCGGGGGGCTGTGCATCGACGCGCGCAGCAGTGGCCGCGCCGCTCAGGTCGATCTTGTTGATGACGCGCAGCGTGGGCACGCCCGCCGGCACGTGCCCAGCGATGCGGGTGTCGATGGCGGCGTCTTCGGCGGAAAGACCGTGGGCGCGGTAGTCGGCGGCGTCCAGCAGATGGAGGACGACGTCCGCGCGGGCGATGGCGGCCCAGGTGCGCTCGATGCCGATGCGCTCGACCTCGTCTTCGGTGTCGCGCAGGCCAGCGGTGTCGACGATGTTGAGGGGGATGCCTTCGATCTGGATAGTCTGCTGCACCTTGTCGCGCGTGGTGCCGGCGATGGGCGTGACGATGGCGAGCTCGGCGCCGGCCAGTGCGTTGAGCAGCGACGACTTGCCGACGTTGGGCTGCCCGGCCAGCACCACGTGCAGCCCCTCGCGCAGCAGCGCCCCCTGGCGCGCCTGCGCCAGCACGCCATCCAGCCGGGCGCGGATGTCGGCAAGCTGGCCGCGCGCGTCGGCGGCTTCGAGGAAGTCGATTTCCTCTTCGGGAAAATCCAGCGTCGCCTCCACCAGCATACGGAGGTGGATCACGCGCTCGACCAGCGCATGCACTGCCTGCGAGAACGCCCCGTCGAGCGAGCGAGCGGCCGAGCGCGCGGCAGCCTCGGTGCTGGCCTCGATCAGATCGGCGACGGCCTCGGCCTGGGCCAGGTCCATCTTGTCGTTGAGGAAGGCGCGGCGCGTGAACTCGCCGGGCTCGGCCACCCGCACGCCGATCTCGCGGCCGGCCTGCAGGCAGCGCGACAGCAGCAACTGCATCACCACCGGACCACCGTGGCCCTGCAGCTCGAGCACGTCTTCGCCGGTGTAGGAGTGCGGCGCCGGAAACCACAGCGCGATGCCCCGATCGATGGCATGGCCGTCGACGTCGAGGAAGGGCAGGTAGGCCGCCTGGCGCGGCTGCAGGAGGCGTCCGCAGACGGCCTGCATCACCGCGCGCACATCCGGGCCGGACACCCGCACGACGCCGATGCCGCCGCGACCGGGCGCAGTGGCAATCGCAGCGATGGGCACGGTACGGATCGGCGTGGGAGCCGCGTCGGGAGCAATCGGCGAAGTCATGGCGTGGAAAGAAACAGTCATGGGCGGTATTGTGCGGCAGCCGCGCGCGCAAGTGTCAGCCTCTGCCGTCCGGCGGCAGCCCGGATGATCGACCTCGCGCCGGCATGAAAAAAGGGCACCCTCGGGTGCCCTTTCCACTGGAGCCCGCGCGCCTTACTTGGCGGCCGCGGCCTTCTTGTTGGTGCCCAGCATGCGGTTGATCGACCACTGCTGCGCGATCGACAGGCAGTTGTTGACCACCCAGTACAGCACCAGGCCAGCCGGGAAGAAGAAGAACATGACCGAGAACGCCAACGGCATGAACATCATCATCTTGGCCTGCACGGGGTCCGGCGGGGTCGGGTTCAGCTTGGTCTGCACGAACATCGACACGGCCATCAGGATCGGCAGGATGTAGAACGGGTCCGGCGAAGCCAGGTCATGCACCCAGCCCAGCCACGGCGCACCACGCATCTCGACCGACGACAGCAGCGCCCAGTACAGCGCCATGAACACCGGAATCTGGATCAGGATCGGCAGGCAGCCGCCGAGCGGATTGACCTTCTCGGTGCGGTACAGCGTCATCATCTCCTGGTTCATCTTCTGCGGATCGCCCTTGTGGCGCTCGCGGATGGCCGTCATGCGCGGCTGCAGGTCCTTCATCTTGGCCATCGAGCGGTAGCTCGTGGCCGACAGCGGGAAGAACACCAGCTTGATCAGCACCGTCAGCGCGACGATCGACCAGCCCCAGTTGCCCAGCAGCGCGTGAATCTTCTCGAGCAGCCAGAACAGCGGCTTGGCGATCACGGTCAGCCAGCCATAGTCCTTCACCAGATCCAGGCCCGGCGTGATGCCTTCGAGCATGCGCGCTTCCTGCGGGCCGGCGAACAGGCGGGCCGTGGCCGAGAGGCTCGCGCCCGGCGCCACCGTGCCCAGCGGCTCCTGGATGCCGATGCGGTAGAAGTTGGTGTCGACGCGGTCGACGTAATACTCGCGCTTGACGCTGGCCGCCGGAATCCACGCGGAGGCGAAGTAATGCTGCACCATCGCCACCCAGCCGCTGTCGGTCGCGCCCGGCACTTGTGCCTTGCCCTTGTCGATATCGGCGAAGGTGATCTTGTGATAGTGGTCGGTGTCGGTATAGACGGCCGGGCCGGTGAAGGTACTGTAGAAGCGCGATTGCTCCACGGCGCCGCCGTCGCGGGCCAGCTCCATGTACAGCGTCGGGTTGATCGGCGCGGTGCCGTCGTTGGTCACGTCGAAGCGCGTGTCGATCACGTAGCTGCCGCGCTTGAAGACGTAGGTCTTGGCCAGCTTGGCGCCGCCCTTGTCGGCGGTGAGCGTGAGCGACACTTCGCCGCCGGTGCCCAGGTCACGCGGGCCGGTGGACGCCGCGAACACCGTGGTGTGGTTCGGGAAGTCGCCGCCGATCAGGCCCGAGCGGGCCAGGTAGGTGCGCTCCAGGCTGCGGTCGAACAGCACCATCGGGTTGCCGTCGTGGTCCTTCTGCGTCAGCAGTTCGAGCTTGGTGAGGCTGGCACCGGCCGTATCCACCGTCGCGCGGATCACGTCCGTCGTGACGACGATCTTTTCCGAGGCAAGCGCCTGCGAAGCGGCGCCGGTGGCCGGGGCAGCCTGGCTGCCGGCGGCGGCCGGCGTGGCGGCGGACTTGGGCACATCGCCCGCAGGCGTGCCGCCCGGCGCGGCGGCGGTCGTCGTGGCCGTCTGCGGCGTCGGGAAGAACATCGACTGGTGGCCGTTCGCGCGTTGCCAGTTGTCGAACAGCAGGACAACCGACAGCGAGAAGATCACCCAGAGAATGGTGCGTTTGATATCCATGTCGGATTACGGTCTGGGAAGGTGAATCGACGGCCGCGGCGCCGGCGCGTCGGCTGCGGTCGTCCCGGCCGATGCGGAATCGGTGGAACGAGGCGCAGCGTCGCCGGAGGCGGGCGGCACAGGATCATACCCGCCTTGTGCGAACGGATGACAGCGGCACAGGCGTTTTGCCGCAAGGTAGCTGCCGCGCGCCGGCCCGTGGGTGAGCACGGCGTCGCGTGCGTAGTCGGAACAGGTCGGCAGGAAGCGGCATTGCGCGCCAACGAAGGGGCTGAACGCCACCTTGTAGACACGCAGCAGGAACAGCAGCACGCGCGTCATGGCGCGGCTCCGTCGGCGGCGGCCGGCGCGACGGCGGGAGCGGAAGCCGGCGGGGCCGGCAGCGGGCGCGCTGCGATCCCGAACAGGTACGAAAGCTCTTCGCGGCAGAGGCGCTTGAAGGCGGCCACGGTGGGCACGTCCCCGCGCGGGAACTTGGTATGCAAGCGGATCAGCACGTCGCGGCCGCCCAGGGTGGCCTGCCGCAGGCGGAACAGCTCGCGGCACTGGCGCTTGATCAGGTTGCGCTCGACAGCGCGACGGGCGAACTTCTTGCCGATCACGATCCCCAGGCGCGCCTGGGGATGCCCGTTGGCCCGCACATAGAGCACAAAGTGACGGCTGCGCCGGACAGGCCGCAAAGCAAAAACGGATGAGAACTCATCCGTTTTCACCAGCCTTGCGGCCTTGGGGTAGGCGTGCGGGCCCATCGCAGGATTGCCGCAGAAGCCGTTGGCGGCAGCCATGCGGCCACCGCTCGGCGCGCGGCAGTCTTAGATGGCCAGGCGCTTGCGGCCCTTGGCGCGGCGTGCGTTCAGCACGGCACGGCCACCGCGGGTCTTCATGCGGACACGGAAACCGTGGGTGCGCTTGCGACGGGTAACGGAAGGTTGATAGGTACGTTTCATGATGCACTCTCTGGTTAATGGGTGCGGACGCCGCCGCACGCGCCGGGCCGGGCCGGGCGCGGGCCAGACCTGGTGTCGATTCGTTAGGGAAACCGCCCACGCAGACCGCCGTGCGCTGAGTTGTTCAAGTCGAGGGCGTTACCGGGACAACCGGGCGCCAAGGATCGAAGGGCCCGACCGGATCAGGCGCGCCGGGACGACACCCGGCACCGCGTCTGACGCGAACAAGCGTGCGCTCCCCTGCCGCGCATCGCAGAACCCGCCATTTAAGCGATGTTTGCCGCGCCTGTCAAGACGCTTTGTCTGGGGATAAACACCCTCCGCGCAGAGAAGTCCACTTGTGAAAAAGTTGTCCCCAGTGGCTTGTGCGCCCTGCGCCGCATCGCGGAAACCCTTTCCACCGTTAGGTTTGCGGACAACGAACAAAACCGGTTGTCCACTGCAACCCACAACCGGTCCACAGGTTGTCCACAGACTTATCCTTTGTGGATAACTTTGAGGCGAGGGTACAATCCCGTTCCAACAACGACAGCCGCCCGATGTCTGGACGCAACAGACCCTGGCGGCCGGCCCACCCGGGGGCGTCGATGACGACGCGCGTGGCGCCGGGCAAACACCTAACGATAACGATGCAGGATTTTTGGCATGCGGCGTCCGCCCAGCTCGAGAGCGAGCTGACTCCGCAACAATTCAAGACGTGGATCAAGCCGCTGACGCCGCTGTCATTTGACGAGCAGGCGTGCATGCTGCGGATTGCCGCGCCCAACCGTTTCAAGCTCGACTGGGTCAAGAGCCAGTTTTCGGGCCGCATCCAGTCGCTCGCGTGCGACTACTGGGAGATGCAGGTTGACGTGCAGTTCGTGCTCGACCCGACCGCCGGCCAGCGCCAGGCCGCCATGCAGCCGGCGCTCGCGCCGATGCCGATGCAGCCGCAGACCGCGCAACCGATGCGGACCCAGGCCGCACCGGCCATGCCGCACGCTGCACCGGCCCGCCCCACGGCGGCGCCGTACCGCGAAACCGCCGCGGCCACGGCCGCCCATGCGGCGGCCGACATCGACGTGCCGGTCATGGATGCCGCCGAGGCCAGCGCCCAGTCGTACCGCGTGCCGGCATCGCCCCCGTCCGCGGCCGCCATGGGCCTGAGCGCGCCGCCCGCCGCCCCGGTGGACGACACCGTGCATGAACGCTCGCGGCTGAACCCCATCCTCACCTTCGACAACCTCGTCACCGGCAAGGCCAACCAGTTGGCACGCGCGGCCGCCGTGCAGGTCGCCAACAACCCGGGCAAGTCGTACAACCCGCTGTACCTGTACGGCGGAGTGGGGCTGGGCAAGACGCACTTGATCCACGCCATCGGCAACTTCATGCTGATGGAGAACCCGCGCGCGCGCATCCGCTACATCCACGCAGAACAGTACGTTTCCGACGTAGTGAAGGCTTACCAGCGCAAGGCGTTCGACGACTTCAAGCGCTACTACCACTCGCTGGACCTGCTGCTGATCGATGACATCCAGTTCTTCTCGGGCAAGAACCGCACGCAGGAAGAATTCTTCTATGCGTTCGAAGCGCTGATCGCCAACCGCGCGCAGGTCATCATCACCAGCGATACGTACCCGAAGGAGATCACCGGCATCGACGACCGGCTGATCTCGCGCTTCGACTCGGGCCTGACGGTGGCCATCGAGCCGCCCGAGCTGGAAATGCGCGTCGCCATTCTGATGAAGAAGGCGCAGGCCGAGAATGTGACGGTGCCGGAGGAGGTGGCCTTCTTCGTCGCCAAGCACCTGCGCTCGAACGTGCGCGAGCTGGAAGGCGCGCTGCGCAAGATCCTGGCGTACTCGAACTTCCACGGCAAAGAGATCACCATCGAGGTCACGCGCGAGGCGCTCAAAGACCTGCTGACGGTGCAGAACCGGCAGATCTCGGTGGAGAACATCCAGAAGACCTGCGCGGACTTCTACAACATCAAGGTCGCCGACATGTACTCCAAGAAGCGGCCGGCCAACATCGCGCGCCCGCGCCAGATCGCCATGTACCTGGCCAAGGAGCTGACGCAGAAGAGCCTGCCGGAGATCGGCGAGTTGTTCGGCGGGCGCGACCACACCACGGTGCTGCACGCCGTGCGCAAGATCGCCGACGAGCGCAGCAAGGACGCACAGCTCAACCACGAACTGCACGTGCTGGAGCAGACGCTGAAGGGCTGACCACCCGGGCGGCGACCATGCGCGCCGCCAGACCGCATGGCGGCGCCATCCGATCCGAATCGCGCCGCCACCGGCGCCCGCTCCAATGCGGGCGTCTTTTCATGCACAATAGACATATTTGCCACGTGCCGGGTGCCTTCCAGCGCCACCTCTTTTCCGGTATAATTCGAGATTAACTCCTTGATTTACAACACGATTTGGAGTTAATCGCGACAGCTCCCGCCAGCCCGGGTGGGCGAGGGGCGCGCGGTGTCACCTTAGAAACAAGGATCGCTACATGCAATTGGTCAAAACCTCGCGAGACAACCTGCTGCGTCCGCTGCAAATCGTGAGCGGCATCGTGGAGCGCCGCCACACGTTGCCCATCCTGGCCAACCTGCTGATCCGCAAGAATGGTGAACGGGTTTCCTTCCTGTCCACCGACATCGAAATCCAGATCACCACGCACGCCGACTGCGGCGCCGGCAACGGCGACATCGCCACCACGGTGGCCGCGCGCAAGCTGGTCGACATCCTGCGCGCCATGCCCGACGGCGAAGTGGCCCTCACGCTCAACGACAAGCGCATGAGCGTGCAGTCCGGCAAGAGCCGCTTCGCGCTGCAGACGCTGGCCGCCGAAGAATTCCCGACCGTGGCCGAGGCCAACGACTTCGGCGCGCGCATCACGCTGCCGCAGAAGACGCTCAAGCACTTGCTGGCGATGGTGCACTTCGCGATGGCCCAGCAAGACATCCGCTACTACCTGAACGGCATGCTGCTGGTGGTGGACAGCAAGCAGGTGATGGCCGTGGCCACCGACGGCCACCGCCTGGCTTACTGCGGCGTGGAGACGGGCGAGCAGCCCGCCGGCGCGGGCGGGCGCCACGAGGTCATCATCCCGCGCAAGACCATCCTCGAACTGCAGCGCCTGCTGGAAGACGTGGACGATCCCGTCTCGGTGCAGCTGGCGTCGAACCAGGTCAAGTTCACCTTCGGCAACATCGAGCTGATCTCCAAGCTGGTCGAAGGCAAGTTCCCGGATTTCCAGCGCGTGATCCCCAAGGGTTACCGCAACAGCTTCACGATCGACCGTACCTTCCTGCAGCAGGCGCTGCAGCGCACGGCCATCCTGACCACCGACAAGTTCAAGGGCGTGCGCTGCATGCTCGACACCAACGTCCTGAAGATCAGCTCCACCAACGCTGACCAGGAAGAAGCGCAGGAAGAACTCGAAATCGACTACCAGGGCGATGCGCTGGATATCGGCTTCAACGTGACCTACCTGCTCGACGTGCTGGCCAACCTGAAGGCCGAAAAAGTGCAGGTCAGCCTGGGCGACTCCAATTCGAGCGCGCTCATCACCCTGCCGGACGACGACACCTTCAAGTACGTCGTCATGCCGATGCGGATTTGACAAGGCTCGCCCAGCGAAGCCGCGACAGAAACATCGAAAACAAGACGAGGGGCTGGATCGAAAAGATCCGCCCCTTCGCCGTTTTTAAGCAACCCCGCCATGTGCGCCCGACGCCCATGGCTGCGAGCAGAACGACATGACCGAACAGCAGAAACCGCAATCCACCCCCGCCGAAAGCAGCAGCTACGGCGCCGCCTCGATCCAGATCCTGGAAGGCCTGGAGGCGGTGCGCAAGCGGCCGGGCATGTACATCGGCGATACGTCGGATGGCACCGGCCTGCACCACCTCGTGTTCGAGGTGCTGGACAACTCCATCGACGAGGCGCTGGCGGGGCATTGCACCGAGATCCACGTCACCATCCACACCGATAACTCGATCTCCGTGATCGACAACGGCCGCGGCATCCCGACCGGCATCAAGTTCGACGATAAGCACGAGCCGAAGCGCAGCGCCGCCGAGATCGTCATGACCGAGCTGCACGCCGGCGGCAAGTTCGACCAGAACAGCTACAAGGTGTCGGGCGGCCTGCACGGCGTGGGCGTGTCGTGCGTGAACGGCCTGTCGAAGTGGCTGAAGCTGACGGTGCGCCGCGACGGCCGCGTGCACCACATGGATTTCGCGCGCGGCATCCCGCAGAACCGCCTGCTGGAGCAGGCCGAGGCGCCGGACGGCAAGATGGTCGAAGTGTCGCCGCTGCGCACGTCGGGCACCACCGACAAGCGCGGCACCGAAGTGCACTTCCTGGCCGACGAAGAGATCTTCACCAACGTCGAGTACCACTACGAGATCCTCTCCAAGCGCATCCGCGAGCTCTCGTTCCTGAACAACGGCGTGCACATCAAGCTGACCGATCAGCGCACCGGCAAGGAAGAGGACTTCGCCTTCTCGGGCGGCGTGAAGGGCTTCGTCGAGTACATCAACAAGAACAAAACCGTTCTGCACCCGACCGTCTTCAACGCGCAAGGCGAGAAGGACGGCGTGGGCGTGGAAGTGTCGATGCAGTGGAACGACGGCTTCAACGAGCAGGTGCTCTGCTTCACCAACAACATCCCGCAGCGCGACGGCGGCACACACCTGACCGGCCTGCGCGCCGCGATGACCCGCGTCATCAACAAGTACATCGCCGACAACGAGATCGCCAAGAAGGCCAAGGTGGAAACCTCGGGCGACGACATGCGCGAAGGCCTGACCTGCGTGCTGTCGGTGAAGGTGCCGGAGCCGAAGTTCAGCTCGCAGACCAAGGACAAGCTCGTCTCCTCCGAGGTGCGGCTGCCGGTGGAAGAAGTGGTCGCCAAGGCGCTGACGGACTTCCTGCTGGAGACACCCAACGACGCCAAGATCATCTGCGGCAAGATCGTCGAAGCCGCCCGTGCCCGCGAGGCCGCGCGCAAGGCCCGCGAGATGACGCGCCGCAAGGGCGTGCTCGACGGCATGGGCCTGCCCGGCAAGCTGGCCGACTGCCAGGAGAAAGACCCGGCGCTGTCCGAACTGTTCATCGTCGAGGGTGACTCCGCAGGCGGCTCGGCCAAGCAGGGCCGCGACCGCAAGTTCCAGGCGATCCTGCCGCTCAAGGGCAAGATCCTGAACGTGGAGCGCGCGCGCTTCGACAAGATGCTCTCCAGCCAGGAAGTGCTCACGCTCATCACCGCCATGGGCACCGGCATCGGCAAGGACGACTACAACCTCGACAAGCTGCGCTACCACCGCATCATCATCATGACCGACGCGGACGTGGACGGCTCGCACATCCGCACGCTGCTGCTGACGTTCTTCTACCGCCAGATGCCCGAGATCATCGAGCGCGGCCACGTGTACATCGCCCAGCCGCCGCTGTACAAGATCAAGCACGGCAAGGAAGAGCGCTACATCAAGGACGACAACGAGATGGCCGCGTACCTGATGCGCCAGGCCCTCGACACCGCGCTCCTGGTGCGCGCCGATGGCACCGAGATCGCCAGCGACGCGCTGGCCGAGCTGGCGCGGCAGTACCAGTTCTCGCGCGCGGTGATCGAGCGGCTGTCGCGCGTGATCGATGCGGACGCGCTACGGGCAATTGCCGAAGGCGTGGCGCTGGACCTGTCCAGCCAAGCAGCGGCCGAGGCCAGCGCCCAGGCGCTGAAGGCCCGGTTGCTGGAGATGCAGGGCAATGCCAGCAGCGCCAATGGCGGCGCCACCGCCGACGCCTTCATGCAGTACGACGAGAAACATGAGAAGTATCGCGTGATGGTTGTGCGGCGCCAGCACGGTAACCAGCGGCTGTCGCACATCGATGCGGACTTTGTGGCCGGGGCGGATTACGCGACGCTGGCGCAGACTGCGCAGACCTTCCAGGGGTTGATCGGGGAGGGGGCCAAAGTGCGACGCGGGACCGGCGATAAGCAACGCGAGCAAGCTGTTACGGATTTCCATGCTGCTATTACCTGGCTGCTGGCTGAGGCTGAGCGGGGCATCAGCCGTCAGCGGTATAAGGGGCTGGGTGAAATGAACCCTGGGCAGTTGTGGGAGACCACGATGGATGTGACCCAGCGGCGACTGCTCAAAGTGCAGATTGAGGATGCTATTGCGGCGGATCAGATCTTTACTACGTTGATGGGCGACGACGTGGAGCCGCGGCGGAACTTTATTGAGAGTAATGCGTTGGTGGCGCGGAATATTGATGTTTGAGGGGTGTAGGAATTCAAAATAGTTGAAAAAATGTTCAAATAAATGAATCTGCTACGCGCCGTATCAGCGAAACCTTGAGCTGCGGATTTGCGGTCACAAGCCTGATTCGCAACCGCGCAAACCAAGGAACTACTAGCTTGCGCTCGCAGTGAGTTCTGTGCGCTGCAGCATTTTTCGCGCCGCCGAAAGCCCCGCTCCATGCGGGGCTTTCTTTTTATCCGGACGCGCAACCGAAGCTGTGTGCCTTGATTGCAAGGTAATGTCGATTGTCACGATGCGTGGAATTTCTGCCTCAATTGATGAAAATCACCGACGCAAATAGTGAAGACGGCACCGACTGCCGTATGCTGTGACACTCATGTCGTTCCTGCCTGAAAGCCTGTTCTATGGGGGCATTCCTTCGCCGACGGTTTTAGAGGGCAACGAAAATTAATCGGTGGGGATAATTTAAAAGTTGAACAGAGAATTCACGGGGTAGGTGGTTTCCCGGAAAGGGATGCCTGTGGCACCTCCTAGATTGAGTGCGAATATTGATTTGCAACAATTCGTCAATCTTTGTGGACCTATGAGTTGCGCCGGCCTCCCGCGGGTCGAATTTTCCGCGCCGTACCAATCGAGGTTGTCATGTGCGCGACATGCTTTTCTTATCCCCTCCTTATGGGGTGATGCGCGCTTGAAGCAGCCTCGAAGATAATAAGGAAGGGATGGATATCGCCAGTGAGCCGATATATTTTCAGCGGTGACCCGCTGTCCGGGGAAATCTGCTGTTTGCAAACACAAAAAAACTCGGCTTTGAGGGTTACATAGCTCTTCTGTGAAAGGCGCTCTCCGCTCCAGGGAAAAACCAACCATGACGATCGAGCCTGTTCGCACGCCGCTTATCGAGCGCACCATTGATGCGCTCACTGCGGATTACGAGCGTCAGGACGGGCGTCTCGAAAAGAGGCAGGTAGATCGAATATTCGAGAAGCGGGGACTGTCCGTCTCAGAATGCCAAGCGGTTCTCGACCATTTCGACCGTGCTGGCATCCGGCTTGACGACTCAGATGATGACGATGACCCGTCGGCTCTCTTGCACCTCGCCGATGGTGAGGCCAAAGAAGATCCATTAACGGTGCTTGAGCAGTACACGTCAGCCGTGCCACGGCGCCGCGCGGATGAATACAAGCTTCTAAGTGGCCCAGAGGAGCTGGAGTTGGGCAGAGTGATCTCAATGGGACAACGCGCCGCAGAAGAGTTACTCCAAGGTGCTATTCCCTCTAGCCTTCACGACAGTCTGATTGCGAAGGGGCATGCCGCTGGGTCGAAAATGACGTTAGCTAATTTGCGTTTGGTCGCACATGTCGCACGCCCCTTTTTCGGCATGTCTGACCTCACTGCAGATGACCTTATTCAGGAAGGCATTCTTGGTCTCATTCGCGCGACTCAAAAATTCGACCATACCCTCGGTTTGAGGTTTTCTACCTATGCGACTTGGTGGATTCGCCAGGCTGTCACACGAGCGATCGCCGACCGAGGGGCCACGATACGGTTGCCTGCGTACCTTACCTTGGAAGTGCATCGATATCGCCGCGCCTTCCGTCTTTTGCATCAAGCCAAACCGGCGCGAAACCCAACCCTATCGGAGTTGGCCGATGAATTGGCGTGGCCGATCGACCGTGTAGCGTTTATTCAGCATCTCAGCATGCTGCAACCAACATCGCTCGACGAACCTGTTGCTGGTGCTCCAGACGTAAATTTGATCGATCTAGTTGCCGCCGAAGCGGAACGGCCAGACGAAAGTGCGGAACGGAATTCGCTGCGGAACGCCGTGGCGCGCGCGCTCGCCGGGCTCAAAGAGAGTGAGCGGCGGGTGCTGAATCTTCGCTTCGGTCTTGAGGATGAAAGTGGTGGGCGGACTCTTGAGGAGGTGGGCCAACAATTAGGCGTTACGCGAGAGCGAGTACGTCAAATTGAGAGCAACGCACTAGAACGCCTGTTGAACCGGGCAAAGCGCCGCGCCAACAATTCTCTATCGGCGTACTGCCCTTCTCAGCTCCTGAAAACCGAAGGAGATTGCGATGGAGATAAGTCGTCTCAAGAGACAGGTGGCAAGCCTGCCAAGAACAAAGAACGGAAGTCCCGGAAGGCGGCAGTGCGGGCAGAACCAGAACCTTTTCCGAGGGAGTACAAATGGCTCAGATGACTGAATTGGAGGCGCAGGAGCGTTTCGTGCGCTGGCTATCCAACCGGATGACTGCGGCTGGGCGTGGCGATGATGACGCCGTCCTTGATGTGGAGCCGGCTGGCAAATTCTGGTTGGGGCGCCTTCAGTCTGTTGCCGCAGCAGCGGGGAGTGGACTCGGGGATAGGGCTGAGCGACTTGAGCCCTGCGCCCAAGGGGTCAAATTGCGTCCCGCCGACGATGGTCCGTGGCGCGCTTGCGTTACCGCCACAGCCAAGGCGTGGCTGTTCGATAAACCTTCGAAGGAATGGAGAAAGACTGACTGCGCTTCCGTCACCATCGACGTTTCGATTCAGAAGTCGGATGCAAATCTGTGCGTGGGGCGTGAAGAATGGCAAAGGGCATTGACCCTAGCAACGGGTCATCAAGGGCTCGAAGCGTTCTTTGAGATTGAGGTTGGCGTCGGTGTCGACGGGAAGCCCGTGCTGACGATCACCTTCGTGAATGCGTCTCCCGAGGAGGCGCCGCCCTTTCGTGACACTCGCCTTTACGAGTGCACGCTTGAGGTGGCGGGGATTGCGACGGAGCCATTCGTTCTTGAGGCGTTAGAGGACTCGTTCCGCTACGACCGGCGTGTGCCAGCCTACGGCATCAACTGTAGCGTCCGAGAGGAGCAAGGCAAGCTTATCTGTGAAGACGAGGTGGCTGTTGACAAGCAACGCCCAGAGTTCTGGAATGTGCCAGCGAGTCCGCCCGACTGCAGCTTCCTTACGCTGGAGAATGACCCTATCACGTCGGCTTGCCTTCTACGCGACCACCTCGTCGCTTGGGGAGAGGGTGAATGGTCACCGACAGCGCTTGGGAAGCGCCAGATGTCGGAGAGCTGGGATGCGCAAATGCGCGAGAAGGCGGACACAGCTGCGAAGGAGTTCGAGGATGAATGCGAGCGAATCAGCCACGGCATCGAACTTCTTCGTAACGATGTAACTCTTGCAAGAGCCTTCCGGCTGATGAATCGGGCGATGCATTTGTCGGCGAATGGCAAGTATTCAGCGTGGAGACCGTTCCAACTTGGTTTTCTACTGGCCAATCTCGCTTCTATTGTCGACATCGTCAATGAACCGAACATCGCAGACGTCGTCTGGTTCGCAACTGGGGGCGGGAAGACGGAGACGTACCTTGGGTTGCTCGTAACGGCTGCTTTGCACGACAGACTGACGGGTAAGGTGTCTGGCGTGACAGCCTGGAGTCGCTTTCCGTTGCGCATGCTCTCGCTTCAACAGACGCAGCGGTTTGCGGATGCCATGGCCGCAGCAGAATTGGTTCGTCGCGAGGAGCACATCGGCGGAGCGCCCTTTGCAATGGGCTTCTTCGTAGGGGAGGGAGCGACACCAAATCGGATCGAGGCTGATCCGAAGCCTGGGAAACCAGACCCTGATGACGATGCCATGCCTGGCCGATACCAAGTCTTGGAGCGCTGCCCATTCTGTCACGAGCGAACTTTAGAGATGGGCTTTTCGCGCCTGACGTGGCGACTTGAACATCGTTGCAGCAATGACGCATGCCCGTGGCCCGATGACGCCTTGCCAATATATGTCGTCGATGAAGAGATCTATCGTTTCTTGCCGACCGTCATAGTGGGCACTCTCGACAAGGCTGCTTCTATTGCACTTCAGGCTGCAATGCGCGGACTGGTTGGAGCTCCGCTCGGAATCTGCGCTAAGCCGGGGCACGGATATACGTATGCACCAAGATCGGCGCGAAAGAATGGGTGTCTTGTTCCGGGGTGTCAGGCGGAGTCGGTATCTCTTCCGATGGAGCCTGCACGCTACCCACCATCATTTCGGTTGCAGGACGAACTTCACCTCTTGCGCGACAGCTTAGGTGCTGTCGACTCGCACTACGAGTCTCTTTACGATGCGCTTCAGCTCGCACTCGTCAATAGGAAACCAAAGATCCTTGCGTCTTCGGCAACCTTGACCGGCTATGAGAAGCAGGTCGACGTGCTCTATAGACGGGCGGCCCGCGTGTTTCCCGTCCCGCCACCACGAGCGGGTGCTGGCTTCTGGACCGCCGAATCTCAGGAGTTGATGCGACGTTTCATCGCTATTGCTCCGCGCGGCGTTACGGTTGAATACACGGTGGACCGACTGCTTACCGAATTGCAACGATGTGTACGACGTCTCGTCACTGAGCCGACACAGATATGTATCGAGGTAGGTGTAGATCCCGCACATGCGCGGATGCTGCTCAATCTGTACGGCACCGATGTTGTGTACGGGAACACGCTCCGAGACCTTGAGGCAGTCGCCCGCTCGATTCCGACTCAATTGAAGGCTTCTGGCCAGGTTCATACAGCATCGTTGACCGGCGGGACTGATTTTTCGGAGGTACGCCGAACGCTCGAAAGTTTGCAGACACCAGAGAAGAATTTCGAAGACCGTCTGCACGTGATTACTGCGTCCTCCATGATGTCTCACGGCGTGGACATCGATCGGCTGAACGTTATGGTTATGCTCGGCTTGCCTCTTGCCACTGCGGAATTCATTCAGGCGACGGCGCGGGTTGGACGGCGCTTTCCTGCTCTCGTTTTCGTGGTCCATAAGATGGGACGTGAGCGCGACGCGGGAGTTTTTCGATCGTTCCGTCAGTTCGTCCAACAGGGTGACCGTTTCGTCGAGCCGATTCCAGTAACGAGACGAAGCCGCCGCGTCCTCAAGCGCACGTTGCCTGGCTTGGTTTCGGCAAGGCTCCTAGCAATAGAGGAACCGAGGTTTCCAGATGCGCTCACCACCGCGGCGGCACTCAAGAAGCGATTCGACGCTGGTCACTACGATCCGGAGACAGAATTTGACAGCCTAGTGCAACTGCTTGGACTCAACACTAGTCTCGACGAACCCATGCGCGCTGACCTCCGAGAATGGGTTGACGAGCTTCGAAGGAATCTTGAGAGTCTGCCGTCGAACGCATCTTGGATCTCGGATGTGCTTCCGAGCGAGGATGGGCCGATGCTCTCGCTGAGGGATGTAGAGAAGTCCGTGCCAATTAACGGCCGACGTGTCTAGGAGGATCCGTGAAGGAAAAACGTAGTGCGTCCCAAGTACTCTTCGGTTACCTGCCGGAGCAAACCGTCGACCTTCAAAACGGCGTGTGGAAGATCAAGGACTGGCGCACGCCCATTGTGCGCAACGACATTGATGACGAGTCGCTCCGCAGGGCTATACAGAGGCAGGTTACAGCTTGGCGCAATAAGGGTATGGATGGCGGATTCTACGCAGCCCTCCAGTCCGGAGCAAAGATTGAAACGGTCACACTCGACCCTGACAACGGAGTTGATGTCGAGCCGTTTCCTAAGAGCTGGATATGCAACTCATGCGGGCGAGTCCACGACACGCCGGACGCAAATTGCAGGTGTGGAAAGAAGGTTGGGAAAGGACAGCTGTTTTTTGTTGGCTACCATGAAGCCTGTGGCGCAATAAAGGCACCCTACATTCCTCGATGTTCTACGCACAATGACGTGGCAGTAGCGTTTCCTGGGACGGCGTCTGCCACCGAGATCCGGTTCTTCTGTCCCGTCTGCGACACTACTGTTCGTCAGGGGTTCGGCTTCGCAAAGTGTTCGTGTGGACAGGGTAATCTTTCCTATCAGCCACATCGCGCAGCGTCCGTCTACACCCCCCGGGCGGTTGTCATTGTGAACCCGCCCTCGAAAGACAAGATCCGTGCAGTACTGGAAGGGGGAGGACCACCCAAGGCACTCAAGTGGATTGTCGACGGTATGAAGACGAGAACCATGGAGGAGCTGCCTGCCACGCGGGAGTCGCTTCGCCAGACACTGGTCGCTCAAGGCTTACCCGGTGAGATGATCGAGAGGATGCTTGACCTGGCGGGCCAGTCTGGTGACGCCAGTGTTCAGGCAGATGTCTTGCTGCCGGATTTGACTCGAGCAGATGCCGAAGCGCAGGCGGTCACTATTGCTCTTGCAATGAGTAGCTCGCGCGTCACGATCGACGATCTGGTATCGGGCAGCGAAGATCAGTCCGACCTCGGAAACCTCTACCGCTCAGACTACGTGCGTGCAATGAGGATAAGCCACGTGGAAGGCATTGAGCTTGTTGAGCGATTTCCAGTGCTTACAGGTCAATTCGGTTATACACGTGGCAAGCATGAGCCGGGTGCCGGCCGACTGGTTCCATACAGAAGTCGGAGCGGGTATCGCGTCTATGCGGACATGGCCGAGACGGAGGCCCTCTTCGTTCGCCTTGACCCGATACGAGTCGCAACTTGGCTTACGCAACGCGGGCATGTGCTTCCCGCGTGGAACGATTCCCGCAGTGCGCGCATAGCGATATTGAAATCAGCCGTGTTGCCCGATGCGTGGGCAGACCGTCAACGGGACATCGGAGCGGATCTTCTTGAGTTAGTGCATTCCTATACGCACAGGTTTCTGCGTATAACCGCAACATTTGCGGGCATCGATCGGAACGCGCTTTCGGAACTGTTGGTACCCCTTCATCTGGGCTTCTTCGTCTACGCGGCGGCGCGTGGCGATTTTGTGTTGGGAGGGCTACAAGCAGTATTTGAGACGGAGTTGCACCGTCTTCTAGAGGCGGTTGTGACGGAGGAGCGCCGTTGTCCGTTAGATCCAGGCTGTAAAGACTCAGGCGGTGCTTGTCTCGCCTGCCTACATGTTGGGGAGCCCTCCTGCCGCTACTTCAACCGGTACTTGTCGCGCGATGCTCTATTCGGACAGTCGGGGTATCTGTCCGCCTCGCTCTAAATGAACAGTGGGCTTATCTAAGTCTTGGAGCTGGGTGATCATCGCCTCGTCGGCGATCACCCAAAGAGCTGCCCTGGCTCGGCTGAATCCCACATACAGCAGTTCCAGCGCCGTCGCCAGCTTGACTGCTGGCGATAGTGCGACGACAACGACCTCTCGCTCAAGGCCTTTGAACCTGTGGATGGTCTCCGCAACGATACCCGTGCCGCCTGCTGCGCAGAAAGGTAGATCCGCTACGATGCATTCGCGGAGCTGCCTTACCGTGTCGCGTGAATCCGAAAGCACGGCAAGCTGGCTCGCCGCCAACTTCTCACGGATGAGAAGATCCTCGACCGTTCTCTGGCAGAGCAGTACTGCCTTCCCGACACCCGTCGCGCTGAGGAAGATGGGTGTGGGACCATCGATGTCGCGGTCGCGTACTACCTCGTTGAACAGGGCCGCCACGAGCGTTGCGATCTGTCGAGTATTCCGACAGTTGATCGATAGTTCGAATGCAATCGCTTGAGGGTCTGGTTCCCAGCTCCGCCTATAGACATCTTGGCGCGCGTCTGCGAATACATAGACTATCCCGTCCGGAGTAACCGTCGCCTCACAAGCCCTTAGCCAATCCGGTGCGAAGTCTTGGGCCTCATCGACGAGTACCGCATCGTAGCGTTCGTCCACAGACGCAACTGCGTCAAGCAAGTGGTTTGCCGCTGAGTGTTGGTACCACGCCTCGTCAGCACTCGGCGGCAACGCAAGCTTTGCCTTCCGACCCCATGAGCGCACTAAGCCATGGAAAGTATGTACCTCAACGTTGCTGGGGAGAAACCTGGCCTCGATTTCATCACGCAACAACAGGTTGAAACAGACTAACGCGACGCGACGCCCTTCGCCAGCCAGCCGGCAAGCCTTGTCGATGGCCAGCACGGTTTTGCCCGTACCAGCGCCGCCGAGAATAGTGGCGCGTCGGTGTCGACGAAGGCCATTTAGGGTTTCGATCTGTTGCTGTGTGAGTTTGACGATTCCCCGATTCGCCACCTCAAGTGCATCGAGAAGCGGTGGAGCTATCGTCGTCGTTGGGGCAAGGAGGTCGGTGATGCGTTGCAGCTGTTCGGAGGTCGCCTGGCCAGCTACGGCCCAATAGTCGAACAGGCGAGTAAGTGCGGTCTTTGGTTGTGTGAGTGCATTCTTGTCGAGAGCGATCTCCGGTGGCGCGGACATGCCAAGCTGTCCCGTGAAGAGGACATCAGGCAACACCACACCATGCACGATAGGAACGCGAGCTAGGCGGGGGTCGATTTCTCTCAGGTATTCGATCAGAGCGTACTTGGAGTCCTTCGCCTGTTCGAACGGATTCTTAATCCGATGACGATCTCCTTTTCCATCTGTCGAGTACCACTGCCCGCTGACTATTTCAATTCCGCCGCCTTTCACCTCAAGGATAGCGATACCCCTATTAGGTGCCAAAACTACGAAATCGGCCTCACCGTCGGCTTGACGTCCACGGCGAACGCCCTGCCACGCGACTGAATGCAAGACAACAATATCGTGGATGGATGCAAGTGCTTCCCTCACTTTCATTTCTGAGCGAGGGGTGCGCGGTGGCGGTTCAACAGGGAGAATCTTCGACATTTTCGTTATCTTCAGGCGGTGTCAGCACAGGCAAAATTGCGATCAAGGTGCCCCGCTTCCATCGACCGCACCCGCTTCGCCGTTCTTAGTGCGCTCGGCGCATGCGCCGCTATTTGTGTCTGGCCGCCGCAACTTCGCGCGCGATAGTCTCGGCCGCCTCCGCTGCTACTTCGTGACGCCAGACACGCAACACAATCCAACCGTCTTTTCGCAAGCGATCATTTGTGTCGAGGTCGCGTATGCGATTGGCCTCAATTTTCTTTCGCCAGAGCTCAGCGTTTTGCTTGGGCCACGTGCCGTGTATCGGGCAGCCATGCCAAAAACAACCGTCCACAAAAACGGCTATTTTCAGATTCGGAAAAGCAATGTCGGCTACTCGGCGGGGCTTTTCTAGCACGATAAAGTCAACTCGGTACCGTAGGCCGCGACGGTGTAGCTCGCGCCGTAACGCGAGTTCAGCATCCGTGTTCTTCTGTCGTACCTTCGCCATGCGGCGACTTGTGGCTTCCGAGGAAGGAGGTATGCGCGACATTGAGCGCCTTTCTCCTTGAGGGATCACTGGACGCTTAGAGATGCGAGATGCTGCTTGATGCTTTTTGCAATCGCACGACCGAGCTCCACCGGTACCGCATTTCCAATTAGGCGCCCAAGAACGGTAAAGCTAACTTCCCCTTTCTTGGGGACAAACTTGTAGTCGCGTGGGAAGCTTTGCAGGATGGCCGCTTCGCGCAACGAAATTGCGCGGTGCTGCTCGGGGTGCCCGAACCTTCCATTGCCAAAGCCATAGCATTGCGTCGTCATGGTCGGCGCCGGCCTGTCCCACTCCATCCGACCATAGACGCCAGGATAGGTGCGACCGGTATCAGCCTTATGGCAATCAGCGACTAAGTCTTCCGGCCAGTCCCGCCATGTGCCGCCAGGACGCGAATGCTGAATACGCTGCAAATTCTTCTCGGTTAGAGAGGAGGCGGCATGAAGCCTATCTTTGGGCGCAGACTCGCCTGCTTGGATCGCTCGCAATCGCCCGATGGCTTGCTTGACGGTTTTCGGCTTTGTGTGAGTGGGTGCAATCATCTCGATCTCCCCGTGCCGAGAGGCCAGCAGAACCATTCTTCTGCGCAATTGCGGGACGCCGTACTGGGAGCTGTCGACCACGTCGAACCAAACTTTGTAATCCAGACTTTTCAACGCATCCACGAAGTCATGGAAAACAGCGTGCTTGGCGACGGAGGGCACATTCTCCATCGTGACGATGTCTGGCTTCGTTTCTTCGGTCAGGCGTGCGAAGTGATATAGCAACCCCCACTTCCCATCTTTGCCATCCGACTCATAGCGTTGAGCGTAAGTGGAAAATGGCTGGCACGGAGCGCACCCAGCAAGCACGCGGACTTTTGCATTACCAAATAGCGCATTGAGCTCATCGGCTGTCAGGCGTTTGACATCGCGCTCAATGAAGCGGCTTGGATTGTTTGCCTCGTATGGAAATTCACATGCCGGGTCTAGATCAATTCCGGCTACCACAGGTAACCCTTCCTGAACCAATCCGTGTGTCAATCCCCCCGCGCCACAAAATAAGTCAACACATGCAATCTTCGCCATATCCACACTCTCTCGCCAGATCTATGTCTTATTTCGCAGAGGCTTGACTTTTAGATTCAGGAATCACGGTCATCACCTTTCACGCTCGATAACCCCTCTGCGGCACCTCCGGCGCGCACCCAAACATCAATGTCTGCTTTCTTAAACTTCCAGAATCTCCCGACCTTATGCCCATCGTCTTATACACATCTCGCCGCACCCCTTAAAAATCAATGACTTACTGGAGCCGGCTTGTGAGCGCCGAACCGCCATCATTCAGCGGTCGACAACCCGCAGCGCCTTATTTCAAGGGGTTCCAGGAGGTGCGCTCAAAAATGAGGCAAGAGTTATGTATAAGACGATGCCTTATGCCCTGGCATAGCTTTGCTCGTCACCCATGAGTAAACGGTGTCTTTCGCGACCCCCAGGTATTCAGCAATTTCGTCGACAGAGAGCCAGCGGTCATCCATGGTTGTTCGCACTTAGATAGAGGAGCGCAGGCAAGAAAGGCCGCGCCTCTCACGCCATTTTATTCTATTTCAAACCAGTTGAGTATGGTGAGGCAAATTTGGATGGGATTTGGATGAGTTTGACCTAGTTTGTTCGGGTTTGGTGGTTGTTGAGCACGCTTGATTGGATCTCTTCGCTCACGCTTGCAAAGCCACTGGCCAGTGGCGCGATGGGCCGCGAGCGCGCTTTTCCTGGCTGAGCCGGGGCTGAGGTCTGGTGGTATAGCTGCTAGCTATCGCCAGGGAAGAGTTGATTTGAAAATAAAAATAGCCAGGGCTACTGTCGCAAGAATTTGCCAATTCAGCGGGGAATCGCTTGTTTTTTTTGAAAACACATGCGGTGGAATTAAAAAAAAGATCTTTATCTATTTCGTTAGCAAGAAAATTTAGCCAAATACCTAAATTTGTGAAAATTTGATGCTGTCACGCGCGGCCGGTTACATCCCCTTGGGTTGCAGTCTTTCACAGCATGCAGGATAGTGATACGACTCCATTTTGTTGACGACAAACAGCGTGACAGCCCTTGGGGATTTCGTGCGAAGGCGGCGCAAAGTGCTCGGCCTGACGCAGGCCGCACTTGCGCTTCGCATGGGCGTTGACGACGCCTATGTAAGTGCAATTGAAACCGGCAGGCGGACTCCGGATGGGGCTAGCTTCTTGGACTTACTCGGTTGCGCGCTTGAGCTCAAGACCAGCGAACACAGCGAGTTGACTGAATGCGCTCGGCGCTCGCAGCGCTATGTTCGCTTGCCAGAGGAACTGCCCGTGCGGGCACACGAGCTATTTACTGCACTTGCGGATGACTTGCCACGGTTCTCAGCGCAGGAGATTGAGCTGATAGCAAGTATCCATGCCGCGATACTTCGCAACCGAAAGATGGCTGCCGTGGAAGCAGCGCCGTGCTAGAGGGAGGACCCATGTAAAACAAAAGCGCCACAAACCGGAAGGGCCTGCAGCGCTCTTGCGTCGGGACCTATGGAGATCCGTCGACTGGACACCGCCGAGTCTCCCCTCTCCTGACCCGAGAGTCAAGCCCCTCTATTCCTCTTGCCTAGCCGAAAGCCGCTGACTTGACTGCTTTTTGTCAAATCAGTGTCCCCGTTCGCGCATTCGGCATGCATCCAGAACAACTACTTGTTGTCCTGGAGGGGGCTGCACGCTCATGACTTGCATGACATTGCCGCAGCAGTGTGAGGCACGGCCGCGGCGTGCTGGGAGATCAACATGCCTGTACGTAAAGTCGTTACACGACGCTCTAACCACTTCAGAGCGTATATCCCGTCACTAAAGAACGGGCATCCAACGCAATGCGAATCAATGCTTGAGGGCAAATTCATCCGCTTGTGTGAGCTGTCCCCCTTGGTGCGCAGCTATGAAGTCCAGCCCTCTTTCGAGTCGCTCTCCGTTGGTGACCGCTCTGAGCAATATGTCCCAGATGTGCGGGTCTACTTCGTAGACGGTACGCAGGGATGGTTCGAGGTGAAGCCTGACGTTCGTATGAAATCAGCGCGGGTGGCGTGCCGTATGGCGGCTGCGGAAGCCCATTTTGCTCAATCCGGCCGGCGGTTCCGCGTAGTAACGGACAAGCAGCTAGAGATGGAGCCTCGTGCTTCAAACGTGTTGGAGGTGATGTACCACCGCCGAACGCCCCTCACCAGCGCGGAGCTTGAGCAATTCCGTCACAAGCTTGAGAGCAATTCCCCCCGGACGCTATCGGATTTCATTTCGGTGGTTGGCCCTTGTGATGCTTGGCGTCTGCTGGGGCTGGGCATCGTGGGCGTTGATCTCGATCAGCCGATCGTTCCGGACGCTGTTATCTAC
Source organism: Ralstonia solanacearum K60 (assembly GCF_002251695.1). Taxonomy (NCBI): domain Bacteria; kingdom Pseudomonadati; phylum Pseudomonadota; class Betaproteobacteria; order Burkholderiales; family Burkholderiaceae; genus Ralstonia; species Ralstonia solanacearum. Next base: position 1,836,731 of record NZ_NCTK01000001.1, read on the forward strand.
CTTGAGGGAGGGCATCGTCATGCAGACCTTTTCGCTTAGAGCGCAACTATGTGTTCTGCTCAATGGTCGGCGACTGCTGCTCGCAAATCGGCTGATGGACAGGCGGCTCGCGTTCAAGGACGACTTTGGCGAGCCGGTCGTACTCACTGAAGCCGAGTTCTATCGACTGTATGAGCGGAGGGAGCTGGTCCTTGATCCAGCACAGCCTTACATCGACACCATTCCCCTGATCAGGAACGCGCCGCCAGACCTGACTTGCTTTCCCAAGGCACATTCAGACGAGGCGTTGCGTCGGCGGGCTTACCTTGAGGCTCTTTTCCGGCCGGATGGTTCAAAGCTGCCCAACGACAATGAGCTTCGCAAACGCCTAGCGGAAATCCATTGGGCAATTCAAGACGTCAAGCGGCCTCCTTCACCGCTAACTGTGTGGCGCTGGGCGCGCAGCTATCGCACGAAGTGTGTCGTTCAGCTTGTTCCTCTGCACTGCAGGAAGGGTCGTGCTGCTGTCATCCGAGGCGATCTTGAGGATCTGCTCCAGGTATCTCTCGAAGAGTCGTACCTTAAGCCCGAACGGCCAGCCATCGCGCAAGTCTATGAGGACCTTCGGTCGCGCGTGGACAGTGTAAATAGAAGGCATTTGCCATCTCAGCAGTTGAGGCTGCCATCTATATCAACGCTCAGACGCTATATCGCTCGACTGGATCAATATCAGGTCGACTGCGAGCGACTTGGAAAGCATGCAGCGAACAAGAAGCACCGCAACGCAACGGGCCAACTGACGGTCGACAAAATCCTAGAGCGCTGGGAGATCGACCACACGTTGCTGGATGTGCTTATCGTCGATCCGGAAAGTGGTGAGGTTATTGGTCGCCCGTACATCACGGTCATACTCGATCGCCACAGCCGCATGGTCATGGCGTTCTATATTCACTTGGCTGCGCCAAACACTGAAAGCGTTCTCAGAGCCATCGAGCGTGCAATCCGCCCAAAACATGCATGGCTGGCCAACTATCCGACGGTCATCAACGAGTGGCGAGCTCGTGGGCTGCCTCGCTACATCGTTCCTGACAACGCTGCGGAGTTTCATGCGGGTGAGCTCATCTCGGCGTTCAACGAACTCGGTATCGAGGTTCTCTTTCCCCGTTCACGAGGGCCGGAGATGAAGGGGGCAATTGAGCGATTCTTCCGCACCATGGCGGAGGATTTGGTTCACCGCCTGTCTGGAACTACGTTCTCAAACACGCGAGAGCGTGGCGACTATCCATCAGAAAAGTTGGCTTGCCTCACTCTCGCAGATCTTGAGGCAGCAGTCATGAAGTGGGTAGTTGATCGTTACCTTCAGAAGCCTCATCGCGGCTTAGGTGGTCTCACGCCTGCCAAGGCCTGGGAGCAGGGTGAGGTCGAACGTGCTCCACTTCTGCCTCTAGATCTGGATGAGCTTGAGTGTGTCCTTTCACTTCGAACAGACGTTCGCCTTCACCACTACGGTGTTGAACTCGATCGTCAGAGGTACCACTCAACAGAGCTTGCCGAACTGCGCTTGCGCTTAGGAGAAGACGCGCGAGTCGACGTTCGCTTTCGCGATGAACTCGGTCACGTATGGGTGCGAGATCCCGTCCGTAATCTGTTTCTCCAGGTACCCAACAAAGATCCGAGGATGGTTGGGATGAGCCGAGACATCCACTACGCAGCCCGGCAGTTGGCCAAGGCACGTGGCGGTAACTCAAGCAACCCTGAGGCAGTTTTTGAAGCTTATCGTCAAATCATGGCCGATGTTGATGCGGCGAAGAGGTCCAACAAACTGCGTAAACGACGCTACTCAGCGCAGATGGAGCTCGACAAGGACGGGCGTCGGCGCCAACCAAAGTCGGCCGCAAATGAGTCGCAGCCTGTTGCCCAGTCCACCCTTTTCGACTTCGAGTCGCCGCCGACACTCGAAATCCGGCCAAGAACACCTCGCCCCATTCAACGGAGCCAATCATGAACGCATCGCATGAATTCTCTCTTCGCCATCAATTCATCAAGACGCCTCAAGTGTCTAAGGCCTTCGATCGACTGGGCGAGGTCCATCGGTATGTCTTGCATTCTCAATGCAGTCGAGGGCTCATGCTGCTGGGACTCAGCGGGGCAGGCAAAACCACAACCGTTCGGGAGTACCTGGGCGCGACGTTTCCTCTGGTGCGTGTTCCTGGGAAATCATGTAGTGCGGTACACGTTGAAATTCCAGCCTCTCCGACACAGAAGTCGCTCGCCGCGGCAATCCTAGAAGGCCTTGGTGACCCTTTGGCGAGCGCCTCGCGACATTCTGCAGAGACAAAGATGAATCGCATCGCGACGCTTATCAGAAATTTACACACAGAGGTCCTGGTCTTGGACGAGGCGCAACACTTGGTCGACTACAGGCGAAGCAATACATACGACGCCGCGGATTGGCTCAAGAACCTGATGAATAGCTGCGAAATTGCCGTCGTTCTGATCGGGCTGCCACGTGCTCGCCAACTGCTTTGGACCAACGAGCAACTGCGGCGAAGATTCTCTGCCACGGTCACCCTGGAGCGATTCGATTGGGCGATGCCCGAAGAGCAGCGGCTGTTCGCCGCCCTAGTAGGCAGCATCACAAAGATACTACCTGTCCCAACTATTGACCTCACGGAAGGCGATACGTTGAGTCGTCTCTACCACGCCAGCTTCGGTCTAATCGACTACCTGATCAAGAGTCTTGATCGCGCTATATGGAGTGTTCAAAGCGGCCAGGCAAAAGGAATCGATCGCGCAGTTCTGGCATGTGCGTTTCGCGATGAAGTTTGGGCTGAGGTACCTCCGAACAGGAATCCGTTCGCCCAAGAATTCACTTTCACCCCGCTGATCGGAATTCACGAGCCCTTCGAGGGCTTCAATAGCACTCAGGTCTAGCCTCCGTGCGGCCCGGCGTAGCCGCTGGGCCGCACTTACATACATCCCATATGGAGCCGTTCATCATATGCTTTGCCTGATCAGAGCAAAGGGAGCGCCTGAGCATCCGCAGCCGGATGCACCGCTTTGGGGGCGGCGCGACGTGCGTCAGTGGTCGGTACCCTCTGTAGCCCCACCCGTTCAAGTCTCTCCTCACCCCTACGAGAACTTTGAAAGCCTCATCTTCCGGGTAGCGGAGCGCAACGCTTTAGGTTCCGCGAGCACCGCGTTCCAGGCGCTTGGTGCGCATTGCTCGAGGCCGTCGCGCTACTGCTATAAGCATCTTGGTCGGTTACTCGGTATTGAACCCGCCTCGTTGGCGGCGATGCTGCCGACAGTAGTTGATGGGGACCTTCACATCCTGGGGCACCAACTCCTGCGTGACCGCCACATTGTTCGGTACGCCAGTCGCCTTTGCCCGTTGTGTGTCTCAGAACGCGGTTACGGTGCACTGGAATGGAGCCTTGCCCCATTTGCTGTTTGCGCCGAGCACGGTGTCTATTTGGTTGATCGCTGCGCATGCAGCCCGAAGAGGTCCTTGGACATGTTCCGCCACAGCTACTTCACATGTACTAACCTTTTGGAAAGTAATGTCATGTGAGACAATGTTTGCATGAAATGCAAACGAAACTCGGATGCTCGGTCGATCGAACACCAAACCTTGCAGGTAATGCGGCAGCAGGCAGTCAAGGCGATTCGCGAAGGCCAGACGGTAGAAAGCGTGGCTGCAGCCTTTGGTGTCAATGTGCGCAGCGTCTATCGCTGGCTGGCCGACTTTGCCAACGGCGGGCAGAAGGCGCTGCTGGCCAAACCGATCCCTGGCCGCCCACCGAAGATCAGCGCCGAGGAGATGCGCTGGCTGGCCAAGGCAATCAGGGACAACACGCCGCTGCAGTACAAGTTCGAGTTCGGCCTCTGGACCCTGTCGCTGATCGCTGAGTTGATCCATCGCGAGTTTGGCAAGAAGCTGTCGCTGGCCTCGGTCAGCCGAATCATGAAGCTGCTGGGGTTTAGTGTGCAGAAGCCCCTCTATCAGGCTTGGCAGCAGGACGCTGCGCTGGTGCGACAGTGGGAATCGGAGACCTATCCGCAGATCCGGGCTGAGGCACGGGCCGTGGGGGCAACAATCTACTTTGCGGATGAGTCTGGGATTCGCTCGGACTACCACACTGGTACCACCTGGGCGCCGCGTGGCCAGCCCCCCGTGGTTGGCGTGACCGGCCGGCGCTTCTCGCTGAACATGATCTCGGCAGTCAGCCCACGTGGCGAGTTTCGTTTCATGGTGCATGACGGCTCGGTCAACGCGACGGTGTTTGTCGAGTTTCTCAAACGATTGATGATTGGCGCGACCAAGCCTGTCTTTGTGGTGGTGGACGGGCATCCGGTGCACAAGAGCAAGCCGGTCAGAACGTACGTCGAAAGCCAGCAAGGCCGGCTCAAGCTGTTCTACCTGCCGCCGTATTCTCCACACCTGAACCCGGACGAGCAGGTGTGGGCGCACGTGAAGCGGCAAGTATCCAAGCGCTTGGTCCAGGGAAAGAACGAAATGAAGAAATTGGCGCTGAGTGCGCTGCGCCGTATTCAACGACTACCTGAGTTAGTCAAGTCGTTCTTTCGTCAGCCGGAGTGCCAATACGCTGCAGCATGACAATACTTTTTAAAAGGTTAGTAAATGTGGGGCTGACTTGCGCAACGCCGCTGTGCTGCCTGCGAGCGTTGCCGCATACAAGCTGGCCAAGGAGGTTCGACGGCGGTTTCGGCAGGAACCGAACGGGCAACTGGACAGTGTGTTCCCGATATTGAATGCGTGGCCCGAAGACGCACAGTTCGGCGATTTTCTCGACTTGATGATATGCCTTGGCAATCTCGCGCGTGGGCCAAGAGAGCTTAGCCGTCACCTCAGTCAAGCGGTGTATCGCTTGGATCGAGTTACTGCTCAGTTTGAGAACGCAGCCCACGTTCTTTCGAACTGGCGAGATGGTTTTGCATCGGCCTTTCGTTTTGCCAATGCCACCGTCTACGCGTCAAAGGCGACAGCGGATGCCAAGTTCAGGTTGTACCGAGCTAGAGCTAAACGGTATCTGCCGCCATTGGTGTATCGATGGTTGACCCTTCAGCGCTGAGATGGCAACAGGCCTTATTGAGCGAGGTCAATCATGCTGGATTTCCCTGTAGTCCCAACTTCTTTCCCAGACGAAGACTTACTCGGCTTCCTCGCTAGGTGTGCGAACTCCAACGCGCTTACTGTCGCCGAGCTTGTAACAGTGTTCCGATTGAATTCCCGGACTGATATGAGTTCGTGGGTTCGCGATATGGGGCATCCGTTGATTTGGGATAGCCTACTCGACGAAGTCATGCATCCGAGCACTCGCCCAGCAAGGGTCTGGAGTCATCGGAACCTCAAATTTTGTCCGCATTGCATGATCGAGGCCGGATATTGGCGAGCGAGTTGGTGTTTGATGCTTACGACCTGTTGCCCTCGACACGGCGTATGGCTTCAGGAGCGTTGCGGTAGCTGTGGTACCACGCTTAGCGTTGAGGCAATGCGATGCCTGCGGTGTGACGTATGCGGTAAGTCGCTCGCGGACGCCGGCTCAGTGGTCCAACCGGCAGGTCAGGAAGCGCTGTGGGTCGCCCAACAGCTCGACTTTCGGCTCGCTCGGCCAGGTGAGCGTAGCGACCACATCACCGGTGACCTGACGTTGTCCGAGTTTCACGAGCTCGCGTTGCGAGTTGGCGTCCGCTGTAGCACCGTCAACACCAAAAAGCCTCTCAAATTAAAGGGCGCCGGCGCACTGACCGTTGCAATACCTCTCGCGGAAGGAGCTGGCAAGGCGCTGATGAACTGGCCGTATGGATTCGAGAGCATGCTCGATGCAATACGCGAGAAGAGATGCAACGTTTCCAGTTGGAAGATTCGCGACGCCATGGGGCCGATCCACAAGGACATCTATCGCTATCTCAAAGATCCGCGCTTTGATTTCGTACGGATGGCTTTCGAGTCATACATCCGCAATCATTGGGAGGCGCCTCTAGCATTTCGAAATAGAACCCTCGGGCTACAACTTGTTCGAAACCACTCTTGGGTCTCTGTATGCGAAGCCGCCAAGAGAAGTGGTGTAGAGCCAGCGCTGCTCAAGCGTATGGCAAAGGGTCGAGAAATAGCGACGCGTGAGCAGACGCACAAAAGCGGCCGATGTACTCGAATCGTTAACCTCGAGACCGTGAGTGACTATGCCGGCCGAGTACGACAGGCGATGACCGCAGAGCAGGCTGCAGCGCATCTCGGAATCAGTCGCAAGCGCGTGCGACAACTTCTTGAGGCGGGGCTGTTGGCCACGCTCGGTGGCCCTCCTAGAGCGGGGCAAAGATGGTGGATTGATCCGACGTCTTTGGAGCGATGTGCGCATTCTGGGCGGCAAGTGGCAGATAAGCCGGAAAACTCTGTCTCGGTGACGCAGCATGCGAAATGCTGTATCACAACGGCGGAGAATTTCGTGTCGCTGGTTGGCGCGATCCAGACTGGCGAATTGCCCGTTTGGGTCCCTTCAGGCTGCAATCAAGCCTTGGGGAAATGGCGTCTAAGCAAGGACGACCTCGCAAAATGGCGACCAGGTGCGGAAGCAGTTGGAGCATCAAGACTTTCTGTTGGCGATGCAGCAGTGCAGCTTGGCGTGAAGCAGGAGGTCGCCTACGCGCTGGTCCGAGCGGGGCTCTTGCCAGCCACAACTGACAGCGTTGGTCGTCATGTGGCTCAATGGGTAGATGTTCAGGCGCTGAGTGAGTTTCAGAAGCAATATATTCTGGGGACTGAGTTGGCAGCGTATGCAAGAACGAGTCCTAATGAGATGGCCCAGCGGTTGAAGGCGTGCGGTCTTCAACCTGTCGCTGGACCTGGCTCCGCGCGAGCTTCCTGCCGGCAGTATGTTTGGCAACGGACTTCAAGTGTTCTCTCTGCCGCAGTGGCAGAGACGCCGTATCGATAAGGAAGCGCAATGTCCATTGCCTCGAGCGGTGGTGATAGCCAGGGCGACCCGACGCGGATCGCCAGCCTGCTTCTATTCCTCGACTACGACGGGGTGCTTCACCCAGACGCTGCGTATTTGGTGCGTGGACGTCCCGAGTTGCGAGCCGAGGGGGAGCTATTTATGTGGGCCCCGATCCTTGAAGAAATTCTCGCGCCATATCCTCAGGTGCAGCTTGTGCTATCGACTTCCTGGGTGCGGGTTCTCGGTTTCAGTCGAGCTCGTGACTTTCTTCCCAAAGCTTTGAGTGGACGCGTCATCGGAGGGACCTGGCACTCGGCGATGGGACGGCACGCTGGGGGCACCCACAAGGTTGATAGCAGCTGGTTTGTATCCGCATCGCGCCATGATCAGATCGCGAGATACGTCGCGCGAGCCCGTTTCCCAGTAGCTGATTGGGTTGCCGTAGACGACGACGGCGAAGGCTGGGATGTGGCGATGCTCGATCACTTGATCTTGACGGATGGTGGCCTCGGCTTGTCCGATCCTGAGGTTCATGTCAACGCCGACTGAATTCTGACCCGCCTTTCGGCGAATCGCCGAAGTAAATCTGCCCCACCCGGGTCCTGTGTCACGCGGCTGCTTTCGCGCTTGCCCGCGTGGATGTTTGCCCTGCCTTGCGCTTGTCCTTGAGCCGGTAGCTCTCGCCGCTGATTTGCACGATGTGTGCGTGATGCAAGAGCCGGTCAAGCATGGCTGCGGTCAGCGTCTGGTCGTCGGCGAAGGCCGTGGCCCATTGTGTGAACGGCAGATTGCTCGTCAACACGATGGCACCGCGCTCATAGCGCTTGGCGACGACGTTGAAGAACAGGTCAGCCTCTTCACGCCCGAACGGCAGGTAGCCGATTTCGTCGATGACCAGCAGCTTCGGCCCGATGACCGCGCGGTTGAAGAACTCCCGCAAGCGGTTCTGCTGGCGTGCCGTTGCCAGTTGCATCATCAGGTCGGCGGCCGTGATGAAGCGCGTCTTGATGCCCGCCTGTGTGGCGCGGTAGGCCAGCGCACTGGCGATGTGCGTCTTGCCGACGCCAGATGGCCCAAGCAGTACGACGTTCTCGGCCCGCTCGATGAACGCGAGGCTGGCCAACTCTTGTATCTGCGCGCGCGGGGCACCGCTGGCGAAGCCGAAGTCGTATTGCTCCAGCGTCTTGATACCCGGCAGCGAGGCGAGCTTCGTGAGCGTCTGGCGCTTGCGCTCCTCGCGTGCGCCGAGTTCGGCCTGTAGCAGTTGCTCCAGGAAGTCCGCCAGGCTCGCGTCGGTCGTCGCGGCGTGCTGCGCGAGCGCTCCCCAATCGCTGGCGATACGGTCGAGCTTCAGTTGCGAGCATAGACCGTCAATCCGTTCATGCTGCAGATTCATGCGGCCACCTCCAGCAGCGCGTCATACACCGCCAGCGGATGCTGCAGGCTCTCGCGTGGCAGCACGCGGCGCAGCTTCGAGACCACAGGCATGGGCGCCGACGTCGGCGCGGGCAGCGGCAGCAGCGCTGCCTGCTCAACGCCCAGCCGTGCGGCCGGCCGCTCATGCGTGGTGGCGTGCACGCGCACGTTGGCAACTTCCGCAAGCCATCGGCCGATGCGTGCATTGGCGGCCTCGACGTCCAGCTTCAGCCCCGCCTGTTTGAGCGTGGCCGCCAGCGGCACCACGAAGCTCTCCTTCAGATAGCGGTTAAATCGCTCGACCTTGCCCTTGGTCTTGGCGCGATAGGGCTGGCACACCTTCGGCGTAAAGCCGTAGGTCTCGGCCAGGGCGAGCAACTGCGTGTTCCATCGATGCTGGCCGACGCCAAACGCATTACGCTCAACAACCACGGACTTCGCGTTATCGAACAGCACCTGCTCGGGCGTGCCGCCGAAGTAGGCGAACGCCTCGCGCAGGCACTCGCACAACGTTGTGGCGTCCTCGCCGGCGGTGAAGCGCACGAAACTCGCCCGGCTGTACCCCAGCGTCGCCACCAGCGCCAGCAGTGGCGCGCGGCCACGGCGGATGACGGTGAAGTCGGCCTGCATCTGCTTGCCCGGAGGGGTCTCGAAGCGCACCACCGGCTCGATTGCCACACGTTTATGCGGCGCCAGGAATGCCTTGAGCTGGCTGATGCCACCTTCATAGCCGGCGTCCTGCAGTTCCCGCAGTAGCACCGTCGCCGGAATCCAGTGCGGCCGCGCGGCGGCGACACGTTCGAGCAGATAGTCCTTGAACGGGTCGAGCTTCGTCGGGCGCGGCTCGCGCTGCTTGTAACGGCCGGCCTGCCCGTCGCGCAGATAGCGCCGCACCGTGTTGCGCGACAGACCCGTTTGCCGCGCTATCTCCCGTACCGCCGTACCCCGTCTTGCCAATACCTTGATTTCCACTACTTGCTCCTGAGTCAGCATCGGCGGCAAAAGCCGCCATCCTCTCCCAGGTGGGGCAGGTTTACTTCGGCGGGTGGGTCAGTTTTACATCGGCGCTAACAGGTTCAATCTGCACTGCAGCGGAGGTTGCGGAGATTGACTCAGGTCGTTGAGTAAAACTGCCGACGTTCCGGTGTGCGCCTGCGATCGAGTAGCAACGTCTCTCCGCTGTTCTTCGATCAGCTATCTTCCCGAGCGGGAAGATTTCGGTGAGAAGGCGTGATGAGTTCGTCGAGTCTTCCCGATCGGGCAGCCACTTCGCCGCTGCCATCCATAAGTGATGTCAAAGAACGCCCTTGCATAGAGTGAGGGCGTTTCAAATAGGCGAAGTGGGAAAATCGAGGCGCACGGCCAAACATAGAGCGCTGGCCCCTTTCGCAGGTGTCGTGCGAATGACGGCGCGACAGTGTTAGGTGCGTGCAATCACTCTAGCTGTCTGCCAAAATGTTCACTGGTTGGCCGCTGCTGGCTCATGTCGTGGTGACTGACGGCGATCAACGCACCATGCTGCAAGTTGCTCATCATTGATCGGCCATAGAAATTTGGCCCACCGTCTAGGTGGGGCGCGACCCGAGCGAAAACGGCAGTCTAGCTAACTGCTTAATCCAACGGCTCAAGCCCCCGTTCTTTGAAGGCCCTGCGCAGCAGGGCCTTTTTCTTTGAGTGCGAACCTGCGTAGCAGCGCTATGGCACCCGATGGCAAACACATGACCGAGCATCTTGTGACGAGCACCGAAAAGCAGCTTGAGGCGTCGTCTAGCAAAAGTTCATGTGGAGGCCCGAGTGGCTCCACTGGTGCCACTGCATTCGGTGTGGTTTTGATGAGGTTGCGACGGCAACGATCTATGACCCAACAGCGACTCGCTGTAGAAGCGGATCTGGATAGAACCTATATCTCCTACCTAGAGAATGGACATAGATCTCCATCGCTCGACACAATGCTGGCCATCTCTAAGGCGTTGTGCATTTCGCTGACACAACTCGCTTCCCTTGTCGAAGGCCATCTAAGCGCAAAGGGAGGCGAGCTACCAACGCGCTAGGCGACCCTACACGAGGGCAACGAGTAGATACAAGAAAGCCCGCTGTGGCGGGCTTTCCAGTTAGCGCTTTCGTTTCACCTGTCGAGACGGTGAAGGGGGCGGTGAGGCAGATGGTCCAGCCAGGGCCGGAAGCCGGTCCAGATAAGGCAGGCTGTCGGGGTCCTTTTTCCTGAAGTATTGGACGCCGTGTTTGGGGAGCCAAGTGCTTCGAAACCAGCGGCGAAAATCGACCAGGTATTCCTCTGGATAGAGCTTAGGGTGTACCGTCGGGCGGTCGTCCAAGTAGTCGTGCGCGTATGTGGGCAACTCGTCAGTGTCAACATTCCGCTCGTCCCGTAGCCAAGCGCAGAAAAGCTTGCCGACAGAGATATCGGGTACCCATCCTTCCGGAATCTCGAAGCCCACGTTGTGTAGCGGCCCGAAGAGATTGAGGCCAGTCTCTTGCAGTACGGAGAAATACCCTGGCGGTACACGCCCGTCATTTGCTAGGTAGCGTGCAAGGTGCTTCGGTAATTGAGCGGGGCCGGGTTTTGGCGCGCCGTTGCCCGCCATCCATTCGTGCACCCATTCTGAAACCTGAACGGCAAACTCGGCAGATAGCCACTGCGCGAGATGGATAGCAACCTTGGGATGGACCCAAGTGCTCACTGCCCCACCGCTGTCCACCACCTCTTGGTTCAGTTCGTGGACCGAGATTTGGGTTTTCGCGGCCAGCGCGCGGAGGAAGTGACCAGTGGTCTCGGTGCGCACATAGTTATGCCAGCGCTTTCCCGCAACTTCACATAGTGCTGTGGCATTGATGTAGCCATCGCCGGATCGTTGCTCGATCACCGTTCCGTTTACATTTCGCTGTATAAGGACGAGCGAGTACTGATGGTTGGGCATGCGCCCTCCATGAAACACGCGGTAGCCGTACGCGTGCATCCTGCCAACAAGGTTGACATAGATCTTTCGAAGTACGACACTCGCGCACACGTTAAATGACCCGGGCGCTTCGACGCCAATCAAGGACACCCGGGGCTGATTCAAGGTTTGGCCACCGCTGATGCGGTGGCTTTTTCTTTGAACATGCGTATTTTACTTCACAACGCTGCCCTTTTTTTGGGGGGTAAGTCGGTAAGGGGCCGACGGCGCTAGTGGGTCCTCCGGCTTTTTCTCATTAGCTTTTAGCCACAGCGATCTCTTCCTTATGTGGCGGGCCGGTCCTGTCGTGGAATCACGTGATTCGTCTGTCGGCTTTTGAGCTTGCGAGATTTTTCTTCGTTGTTTTTCTGCAAAAAACAACGTGCTTGCACAGCATGATGACCTGGAGGCGTTGCTATTACCGCTCGGGAAGCTACGCAGTCGTTCGGGATTGAGACTAGGTCCGAGTGTCATTCGAGGTGCCTCTCTCTGTGCTCGGCTATCGGTGAAGACGTTACTACTTAAGCGAAATTACATCGCGAACTAACTCGAATTCAGGTATCAGGTCAGAGCGATGCTGGCGAAGAGGGGGGGGCGGTGCCAACTCGCACTCCGAGAGTTTCACGAAGTATCTCTTGGCGGAGAGCAAGCATTACTTACGCTACTGTTTGAGTGAGAGGGTGTCTCGAATAAAATTTAACTCACTTACTAGCTTTGGCTGATGTGAAAAATGAACAAGGAGTTTTACTCAAGGAGTCTTGCAAAGAATTAACTATTCGCGCCAAGAAAGATCGTGGTCTTCGTCAGCGCTGATTTGACACAAATTAGAATAAAGATGTTGTAGGGGTGCTTAAACGCCTCGGCTAAGCACTCATGCCTATCTCCGTTGCGATCAGTAAGCTCGATTTCGCGCGGTCCTGTCATTCTCCGGTTGCCAAGTGGAACCATACTGCCGATCTTGTCATCAGGCGTAAATTCTGCTGGGAGAGCCAACTGACCAAACTTCTCCGCAAATGAGGGTGATGATACGACTCGGCGGAGTGCTGCCTTGAACCCGTCAAACGAAGCGATTTCGGGCGGGTCAAGAACAATTACAATGCATGCGCGTTCGTTTTTCTGAACATACTGACGAAGTGATGCGTAAACCGATGCACCATATTTTCGGCTCAGATTTATGGGGCACTTCAAGCCAAAGCTATGATCGCGAGCCTCCGTTATGAAGCCATCCAACTGAAATAGCACCTCCGTTGCGAAATTGTTTGCCTCGCGATCGAAGGCCTCGGCCACGTCTGGGGCTAAGGATTTTTCGCAATCTTCTACGACGGCATACAGCCCTCGTTGCCATGGTAAGACGCCGTGGCCGGCTTCATGCAACTTGATGAAGGTCTTCTTGGGTGTTCCTAGGCTCTGATCAACGAACACCAGTCTGGCGGTCGCGTCGAATATCCCAAGGACTTTGGATAGAGCCTGCTTTAATGCGGAACTGGCTTTGCGCCGCATCCGAACAAGGAACCCTTCGTCGAGCACATTCTCAGGCGCCACAACCACTTTCGCTGCTGACATGATGTCGTCAACAGGCGTAGGGAAGCGGCCGATCGCGCCGGCTTCACGCAGCAGCTTGTCGGCTTCATTTCTGACCCTACGATATTGGTCAGGCGTTAGGCTGCTGTCGTCCGCTCTCAAGATTTATTTTTTTAGAGATCGAATGTACCCGAGATATTTCAGAAGTTCAGCTTCTTCCTCTGGTGTTAGATTCTCGGAGGCAAATGTGGCGGCGCTTCCATGCTTCACGTTGTTACCGCGCTCGTTGGATGCCGCGATGTAACCAGCCAACTCCATTAGTTTTTCATATGCTACACAATACACCTCTGAGAGGCTGTGCAGTATATGGGGGGACGGCTTAGTAATCTTGCCACGTTCTAATTGGCTGAGATAGGCATTAGAGATTTCTTTGCCCGTTGCCTCTTCCACCTCTCTCAGGGTCAAGCCTTTTACTTGCCGCACACTCGCCAAATAAGAAGCGAGCGCGCCTGCTGCACTGGCTTCGGCCGCTGTCGGCTTGGTCGCCATGACACCTCCTTCATGAACAACCCGCGATGGTACCAGCATAGTCGCCTTGCATGGTATTTCAAGCGCTGCTAAGTTCGTGCTTGACGAATTTAGCAGCGCTTGCGATACTATGCATGCGGTGCTAAGGAGGCTTCGGTTGGCGGAGCCGGGGTAGTCGAAGGAGCTTCAGATCATGATGGATGCTGACAAAGGGCCCGAACAAAAAGGGCATGACCAGAGCGAGAAGAAGGTGGGCGTTGCGATCGCGACCACGAGCGGCTTTTACCCGGAGACTGGCTTTATCCAGGTGCCGGCTAACCAGAAGGTCGAAGTCGAGCTTCGGAAGGCTGCGACGGCTCTGAATTTGACGGATACGTCGAATTGGGTGGCCAAAGTGGCGGGGCGCACGATTGACGGGAATCGCAGCTACGCCGAAAACCAGCTTTCCGGCAATGTGGAGATCGACTGGGGGCCGCGCGAGGGTGGTGGCGGGCAGCACGATGCATGAACTACTGTCGCAGCGGCTGTTCAGCGAACAAGTGAAGCATCTCACTCCGCGCTTGGCGCAGTCGCGCGGCTGGGTGCTTCACCAAGTGTCATATCCGATTCTCGACTGCGAGTTCCAGGCGGAGGGGCGTGCGCCCCTTCGTTTGAGGTTCAACTGCCAGAACTGGAACACCCAGCCTCCCTCAATTGATCTGCTGGATTCGACCGGTGCCTACCTTCACCAGTTGCCCGGGGTGTTGCCGACGGTTTTTAACACCTCAGCGCATCCAACAACCGGGCGGCCCTTCATCTGCATGAGAGGCTCGCTGGAATATCACACACATACATCTCATCTCAGTGACCACTGGGAGAGTTTGCGGACTTCGGGTGATTACACCTTGGGCGGCATCCTGACGCAGTTGTGGTATGCATGGCAGAACGGACAACGATGAATTCCACCATCTTCATTTCCAGATCAGGCGTTGCACAGACGCTGCAGGTTCTACAGACGAGCGGACAGCGCCATCATGAAGGCATCGCGTTCTGGCTCGGTCGCCGGGCCGGCAAACGTATTGACATCGTCGAAGTGTATGAGCCGGCACACAGGGCTGACGCCGATTATTTTCACATTCCGCCACAAAGCATGCAGGCACTGCAGCTAGAACTGCGGACAAAGCGTCTCATGATTGCCGCACAAGTGCACTCCCATCCAAGGGATGCGTTTCATTCCCGTGCCGACGACACGTGGGCGGTCATTCGACACGTAGGTGCTGTATCGATTGTTTTACCCAACTTCGCCGCTAAGACGAGCACGGACTCCTTTTTCAAGGACGCAGCCATATTCCAGCTCAATGCGGCCAATCGCTGGCTGCAGCTACCCGAAGACCAGAAGGTCGATGTATGTCGAATATCGCAATAATCCCTGCCGTACGGCACGAGAACGCACGAGCGTTGGCATCCGCCCTTGGAATTCTCGAAACCGAGCAAGCGGCGAAGTTGCTTGATGTGTCTGTCTTGATGACAGTGCCCCTTGACGACCCGATGGCCACCCAGCTTGCGCAAGATGTGATCGCATTGCTCTCCAGAACGATCAACGAGGTTGCGTTGTCGGGAATTGCCTCCCCCACACTCGAAGTCGTCATTGGTGATGTTGATCCGTGCGGGTCAGGGAGCAACACGCTCTATGTCTCGGTATCAAGCACGCATGCCACGATTGGCAGTTCGCCTACCAATCGGAATCGGCTACCGATAGTAGCCTCAATTCTGCGCCGCTTGATTGCCTGTTATGTCAGCGCGGCTGTCATGAAGCGAGTTGTTCCGCCACTTGAGTTCCCGCTAGTGGATCCGCTGACGCTGCAGTTCGATAGCCTTGGAGTCGACCTCAGCGTCCTCGATGAAGCAGTTCAGTTGGGCAAGGTATATCTCGCGGGAGCAGGAGCTATCGGTAACGCACTTCTTTGGGCGATGCAGGGACTCAATGTAAGTGGCGAGCTGCATGTCGTTGACTTCGATCACGTCGAGGAGGGAAATCTTCAGCGTCAATTGTGGTTCGATAACGATGATATTGGAAAAAGGAAGTGCGAACGTCTTGTCGAAAAAGCACAACCGTATTTTCCTAATCTCACATTGATCCCGCGTCACAGCGAACTCCAGTGCCTTCCGGAGAAAAACAGCGGTGCCTGGTTAGCCAAACTTATTGTAGCCGTCGATAGTCGACGGGTTCGCCGCCGACTTCAAGAGGAAGTTCTACCTGGCGAAATTTTCGATGCATCCACCACAGACATCACCGAAGTGGTAGTGCACTATCATCGCCAACCGACGCAACATGCCTGTCTTAGCTGCATCTATGCCGAGGATGCCATGGAGCAGGAGTTTGAAATCCACATTGCCACACAGTTGGGTGTCCCAGTCGAGAAGGTGCGTGAGTCTTTAATCGATCTGGAGGCCGCAGAAGCAATCGCCCGAAAATATCCCGACGATATTTCGGGGACAGAATCGATTGTGGGCTTGGCCTACGATTCTTTGTTCAAGAGCTTGTGTGGAACCGGCAAGTTGTCGCGGGAGCAAGAAAGCGCAACTGTTGTGCCGTTCGCCTTCGTCTCAGCATTAGCTGGAATTCTGCTTGGATTTGAATTGCTACGGCGTCATACCCGTGGCAACCATGATCAATCGTTCAACTACTGGAAGGTTAGCCCTTGGCATACGCCGTTCGCGAGAAATCGCAGACTTCGTCCGCGCCGGCCAGACTGTGTGATCTGCGGCAATCCGTTGGCAATAGCGGTATTGGAAGAACTCTGGGGGGGCGACCACGCTCTGATCTTGCCTCGCAACTGAGGTGCGAGGATGTGTTCTGAGTAGAAGCATCGGGGCATGCATTGCGCAGGCAATTTACAAGGCTGGGAGTATCTGAGACGCGCGAGACAGCCTTGGACGACCTCGTTCGAGTACGAACTGTGGCCTCTTCTCGGCATCGTCCTGAAATCGCAATGCCAAACTTATCGAGCTAGGTTAGTTGTTGTAGTGGCCGCGGTGGACTTGCTGTTGGTGGTTTGGGCGATTGTGACCAACATCCTCGTCGAATACGAGGAGTGGATTCGACGGGGAATGCCAGAGCGACACACTAGCTTGGGCTTAACCAAAAGCTGGATAACGACCTACCCGCTTCCATTAACGAGATCCTACGCGGACGATGCAGGCTGGCGTTCGCTCCGTCAGCTAGGACGATTGCCATGCTGGCCTATCAACGGCCGCGTCCGCCAGAGACTGAGCTTCGCTGCACCGATACCCGACAGCCGAGTCACTACCGCTTCGGCTATTACTTCTTCTTAATCGCGTCGCGAATATCCTTCTCACTGGTCTTGCCTGTGTCCCTCCTAATCTTCTCGAGCGGGACGTTCGGCCCATATCCAGGAATAGGATTGGGGAGGTTCTTGTTCAATGTGTCGCTGCGCTTCTGTTGAATTTGACCGTCTTTGTTGCGATGTCGACCGTCCAGACCAGGCTCTTTCATCTTCTTCACCTCTGAGGAATGTGTGCTGACGAACGGTCAGCTCGTGAAAACGGCGCCTCTCACTCTCCGTGGCGTGGCGGCCTACTTGTTCCGTGTGGAAATGACCGCATCACTGTGCGCCGGCGGTCGTTGTGATTCCAGCCCCTTGGAGAGCTGCAGGGCTGGACTTCGTTTTGACCCATGTTTGCGCTGAAGCGGCCAGTTCGTGTTTGAGCGTTGGAGAGGCATCGTCCAAGGTCGAAACAATCTCGGCAAGACGAAGCCAATCAATATCTTGGCGCGTGCAACGATCACAGCCATTGGCTGGACGGCATACATTCAATGACTGAAGGTAGTGCTGCAACTCGTCGGATGTGAATACCACTTGAGCCAGTTCAGTGGCTAGCGAGTTGATGAATGCTTCTCGCAAGGAGCTTTCGAATTGCCCCGGTAAGCGAGCGGAGGCAATGATGTCTATGACGCCAGGTAGCTCAACGTTGTCCGGCGCTCTTTGTTTCAGTGGAAAAGGCGACGTGCCAGCTTGCCCGGTCTTCACTAGGACGGGGCCAGCGTTGTTGTCCCGAGAATACGCCCAGGCCAACGCGTCGTTGGCCTTCAATATGCCGTGACCGTAGTGCTCGACCGTGTAGTCTGCGAAGCAGCGATCGGTGCTGTTGGATAGAGCTTGGTAGACAGCTTCGCTCTTCTGCCAACCTCGCCATTCAGCTCCAAAGTTATTGCGGTTCTGTTCCAGCCAGAGCGATGCCGCGGCCGAAACCTGAGGGGTGGCATGCGATGTGCCCGCGCCATTGCTGCCAATAATGTTGTTCACTGTCGGTTCGGCAGAAGAGCGCGTGATGTTCGGTGCGAACGCGGACACGATATTTCCGTCGCTCATGACGGCGGTCGGTCCGAAGCTCCCTCTCAACATCCACGATCCTATTCTTCCGTAGTACCCAGGACCAAACGAGAACCACCAAGCCAAACTCGGGTCCTCCCCATAACTGAGTCGATTCTTCGTGACGCCAGCAACCCCCATGACTTGGTTGTAACGAGCTGGATAGACGACATGCTGAAACGTTCTTCCGAAAAATAGTGGAAGCTCGAAGAAATCGCCTGTCGCTGCGAAGATTGGCGTGCCCGAGGAATATGCGTGACTCACTGCCTCTGAGAGTTGAAGCGATGGCAGTCCTCCATGGCTTAGTGTGATGACGTCTGCGCCGTCATCGACGGCGTGGAAGATGCCAGCCGCCATTCGGCGGCTATCCAAGTGGATCACCGAATCATGTATGTTGATCGAATATATGTGGGCGCTCGGATTGCCGCCCAGCATGGTCGAGCCCTTGCCGTTAGCGTCTACGTACGGCCGGCCAGCGAAGTTGGAAAGTGTGCCCGTGCCATGGCCAGGACTCACCAAGGGACCATGTGCACCCCAGTGGGCGGTCCCATCTTCGCTACATTGCGACGCGTAGCATGTCTTGCTCAAGTTCTGGTCAAAGTACAGTGGCTTCACCGGATCTGTGCGGAGATAACCCGTGTCCAGATGAGCCACGAGCACCTCGCCTTTGGTTTCTGTTCCCCGCGGGAACACCTTCCGATAAGCACTGAGTAGCTGCGAATAGTCGTCGCCAAGGTGCCAGCCGGGCTCGCCACTGGGCCAGACTGGCGAGGCAGGGACGAACTGAGTTGCGGCGTCGGCCGCTGAGAGTGATTGGGTAGGGAGTGAGGCCGGCCTCGCACTGTCAGGGGATACCGTTGAGTTTTTCGATAAGAAATCCTCTTTGTTGGCACGTTCCACGTTCACTAGATCAAGGACGGGCTCAATACCGTACAGCCTGGCACCGGCTCCGCCATCCAGGAATTGATTCAGGAACGGCTGACCGCCGCCGTCTTGCTTGGACGAGAGAGTTCTCAGGCAGCCATAAGCCACCTCCCAAGCTGCGGCGCGCGACACCAAGTTGGCGCCTTTTTGTGGTGCACAGAATGGCGCAGCGGCTACAAAGCTTTCCGGCGCGTCTTGCGCGTCGATGCTTAGCCACTGGATCTCGGCTTTGGGGGATGCCGCACTGAGCAACTGGGCCTGTTGTTCTGTGATCTTGTGGCTGACCAGTTTGGGAAGCGTACCTACTAGACCCGGCCTAACCAGCGCCATTGGTGTTTCGTTGCTCGTCGTCACTACACCCAGGTTCAACCGCAACGGGCCATCGGAAACTTCCCATGATGCTGCCGTTGCTTCCGATGTCATCAATAGACACACGGGCACCAGCATCCACGCTTTGTTGTCCATGCTCCGTCCCCCATGGATCAGTGAGATATTCGGCCTACTCAGGTCGACTCGTTTTGGGGCAGCATAGACCATCTGCATCGCTTGCCTACCCTTCAATCGAGTTAATCCGGCACGGCACAAGTGATACTCCTAACTTCGGCTATGCTGGAGGAGTGCTTTACGGATGCAACGGCGAATTCGTTGCGTATCGCTTATGCGTGCAAGCACCAATAGCTCACAAGGAAGCCAACCCATGGAGATCGGGCAAACCACCGAGGTGACGATATTCGCCAGCGCCCCTTGGAACGACACCGGGGTGGATTTGGAGCAAGGAGCTGTCTACCAATTGACGGCAGGGGGTGAGTGGTTTGACGCTTGGGTAAAGTCAGACGCCGATGGCTATGACAGCAAGGGCTGGCCTCAGCAACACTTCGAGCCGGCACTTCGTTTGCCAACTGCTCGCTGGTTCTGCCTTGTTGGAGTTATTGACCGTGAACTCGATGCTGCTTTCCAAATTGGCTGTAGCAGAGCGGTGGCGGCGCCGAGCAGCGGCAGGCTGTTCTGCTTCGCTAACGATGTGCCCGGTTTCTATTTCAACAATTTCGGATCCGTGCAGCTGACTATTCGGCGGGAAAGCTGACGATCGGAACTGGGTTGCTGCTGTGAAGTAAGTGTTTCGATGATGAGATATAAAAATTCATCAGGGCTTGGCGTCCCAACTTTAACGTCTCTCGCGATTGCGGTGCGCGGACTTCTTTTAGCATGTTGGGCGATGGTCAGTTTCCGCTGCGAAGCCGACCAACTCTCCGAAAATGACGGAGTCCCATGCAAAACGCCGCTTTCCGACAAGAGGTGTTGCAACACCTGACCGCCCTGCGGGCCCGATGGCCCGATGGCAACCTCCACCTGCTTTACGTGCCGGGCACCGAAGACCCTCTTCAGTTGCTGGCCGGACATGCGCGCGTGCAGGCAATCGCCCGTGACTTGCTGCAAGTTGACGCCGACGAGGCGTTCCTGCCTCACGTCATCACTCTCGATTGCCGTAAGGTCGCCGCCTACCTGCTGGAAACAGATCCAGCCTTAGATGATCCGTTGTTGGAGGCCAGCATTGCACTGGCGGCTGAGGGCATCATCGGCAACGATGGCCGCGCTCACGCTGTGTGTGGTTGGCTTGCCAGTCCCGACGACGCCAGCACTATCGCCCGACGCCTGGGGCAGGCTGCGCATCGATTCGATTCAGGCGCTCGCCGAACGGTGCGGGTGCGCTGGCACGACCCGCGTGTGCTGTCACACCTTTGGCCTGAGCTTCCCGCCCTTCAACGCACTGCGCTGTTGGGCGCGCAGTTGGCATGGGTAGCGGTCGGCGCCATGAGCCGGGTGACGGTGTTCGATGCCGAAGCGTCGAAAACCGTAGCCACCGCCAGGATGGCCACCCCATCAGATACAACGCAATGGACGCGACTACGCCACGTTGGCATGGTCAACCGCTTGCTTGAACTCTGGCGCGAGCGGTTGCATGAGGCCGGCCAGACGCTGCCGGAAGATGCCATCGATGTTCTGCACAGACATGCCGCGCAGGCCTCGGCCCAAGGCCTGGACGGGCGTGACGCGCAAACCTACGTACTGCTGGCCGTCAAATTGAAGGCGGGTTTTGAACAAGACCCGCATTGGCGTGACGCCATTCACGCAGCCACTGACGCGCCAGGCACGTTAGAGGACCACGCCAACGCGCTGCCCGCTGCGTTCTGGGAACGCTATGCCGCCGCGTGTGTTTGAACGGGTGTGGCGATCAAGGTTTAAAGGAAAGAGACATGGCAGGGAATTCAGCAACCTCATCCCCAGGGGGCAAACCGGCTCACATGCACGGGGCGGACTGCCAGCAATGCGGACGCATCTACTTTCCGCTTCTGCTCGTGCGGCCCACTGTTGTGGACATGCGGTATCAGGGCATCCTGAAGGAGTCCGACTACGTCTATGCCTCCAGCTTGGACTCGGCGTTCGGTGAGCTCAAGCGCGAAGGGACGGTGCCCGCGGTGCGCTTGCTGGCAGAGGGCTTTGTGCTCGTGTTCTACAAGGATCGCGGCAAGTGGGATCTCTGGCGTAGTTATAACGACGGCACGCTCAAGAAGCTGTTGGAGCAAGTCACGCCTGACGAGTACGCCAAGATGTCTGACGGGCTCAAGGATGATGCCAAGGGTTCCGTATGCGCCAGGGGAGCTTCGAACCTGCCGGCAGGGCTGATTACGCTCGTCGGGCCGAACACGCAATCGGAAATCTGGTTCGCTTACACGCCCCACCTATGGGCACCACAGGTACTGCGCGACTACACCTCAGATAGCCACGGTAAGCGGGCTGAGCGCATGACGGAATTCAAGGCAAAAGCATGGCTCGACCACGGCACTCTGCCTAGCAAAGGCGCGATGCTCTTGAACACGGATGCCCTACAGCACAACGTAATCGAGTTCAATGGCGCCGTACCAAAGACGGGCGCCGACCATGCTTCCATCCTCACGGCGTTCGAGAACGCGCTTGTTCCTCTCACGACAGCCCGCCTCGGTAAGGCCCAGGCGATGACTCAGGCCGTTCGGGACATCGAAAAGACCGCCGGGCCCAAGTCGAGAGACAAGGCATTGATTCTCATGCTGCAGGACCCGATTGGGGTGGTCGCGGAACACAACCAGATTCGGCTGATGGCACTGGAAGCCAAAAAGGCCTGGGCGGTAGGGGCACCTGACTACAAGGGAGTCGATGCCGACCCGCAACGAGCATGGA
Organism: Ralstonia solanacearum K60; assembly: GCF_002251695.1. Lineage (NCBI taxonomy): Bacteria > Pseudomonadati > Pseudomonadota > Betaproteobacteria > Burkholderiales > Burkholderiaceae > Ralstonia > Ralstonia solanacearum. Next base: position 1,858,604 of record NZ_NCTK01000001.1, read on the forward strand.
AGCTGCGCTCGAGCTTGCATGCCCAGACCATCGAAGGCTGGGCTATCGCCCAGGCACGTGAGGAAGTGCGCCGCAACATTACGCGGGAAATGAACCGCAATATCCCTCCGATGACGGAAGAGGATTTCAAGAAAGGTATGGCGAGCGGGAAGTTGCCGAAGGGCGCAACCTTCGAGCCCATACCGTACCGAGATGTCGACTACAGTCGCATCCTCAAAGGCGAGCTACCGACAAGCACGACGCGCCTCGACGGCGAGGGGCGCCCTGTCCCGCAAACCGTGGGTTCTCGTGACCACCCAGGGCAGCAGACCACGCTTGGTTATCCGCGGGCCCCTTCAGCTGATGTCAAAGCTGTGGCGGACCGCCACTATGGCGGTCAGACTGCCACGGGCCGCCGCGATCGTTACCGGGAAAAGTTGCGTTTCCGCGAACTGTCGGACTGGCGCACCACCTATCAAAAAGCGAGCGACCGCTGGGATAAGGAATTCATCGCCAAGCGCGACATCGACTATGTGGCCTGGCTGAAGAGTTCTTCGCTCGAGCTTGTCATGGGCCATGACTTTGACTGGAGTATCAATCTCAAGAACATTCAGTCATCGCTTGGCACGATTGCCCAACAGGTCGCAGACGTTGTTGCGCGCTTTGTTGCTGTCGACAAAGCGTGCGGTGGCGGTGCACTGGGCGACGTTTCCGCCAAGGTGTTCGTGGCCATGCTGGATAAGCCGGTTGATGACCCGAAGAACTTGGCGGATCGCGCCCTGGTCGTCCCCTTCGACGCCGTCCAGGCCATCATGACCGACCCCGGTAAGCGCAAGGACAACATCGAAAAGATTGCCGGTGTGCTGGAGGTCTCCCAGTTGGTCCGCGAGCAATTGAAGGCACACCAAGAGGAACTGGCCCGTGCCGCCGAGAGCATCGCTGCAACAAAGGAGCAGGCATTGCATCTGGCCACGGCGGCGCTGGACGAAGCCAAGGCCAAAGTCGCGGGTATTCCCAAAACCGATCCTGCCAAGCTGGAGAACTACTATCGGTTCCACATCCGCACCCGCGTGCTGGTGGAACAAGTAACGCACCCGGATGTCGCCCAGCCCTACGTCACCGTTCGGTTCAAGATCGCGCAGGGTGATGCCCTTGATGCAGTTGCGGAAGCTTTCAGCAAGGGCCAACTTGAAGCCACCATGACGAACAAGGCTGCCACTACGCGCGCCGAGCGGCGTGAGACCGGTCGCTCCTTGCGCAAGTTGGCGGGCCGTCCGGGCTTGGACGTGCCCGAGAGTTATCCGGTGATGATGACGCAGGAAACCCTCGCCCGAATCCAGAAGCAAGCGGCGCGTGCTGGCGAGGAATTGGTAGAGGTGGTGCCTGACGATGTTCTGGGTGGGCTCAAGCAGCCGTTCAAGTTGCCAAAATCTTTGGCGACCAAGTTGATTGGCGAACAGGCAACGGCCGGCCGCGCGACGTTGCAGGCTCTGATGGGCGAGAAGAGCCATGTTCTGCGTGTGCTGGCAGTGTTCCAGATTTGGGCACTGCTTGTCTCGGTGAAGTCCTTGAAGAATGCGCAGGGCTACGAATTCGTCGACGCGCTGATGAGCGTCTTCAGCTGCGTCTCAGGCCTGACCCAGGGTAGCTTGGCGGTATCCATGACGGCCATCGAAGTGCGGACCGTGGGCGCGGGGCTGAAGTTGGTCCCCCGTGCGGCTGCGAATCTGAACGCGTTGCGGCTCGCTAGTGGCTTGGCAGGCGCTGCAGGTTCGGTATTTGACGCGGTTGGGTCATTCGCCAAATATGCAGCGCGAAAGAACAGCGGAGATGCGCAGGCGGCAAACGAGTATTTCAAAGCGGGGCTGATGTTTGCGGGGTCCGCGGCGTCGATGGCACTTGGAGCGGGCGCTCTCTTCCTGGCGGGTATGGAGGGAAAGGCTGCGACCGGTCTGGCCGAAACAATCACGAGCCGGATTATTTCGGCCGCTGCACTCGAAACTGTTGGCGCAGCGCTCACCGGCATTGGCATCATTGTGGGCATTGTCGGCTTCGCTTGGTCGCTTTACGCGCTCTACATGGAAGACGACCTCAATGATGCCTTTCTCAAACGAAGCTACTGGGGCATCGGCGACCAACCCATCTCGTCATTCGGCGACCCAAAGGTAACGTCCAAGAATGCATCGCAGATTAGTGCGTGGGTCCGCAGAGGGCTGGACGAGGAAATGCAGGCGTTCTCCGGCCTTACGCTAGGTATCAAAGTCACCCTGGAGTGGGCGCGGGAAGAAATGGGGAAGCCGTCAGTCGCAGATGTCGTAAGCCCTATCCTCGTAGGAGGCTACAAGTACCTGACGCGCGGCCATGTGCTCAAGGCCAAATTGGAGAGCGCATCGCATGGTGATAATCGGCTTGTGTCATGGACGATGACTGTGAAGGATGGCGCTGGCAAATCGTTGACCGGCTTGGCTGACAAAGATGTGTCGCTGCATACCGACAAGGACAGTGGCCGTGACGTCCTCGAAATAGTTCTCCCGCTGGATGGCGATGCATATGAGCACGCCGAGCAGGCAGAGTTTAGCTACAAGCTGTACGAGCAGTATGAGAGAGTGAGCCTGAGTGGCGACACCATCAAGGTGAAGAAAGACTAGCCTGAAGAAGCAGCGATGAAGGCGTGTTGCGGACCACGCGCGGAGTTGAAGAAGCTTCCGGTGTCTGTTGCGGATGATCAACTATGAAGATGAACGAATTTGGCTCGGTGGCGACCTACACGTGGACCTCGCGAGATTCCACGTACAACATTAAATTCACTCTGGAGACCGATGGGATCGCAGTGGAAGCGCCGAATGGCAAGAGTTTCGAGCCCTACACTGCCATCCGGGGTGTCCAGTTGACGCCAGCTATGACGAACTTCGGTCCAATCACCGCTATCTGGCTGAACCGCAAACAACTCGGTCTGGCCGTCACGATCGCCGTTCGCGGTCCTTATCCTCCGTGTGATGCCGGCCAAGTAGCGGCCTACAACAAATGGGTAAAGGCGCTTCATGCTACCTTGATCGATCGCCAACTGGTGCCTGAAATCACGTTCCGCTGCGGAACACATGTCAATCGATGGGGGTGGATTGCTTCCGCTTATCCAGCCGTCCGGGTGGGGGCCTTAACCCTCGTCCCCATTGGGATTGTTGCCGCCATCGCGACCAATTCGTGGGGGTTCGCCATGACGTGTATTGGCGGGGGCGCTGCCATGCTAATGATGCCGAAGATTGCTAAGCCGGACGTGCCGGATGATCTTCGCCGTATCCGTCCATACTCACCGGATGCGATCCCCGAAGGATGCCTCGCAAAGACGCGTTAGACGTGTGTGTGCCTAGACGTCCATGCCCTGGGGGAGTTCCGGGAGCAATATATTGTGGGTACTGAGTTGGCCGCCCCGGCGAGAGCGAGCCCGAAAAAAATGGCCCAGCGGTTGAAGGCATGTGGTATTCAGCCTATCGCTGGGCCCGACTTTGCGCGAACGTTTTGCCGGCAGTAGGTTTGGCAGCGGACGCTAAGAGTTCTCACTACCGCTTCAACACTTCTGACCTAGGGAGGGATCTCGGAAGCCCACCACATCGCATCGGGATTATTGCGCCCGCTTCCGCTATAGGATGCCAGCAAGATCGAGCGACTCGACGATGAAGCCAATCTTTGTTGCAACCGTTATCTGCTTGTCTGAATGGTGCTCAATGAATAGTGCCACTAGCCGGGGAGTAAATGCTGCATCAGGGCTTAAGTTTTCAGGGGCGCCTAATCTTCCTAGATCGATCACTGCTCCGCCACTTACGCCTTTTAACTTTATCGAGTTCACCTGGTTACCGTTCACATCTAGCGAACGTTTGTCGTAACCGACAAAAATGTGCTCGCCTCCATCTACCTCGATCTTTCGGGACACGTCAGTCCCGTCCCTTGGCACCGAGTAATAGTTCCATCGATTCGAGGTCACCGCTCGCAGTTGCTTATCGATGTCTTTGTTCTTCGTATTGGGATACCCGATCACAGTGTAGACATGGCCATCAGACTGAGTTTGGCCCTTTGAGATATTGGCTTCGCTGATGTACTTAATGTCGCCTAGGGACGAGATGTCGTCATCGGAAAGGGCCACAAGTGCGAAGTCGTAGTGGTCCTTGAATATCCCTCGGGGAGCACGTGAGCGATAGCAGGTGCCCGATATTTTGACAAACCTGCTCTCACCGCCGATGTATAGGTCTGAGTCGGTGATCTTCCCAGCTTCAACGACATGAGATGCCGTAAGAGCGTACTTGGTACCACCCAGTTGCAGCAACACGCAGGAACCTTCGTGATCCGGTTGACCGCGATCGTCGGCGCGGTAAACGGGTCGCACCGCGTCGGCGAGAGTAGCTACTGCAATTGCATGCCGAGTCTTGGCGACGGCTAAGGCGGCTTCACCGATCGTTTCCAACATTGTGTTCCCTTGGTCCTTGTAGAAATACGCAAATTTAATGCGGCGCCGGAGGAATCCCTTGCTTTCCGTACGAGGTAAAGCGTACGAGGTTGAGCCAACAACACCGCCCCTTCCATTCCCGACCTTCTGGCGACATTCGGGGCCCGGCTCTGGGGCGACAAAGAAGTCGGTGGGTAGATCACGTTCTGAACACGCAGGAGCGACAAGCGCGGGATGCCAGCGGCCAGCCATGGTGTGCACGAAGCTCGATCGTTGCTTGACTGGCACCGGCCAAGCAACGTACTTCTCACACAGTTATTCCAAGAGCGGCATCAAGGTCCTCACTGAAGCGCCCCAGGTGAGCTCGAAGCACATGGTCCCGATCATCGAAGCATTGCTTCAGGATATACAGATAGTTGTTCTGTACTCTGAAGCCGTATGGTTTGATAAGGTGCGCTCGCATCACTGTGGCTAAAGGCGTCAGGTGTGTGTGCTGCTCCAGGTCTCGCAGGGTGCTCAGCGCCACGCCAAGCAACTCATCCTTGAGTCGGTTGGTTACGCGCGAAGACATCAGGATGGCCTGGATGACTGGGCCAATGGCTTCCGCAGCCTCGAAGGCAATATGAATATGATCGCCTTCACGCTGCTCGGGATGCAGCAGGTCGCCAGGCTTCGTCAGAGCGTCGGCATCCCTCACCCACACCGCAGTAGCGTCAACGACTTCGTATAGCAAGTACGCTAGCGGCGTTGGGAACTCGTAGTTCTCGTCGTCCGGCCGAACTTCGCGGGCGCGATCGACAAGGCGGCTGGCAAAGTGAGGCATGTAGTGGAGCCACAAGTGGTCGGCGACACGTTGATGCAGGCCCTCCAGCACCATGACCCTGAAGAACATGATGCCGGCATAAACTGGGTCGTGATGCTTGCCAACGTCCTGGAACGTCAGCAGCCGCCCGTTGAGCTTCTTCTCGAGAGCGTCATCCGCATCAATCCGCGAGAGGACAGCTTCGCCAACAGACCGGTAAACCCCAAGACGGGCGGCTACATCAACATCGACACAGTAGAACCGCAAGAGGCGGTTCTCATCGGGCAGCGCCAGGCGGCGCCCGCTGCCACCGAAGTTGTGGTTGTTCTTGAGCTCACTGAAGAAGACGCTAGTCTCATTGGCCAATAGTGCGTCAAAGAACACGTCTTGAAAGCCTTCCTCAACGAGCGTTGCGCGCTCCATTATCTCTGTACAAAAGTAGGGTCGAGCGATAGCAAGGTGTGCGGTCAGGCTGCGGGATGAAAGGAGGCGCTTCACGACGATGGCCGCACGGCGCTGCACTCGCTGGGAAGGCCCAACTAGGTCGGCAAGCCATTCGCGGAAGCCAAACCATTTACGAAACAACCAACTGGTCGGAGCACCTTCTCCCAGAGTGATGGACCCGTCGTCTCGGATGACGACTTGGAAGTCGGGACGCGGTGGGCGAATGCTGTCGGCCAGGCGGCTGCGCACGCTCGTCGAAGCTGCCAGGTCCAGCGCAGATTCGAGATGACGAACCAGCAATTCGGAGAGTTCTTCAAACTTCCCTGCGTGCAAGAGCGACGTAGTGAGGTCATCAAAGAGTCCGAGATTCCAGCGCTTCAGTTTCGTCCTGCGCGACCGCCAATAGACAAACGCGGCGAGGAGCAGGAACAACGAATACTGGGTGGCACTCTTGTCGAATCCCCACCGCCATTGCCCCAGGGTGGGAACTCCGAGTGCCTTGAGCACGGGCTCGAAAAAGAAACAATGGATGATGAGTAGCGCGGCCCAGATGACCAACCAGTCGAACCAGTTCAGGCTCAACCGAAAGCTGAGCCTAGCAGTGCTTGGCACGACCGCCCACACCGCAGCAATCAAGCCCAGCATGGTGAGTAGTGCGCTAGTGTCGATACCTGCGGGGTTCATTGGATGATCAACTTTCGGAATGGGGACGGGTTCAATGGCTCTGCTGAAGTAGCTACAGCAAGTACGGGAGTTGCAGCCGATCGCAAACACATGACCAAGCATCTTGTGACGAGCGCCGAAAAACAGCCTGTAAGCACTCAGGCGTCGTCTATCAAAAGTTCATGTGGAGGCTCGAATGGCTCCACTGGTGCCACTGCATTCGGTGCGGTCTTGACGAGGCTGCGACGGCAACGATCTATGACCCAACAGCAACTCGCTGTAGAAGCAGATCTGGATAGAACCTATATCTCCTACCTAGAGAATGGACACAGATCGCCATCGCTCGACACGATGCTGGCTATCTCTCGGGCGTTGTGTATTTCGCTGGCACAACTCGCTTCCCTGGTCGAAGGCCATCTAAGCGCAAAGGCAGGCAAGTCCCCAACGCGCTAGGAGCCCATGTCTAGTTGTCCTGGCTCGCACGTATGAAAGGATCAACTATTCTTCTCGCAATTATAGGCAAACAACCTTGTCAGGATATCACGACGCTCAGTTCGTTGAGATCGAGCCAGCCAGCTCAAGCTTAAAATATCTGTTTCAATTTGCTCGGCATCTTTCCCAATCTTCCGCAAAAGACTCCTTACCCGAGATGCATCGCGTAGACTCCATACCGCGAAAACGAACCATCGCTCATTTGGCGGTCTATGTCTACTTAGAGAGTTGATGGTGGACCAATCTGGGGGGAGTTCGGAAAAATCTGATACAGAGTCAATGCCTGCTTGCGGTATGACGAAATACTGCGGAAATAGTCTAACCGCGTCCTTCCACGCGCCAAGGTACATCGGGTGATGAATCTCCAGCATTGCAAGCTCATTTGCCGTCTCCAGCAAGCCCTCTAGGGTCGGACTGTAAATCTGTCCTTTCCAGGACCAGGTACCGTCTGCCAATCTTTCGCAGTCATCAACATCATAGGTCGGGACTACGGAAATTACCTCCGGTGCCAAATTGGCCATGGATTTTGAAAAGAAACGACGAACTACTTCGAAACCACGCCCCGTCTGCAGCAATTCTCGTTCTATAAGGCGGCGATCCACAATTTCGAACTGTAGATTTCGATTTTCGCGAAGGCGTTGTAACTTTTGCTCTAAGCCACTAGATGGGATTGTCGAGTAAAGTCCCATGAAGCCAGTGCAGCCGTGCTCGTGTACTCGATCAAGAATATCTTCTTCATCGCTTCGGCCGACCGATTCGTTGGAGTGGGAAAAATGCTTGCAGCTCACTAACCATCTTTGAGGTGCCCCCTCTATTTCTCGCAGCACACCTATATCAATTCCGCCATCTGCTCCTCGACTCGGTCCTTGGAATATTTGATACTTGCGCACCTCAACCAGGAATTCCCTGCAAAATTGCTCAAAAGTGTCGTCACCTCGATTTGAGTTTGGTATTTCTTTGAAATCTAGAGCCATTGTTTTGGTGTGAAATTGACGTTGTAAATAGCGGCTATCGCGGTCGATCTTCACCTCATGTCGACGTAAATTGCAATAGAGACGCAGATGCGATCAAAAATTGCTGGCTGGGCTAAAGCTAGAACCCCCAGCGTAGTACTGTTTTGGCCAGCTTCTCGATCCAGTGTTCAAGTTCAATCGTGGTTGAGCAACCGGGGAAGTTGGTGAACTCTTTCGTGTACTTCCTGGCTGCATCGACTTTCCCAATTTTTGCCATCACAGCCCCCCGAGGGTCGCTTGAAAAGTGCTTCTCGAAAAAGGGTTGCGGAAGATAGTTCTCTATCGTGTAGCCGTCGGTCACCAAAGCTAGAGCGTTGCCAAACATTTCACGCTCTATTTCTTTGATGATCCTGGATTTCGCAAAATCCGGACGAAGATGAATCAATGATCCGTTACTATTTGATATGAAATCAAAGTCGCGATCCATGACGATCGCAAAATTTCTGTTGATCCTCATCATCGCGATAAATTCGTCTGTTTCTTTGGCGCTGAAGTGGGAGAGTGATGCTCCTCCATAGAGTGAGAATGAGTAGTCAACGTTTTCTACTGGTGTCGGGATGTTATTGGTTTGGCACCACAAGGAAAGCCAGTGCTTGATGTAGAGTCTATCGGATGGTCCTTCAACCCAAATTATCCCATTGCTCTGAAATACGTCCGACGCCTTAATGCCGAGCAAGTCGAGCATGTTCCGTGCGTCTGAGTACTCCACAATTTTTTCCGACTCCGTTGAAAAGACCCGTGCTTTACTCTGCCATATGTTCATTTGCTGAAAAACTGGAGAGTGTGTCGTAATTAGGATCTGAAGCTTTTTTTCTTCTGTAATGCGATCCATCTCGCGAGCTAAGTGCCGTTGTAGTACCGGGTGTAGATGCGTTTCCGGTTCTTCGATGAGGCAGATGGTCCCTTCGTCAACATTGGTCAGCCAGTTCAAGATTGATGCAAGACGACGCCACCCGCTTGGCAGTGCCTCCACGTGAACACGATTCTGCTGACCGATGTCATCGGATAGCCATACCGCTAATCGATTTTCGTCAAGCTGGCGGAAGGGCTCGCGGCTCTTCCGCTCAAAATCACTCTTAGCGAATTTATAGCGAGCTGGAATTTCTTTCGAAGGGGACAACACTCCTGGCAAATGATCGGCTGCTCGATTGAGGATGGTTGCCAGTAACTTTGGATCACTCTCTCCTGCCGGATTCCAGCACGTAATTTGGCATGAGAGAGGTAAGAGTTTTTGTTCAATGACGCGTACGGAGTCTTCGTCCAGATCGATCTTGCTTACGTTTTTTGAGAAGTTGCTAAGAAGACCATCTTTGTCGATACAACCCACGTCCAGAAACTGAATGTCCAGCCCCTCCAGTGGTGTATTTTCTATGTTCGATGCGTTTTTTGCCTCGTGCCAAATCCTGTCTATCAAACGACCCAGGTAAGTGGTGCCGTTTGTGAGGTGTATCTCGAATGCGGAGAGTGTTTTTGGTATCGCGTTCTCTCGAGCAAGGTTGACCAGCCTTCGTGGGTCAGACATGGAATGCACTAGGTCGAGTACAGTTGTTTTTCCCCCACCGTTTGGACCGATGAATATATTGATTTTGCCAAGCTCGAGCCACTCTCTATCCTGCGCCCACTCTTTGACCGGTGAGTACAAACCAACCTTCTTGGGGTTGAGCCTCCGAAGGCCGCAGAATGCTAGTCGTTTAATATGGGTCGCCATTGATTGCGTTCTGTATTCTTGTTGATTCGGGATTCTCGCGACCGAACGGAGGGCGGCGAAACATACCCGTATCTCGGCTGTCAAAACGAGAAATTTAGCCCCCCCTTTGGGGTGGTGTGTTTGCTGTGCCTGAATAGGGGGGCGGCCGATCGACGCGACCAATGGCAAGCTGATGCTTTTTTCAGCTGTGTGGCGGGGCTACTGATCAAGAGAAATCACATCGCGAATTGATTCGAACTCAGGCACTAGGTCGGGGTGATGCTGGCGCAGGTACGTCAGAACTGGTTCGCACTCCAGGAGCTTGACGAGGTATCCCTTGGCCAGAACGAGATTCAGCACATCCTGGCCGTAGGTTTGCTCGACGATTTTGTATTGCTCCTGCAGGTTGCCCATTTCTCGTTCCATCTTGGCCATCTGCTCATGCGTTACCCCGGTTAGCTTGGCCGGCTTCTTCCCGTCGACGAGGCGAGCTGCCGGCGTAGCAACGAGAAGCGCTTCCGCATAGGCGACGGTGACGTTGTTCGCGGCAATCATCAATTCCACGCACTCAACTTGGCGTGTCGGCTTCATTTTTCGAAGCGCTCGCGCTAGCTCAGCTGAGAACTGCCTGTCGCGTAGTAGATCCACCGCCTCAGGGCAGATGCCTTCCAGAAGGTTCATCTTCTTCACGATCTGAGTGGTATCGACGGAAAGGGCTTTGGCGAGACGCTCCAGCGAGACGCCACGCTCAATTGCACGCCGGATCATGAAATGCTCTTGAATGGTCGACAGGCGGTTGATGCGGTTGTTGTAGGTGTATGCCTCGTCATCGGTAGCAACCAAGCAGGAAGCATTGTCGTGGCCCAAATCGCGCAGCGCGAGAAGTCGGATGTGCCCGTCCAGCAGGATGTGGTTGCCCGACTGCTGGTCCACCGCCGTTACGGTCAACGGCTCAATCAAGCCCACTTCACCGATGGACGCGAGAATCTGCTTGAACTTCCGAGTGTTGGTCAGGCCAGCCGGAGTCCTGCGGGAGGGAAGAATGCGCGGCAAAGGAACGGCAAGCGGCTCAGGCACAAAGCCTAGAGTGACGCTTGTCATGGTGAGCTCCCGGTAGGCCAGACGCGTTCGGCAAGATACTTCGGTAGTGTTGTCAGTGATTCCGCCCGCAGCAGATTTACGAAGTTCTCGTCTGCGAACAGCTGCCGCAGAGCGCCAACAACAAACAGGAGTCGCTGCTGCGTGAATTCCGCTTTGCGGACCATCGCTTTCTGTCGCTCCACCTCGCTCTCGTACGTCCGAACGAGACTTGAGGTGGTCACGTCGTTTCGTCTGCCTATCATGTAGCGCGATGCGGATCTGCCCAGCGTTTGGCGTCGCTCAATGACACGCCTCGCGTTCATCAACTGCTTGCCGCGTAGCTTTCCTGATTCGTATGCCTCCTGCAGCGCTGCTTGGATTGCCTTGTCGTCGTCACCGGCCCCGACGATGGCGAGCGCAGCTGTAAGGGGAATCGTTCCTTTCTCAACAGCAATCAGCAGGCGCTCTTCCCCGTGCTGGAGCAACGTCAGGACTCCCTGCACATAGGCTGTTGTTAAACCTGTCTTCTCCGCGATCCTTTTAGGCGTGTACCCGCTATCACGCAATTGCCGAATACCGGCCAGCAACTCAAGAGGACGACACTGGCGTCGCGCGATATTCTCGGCCAGGCTCATGATGAACGCGTCCTCGTCGCTAACGTGAACCACCATCGCAGGAATCGTCGCCTCCCCTAGCGAGCGAAATGCCTTGAGCCGTCCCTCACCGCAGACAAGAAGGAATTTTTCGCTGCCATCTGCAGCAGCCCTCGGCGTGACGGTGATTGGCTTCTTGAGGCCAATGGCTTTGATGTTCCCAACGATCTCGTCAAAGACCTTGCTGTTCCGCTCGCGTGGGTTGATCACGTCGATACGGTCGATGGGAATCATCCTGATCTCGCCAGGTTGCGGTTGCGTGTTCATGCTGCTCTTCTCAGTTTCGCGCGTTCGGCCATGCGATACAGATAGTCCAACGTGTCGAAGCGATAGCTTTCGTATTCGATGGCGTTACGCTCGGCTAGTCGGATGCCGGGGCTAGCGAAGTCGAGGCGTGGCAATAGGTAGTAGTCCAGCGGAGCATCATTTGCCTTGTTCAGACGAATCGCCACGGTGACGTCTGGCAGGAGGCTCGTGTCAAACCGCACCTTCCAGTGATAGCCGCCATTCGTTCTCGGTTGGCAGCGCGATAGAACGATCGAGACGGTGAACTCCCGGTTGACGTTTAGGATGTCGGTCGCCGGGTCTCGGAGGACCGTACCGCCCAGATCTGCAATGGTTTGCTCTGTTTGAGTGACGATCTTTGGATGCAGCTGTCGCAGGAAACGGTTGATCTCCAAATAGCGATAGTCGCGATCAGGCGTGAAGCCCACCGCTTGGTAGGCTCGTATCAGACTCCCGAAGCGATACACATAGGCTGCGGAAGATGGCATGCCCTCCGTCTCGTCGATGATGAGGCCGGACAGGAAGCCGCGGTTTCGATAGAGATTGCGCAGTCGCTCGATCAACTCCTCGCTGCTGTACCGTCTGGCGCGGGCCCGCATGATGCCCTGGGCGGTGTAGTACACATCCGGCGCCACGATTGGCTCGAAGGCGCCGTCCTTGCGAATCCACATGTCAGGAGCGTTTACGACACGGGCGCGTTTGAGTTTGCATGACACGCGGTTGTAGATGTTGTTACCAATGTATTTTTCGTTGGTGAGCACCTCCCTAACGGTTGCGCGAGTCCAGTCGCGGTCCAAGTCCGTACGCACATGCATGGCGTTCAGTCGCGCGGCGATGTCGAACTCGTTCATGGACTCATCGATGAACCAGTTGTAGATCAGATTGACGATACGCACCTCGCTCTCAGGACCCGGTACCAAGACGACACGATCGGTCTGCAGACTCTTGCGTTGCCCACGGCTTAGTTCTGCCTTCATGAGACCGTGCTCGTCGACCAGCACACGGCGCAGCCCGAAGCCGGCGGGACCACCCTGCCGGAAGCCCAGTTCGATCAGACGGCACTGTCCAGCAAACACCTTCGCAGAGAGCTCCCGACTGTATTCACCCGCCATGGCGCGCTTGACGCCTTTTACGATTGTCGAGACAGGTGAGCCATCGTTGTCGAACTGTTCGGCGCAGTAGATGACCTGGATGCCTGCGCGCCGGCAGATGTACTCGTAGTACGCGCTCTCGTCTGCATCCTGGAAGCGCCCCCAACGGCTGACGTCATAGACAAGGATCGCTTGGAAGTCTGGGCGACCGGTCGTGACATCGCGGATGAGGCTTTGCAGTGCTTCCCGTCCGTCGATCCGCAGGCCGCTTTTGCCTTCATCGGCATAGGTACGGACAACCTCAATACCTCGTGAAGCGGCGTACTCGTGGATCTTGTCGCGTTGATTCTGCGTCGAGTACTGCTGATGCTCGGTCGACATACGCACGTACTCCGCTGCCCGAAGCGCGGGAGGCGCAATCGGAAGAGCGCTGGTGTACTGATCGAATGCCATGGCGAGCACCGGCTAGCGAGCGGCGTTGCTCTTCCCGTTCGGGAATCACGGGGGCAGCGCACAAGATCACGTTAGCAGGTGGCCGCAGACCATGCCTCACATCATCTCTTTGCAATCAGCTCTCGATGGTGCACGAGGTGGCGGCAGCATTACGATTTGCACCCGCCAGACGTCCATCTTTGCAATCCCATCTTCGGACGCGCGCTGGAGCACGTAAGTGCCTGAAGGCAGAGGCGTTTTCGGAGCTGACGCGTACACCTTTGCAATCGCTCGTCGTCGATCATTTCTTATCTGTTGTAAGAGCCGGTTGCGCTCGGCATAGGCGGGATGGGACGTGCGATAGCTGCACCAGTAGCCCGGGTGACCATGGGCCCACCTTGTTCGGGCGCGCGCCTGGTTGTCCCGGTAGTCGGTGTCGGCCCGGAGATGCTGCTTTTGCCATCGCCGCCGGCGCTCCCGCTGGCATGCGGCGGCCGAGCAGAATCGTTGCTTCGGCACTTGAGGGCGTGCGAGGAATAGGTGGCCGCACGCGGCGCACAAACGGGCAGGTCTCATGACTCACTCCAGAGGCCAGGGTGAGTATGCCGCTGCCCACCGGAGCGCTATTAAGCAGGCGTAGAAGACTTGCTGCCCACGCAAACACCCGCAGCCCAGAGTTGATCGGTGGAAACCTGAGGTCCAACCAAAGGCGTTACTTCATCTATTGTGTGACTCCGATAGGAAATTTCCATCTTTTTAGAAATTTCCTGAAGTCCCAGTCCCAAAAAAAATGAGTAACCCTTTGTGGAGCAGAACTTCCATCTCCTCCTGCACGTCCACCGAATACTGCTGCGCCTTTTGGCTGTCGCGCATGGCGACCGCTTCGCTATCGCACGCGATACATACCGGGAAAACCGCCGCGCTGAACAGCTCATCGAGTGACGTTTGCCGGGACAAGAGTCGGCGAATCTCTTCGTGCCTCGGAATGGTCTTCGACACCTGAGGCCCAAGTAGGAGCTTCTCGTTCCGAAGAAAGCCAGCATCGATGTGCGACCTGATCGATTCAATTGCAGATGCTACCGCTTCCACCCCAGAGCTATAGAACTTCGCTTCCCCGAGCCACAGCTCAATATTTGCCTCGTCGGCATAGCGCACATGGACCATGTCGAACGATTTGACGACAGAGGCGTTTTCGGAGCTGACGCGTACATCTTTGCAATCGCTCGTCGCCGATCGTTTCTTGTTCGCTGCAAGGTCCGATTGCGCTCCGCATAGGCGGGATGGGCTTTTCGATAGCTGCGCCAGTAGTCGCGGTGACGCTGTGTCCACCTCGCTCGAGCTCGTGCTTGGTTGTCCCGGTAGTCGGTGTCCGTCCGGAGGTGCTGCGTCTGCCATCGCCGTCGGCGCTCGCGCTGGCACGAGGTGGCCGAGCAGAATCGTTGCTTCGGCACTTGGGGGCGTGCAAGGAAGAGGCGGCCGCACGCGGCGCACAAACGGGCAGGTCTCATGACTCACTCCAGATGTCAGGGCGAGTATGCCGCTGCCTGCCAGAACGCTATTAAGCGGACGTAGAAGACTAGCTGCCCACGCAAGCACCCGCATCACGGAGATAGGTCACGAAGACCAGGCGATTTAAAAGGCGCCACGTCGTTCATTGTGGGCCGCAGATGAGGAATTTCCATCTTTTTGGAAATCTCTTGGAGCCTTGATCATGGGGAATTGCAAGGCGAGTGCGAAGACTTGGCTGTCCAGCACACAGCGGAGGACCCGCCGCAACAACTTTGGCGCTCTTGACGGCGAGTCGCAGTTAGTTTGTCGCGACCGCGGCTGTTTCTGTGGCGCGGGACTTCGTAAGTGATTGATTTTTATGGAGTCGTAGGGCGCCAATTGTGGCGCCCTACGGTTGTGTAGTGTAGGAAACCGGAATTAGCTGGACTACACGCGCACTGGCTGGACTGGAAATCCGGAATTGTCTGGACTGCCGTGCCAGCAGGAAGGGGAGATTGGTAACCCGAACTGTCTTTCGTCCGTGGCGTTTGATCCCAAGAAGACGGACGCCGGCAGCGGCGCCAGGTGACGCACTTCGCTACACATCGAAGACCGTACTCAGCTCGGTAGAACGGTCTTTTTTTTCGATACGGAAAGACCATGCCTGAATATACGACAAAGCTTTTCTATCGTGACCTGAACCAGACGCTACTGGCGGGAGGAATCCGGGTCGATTCCTCACGACAACAACCTTTACAACGAAGCACTCAGGTTTGGTGACGAGATCACGAGGGAGGCGTACACCACGGGCAAACCGGGTTCGCCTGAGCGGCGTAATAGCTGAGTCACCGCACCGTTCATGCCGCAGCGGGGTAGAGGCGGATCTTTTGTTCCAGTCGCACCGCAAGGCCCTCGTGAGAGGGACCCAGGGCAGCGAGTATCACGCGCGCTTCTTCCCGATACGCTGTGATTTTTGCGGCTGACCAGTGAGCGAGCGGTGGCGCGAGGTTGGCGATGAATTTGCCCCGGTCTCTCCGCACCCAGCCTCACACAAATGACCCCGTCCCGCGCCGCATCCGCGCCAACGCCCCAACACCCCCCCTCAAAGCCCCCGCGTCCCCCGACACTCCGGATACGTAACACACCCCCAAAAGTGGCACCCCACCTTGGCGCCTTGCTTAACAGTCCGGCGCACCATGACGTTGCCGCAGCGCGGGCAATGGGGCCGTTCGGTGGACGGCCTCGGTCGCATGCCGGGCATGGTCTTCCTGGCGAGCGCTGACGCTTGGGCGTGCTGGATCAACGTGGTCAGCGCCGCGCCGTCGACGAGGGCGATGTGCTTGCCTTTGGCGAAGGCCCGGGCGTCCGCGGTGAACACGCCGGCGGTCACCACGAAGCCGCCGGCCGCGCGCTGGGCGGTCATCAGGCCATGCAGTTCGCGCACGGTGTCGACGGACACTTTGTACGCCTGCCATTGCTTGCACTGGACGAGATACAGCTCGCCGTTTTTATGCAGTTGCAGGTCGACGCCGCTATCCGCGCCGGCGCCGGCGCCGGTTTCCGCCATGGTGTAGCAGTGCGTGCGGAAGACCTGGCCGAGGAGCCCTTCGAGTTCGGGCCAGCTCATCCGGCGCAGGGCGTCGCCCTGTTTGCGCTGGGCTGCGCTGCGCGCCTGCTGCTCGCGCTTGCGCTGGACGAAGTGGGCGGCAGCGGCACCGGCCAGCAGGCCGAGCGGCACGAGGTATTGGCCGACCGATGCCAGGGTCCTGAACCACTCGCCGGTGGCCATGTCGCCGAGTTGACCGGGGGCGGCCTGGGTGGATGCGGAAGCGACTGCGTAGCTATGCAGGGCGCCGTAGGCGGTGACCGCCAGTGCGAGGCTCAGCCCCCAGGGCAGTATGCGTGCGAGTTCGAACGGGCCTTGCAGGACGTTGTCGTCTTTGCGCTTTGCCATGGCGGTGATCCCCCTGTGATCAATTGGTCCGCTATGCCGCGTTTCTCTGCGTGCTGGTTGCAGCATAGGCACAGTTGCGGCAGTGCGGGAGACCGTATCAACCCCAATTTGGTAAAACAGGCTAATGCCAGACATCAATATTGCTCAGCACGCTTCTGTGCAGTTGAAACATCCGATGCGATCTCGTGGCGCCGTGCTTCCGGCAGGTCGGGCCACGCACGGTTGCTGCTGCGGAGCCAAGCGACACTTCGATAGCGCACGGGCCCCCATGTACAACGCGGCCTTCCGATAAGCGGTACCACGGCGCCTGCCCGGCATCCGCTGGCGCGCCCGCCAACCCCGTCTGCCATAATGGCCCGACCTCCCGCTTCGTCCCCCCGCCATGGTTGTCCGCCCGCACCTGCACTGGTTCCGCATGCTGCTCGCGTGGCGGGGCTCGGTCCTGCCGCAGTTGTTGCCGCGCTTGTTCCTGATCTTTTGCATCTCGCTGGTGGCGCTGGCGGTGCACGCGCATCTGTTCCCGATCACGGTCAACCTGAGCACGACGCCGTTCTCGCTGATCGGCATTGCGCTGGCGGTGTTTCTGGGTTTCCGCAACAACGCGAGCTACGACCGCTACTGGGAGGCGCGCAAGCTGTGGGGCCAGTTGCTCAACGATGCGCGTTCGATGACGCGCCAGGCGCTGACGCTGTCGCGTGAGCCGATGGCGGCGGCGGATGTGCGCGCGTTCGTGCAAGTGCTCGGTGCCTTGCCGCATGCGCTGCGCCATCAACTGCGCCGGACCGATCCGCGCGCCGATCTCTCGGCCAGGTTGCCGGCGCCGCTATTCGAGCGGGTAATGGCGTCGCGCTATCGGCCGGCGACCCTCATGCTGTGGCTGGGCGAATGGGTGCAGCAGCACGCGCGCGAGGGTGCGCTCGATGCGTGGGCCGTGCTTGCGTTCGATCGCAATCTGAACGAGCTGTCCAACGTGATCGGCGGCTGCGAGCGCATCGCCTCCACGCCGCTGCCGTTTGCATATTCGGTGATGATCCACCGCACCGTGTACTTCTTCTGCGCGGCGCTGCCGTTCGGGCTGGTGGAGAGCATCGGCGTCTTCACGCCGGTTTTTTCGGTGTTCGTGGCTTACACGTTCATGGCGCACGAGGCCATCGCAGCGCAGATCGAGGAGCCGTTCGGCACCGAGGACAACGACCTCGCGCTCAACGCCATGTCGGCCATGATCGAAGGCGCGGTGCGGGAGATGTCGGGCGAACCGGTTCCGCAGCCCGGCACGGCGGCTGCGCAGGTGTGCATTCTCGATTGAGCGGCGGCGCCGTCTTGGCGTTGCCGGTCGGACCCGGGGTCGGGGTCGGGCGGCCATCGCGCACATCCTGAAAAGCGGCTTCGCCACCGGCCAGCCGAACGCCGACGCCCCGCCGAAGGGCGGGCGAACATCGATCCCGATCCCTCCACGGCGCGCCTCCGCCTGATCGGTTGCCCCCCATTCTTAGGGCATGGCTCAAGAAAGCGCACCCCGGGCCGTTACCCCCGAAGAGCACCATCCGTCACTACGACTGCTTGCCCAGCCGGAACGAGCCGTTGATTGGAGAAAGTCCCTTGAGCAACTGGACCGTCAAGAGAAAGCTGGCCACCCTGGTCGCCTCGATCATCGTTGCCTTTGCGTGCCTGACCGTATTCCTGCTGGGCCGTCAGACGGCCGCGACGGCGGACATTCACAGCCTGTACGAGAAGGACTACCGCGCGGCTTCGATCATCGGCCAGATCGACGGGCTCCTCACGCGCGTGGACATCAACATCCTGCGGATGATCGCCATCGGCGATCCGGCCTCCATCTCGAGCTGGAAGGCCCAGAACACGGAGCGCTTCAACAAGGTCGACCAACTGCTGGTGGAGCTGAGCGCGTCGTCCGATCCGAGCATGGCGGGATCGATCGAGACCCTGGGCGAAGCGTATGGCCGGATGCGCAAGGGCATGGAGCACCAGGTCGAGGCGGTCGAGGCCGGCGATATCAAGCGCGGCGGCGAGATCAACAAGAACGAGGTCAAGGACAACGCCGACAAGACGTTCGGCACGCTGGCCGAGCTCAAGGGCGCCCAGGACCTGATCGCCAAGAACAAGGTGCGGGCACAGGAGACGGCGGCATCGTCGGCGCGGATCGTCTCGATCACGGCCGCTGTGCTGATCGCGCTGGGCTCGCTGGGGCTCGGGCTGTTGATCGTGCGGGACCTGCTGCGCCAGCTCGGCGGCGAGCCCACGGTGGCGGCCGAGGCCGTCGGTGCCATGGCGCAGGGCGATCTCTCCCGCACGATTGCCGTGCAGGCAAATGACCAAACGAGTCTGCTGGCCAAGCTCAAGGACATGCAGGGCTCGCTGTCCGGCATCGTGGCCACCGTGCGCAACAACGCCGAAAGCGTGGCCACCGCCAGCGCCCAGATCGCACAGGGCAACCAGGATCTGAGCCATCGCACCGAGCAGCAGGCCAGCGCGCTGCAGCAAACCTCGGCGACGATGGATGAGCTGGGCTCGACCGTGGGCAACAATGCCGAGAACGCGCGCCAGGCCAATCAGCTCGCGGTGGGTGCCTCCAGCGTGGCGGCCGAGGGCGGCGATGTGGTCAGCCAGGTGGTGGGCATGATGAAGGGCATCAACGATGGCTCCAAGAAGATCGCCGACATCATCGGCGTGATCGACGGCATCGCCTTCCAGACCAACATCCTTGCGTTGAACGCTGCGGTGGAAGCTGCGCGCGCGGGCGAACAGGGCCGCGGGTTCGCGGTGGTGGCGGCCGAGGTGCGCAGCCTGGCACAGCGCAGCGCGGCGGCGGCCAAAGAGATCAAGACGCTGATCACGAGCAGTGTCGAGCAGGTCGAGCGGGGCACGGCGCTGGTCGATCGGGCGGGCGCGACGATGGAACAGATCGTGGATGCGATCCAGCGCGTGTCCAACATCGTCGCCGAGATCAGTTCGGCCAGCACGGAGCAAAGCTCGGGGGTCTCGCAAGTCGGCCAGGCCGTCAGCCAGATGGACGAGGCCACGCAGCAGAACGCCGCGCTGGTCGAGGAAAGCGCAGCGGCCGCGAGCAGCCTGCAAAGCCAGGCGCAGCAGCTGGTACAGGCCGTCGCGGTGTTCAAGCTGACGCGCTTGGCCCACGCTGCCGGGCAATAACCGCAGCGAGCCCACTGCCCGCCCCCGGAAACGGCCGGGGGCACCCAGGCCGATGGGATTCTGATGCGCCATCGTGCCGGTCCTCCCGAAGACGGTGCCGCTACGACGCCCGTCGGCCGGCCGGCAGCAGTGCCGAAGCGGCGCCATCAGCCGCGCCCCGGGGCACAACGTGCCTCAAACGCCATCCCGGCGAGACGCAGGCCGGGCTGACCGCCTGATCGAACGCCCGCGTACGAAACCGGCCATGCCATGGTGCTTGCATGTGGCAGCACGCCCGGCACCGTGCGCCCGAACGTCGGGTACGCGCTCACCGCGACACCCACGAAAGATCGGCGCACCGATCTCCGCAACGCCCGCTACCCCAGCGCCCGCACCGACGTACTGATCGCCCGCGCGCACTGCAGCAGCGGCGGCGCCAGCTTCGCTTCCATCTCGTCCACCGTCCATCGCCCGGTCGGCGCCACCAGGTGGATGGCGCCCAGCGGCCGGCCGTTGCCGCCGACGATGGGCGCGGCGATGGTCATGTCGCCGAGGAACAGCTCTTCGCGATTGGTGGCGTAGCCGCGCTGGCGCGTCTCGCGCAGCATGTCCATGATGTCGGCGACTTCGGTGCGGGTGTGCATGGTGTGGGCGATACGCTCGGATGCCTCCACGATAGCGCGCGCCTCGGGCTCGGGCAGGGCGGCGAGGTAGGCACGGCCCGATGCAGTGCAGTACATGGGGATGCGGCTGCCGATCGGCATATGCACCGGCACGAAATGCGCGCTGACGAAGCGGGCGACGTAGACCATCTCGTCGCGGTCGGGCTCGGTCAGGCAGGCGGTCTCGGTGGTTACCTTGGTCAGCTCGGCCAAGAAGGGGTTGGCCACGTCGATGAGGGTGTTGGCGGCCAGGTAGTTGAAACCGATCTTCATGACCGCGGGGGTGAGCTGGTAGCGGCGCGTCTGCGGGTGCTTGCGCAGATAGCCGAGCTGTTCCAGCGTATAGACCATGCGCTGGGCCGAGCTCTTGTTGATGCCGGCGACGGCGGCCACTTCGGCGATGGTCATGGTGCGGCGCTGCGCGTTGAAGGCGCCCAGCACGGCCAGTCCTTTTTCCAGCGACTGGTTGAACAGCAGGTTGGGGGCGTCGTCGGATTGGGTCATGACAGGTGGCGTAAGCTTGGCTCAAACACGGGTATCGACACCAAAAGAATCGCATATCGATTCGAATACGTCGATTAGTGGTTTTCCACAATTATATGTCGATCCATCACGATCGATTATTGGCATGCTCGTTGCATGAACGTGAACCCGTCCCCGCGTCTTCCCGCTTGGGGTGCGACTTTTCCGATTGCCAGGAGGTGTCTCATGTCGTTCGTCTCGTTTTCGCGCCGTACCGCACTGGTTCTGTGCATGCTCGGCTGTACATCGCTCGCGTGGGCGCAGGGGGGCACATCGTCCGCCGCGCCCACTTATAACGTGGGCGCGACGGCCACCGGCGTGCCGTTCACCTTCCTGGACGTGAAGAGCAATTCCATCCAGGGGATGATGGTCGATACCGTCACCGCCGTGGGCAAGGCGGGCGGCTTCAACGTGAACGTGCAGCAGACGGTGTTCGCGGCGCTGATCCCGTCGCTGACCTCGAACAAGATCGACATCATCTCGGCGGCCATGCTCAAAACGCCGACGCGGGCGCAGGTGGTGGACTTCTCCGACCCGGTGTATTCGTACGGCGAAGGCCTGCTGGTCAAGACCGACGACGCCAAGGCATACGCCTCGCTCGATGACCTGAAGGGCGAGGTGGTGGGCGCCCAGGTGGGCACGGTGTTCCTGGACATGCTCAACAAGAAGGGCATCTTCAAGGAAGTGCGCAGCTACGACTCGGTGGCCGACATGACGCGCGACCTGGCGCTGGGCCGCATCAAGGCGGGGCTGGGCGATCAGCCGATCCTCGCGTACCAGATCCGGCAGAACACCTTCCAGGGCGTGAAGCTGGTCTCCAGCTACAAACCCGTCAACGTGGGCGATGTGTGCCTGGTGGTGCGCAAGGGTGACGCCGAGCTGCTCGGCCGCATCAACAAGGCCATCGCCAAGATCAAGGCCGACGGCACACTGGCGGCCATCGTGCAGAAGTGGGGCATCTGAGGGGTGATCGGGCATGAGTGCAGCGGCATTTCTTGAGCACGCGCGGGAGTTCCTGCCGATTCTGCTGCAGGGGGCGGTGGTCACGGTGGAGGTGACCGTGCTGTCGTTCCTGCTGTCCAGCGTGATCGGCCTGGCGCTGGCGTTGATGCGGCTGTCGCCCGTCAAGGCCGTGTCGGCGGCGGGGGCGACGGTCGTCAACATCATCCGCGGGCTGCCGATCATCGTGCAGCTGTTCTACATCTACTTTGTGCTGCCGGACATCGGCATCCAGCTGACGGCGTTCCAGGCGGGCGTGATCGGGCTGGGCATCGCGTATTCCGCCTACCAGGCCGAGAACTTCCGCGCCGGCATCGAGGCGGTGGACCCGGGCCAGCGCGAGGCGGCGCAGGCGATGGGCATGCGCGGGGCGCTGATCATGCGGCGCGTGATCCTGCCGCAGGCGTTCCGCATCGCGCTGCCGCCGTACGGCAATACGCTGGTGATGATGCTCAAGGATTCGTCGCTGGTGTCCACCATCACGGTGGCGGAGATGACGCGCGCGGGCCAGCTGATCGCGTCGTCGACGTTCCAGAACATGACGGTCTATACGCTGGTGGCGCTGCTGTATCTGCTGATGAGCCTGCCGCTGGTGTTCGGCCTGCGCCGGCTGGAGCGCGCCATGGGCGCCGGGAGGACCCAGCGATGATCGAGATCCGCGACCTGCAGAAGCATTTCGGCGAGCACCATGTACTGCGCGGCGTGAGCCTGCACGTGGACAAGGGCGAGGTGGTGTGCCTGATCGGCCCGTCGGGCTCGGGCAAATCGACCGTCCTGCGCTGCATCAACGGGCTGGAGTCGTACGACGGCGGCGAGATCCGCGCCTTCGGCGAGCGCGTCGACCGCGACGGCAAGGCCATCCACACGCTGCGCAGCCGCATGGGCATGGTGTTCCAGCGCTTCAACCTGTTCCCGCACCGCAGCGTGCTGGAGAACGTGATGGAGGGCCCGGTCTATGTGAAGGGCGAGCGGCCCGAGGCGGCGCGCGCCAAGGCGATGGCGCTGCTGGAGAAAGTGGGCCTGGCCGCCAAGGCGCAGGCCTACCCGAGCCAGCTCTCCGGCGGCCAGCAGCAGCGCGTGGCGATCGCCCGCGCGCTGGCGATGGAGCCCGAGGCGATGCTGTTCGACGAGCCCACCTCCGCGCTGGACCCGGAACTGGTCGGCGACGTGCTGGAAGTGATGCGCGCGCTGGCCCGCGAGGGCATGACGATGATCGTCGTCACGCACGAGATGGGCTTTGCGCGCGAGGTGGCCGACCGCGTGTGCTTCCTGCACAGCGGCACCATCGTCGAAGAAGGGCCGGCCGCGCAGGTACTGGGCGCGCCGCGCCAGCCGCGCACGCAGGACTTCCTGCGCCGCGTGCTGCACAAGCCGGTCGAGCCGGCCACGGGAGACCTGGCGCTATGACGATGCCATCGCCCGACCTCGTGCCCGGCGGCGAGCCGCTGCCGCCGTCGCTGTGGACCGCGACGGCACCGGCCGCGCCGCCCACTCCGCCCTTGCAGGCATCGATCGCCACCGATGTGCTGGTCATCGGCGGCGGCTACACGGGGCTATCGACCGCGCTGCACCTGGCCGAACGCGGCACGGGCGTGACGGTGCTGGAGGCCAACGATCCCGGCTGGGGCGCCTCCGGCCGCAACGGCGGGCAGGTCAACCCGACGCTCAAGCACGACCCCGACGAACTGGTGCGCATGCTGGGCGCCGCGCGCGCCGAGCCGCTGATCGACATGGTGTCGCGCTCGGCCGATCTGGTGTTCGACCTGATCGGCCGGCACGGCATCGACTGCCAACCGGTGCGCGCGGGCTGGCTGCAGTTGTCGTATTCGGACAAGGCGGTGCCGGCCATGCATGCGCGGGCGCACCAGTGGGCGCGGCGCGGCGTGCGGGTCGAACTGCTGGACCGGGCCGCGGTGGCGCGCCGGGTCGGCACCGAGGCGTTTGCCGGCGGCTGGCTGGACGGCCGGGCGGGTGCGATCCAGCCGCTGGCCTATGCGCGCGGACTGGTGCACGCAGCCCAGCAGGCGGGCGCCTCGGTGCACGGCCACACCGCCGTCACCGCGCTGGAGCGGCAGGGCAACACGTGGGCGGCGTCCACCGGCACCGGCGCGCAGGTCCGCGCGCAGCGCGTGGTGATCGCCACCAACGGCTACACCGGCGCGCTGTGGCCGGGGCTGGCGCAGACCGTGCTCAGCGCCAACAGCTTCATCGTCGCGACCCGACCGCTGAAGCCGGCGGACGCGCAGGCCATCCTGGCGCGCGGCGAAACGGCATCCACTTCGCAACGGCTGCTGCTGTATTTCCGCAAGGACGCGACCGGGCGCCTGCTGATGGGCGGGCGCGGCTTCTTTACCGAGCCGCGCGGTCCGCAGGATTTCGCGCACCTCGAACGCTCGCTGGAGCTGCTGTTTCCGCAACTGGGCCGGCTCGACTACGAATACCGCTGGTCCGGCCGCATCGCCATCACGCGGGACTTCATGCCGCACATCCACGAGCCCGCGCCGGGCATGACGATGGCGCTGGGCTGCAACGGGCGCGGCATCGCGCTGTGCACCAGCCTGGGCCAGCACATCGCGGCGCGGCTGACGGACAGCGGCCACGCGTTCCCGTACCCGGTGTCGCCCATCGTGCCGATTCCGCTGCACGGGCTGCAGCGCTTCTACATCGCCGCCGGGGTGGCGTGGTATAGCCTGCTGGATAAGCTGGGCTAAACGCCCTCAGGCGGCAAGCCGCAGCGCATCGATGAAGGCGCGCATCTGCGCCAGCACCGCATCGGCGTGCGTCCTGTGCGGCGTATGCCCGCAGTCCGGCAACAGCACCGGTGTGGCGGGGCCGCTGGCCTGCCGCACGATCGCCTCGACCTGCGCGGGCGTGCCGTACTGGTCGTCGTCGCCTTGCATGACCAGCAGCGGGCAGGCGATCCGGGGCAGCAGCGCTTCGATGTTCCAGTCGCGGAAATCGGGGCGCTGCCAGGTCTCGGACCAGGCCTTGAAGGTCTGCTTGGTCTTGTCGCCGTGATAGCGCACCAGGCCCGCCAGCTTGCCCGCATCGAATGCGGCATCGGCCGCGCGGATGCCGGCCAGCGATGCGTCCTCCACGAACACGTGCGCCGCTTCGGTGACGACGGCGCGCAACTGCGCCGGCTGGTCGGCCGCGTGGATGAGGGCGATGCTGCCGCCGTCCGAGTGGCCGATCAGCACGTAGGGCGTGTCGGGGACCAATGCCCGCAGCACATGCGGCAATTCGATGCGGGCGGCGATGTGCAGATAGTCGAGCCCCCGCGGCCGCGTCATCGGCGAGGATTGGCCGTAGCCGACGCGGTCATAGACCAGGCCGGGGCAGCCGGTGGCCGCGCACAGCCGTTGCGGAAAATCACCCCACATTTCGATGCAGCCCAGGCCCTCGTGCAGGAAGACGAGCACGGGCCGGGCCGGGTCGGCACCGATGCGCTGGGCGCGCAGGGTGCTGCGGTCGGGGCCGGGTAACAGCGTCTGAAGCGTCTGGATCAGCATTGCCGTGGAAACGTATGACAGCCATCGGGTTCGGGCAGTATTGTGCCTGCTTCCACAACCTGGAGAACCGGATGGCCTGCGTCGATGCGTTGCGGGATGTCCTCGACCTGACCCACGCCTCCCCGCCGATGCGCGGCATTGTGCTCATGCCGCCCGCATCGGCAGGCTATGGAGCCGCTAAGTCTGCCCCGGCAGACTCCGGCGGACTCTCCCCACATCCCCCTGGAGGCTCCGCGTGAATATCGCATCGCAAGTGCACGAACCCGTGGACATCGCCCGCAGCAAGCTGCCCGAGATCACGCTGGCGTTCTGGATCATGAAGATCTGCGCCACCACGCTGGGCGAGACCGCCGGCGACCTGCTGTCGATGACGCTCAAGATCGGCTATGCGGCCAGTTCGGTGCTGCTGGTCGGCATCTTCCTGGTCACGCTAGGCGCACAGCTGCGCAGCCGGGCCTACCACCCGCTGCTGTACTGGACGGTGATCCTCAGCACCAGCACGGCCGGCACCACGCTGTCGGACTTCATGGACCGCACGCTCGGCCTCGGCTATGCGACCGGCTCGGCCATCCTCGCCAGCCTGCTCGGTGCGGTGCTGCTCTACTGGAAGCTGAGCCAGAAGTCGCTGTCGATCGCGCGCGTGCGGGGCGGCAAGGGCGAGTTGCTGTACTGGGGCGCCATCCTCGTCTCCAACACGCTGGGCACGGCGCTGGGCGACTTCCTGGCCGACTCGTCGGGGCTGGGCTTTGCCGGTGGGGCGCTGCTGATCGCCGGCATCATCGCGCTGATCGCGGCGGCGTATTATTTCACCGGCCTGTCGCGGGTGGCGCTGTTCTGGATGGCCTTCGTGCTGACGCGTCCGCTGGGCGCCACCGCGGGCGACCTGCTGACCAAGCCGGTCAGCGCGGGCGGCCTGAACCTGGGCACGGTGGGCGCGTCGCTGGTGCTGCTGGCGATCCTGCTGGCCACCGTCGGCTACGCGAGTTGGCAGGCGCGGCGCGTGAGCCTGCAATCGGCGTAGCCCGCCTTTCCGACCCACGCGAGAACCGAGACCGATGCGAGTCCTGCTGATCGAAGACGACCCGATGATCGGCGCGGTGGTGGAAGCCGCGCTGCGCGACGCTGCCTACGCGGTGGACTGGGTGCGCGACGGCCAGACCGCGATCGACGTGAGCGGGCACCAGCACTACGACGTGCTGCTGCTCGATCTCGGCCTGCCCGGCCAGGATGGCCACGCGGTGCTGCGCACCCTGCGCGCGCGGGACAACCCGGTGCCGGTGCTGATCCTCACCGCGCGCGATGCCGTGGACGAGCGCGTGCGCGGCCTGGACGGCGGCGCCGACGACTACGTGCTCAAACCCTTCGACATGGTGGAACTGCTGGCGCGCATGCGCGCGGTGCTGCGGCGCCGGGGCGGGGCGGCCAGCCCGGTGCTGAGCAACGGCATGCTGTCGCTCGACCCGGCCACGCACGAAGTGCGCGTGGGCGACGGCGAAGCGGTGCGCCTGTCGGGCCGCGAGTTCGCGCTACTGCAGACGCTGATGCTGCGGCCCGGCGCCATCCTGTCGCGCAGCGAACTGGAGGAGCGCATCTACGGCTGGGGCCACGAGGTGGCCAGCAACGCGGTCGAGTTCCTCATCCACGCGCTGCGCAAAAAGCTGGGCGCGGAGTCGATCAAGAACGTCAGGGGCGTGGGATGGATGGTGTCCAAGGGGCGGTAAGGCCGTCGCTGCAGCGGCGGCTGTCGCTGTGGCTGTCGGCGATCATCGTGGCGGTGGCGGCGGCGGCGGGGGGCTTCGCCTTCGTGTCGGCGTTCGGTGAGGCGCACGAGCTGCAGGACGACGTGCTGCGCCAGGTCGGCGCGATGTTCGATCCGCAGCATCTGCCCGCCGCGCCCGCCGAGGCACCGGTGGCCGACCAGGAATCGCGCGTCATCGTGCAGTTGCTGCCCGCGCCGGGATCGGACGCGGGCCACGCCTCGACCCGCGCCGCGCCGATGTTCCCGTCCACCCTGGCCGACGGCATGCAGACCGCGCGCGCCGGCAAATACGACTACCGCGTGTGGGTGCGCACGCTCGACGACGGCCGGCGCATCGCGGTGGCGCAGGAGACCGCCGTGCGCGACGAGACCGCGCGCAACAGTGCGCTGCACACGGTGATGCCGTTCCTGATCCTGGTGCCCATCCTGCTGCTGGCCATGGCGGACGTGCTGCGCAAGATGTTCGCGCCGATCAACCGGCTCGCGCACGAAGTCGACCAGCGCGACGAGCGCCAGCTGCACGCCATCGCGCCCAATGCGGTGCCCGACGAGGTGCGCCCGTTCGTGGTGGCGATCAACCGGCTGCTGGCGCGCGTGGCGCAGTCGGTGCAGGCGCAGCACCGCTTTGTCGCCGATGCGGCGCACGAGCTGCGCACGCCGCTCACCGCGCTGTCGCTGCAAGCCGAGCGCCTGGGCGAGGCGCCCATGTCGCCGGTGGCGCAGGAACGGCTGGCCGCGCTGCGGCAGGGCATCGAGCGCGGCCGCGCGCTGCTGGAGCAACTGCTGACGCTGGCGCGCGCCCAGGCCGATACCCGCGCGCCGGAGGGCAAGGTCTCGGTGCAGCGGGTGTTCCGCAGCGTGCTGGAAGACCTGATGCCGCTGGCCGAGGACAAGCGGCTGGATCTCGGCGTCACCACGGATGCCGATGCGCGCGTGCACGCCAGTGAGCTCGACCTGTTCGTCATCCTGCGCAACCTGGTCGACAACGCGATCCGCTACACCCCGGACGGCGGCAGCATCGACCTGTCGGTCCGCACCGATGGCGGGCTGGCGCACATCACCGTGCAGGACACCGGCCCCGGCATCCCGGCGCCGGAGCGCGCGCGCGTGTTCGACGCGTTCTACCGCGTGCTCGGCAACGGCGCCACCGGCTCGGGGCTGGGGCTATCGATCGTCGGCACGCTGGTGCAGCGGCTGGGCGGCGAGGTCGCGCTGGACGAGGCGCCCGGCGCGGCGAGCGGGCTGCGGGTGACGGTACGGCTGCCGTTGGCCGGATAGCACACCCCACTTCAAGGGCCGTCATGTGAGCCCGGCGTCATGCGATGATTGGCGGTTGCCCCGGCGCCGCGCCGGCCGTCATTCCGCCCGTCGACCACGATGCCGTCTCCTCAGCACCGTTATCACTTTCCGAACCTGCTGGAAGCGTTCTTCATTGTCATCGTGCTCTTCTTCACGGAGTACCTGATGAACGCGCTGATCTGGAAGCTCGGCCGCCAAGCCGGCCTGCAGCCGATGGGCATCTACAGCATCGGGCGCGTGCTGGCGCACGGCGTGGTGTTCACGGTGCTGCTGCACCACGCCAAGGGCACGTACCGCGAGCTGGTGCACGAGAACCCCAGCTCCTGGCAGGCGACGCTTGCCGTGTTCGCGGGCCCGGTGCTGCTGCTGACGCCCGGATTGCTGCTGCTCGGCAGTCTCCTGCAAATGCTGGTGCTGCAACTGTTCCCGATGAGTTCGTCGATGACCGGCGGCTGGTACAGATTCCTCACCGGGGGCCTGGGCGCCATCGTGCTGGCCTGCCTGATCGCCCCGGTCGTGGAGGAGATGCTGTTCCGGGGCATCATCCTGCGCAGCTTCCTGCGGCAGTATCCGCCCGGGGTCGCCATCGTCCATTCGGCGGCGGTGTTCGGCATGGCGCACCTGAACGTGTACCAGTTCATGCTCGCCTTCCTGCTCGGCCTGCTGCTGGGCAAGCTGTACGAGCGCACACGATCGCTGCTGCCCAGCATGCTGGTGCACGGGTGCTACAACACGGCCGTCACGATCCTCGCCTGGCAATCCGAACGCAGCGAATGGAGCACGGTCGCCGACTGGCCGATGCAGTGGTCCGTCTTTGCCGTGGTCAGCGGCGGCGCGGGTGCGTGGCTGCTCTACAAGCTGGTGGCGCCGAGGCCAGCCTCCCGCGCCGAGCCGCAGGCGTAGCCACCGGCGGCTTGCGTCCGCGGCATCGTTCGCAACACGGTCGGCCCAATCGGCGGGATCCTCGCCGCGGCCGTCACGGCCAGGCCGCACGGCGCGCCGCCGGCATCAGCGGATCGGGCGCGGATGCCTGTTGCCGCACGGCCGCGTTCAGCTTATCCGCCGGCTTGTGCCGGATGGCGGCGCATCCCGATAGTGATCGAACGGGATCAGGGTCTCGATGCCTTGCGGGCGCTCGACGAGCGCGGCCGCGTCGCGCATTTTTTTCAGGAGCCGCTCGCGTTCCGCCGCGAAATCGGCGCTCGCCTCGTCCTGCCCGTCATGTGTGCTCGCGAACGGCAATTCCCGCAGCTTCTCGTAGTCCTTGTGCCCCCTGAGCTTGGTGCTCAGGCTCTGGGCCGTATGGAACTGGATTTCGAAATCCCCGGGCAGATTGCCGCTGGCCAGACGCAGGTTGACGTTCACGCCGGCGTAGATCGTGTCCGGCTGCGCGAACGGGTTTTTCATGCGCATCACCTTCAGGCCCTGCTTGCCGAGCAGCTTGAGGATCGCGTTCACCGTCTTCCCGAAGTCTTCGGCGGGCAGGACGACTTCGTACCGCAGACAATCCCGGACATGCGCAGCCGCGGCCTCCGGGGCCAGTTGCGTGGCGCGCTGGCGCAACGCGATCTTGCGTGCAATGGACCGCTCCTTCTTGAAGATGACATTGCGCCAGTCGCCCGACTGGTCTTCGCGCAGTTTCCCGCCGCACGTGCGCAGCGCCGTCTGCACCTTCGGCGAGACCAGCGCTTCGATGCGGCGGGCCTGCGCGCCGAGCCGGCGGGCCAGCGGCAGCAGATAGGCCGCGATCGTGCGCTGCGCGCCCTGTCCGTCGAGCCCGGGCTGGAACCCCGGCGCCGCCGCCTGGGCCGGCTCCTGCCGCCAGTCATCGATCTCGTCGCACTCGGCCGGCGTGGGCACCGCGTTGAAGTCTTTCCACGCGGGCTGGAGCAGCGTGCGCAGGGCGTCGGATGACGCGCCCTGGTGCCGCGCCCGTTGCACCTGCTTGTACAGGTCGTGGTGGCGCTCTTTCAGCTTGAAGGTCTGCTCCGTATGGAACTGGACCTCCCAGAGCAGGCCGTCGCTCGGATCCTGCAAGGTCACGCTCAACGCCCGGAACGCGCTGCCCCGACGGTTGAAGTGGTTGGTGCGTTCGGTCATCACATGCCCGTGTTCTTCGAGGCCCGCGACGATCCGGCGGCTCGCCGGCACGAACGCGGGCGGCGACAGCACGATGCTGTAGCGCAGGGCATCGTTCACCTGCGAGACGGCTTCCGGCAGATCCAGCTGTTTTCCGGCGAGCAGACAGCCCAACTTCTCCTCCAGCGACCCCGTCGATTTGACGGCTTGCTCGAGCCCGGCAAGACGCACCGCGCCCGCTCCAAGGTCGGGGCCGGAGCCGGCCCAAGTACGCAGGTTGGCCTGCAACAGCGACGTGATCCGCGCCGAGGCCGCGTGCGCCTGTTCGTTGAGCGCCGCCGCCGTCCGCTTGATGTCGCCGGGCGATGCGGCGCGCGCCCGCTCGGCCGGCGCGAGCGGCGAGGCCAGCAGGCCCGCCTGCTGAAGGGCGCCCACGGCATCCTCCATGACCCCGGCCGCGAGGGTAGGAATGCGCTCCAGCGCGGCCGCGGCCCGCTTGGGATCGAAGCGGCCGTCGCGGAACTCGCGCGCGGTCTGCTTGGTATGCGGCACGTGCCGCACCCGGTCGTGGTACGTCCGTTCGATGACGCCGCACTGCTCGATGAATGTCGAGAAGAGGTCGGTTCCGGTATCCGATTTCAGCGCATCGGTGCCGACCTTCACCGCCAGGGTGAAGAGGTTGCGGATCGTCAGCTCCGGCTCGCCTTCCAGGTATCCGGGCTGTCCTTTGGGAAACTGCTCGTGCGACAGGCGGCACACCGGGTAGTGGTCCAGGATCGCGTGGATGCGCGCCGGCGTGTCCGTCGCCGCCGCCCAGGCCTCGGCGAGCGTGCCGAACCGTTGCGCCAGTTCCGCGGAGACGGGCGGCGCCGGCCGCGCACCGGCCGCGCCCAGTTGCGTCGTCAGCGTATGCAGCAGCAGCGCGACCTCGCGGGCCAGCGGCAGGTGCGCGCGGCCGATCCCCTCGTGCGCCAGCACCAGCAGATCCCGCAGCGCGGGCGCATCGGCGCTGCCGCTGATCCGGGCCCGCAGGCCGTTGCGCAAGCGCCGGTCGACACCGTCGTACGTGCCGAACATCATGTCTCTGGCCATCGCTTCGCGCAGTTCGTCCGGCTGTGACAGGAAGCGCGTGGCGGCATTGCTGGCCGCCCCGACCAGTTGGCCGCCCCGCTGCACCGCAAGAATCTCGCGGGCGCGCCCGGCCTGGTATTGCCCCTGTTCGTCGAACGCCGGGCTCGCGGTCTTCGGCGGCTTGAAGGCGTACTCGGTTTTGCGCCGGCCGCTGCGCTCCTCCATGACTTGCCGGATATGCGCGGCCAGCTTGGGATAGCCGGCATAGACGAACGCCTCGTCGCCATCCGTATCCATGTTGCGCTTGCGCAGCTCGGGGATCGGCAATGCGCCGAGCCGGCCCGGCATCAGGATGTCCTTGACGCGCAGGCTGCCGGTGCTGAGCATCGCGTCCGGCAGGCCGGCGCGGTCGCGCCCCTGCTTCCAGCGCGACAGCACCTTGAGGTCTTCCCTGGAGCAGGCGAGATCCATGCCGTCGTGCGCGGACGACCAGTACCCCGGCGGCGGAATGATCAGCATGCCTTTGCTGTGCAGCATGTCCGCGGCCGGCCCGGAATCGTCATCGAACCCGGTGTAGCTGTACTGGATAGCAAAGCACTGGTCCAGGAAATGGGCCGTGGCGTCCCCCTTGGCGGTCGTGCCGACCCGCTCGGCGGCAATCGGCAACAGGTTCTCCTTGTCGTAAGGCGGCTTGCCGACCAGCAGGTCGCCCGCCGGGCGCGCGAAGCCATCCATCGGGATGGTCGGCAGATACAGCTTGTCGTCGGCCGACGGCACCGCGCGGATCCGCCGCCCCTCGTAGCCGCCGCCGATGGTCATCTGGTACAGCGCCAGGAGGTCCACCGCCTCGGGCGAGAGCGCAGGCGCCTGCGCGTTCGGGGCGTTCGCGCCAGGGCCCCGGACCTGGGCGCGCAGCTTGTCCAGCCTGTGCTGAATCGCTTCGTGGGCCTCCGCCAGAACGGCCTCGTCGCGCGGGTAGTGCATCAGCGCCTGCGGCGGCATCGCGTTGGCCCCCGGCTCCTGGTCGGCGACGAGCTCCTGCTGCGCCGGCGTAGCGCGTTTCGCCCGCACGGCCTGCCAGGCCTCGATGTGCTCGCGCACGGCGGGAATCCGCATGGCCACTTCCCATTTCATGAAGCCGCAGCCGTCGTCGGGACACAGTGCAATGCGCGTGCCGTCGGGTCCCTTGAGCCGGAACGGGTGCGGCGTGCCGGGCACCTTCACATCCTCGAACCAGCCCACCCGCAACGAGCCCTCGACCACATGATCGCGGGGCACCATCTCCAGCAGCGCCCGTTGCATCCGCGACCAGTCCTCGCGCTGCGGGGCCAGCTTGTGCGTCAGCGCCATGAACGCGCTGCCGGGCGCGCTGTCGGCATACCGCATGGCCGGCAGCACGGAGGCAACCGGCGGGTTGTTCGCCAGGATGGCCTTGACCTGCCGTATGTGCCCGCGTGTCAGCCGGCTGCCGCCGAACAGATCGAAACGCCAGGGCTCGCCCTGGTACTGGAAGGTGCGCGCCAGCATGAAGGTGCTCAGCGCCCCCGGCAGTTGGACTTCGACCAGCGGCTGGCCGGTCAGGCGGGCATAGAACGAATAGGGCTGCTCTGCGCCGTCGTCCACCCTGAGTTCGCGTCCCTGCAGGTCGACCGTGACATGGCGGGTGGCGCCGACGCCCGCCTTCACGGGGCGGACTTTCCCCGGCTCGGTGCGCATGCGCGCGTGCGCGCCGGCCAGGTCGAAGCGGGTCGGCGGATGACGCCGCGTGATGGCCGTCAGCTCCTTGCCAATGCGCAGGTCCAGCGCGTTCAGTACGTTGTCGCCTGCCTCGATCTGGGCGATGAGGTTCCAGCTCTTCTCCTGCAGGTCGGCCTCGATCACGCCCCGCGTGCGCGCCAGCGTGCGGTCGACCCATTGCTTGAGGGTGGCTTGCCGATCCAGCACCGCCTGGCGGTCGCCCTGGATATAGGCGGGCTTCCATTGCCGGGCGACGAGCGCGTACGCCTTGAGGATCTGGTAGAAGGTCAGGGCAGGGCCGCGCGTGCCGCAGGCTTCCTGCCCGTCCATCGCGCGCAGGGCCGATCCGGCCGCCGCCTGCACGCCCTGCCGCAGATAGCTGTCGATCTTGCGCGCCACGATGGGTTGCAGCGATTCGAAAGCCTTCAACGCCGGCACGCGATGCCTGGCGAGTTCAGGGCTGCGGGCAAGCGGCAGCAGCCCGAGACACAGGTTGCCGACGGTCTCGAGCCGTTGGTCGCGCAACTGCGTCTCGCGGCACAGCGCCATGACCCGATTCAGTGCCGGCGTGCCCAGCGGGCGCAGTTCCCGCTGCATCCTCAGGTTGGCAAACGACTTGAACAGCACACCGATATGCCCGGCGTTCGAGCATTCGAAGCATTCGGGATGCAGCTCGAGATGGATGCTCAGCCGCTGCATGACGGCCCTGGCCCGCTCGAACTCCTCGCCTTCATCCTGGACCAGTCGCGCGAACGCGTTGCCGATCTGGGCCATGTCCGCGATATTGAACTTTCGCCATGGGTGGCTGGCCCGCCCCGGCAGGGTAGACAGCTGCCAGAAAGCCCGCATGGCTTCCGGCTCGCGTTGCCACTTCGCCAGCGCATTCAGTGTGCTCGCCAGGTGTTGCGTGCCGTGCGCCGCCTGCAATGCGGTGTCCGCGATCAGCCGGCAGGCGAGTTCGCGGGTCGCCAGCCGCGCGCTGTCTTCGCCCGGCCATTTGGAGAGCGCGCTCAGGGCGTCGCTCACGCCTTGCGCATCCACGTCATCCAACAACGTCGGTTCGGTGGCGATGCGCTCAGCCAGTTGCAGCGCGAGCTGCGTTGCCCAGTGCTCATCGGACCATTTGCTCAGGGCAAACAGCGCATTGGAAGTGTGCCGCGCATCCAGGGCTCGCCATCGGCCGTCGGGCTCCGCCATCAGGTGCGCTACCAGCACGCGTGCGGCGTGCCTGGCCCACTGTTCGTCAGGCCATCTGCTCAGCGCGCTCAGCGTATTCGCGAGCTGTTGATGATCCATGGCCTTGAGCAGCCCGGGCTCGGCCGCCACGCGATCCGCCAGTTGCATGGCGACCCGCTTCGCGATGTCCTGCTGGGGCCACTTGCTCAGCGCATTCAGCACGTTGGCGACGCCTTGCGCCTCCAGCGATTGCCGCAGCTTGGGCTGTGCCATGAGACACGCGGCCAGTTGCATGGCTGTCCGGCCCATCTGCGCTTCGTCGGGCCATTTGGCCAATGCGCCCAGACTATTGGCCAGCTCCAGGGCACCCAACTGACTGCACAGTTGAGGTTCCGCCTCCAGGCGTGCGGCCAGCAGCAGCGCCGCCCGCTTCGCACCTTCGGCGCCCGGCCACTTGCACAGCGCGTTCAACGCATTGGCAATACTCAGCGCCCCCAGGGCCGGCAGCAGTTCGGGCTCCGCCGGAATGCGCGAGGCGAGCTGCAGCGCGACGTGTTGCATCGCATCTTCGCGCGGCCATTTGCTCAGGGCATTCAGCGTGCCGGTGAATTCTTGCGATTTCAGTGCCCGTCGCAGAGACGGGTCGGTGGCAAGACGGTCCGTCAGCAGATGGGCTGCCCGAAGCGCCCGCGCTTCGCCGGGCCACTTGCTCAGCGCGCCCAGCGCGTTGGCGACGCCCTGCGCCTCCAGCGCTTGCAGTAGCCGGGGCTCGGTGGCGATGCGGTCCGCCAGCAGCAGGACGGCCTGTTTCGCCTGCGGCGCCTCCGACAACTTGCTCAGCGCATTCAGCGCGGTGGCCACCCCCTGCGGCTGGACCGACCAGCGCAACTGCGGTTCGTCCGCCAGGCGCGCGGCCAGCAGCAGCATCGCCTGCTTGGCCTCTTCGCGGTGTGCCCATTTGCTCAATGCGTTCAGCGAGCTGGTCACCTCCTGCTCCCGCATCGACAGCAGCAGATCGGGCTCCGCCACCAGCCGTTTGGCCATCCGCAGAACCGGCTTTTCCGTCCGCGCTTCGCCCGGCCACTTGCTCAGTGCATTGAGACTGTTGGCGACGCCTTGCCCGTCCAACGCATAGAACAGTTGCGATGGCTGCGCCATGACATCGGCCAGTTGCAACACGAAGAACTTCGCGTCATCGTGGGCCGGCCACTTGCTCAGCGCGTTCAACAGCATGGGGACCTGGATGGCGTTCAGGCGCCCACGCATCGCGTCGCCGCCGAGCAGCCAGCCGGTGATGCGCAGGATGGCATCTCTGCAGGTGTCGCTTCGCGTGTTCTTCGCCAGTCCGCCCACGAGCATCGCGGCCTGCCGGTCACCCAGCCGATGCAGATGCCGTGTGAGCAGGACCTGCCGGGCAATCCACGCCAGCGCCTCCGTGCACGCGGTGCGGTCCGGAAACTTGCTCAGCTTGTTCGCCAGATGCGAGTACGTGGCAACGGGCGCGCCTTCGAACCAGGACGTGTGCACAAGGTACCCCGCGCACAGCTCAGCGCAGGCGCGGATCCCGTCGCGCAACGCCGGATCGATCCGTCCACGTCCGCCGTCGCCCAGTTTGGCGAGATAGTGCCCCAGCAGATCGGCGTTCGCTTCGGCATCGCCGTCCGGTATCAGGAAGACCAGCGCACGGCCGTGCCCATTGCGTTCGGCCAGGATGTTGTCGCAGGCCATGTCGAGGCATCGCTGGGGAAACCCGATGCCGCTCCTGCGCCAGAGTTCGTACTGCTGTTCCTCGCGCTGGATTCCGAGCTTCACGGCCGCCTCGCCACGGAGGCTGTGCTCAGGGTAGTTCAGCGCTTTCGACAGCGCCCCGTCAGCAGCCGACGACGACGTCCGATCCCGCTGTGCCACGCCCGTCGGCGCATTCGCGGGGCGAGGCAGGTCCCGCGACCGGGTCCGCGGCCCGCGATGCCC
Organism: Ralstonia solanacearum K60; assembly: GCF_002251695.1. NCBI lineage: Bacteria > Pseudomonadati > Pseudomonadota > Betaproteobacteria > Burkholderiales > Burkholderiaceae > Ralstonia > Ralstonia solanacearum. The sequence continues at coordinate 1,895,039 of NZ_NCTK01000001.1, forward strand.
TTGCGATTTGGACGGAGCCGAAGCATCGCCCCTTCCCGCATTGACGAAATGGACAGGCGGCCGATGGTGGTAGGTCGTATCGAATTTCATGGTTCATGCACGCTTTGCATTCATTGCAACGTGGTGGCATCCCGCTCTTTCGTGCGAAAGGGGACATTTGCCGGGCGGCGACGCATGGGAATCGCCGGTAGTTGGGACGCAGCGATACGTCGGCCATGGATGGATGGGCATGGCGCACCCGACGATGCGGCGCGCATGCGATGTTTCGCGGTGGCAGCACATGCCATGCCCACACCGACCGGGTGCCAAAGCCCCGGTGACAGCCGAAGCCGGCTGGCTGGCATCTCCGGGCGGGGCATCATCCGCGTCAATGCCTTTGTCCCCGTTGCCATCGGCGACACACGAAGATCCCCGACGGGAATGTCGCCGGATGGCGCGATCAGAAATCGAAGATCGACGACGGTGGCGGCGGTATTCGTGAGGGTCGACCACTCACCGTATAAGAAAGCGGCTCAACCCTCGTCAGCCGGCCATCGGACGGCTCAACGCGCGCGAAAGGGCGCGTGACGGACAACCACCAAGCGCAGCAGTGTAGGAAAGCGAGCCGACCCTCGCCCGCGAGCCCGCGAAACAAGCTCGCCGTGGGCGAAAAAACGCTGTTGCGGCGTTCCACCGCAAGCCAGTCCTCAGAGTCGGCCCCGGCGAGCGACCAGGACAACGCGCAGCAGGCACGGGGCGCAGCGTTGCCGAAGAACTGCGTTTCGCACGCGGCAACCAACCGCTGGGGCCAACGCATGCCGTCAAAAAATCGGGCGCAAACTTGCGTCGGGCTACGCGGGCGGTGACCGGAATGCCGAACCTCTGGGGAAGGCCGATGAGGGCGCACATCCGGGTGACCGCCGGTCGGCAAGCCAGCGGCGGCCGGCGAATCCAGGCCATCGATGTTCCGGCAATGGCACATGATGACCACAATCGCACGCAGGTCTTGCACAAAGGGATGGAATGCCACGCACGAAAATGTATCGTAAGATATATTCCCCGATTCAAGAATGACCAACCCGCAGGTCGCGGGCCACCCCGAAAAGCAGCACGCTTTCTCTCCGATACCTCCTGCCCCCATGCCCACGCTCGCCCCCCAACGCGAACGCCGCCTGCTGTGGCTGCTGGCACTGACGCAGTTCACCATCATCATGGACTTCATGGTGATGATGCCGCTCGGGCCCCAGATCATGCACACCTTCGGCATCGGCCCGGCGGCGTTCGCCACGGCCGTGTCGGCGTATTCGTGGTGCTCGGGCGCGTCCGGCCTGCTGGCGGCCACGTATATCGACCGCTTCGACCGCCGGCGCCTGCTGCTGGTGGTGTATGCGCTGTTCTCGCTGTCCAACCTGGCCTGCGCGCTGGCGAGCACCTTTCCGCTACTGCTGGCGGCGCGGGCGTTTGCCGGCCTGTCGGGCGGGGTGCTGGGCTCGGTCATCCTGGCCATCGTGTCGGATGTGATCCCGCCGGCGCGGCGGGGCGCGGCCACCGGGGTGATCATGTCGTCGTTTGCGCTGGCGGCGGTAGCGGGGGTGCCGATCGGCATCGCACTCGGCGCGCACCTGGGCTGGGCGGCTCCGTTCTTCCTGCTGGCGGTACTGACGGCGGTGTTCTGGCTGGGCGCGCGGCGGACCGTACCGTCACTCACTCAACACCTGCGCGAAGGCGGCGATTCGCTCGGCCGCATCCTCGGCGGGCTGTGGCAACTGCTGACCCATCCGCACCACCTGCGCGCCTTTGTGCTGACCTTGGTGATGATGACGGCGCACATGATGGTGATCCCGTTCATCTCGCCGGTGCTGGTGGCCAACCACGGCGTGGCGCCGCAGGATCTGTCCTGGCTCTATGTGGCGGGCGGCGCGGCGACATTCTTCACCTCGCGCGCGGTCGGCAGGCTGGCCGACCGCTATGGCCGCCGCCGCGCGTTCGTGGTCGCCGCGCTGCTGTCGTGCATTCCCGTGCTGGTCATGACGCATCTGCCGGACTGGCCGTTCGTCGGCATGCTGCTGTTCTTCCCGTGCTTCATGGTGATCCTGTCCAGCCGAATGGTGCCGATGCAGGCACTGATGACCACGGTGCCGGCGCCGCAGGTGCGCGGGGCCTTCCTGTCGGCCAACAGTGCGGTGATGTCGCTCGGCACCGGCTGCGGGGCCTGGCTGGGCGGCTTGCTGCTCTCCACCGGCGCGGGCGGGCATATCGACGGCTACGGTGTCAATGGCTGGGTGGCCGTGGCGGCCTCGCTGTTCTGCGTGCTGTGGGTCCGCAACGTCAAGGGGTCGGATGCGCATAGGGATCCGTCGATGCATGCACAGCGCCCCGCATCCGCACAGAACGAGGCCGAGCGCGCCTGACGCCAACCCATGGCAGCCAGCCGCGCAGCCGGCAAGACCCTGCAGGGCGGCGGCGTGAGCGTACCCGCCTGCACAGACGCGGGCCAAGTTGCCGCGCAACCCTAGGCCGTCACCGACTCGAGCACCGTCTTCAGCTTCGCCAGGTCGCGCTGCACCCACTGCGCATCGGCCTCGAACTGCGCGTCGTCCATGCCCGGCAGCCGGAACAGCGTCAAGGCGACGGTGGTACCGCTGCCGTTGCGCATGGCGCGCAGCGGCACGTAGACCACGGTGTCGTCGGGCAGACGGACCCAGTGATCGGCCATGCCAAACGGGTTGGCCGGACTGAAGCGGACGAACACCGCGCCCTGCGGCGCCTGGGCGATCCACTCGTCCGGTGCGGCGCCCGAACCCTGCGTGCCGGGCGCGATGCCGCTGGCGAGCCCGGTCGCCCAGGCGGGAAAGTTGAGCGGCTCGGCCAGGAAGGCGGCAACGGCCTCGCAAGAACGCTCGATGTTGACCGTGAGTGTGCGGACGGGATGCGGCATGGGGCCTCCGGATCTGCCGCCGAGTCTACAAAACCGCTGCGCCCGGCGCCATCCGCGTGGCCCCGTGCCGGCTCAGAGGATGTCGTCCAGCAGATCGGGCCCGAACACCTCGCGGTGGATGCGCGCCGCCGGCACGCCGCCGGCGAGCAACGCCGCACGCTGCGCCTGCATGAACGGCAGCGGACCGCACAGGTAGAAATCGGCATCGGCAACCTTGCCGTCGAGGAAGGCATCGACCGTCATGCGCCCCGGCTGCGCCGGACGCGACGCGAAGGCCTCGGCTTCGCCCGATTCCAGGAACACATGCGCCTCGAAATCGGGCAGGACCCGCGCGGCGCGCTCCAGGTCGTCGGCGTGCGCAACGTGGGACGCCGTCCGGCTCGCATGGCTGAACACCACCTTGCGCGCGACATTCTGCCCGGCCAGCGTGTTGAGCGCGGCGATCATCGGCGTGATGCCGACCCCGGCCGACATCAGCACGATGGGGTTGTCGGTAGCGAGTTGCGGAACGAAGTCGCCATAGGGCTGGCTGACCAGCAGGACCTCGCCCTGGCGTGCGTTCTCGTGCAGCCAGTTCGACACGGTGCCGGCCGGACGGCCGGCCTCGCCAGCGTCACGCTTGACGGAAATGCGCCAGGTGCGGCCGTTGGGCGCGTCCGACAGGCTGTACTGGCGCTGCGGCAACACGCCCGGCGCCAGCTCTACCTGCACCGAGATGTACTGGCCCGGCAGGAAATCGGCCAGAGTGGTCCCGCCGACGGCTTCCAGCGTGAACGACACCACGTCCTCGGCCTGCTGGCGGCGCTCGATGATGCGCACGGGCTGGCGATGGTCCGGGCCGCTCTGCATGTGCGCGTACAGGCGGGCCTCCGCGGCGATCAGCTCAGCGGCGAGCAGCCAGTACGCCTCGTCCCACGCCGCCAGCAAGGCAGGCGTGGCGGCATCGCCCAGCACCTCGGCGATCGCGCCCAGCAGATGCCGCGCAACGATCGGGTAGTGGCTCGGGCGGATGCCGACGGCCGCATGCTTGTGGACGATGCGGCCGACCACCGGCGCCAGCGCGGCATTGTTGCCGTGGTTGGCGGCATAGGCGAACACCGCCGAGGCCAGCGACTGCTGCTGCGAGCCGTTGGCCTGGTTGCCCATGTTGAACAGGTTGGTCAGCTCCGGGTGACTGGCGAACATGTTGCGGTAGAAGGTCTGGGTGATCGTCAGGCCGTGTTCGCGCAGCACCGGCACACTCGCATCGATCAGGGGCTTGGACTGTTCCGACAGCATGTTCTTCTCCACAAAGAGGCACTTTCTACACAACAAATACGACGGACCGCCGCCTGATGCGGTGGGGGCATGACCCTGCTGTCCGTCGCGGGATCGTGTCGATTCTAATAAACATGCATATTAGATACCACTTTAACCACTGCGACGGATTGCCTCGCCCCCGGTAGGTTGCGTCAATAAGATTCATGGCCGATGAATGTTAAGATCGGCCGACCGCCCGGCACCTTCGACCGGCCGCGTCCCGGCCATGCGACTTACCGACTACACCGACTACAGCCTGCGCACGCTGATCTACGTAGCCGTGCATCCCGATACGCTGGTGACCATCCAGCAGGTCGCCGACGCGTTCGGCATTCCCAAGAACCACCTGATCAAGATCGTGCAGGGACTCGGTCAGGACGGCTTTCTGCATACCGTGCGAGGGCGCGCGGGCGGCATCACGCTGGGGCGCCCCGCGGCCGACATCAACATCGGCGACGTAGTACGCGCGACCGAGCCGGACTTCAGCCTGGTGGAATGCTTCCACGGCGCCGACAACCATTGCATCATCACCCGCGTCTGCGGGCTGCGCGGCGTGCTGGCCGCCGCCCTGCAGGCGTACTTCGAGGTGCTGGACACGTACACGCTGCAAGACCTGATCGACAAGCCCGCTGCACTGAACCGCGTGCTGGCCGAAGGCGTGGCGGTGGCGATGCCGGGCAAGGGCAGGGCACCCAAGGCGGCTCCGGCTGCCGGCACGCGCGCGCGCAAAAGCAGCTGAGGCGCGCCCGCCCGGCCCGCACGCGCGGGCGGCTCCCGGCGTCACGAGATTTGACAGTCGAGTTCGGTGCGGCGACGCACACTGTGGTGTCACGCCACCGCCTGACCGACCACGTGCATGATGACCGCCGACCTCCAGCGCCATGTCGACCGCCTCTGGGATACCTTCTGCGCCGAGGGCATTGCCGACCCGATCGAGATCATCGAACAGTTGACCTGCCTGCTCTGCCTCAAGCGGCAGGATGACCGGCATGCACTGGCCATCCACCTCGCCAGACGGACCGGGCAGCCGCCCGGATCCACCCCCCGCCCGGTCTTCAGAGAAGACCAGGACACCCTGCGCTGGAGCGTGTTCAGGACATTGAACCCGCAAGACCGGTTCGACACGATGTCCGCGCACGGCATCCCGTTCCTGCGCGCCCTGGGCGACAGGGACCCGGTCTGCGGCCGCCACCTGCGGGACATCCGCTTCACCCTGCCCACGCCCGCACTCCTGGACAAGGTCGTGCAACAGCTGGACGCCATCCCCCTGCACCGGCGCGATGTCCGGGGCGCCGTATACGATGCCCTGCTCGGCAGGATTCCCCAGGCCGGACAGGGCGGACAGTTCCACACGCCACGCCACATCGTCCGCTTCATGGTAGCGCTCACGCGGCCCGCCCCTTCCGACACCCTCTGCGACCCGGCCGCCGGCACCGGCGGCTTCCTGGCCGCCGCCGGCGAATACCTGCGCCGCGAGCATCCCGGCCTGCTGCATGACACGCAGCAAGCCGCGCACTTTCATCACGGCATGTTCCACGGCTATGAGATCGACCGCACCATACTGCGGATCGGCAGCATGAACCTGCTGCTGCACGGCGTGGAAGGCCCCGACCTGCGCGACCACGATGCGCTCGCCCCAACGGATACGAACGAAGCGGGGGCCTATTCCCTGGTTCTCGCCCACCCACCGTTCACCGGCGATGTCGACCACGGCAGCGTCGACCCCGACCTGCTGCACCGGGTCAGGACCCGGAAGGCCGAACTGCTGTTTCTCGCCCGCTGCCTGCACCTGCTGAGGCCGGGCGGCCGCGCGGCCGTGATCGTGCCCGACGGCGTGCTGTTCGGCTCCGGCATCGCGCACAGGACACTGCGCAGAATGCTGGTGGAAAACCATCAGCTGGAAGGTGTCATCAAGCTGCCCGCGGGAGTCTTCAGGCCGTATGCCGGCATCGGCACCGCCATCCTGCTGTTCACCAGGACCGACACGGGCGGCACCGGCCACGTCTGGTTCTACGATCTGCGGGCCGATGGCTTCAGCCTGGATGCTCCGCGCACGCCGTTGCTGCCGGAAGACCGGCTGGGCGCCACGCCCGCCGCACCATGGGCGCCACACGATCACGCCAGCAACAACCTGCCCGACGCGCTGCGCCGCTGGAGCCAACGCGAGGCGGGCGAGCGCGGCAACCCGCGCAGCGCGCAGAGCTTCTGCGTACCCAAGCGCGACATCGCGGCGCAGGGCTATGACCTGACCTTGAACCGCTACCAGGAGCGCGCGCGATGCCCGAGCCCGACCGCTGCCTGACCCCGCGCGGCACATGGCTCGCCATCTGGCCACGCATGTGGCACGAGCTCTGGCACGTGCTGGCCACCCAGCCGTGCGCGCCCCCCGACCTGTTCTGCGATCTGGCGCGCGACCTGGCGGCGGCACTGGCGCCGTCCCCCGACGGCACCCCGCTGGCTGAACTGGCCAACGACCCGCAGGCCAGCCGCGCCTGGTTCGCCGCCCTGCCCGCAGAGGACATCGCCAGCGAATCCGCCCTGGTGACCTTCCTGCAAGACGCCTACGCCACGCTCGGCGAACTCGGCGGCGAAACGCTCGCCAGTGCGTACTTCCAGCTGCTGGGCGGGCTGATCGACACCTACAACCTGCGCTACGAACTGCGTCGCCCGTGCACGCTCGCGCTGTCGCTGCCCGGCCTGTTCGGCAGCCTGATGCAGACCTTGCGCGACCAGACCGGCCAGGACCTGCACCTGGCAACGCTCATGCGCGAGTTCGACCATGCCTTCCGCGACGTGCACGACGACGCGACCGACACCCGCATCAAAACCTGCATGCAGAAGCAGATCAACCTGCTGGAGGCGCTCGCGCGCCACTGCACGGGCGTCACCGAGCACACGCTGGGCAACGTGTGCAACCAGGTCGCGCACTGGCCGCACCGCAAGGTCAAGGAGGCCATGCAAAACCTGTACGCGTTCACGTCGGACTACCCCGGCATCCGACACAGCGGCACGCCCGGGAATGCCCGCCGCACGATCAACATGCGCGACATGATCGCGATGTCGATCCTGCTGGTGGGCTTTACACCCTATCTGGTGGAGGGATTCGATGCCAAGCGTGTGTGGCGGGGGTAGGGCGATGCGCCGTTGCGGCGGGGTGCGGGCTTTCCGCGATCCGTTCCGGGGGAAGCCACCTCATGTCCTCCACTGACCGCCAGGCCGCGCGTGAGAGGGCGGCCCGCCGTCGGGACGCCCCCGCGCCGGACAGCCACGCCGCCGGCGACGACGCGATCGAACGCCTGTTGCGCGCGGCCGGCTGGCCGCTCACCGGCCCCGACGACACGGCGTTTCCCATCACCGGTCTGCCCACGCCCCAGGGCAAGGGCTACGTCGACTACGTACTCTGGGGCGATCACCGCAAGCCGCTCGCCATCGCCGAAGCCCGGCACACGCGGCGCAGCGCCCGTGCCGGCCAGCAGCGCGCCCGACAGTGCGCGGACTGCCTGGAAGCCATGACCGGCCAGCGGCCGCTGATCTACTGCACCAACGGCCGCGACCATTGGCTCTGGGACGATCGCACCGGCCCGCCGCGCGCCGTGCAGGGCTTCCACCGCAAGGACGAACTGGAACGGCTGATCGAGCGCCGCACGCGCCGGCAACCGCTGGCCACGGCGGCCATCGATACCGCCATTGCCGAGCGGCCCCACCAGCACCGCGCCATCCGGCGCATCGCGGAAGCCTTCGAGCAGGACCGGCTGCGCGGCGCCCTGGTCTCCATGCCCTCCGGCACCGGAAAAACCCGCACGGCAATCGCGCTGATCGACCTGCTGATACGCTGCCATTGGATCAAGCGCACGCTGTTCCTGGCCGACCGCGCGGCGCAACTCCAGCGGGCGGCCGCGGCCTTCGCGACGCACCTGCCGGGCGCCACGCTGGTCGACCCCGCCAAGGACGCGGCGCCGGAAGGCGACGTCTATCTCTCCACCTGCCCGGCCGCGCTGGACTGGCTCGACGGGACCGACGATGCCCCACGATTCGGTCCCGGCCACTTCGACCTGGTGATCGTGGACGTTGCACACCGCGGCACCTGCCGGCAATACCGCGCCATCTTCTCGTATTTCGATGCATTGCTGGTCGGTCTGACCGCCACACCCAAGGACGCGATCGATCGCAACACCTACGACGTGTTCGGCCTGACCGCGGGTGTCCCCACGGATGCCTACGGCCTGGAAGAGGCCATTGCCGACCACCATCTCGTACCGCCTCGCACCGTGTCCGTGCCCGTCCGGCCGCAGCGCGAGGGCATCCGCTATGACGACCTGTCCGACATGGAGAAAGACCGGCAGGACACCCTGGAATGGGACGACGACAATGCTACGGATGCGTCAGCCCCCGAGGCCGCCGACGCCTGGCTGCACCACCAGGACGCCGTCGACGAGATGATCGCCCTCGTGATGGAGGGACGTGGCCATCGCGTGGCGGGCGGCGACTGGATCGGCAAGACCCTCATCTTTGCCAGGAACCACGACCATGCGAGATTCATCGCCGGACGCTTCGACGCCAACTACCCGCAATACAAGGGCGAACTGGCCTGCGTGATCACGTACGAGGCCGGACAGACGCAAACCCTGGCCGATGCTTTCTCGGTGGCCGACCGGATGCCGCGCATCGCCATTTCAGCCGGCCCGCTCGACATCGACATCGCGGTGCCGGAAGTGGTGAACCTCGTGTTCTTCCGACGCGTGCGCTCCAGGGCCCGGTTCTGGCGGATGGTCGGCTGCGGCACGCGGCCGTGCAGGGACCTGTACGGGCCGGGACAGGACAAGCAGGATGTCCTGGTCTTCGACTTCTGCCGGAACCTCGCCTTCTTCAACGTGGATGCCGAGGCCACGGCGCAAACCCTGCCCGAACCGCTCAGCCGGCGCGTGTTTCGGGCACGGCTCGAACTGCTGACCCGCCTGCAAACGCGGCCGGCCGCCCTCAGCGTCCAGGAAGCGCGCGCCAGCTACGGCAATCCGCCGACCCCGGCGACATTGCACGACGACATTGCGCACTGGCTGCACCGGCAGGTCGCGTCGATGTCGACCGACAACTTCGCCGTGCGCGCCAAGCACCGGTATGTCTGCCCCTATACCCGCAGGGAAGCCTGGCGGCACCTCAGCCCGGCACAGGCCGAGGAACTGGCGGAGCACGTCTCCGGCCTGCCCACCACGCTGCGCGACGACAGCGACGAGGCGGCCAGGCGCTTCGACCTGCTGATGCTGCGTCTGCAACTGTGCGTGCTGCGCGGCGAGCCGGCGCCCGAGCGCCTGAAAACGCCGGTGCGCAGCGTGGCAAAAGCGTTGCTCGCGCAAACATGCCATCCTGCCGTGCGCGATCAGGCCGGGTGGCTCGCGGCCTTGGCGGAAGAGGACTGGTGGAGCGATACCTCCGTCCTTCAGCTGGAACAGGCGCGGCGGCGTCTGCGCCCGCTCGCCCACCTGATCGACGCGGAAACGCGACGGCAGTTGGCCCTCGCCGACCGTGCCGATACGGCCGGCCCCGGCACCGAAATCACCGTGACCGCATACGCCGACGACACCGGCTCCGAGCGCTTCCGTGCAAAGGCACGCGGGTTCCTGCGCGCGCGCCAACACCTTCCGACACTGCGCAAGCTGCGGCACAACGAGCCGTTGACCGCCGACGACCTGGCCGGGCTGGAACAGAGGCTGGTGGCTGACGGTATCGGCAGCGGGGAGGACATCGATCGCGTACGGCGCGCGTCGGGCGGGCTGGGCGTCTTCGTGCGCGGGCTGATCGGCCTGGATCGAGCAGCCGCGACGGCGGCACTCTCCGGCATCATCGGCAGCGAAGCCATGACGGCCGACCAGCGCGAATTCATCGATCTGGTCGTCATGCACCTGACCGGACACGGCACCATGGACGCCGCGCGCCTGTATGCCTCGCCATTCACCGACATCGCGCCGCAAGGTCCGGACGGCCTGTTCGCGCCCGAGACTGTCGACGCGCTGGTCACCGCCCTGCGGCAGATCAAGGCACGCGCCGTCGCCACGTAGCCGATGCCGATCCCTTCAACCCACCTTCGCCCTGGATTCGCTCGGCGGCTCGCCCGCCCGCCGCAGCCACACCGTCACCACCAGTCCGACGCCCCCCGGGCCCGACGCCAGGGCGATCTGCCCGCCCATGGTCTCGACGATCTGCCGCACGATGGCCAGGCCCAGGCCACTGCCTTCGGTGCTCGTGCCGGGCAGCCGCGTAAAGCGCTCGAACACGCGCGCATGCGCCTCGGGCGGAATGCCCGGGCCATCGTCGGTGACACTCAGCATGGCCCAGCCGTAGTTGGCCGTCACCTGGACCGTCACGCGGCCGCCTTCGTGGGTGTAGCGCACCGCGTTGTCGACCAGGTTGAACAGCATCGCGGCGAGCAGCGTACGGTTGCCGGCGGTCCACACCGGACGCTCGGCCCCCTCCATGCCCAGGTCGATGCGGCGGCCATCGGCCAGCAGCGCCAGGTCTTCCAGCACACCGCGCGCGAGCGGCACCAGGTCCACCGGCTCGCTCGCCACCTGCGCGTTCTCCGCCTGCGACAGCAACAGCAGGTCGTTGATCAGGTCCGCCAGGTTGCGCGTACTGGTACGCGCGGCGTGCAAGACCTCGCGCAGGCCGTCGTCGGCGTTGGCCTGCGCCGCCACCTGCATCTGCGTGGCGAGAATCGCCAAGGGGGTGCGCATCTGGTGCGCCGCATCGGCAATGAAGCGCTTCTGCGCGCCGGCGTTGTCAGCGATGCGGCGCAGGTACTGGTTCAGCGCCAGGGCGATCGGCTGCAGTTCGCGCTGCAAGGTGGCGGCGTCGAGCGGCGCGAGGTCGGTCGGCGCGCGCGCGGACACGTTGTCGGCCAGCCTCAGGATCGGCCGCAACTCCAGCGTCAGGCCGATCAGGATCATCGCCAGCGCCAGCCCCACCAGCACCATCTGGCGCACCAGCGACGGCCACCACAGTTGGCGGATCATGGCATCGCGGCCGTTGGTGGTCTGCGCCACGCGCGTCAGCACGCGTTCGGAGCGGCCCGCGTCGTACATGGTCCGCATCACCGCGGCAACATGCACGGGCTGCGCCTGCGCGACACCCGGCTCGGCCAGGGCATCGCTGTAAATGCCGGCCTCGGGCCAGCCCGCGCCGCCAAACGGCTGCCGGGTGCCAAAGTCGAGCCGCCCGGCCAGCAGCCGCCCGCTCTCGGTGATGACCTGGTAGGACACCTGGTCGCGCACCGCCACCTCCGGCGCGGCAAAGACCGCCAGCGCCGCCGGCGGCACCGTCACGCGCAAGCGGCCTTCGTCGCTCCATTCGATCTGGCCGCTGATCATCTGCGCGGCCGTGTTGAGCGCATGGAAGTGGACCACGTCGGCGTTGTGGCGCGCGGCGGCCAGATCGAGCCAGCCGTCCGCGCCCACGTACACGGCCAGCGGCAAGGCCAGCCACAGGGCCAGCCGCGAGCGCAGGCTGCGCGCGCGCGACGCCGGCGACGCCGGACTACTGGGTCGACGCATCGCGCAACAGATAGCCGAGCCCGCGCAGGGTGACGATGGTGGCAGCGGAATGTTCGAGCTTCTTGCGCAACCGATGGATGTAGATCTCGATCGCCTCGGGGCTGGCGTCGTCCTCCAGCCCGAACACGCCGTTGACCAGCGCCGGCTTGGACACCGTGCGCCCGAGCTTGAGCATCAGGATCTCCAGCACGGTGTGCTCACGCGCGGGCAGCACCAGCGGCCGTCCGGACAGTGCGAAGGTGCGGCTGCCGGTGTGGTAAGACAGGTCACCGCACTGCAACTCGACCGCGTTGGCCGGCGTGTTGCGGCGCACCAGCACCTGGATGCGGGCGATCAGTTCGCGGATCTCGAACGGCTTGACGAGGTAGTCATCCGCGCCGGCGCCCAGGCAGGCGACCTTGTCGTCGATGCCACCGGAGGCGGTCAGGATCATCACCGGCACGGCGTTGCGCCGGTCGCGCAAGCGCTGCAGCACGGCACGGCCCGACAGCGACGGCAACTGCAGGTCAAGCAGCACGACGTCATAGTGCTGCGTCAGCAACAGGGTATCGGCCGATTCGCCATCGCTGGCATGATCGACCGTAAACTGCGCACGGCGCAGGGCTTCGGACAGCCACTGTGCCAGGGGGGCGTTGTCCTCGATCAGGAGCAGCTTCATGCGAAGGCGACGCTCGGGCCTTTTGAAAGCGGTTTGTGGGTTGGCGCCCCTAGAATGAGGGGCGGCTGCCCGCGTGCGCCGGATACATCACACACACATCCGGTTGTACGCGACACTACTATCTACAAAATAGCCGGAGACAACTCAATGGGTGTTTTTACCTGCAGGGGTACCCGCACGCGCGGCCCCCGCGGCTGGATCACGCCGTTGCTCACCGCCTGCGTCATGCTGGCGGCGCCACCGCTGGCCGCCGACACGTCGACGCACCTGACGCTGATGGTCAGCGGCACCGCCAAGATGATCTACCTGCCCGCCACGCTGGCGCAGCGGTTGGGGTATTTCCGCGATGAAGGCCTGGACGTGGAACTGCTGTCCCAGCCCGCCGGCGTCGATGCCGAAAGCGAACTGCTGACCGGCTACGCGCAAGGCGTGATCGGGTTCTACGACCACACCATCGATCTGCAGACCAAGGGCAAGGAAGTGCGTGCCATCGTGGTCTTCAGCCCCATTCCGGGGGAAGCGGAGGTCGTCTCGACACGCCTGCCCGCCACGGTGCAATCGATGCACGACCTGCGCGGCCGCACGCTGGGCGTGACCGGCCTCGGTTCGTCCACCAGCTTTCTGACGCGCCACCTGATGGCACTGCAGGGCCTGGGGCCGAGCGAATACACGATGCTGCCGGTCGGCGCCGAGTACAACTTTGTCGGCGCCCTGCGCAGCGGCCGCATCGACGCCGGCATGACCACCGACCCGACCGCAACCCGGCTGGTCCGCAACAAAGAAGCACGCGTGCTGCTCGACCTGCGCACGGTCGAGAGCACGCGCGCGGCGCTGGGCGGTCTGTACCCGGCGGCATGCCTGTATGTGCAGACGGAATGGCTGGAGGCCCATCCCGAACTGGCCACCAAACTGGCGCGCGCCTTCGTCCGCACGCTGCGCTACCTGCGTAGCCACCGTGCGGAAGACGTTGCCGCGCACATGCCGCCGGAATTCCGGCGCGACCGCCCGGACGTCTACGTGCAGGCCCTCGCCGCTGCGTTGCCCACGTTCAGCGACGACGGGCGCATGCCCGAAGACGGCCCGGCCACGGTCCTGCGCGTACTGTCGACCAGCAACCCGAACGCCCGCGACAAGCACATCGACCTGTCGCGGACGTACACCAACCGCTTTGTCGATCAGGCGAAACGGCCCTGATCAGAAGCGGGTGCGCATACCGACGCCGAACTCGGTCTGGCTGTTGTGGCCGTTGGTCGAACCGACGATGTACTGATCCTTCAGCTTCATGTAGTCGGCCGCCACGTAGAACTCGGTACGCTTGGACACGTGGTAGAACACCGAGCCGTACAGCGTGTTCTTGCGGCCGCTGCCGGAAGCGGTGGCCGTCGACACGTCGGCATAGGCGTTGAGCGTGTTGCCGTCAGCGTTGAACGCGGCGTTGCCGGCCTTCATGATCTGGTAACCGATCTCGTAATCGAAGGCACCCGGCGGAGCGATCTTCAGCGACACGGTGTAAGCGTCGTCCTTGCGGTTGCCGATCGCGGCCGGCTGGTCGCCGGTGTAGTGGAAATAGCCGGCATTGACGCGGAACATGCCCAGAATCACGTTGCCGCCCAGCGAGTACGAGCGGTCGGTGAAGCCGTTGACCTTGGCCTGCTGCGCGAAGGCCGACAGGTGGAAGTTGCCGCCGTTGTAGCCCAGGGCTGCCGTCTCGGTGGTGTTCTGCGAGAACTGGCCCGGCACTTCGCCGAACTGGTACGCCAGGCCGGTGAAGAAACCGCCGTCCCACAGCTTCTTCCACACCACGCCATTGTTCAGGCGCGTACCGGTGGCGCTGCCCGCGTAGAAGATCAACTGCTTGAAGTTGTTGACGTTGGTGAAACCACCTTCTTCCAGAGTCACCTCGGCGCTGGTGTAGGGGTCGCCGTAGATGCCCGCGACATCACGTGCCAGCGCATTCTGGCGGCCGAAGGTCAACTTACCGAAAGTGGGGTTCGACAGACCGACCCAGGCGTCGCGGTTGAACAACACTCCCGGGGTGTCCATGTTGCCCGTGGGGGTCTCGAACTCGGATTCCAGCTTGAAGATGGCCGACGTGCCGCCGCCCAGGTCTTCCTTGCCGGTCAGGCCCCAGCGGCTGCCGCTGAACCAGGGCACCTGGAAGCCGGTGGTGCGGGCACCTGCGGCATTGGTATTGCTGACCGTGCTGATGGTGGTGTCGATCAAGCCGTACAGCGTGACGCTCGAGGTTTGCGCCTGGGCGCCGGTGGCGGCCAGGCCGGCCACGGCAGCAGCGATCGCCGCGAGGGCGAATGTGGTGCGGGACATCGCAGTCTCCTTCCTTTGTGGGTAATGGTCACCGGTCGTCTTGCCGGCTCGGATAACGGGCACCAGGCGGTCAATCGACCCGCATGATGCAATCGCCGAACCAGCGTAGCGGAGCCGACCTTTCTGGAGCCTTTCGCACGATCTCCCGGACGCTTGACTGTTGCGCTTTGGAACGCAACGCATTGCAGTCCTTGGATTGGAAGCCGCGTTAGAGTGTCGGGCGTCTCCATCACCCGTCCCGCGCCCCATGCATCCATCCCAACTGAGCGGCCTGCAATTGCTGCAGGCCATGGCGCGCGGCCATCGGCGACCTCATCCCGATGACGATGGAATCCATCGACGCCGGCACCGTCCGCTTCGCCACCCGCGCCGACAAGCGCCACCTGAACCCGCTGGGTGGTGTGCACGGCGGCTTCGCGGCCACCGTGCTGGACTCGGCCACTGGCTGCGCGGTTCATTCGATGCTCGAGGCCGGCGTGGGCTACGGCACGGTGGACCTGAACGTGAAGATGGTCAAAGCAGTGCCGGTGGACACCCCGCTGGTGGCCGAAGGGCGCGTGCTGCATGTGTCGCGTACGATCGGCGTGTCGGAAGGTGCCCTCAAGACGCAGGACGGCACGCTGCTCGCGCACGCCACCGCCACCTGTGTCATCCGCCGCCCCTGATCCCGCATTCCCCCCGCCTGGAGACGCCGATGTCCGAACCGCTGCAACCCTTGCCCGCCAAGACAACCGCGCTGGTCCTGATCGATCTGCAACGCGGCATCCTGCCGTTCGCGCAAGGGCCGCACTCGGCCGAACAGGTGATCGGCGCATCCGCCCGCCTGGCCAGGCGCTTTCGCGAACTGGGCGCGCCGGTCGTGCTGGTACGGGTGGGCTGGTCGCCCGATTTCGCCGATGCACCGCGCCAGCCGGTGGACCGCCCGGCGCCGACACCGCCGGGCGGCATGCCGGCCGGGGCGCTGGACCAGCCAGCCGAACTGGAGGTCGCCGCCACCGACATCCAGATCCTCAAGCGCCAGTGGGGCGCGTTCTACGGCACCGAACTCGATCTGCAGCTGCGCCGGCGCGGCATCACCACCATCGTGCTGGGCGGCATCTCGACGCACGTGGGCGTGGAATCGACCGCGCGCGCCGCGTGGGAACACGGCTATGCGCTGGTGCTGGCCGAAGATGCAATGAGCGCGCCGGATGCCGCGCAGCACCGCTTCTCGGTGGAGAACATCCTGCCGCGCCTGGGACGCGTGCGGCAGACCGATGCCATCCTGGCCGCGCTGACGGCCTGATCTCCGACACCCGGGCGGTACGTCGCCACACGCCAGCGCGTGTCCTCATGGCTCACCGCCGGATGTCGTCCTGGCAATCCAACCTCACCACCGCGATACCGATGCGCTTGTCGTCGGCCCGCGGGGGCGCTGCGTGCCGCCTGGCCGGACCGCGCAATGACCGCTGAGCCGGTCGAACCCCATCGCGGCACCCCGGGCAGGCAAACGCCACGTCGCCAGCCGCTCAATGCAGCACCGGCAGCCCGGCCGTGCGGGCGTACTGGAACAGATCGGTGTCGCGTGCCAGGCCGAGCTTGCGCAGCGCCATGGCCTTCTGCGTGCTGACGGTCTTGATGCTGGAGCCGAGCTGGCGCGCGATCTCCGATACCGCCATGCCGCTCACAAAGAGGCGCACCACTTCGCGCTCGCGCGCGCTCAGGCCCTGGAACGCCTCGCGTGCGCCGATGCCGAAGCCGCCTTCCAGGACGATGGTGGGACTGTAGTAAGGCAGCCCGCGCGCGCTTGCCGCGACAGCGTGGCCGACGTGCGCCAGGTCGTCGCGCTTGCTGACGATGCGTCGCACACCCAGCTGCTGCATGCAACGCAGCAGCGCCGGATTGCAGACCATGGTGCAGACCACCACGGCGCGTTCGGGGTGCCGCGTGCGCAGCCGTGTCAGCAGTTGCATGCCGTCGGACGCCGCATCGCCGTTCATGTGGTAATCGGTGACCACGACATCGCAGTCGGTGGATTCGAGCAGCGCCAGCAGCGCGCGGCCGTCGTGCGCCTGCGCGACGATCTTCTGTCGGGGAAACTGCTGGATGGCGGAGGCCAATCCCATCAGGATGACGGGATGGTCATCCGCGGCCACGATGGACAGGAATGGAGACATGGGCGGCTGATCAGTGGCGGATCGGTTGGAGGCAAGGCGGCGAATGCCGGCCAGGAGCGTATCGCGATGACCTTACCCGCGGCTGGCGCCCGATGACATCAGAGCCGTCCGACTTTGCCGCCAACGTGACGGGCCGGCGCAAAAGCGATACCTGTACGGCCGGCCCGGAGACCGGCGCATCAGCCGATGCGCGCTGTCATTCGGCCTGCACCCGCGCCAGGAACGCCGTGGTCGACAGCGGCGCAGCCCACAGATAGCCCTGGCCGGTGGCACACCCCAGCGTGAGCAGGGCCCGCCGCTGCGCATCGGTCTCCACGCCTTCGGCCACGCACTGAAGGTGCAGTGCGCCGGCCAGTTCGATCATCGTGCGGCAGACAATGCCGCGCTGGTTGGACAGACTGACCGCCTCGGTCAACGCGCGGTCGATCTTGAGGATGGTGAAGGGCAGGTCGGCCAGTAGCTTGAGCACCGCAAACCCCACGCCGAAGTCGTCGATGGCCAGACCATGCCCGAACTGGCGCAACTGGTGCAGCGCGACCGCCAGGCGGGCGCTTTCCGCCACCGGTGCGTCGTCGCTCAGCTCGACGACGATGCGCGCAGGGTCGATGCCCGCGTCGCCCACCACGCCGGCGATCCGCTCGATGGCACCCTCGCGGCTCAGCGTCTGTGCCGAAGCGTTCACCCCGATGGGCAGCGCGATGGACTGAGCCGCCAAAGCGCGCTGGACGCGCACGCAATGCCCAAGCACGTGAAAGAACAGCGCGTCGGCCAAACCCAGCGCTTCCAGGCGCGGCACAAAGGCCGTCGGCAAAATGCGGCCATGCACCGGATGCAGCCATCGACACAGGGCCTCCGCGCCGACCACGCGATCGGTGACGAGATCATGCTGGGGCTGCAGCACCACTTCGATCTGCCCGGGCGTGTCGTGCACCAGGGCAGCAAGCGCGTCGTCCGAAAAGACAGGCGGCCGGGCCAGACCCAGCGGCGTGAGTTCACCGTCGCGCGTGGCCGCCTCGTACAGCAGCGGTAGCACGTGCTCGGGACGCAGCGGCCCGCACAGACCGTGCGCATGGGCCAGGCCCATGGCCTCGGCCAGGCTGGTGTGCGATTCGAGGAGCGGCCCGTCCCGCTCACCGACCCATGCCCAGACCGGTGCCTGCCGCTCGGGCGGGCGACCATCGTGCAGCCGTATCTGCTGCATCAGTTCCCGTCCGTCCATCCCCGGCATGGCCATGTCGCACAGCACCAGATCGAACTGGCACAGCCGCAGCAGGTCCAGTGCTTCGCGCCCATCGCACGCGGCCAGGATCTGCTGGACGCCCAGCGTCTGCAGCACCTGCCTGGCGGCAGCACGCTGCCCCGGCTGACCGTCGACCACCAGCACCGCGAGCTGCGCGAACCCTTCCATCGGCCGTTTCCCGGTTGTCGTTTGCAGGACGAGCGCGGCACATCCGTTTGCCCAGTCACGCATGGTCCGTGTGCTTCATTGAAGCACCTGCAGCGGCAGCCTGCCAGGTGGCGCCGGAAAAACAAAGCCCGTGCAGTTTTTCAACTGCACGGGCTTTGAGCGATTCCCCCAACCTTTTGAGCGTCCGGTGCCGGTGTCGGCGGCGCCGGGATGGAGGAAATCGTGCCCTAAAAAAATGAAGCCCGCAACAGGGGCGGGCTCAAAAGGGGGGGAGTGCTCTCTAAAGAGAGAGCAAGGTGAAGTTTAGTGGAGAGGCATCGCATGGACTGTCCGGGTACCGCCGAATCGCTTGTAGGACAAAGCCCGACGCATTTACACGAGGATAGCGACATAAAGCGCGCGGTTCTTCACCCGTTACCGGTCGCGGCGTGATGGTGGCAGCGCTTGGGGGAAACCATCGCCACCCGCAGGCCCCGATTCCGATATGCAGCTTAAACGCATGTCGGAAAATCAAGCGGCGTTGCGGCCGGGCAACGCCGCCCGGAATGCAGAGGTGTGGCAACAGAGTAGCCGGGATTCGGCCCAGGGGAAACATGGGAGCCGTCGGCACAAAGAAAAAAGGCCCGAGCACCAAGTGCTCGGGCCGCAATCCACCAAGGAGGGTGGAGGAGACAGTTCCCACTATAGCGAAACCATTGCTGCGTCGCAATAAGATCGAGCGGTTTAATGTAACAAAGCGTTGCCAAGGCACCACGCCCCGGGGAAACGGTCGCGGTTGTCACAATATGGCGCGGCGCAACAAAGACTGCGGCGCGCCCGGAAACCGCAGTTTCCGCAAGCGCGCCGCCCGTTACCGCAGGACTCTCAAAAAGAGTGTCCGCTCACTTCGAAACGCCCCGATCAGAAAGCCGGCAGGATCGCGCCCTTGAACTGGGTCTCGATGAACTTGCGCACCTCTTCCGACTGGTAGGCGTGCACCAGCGTCTTGACCCATGGCTGGTTCTTATCCTTTTCGCGCACGGCGATCAGGTTGGCGTACGGGCCCTGGCGGTCTTCCAGCGCGATGGCGTCCTTGGCGGGCGTCAGGCCGTTCTTGACCGCGTAGTCGGTGTTGATGGCAGCGGCGTCGAGGTCATCCAGCGAGCGCGGCAGCTGGGCGGAATCGAGCTCGACCAGCTTGATCTTCTTCGGGTTCTCGACCACATCGCGCGGCGTGGCGTTGTTGCCGTTGGTGCCAGCACCGGCCTTCAGCTTGATCACGCCGGCCTTCTGCAGCAGCAGCAGGGCGCGGTTGCCGTTGGACGGATCGTTCTGGATGCCGACCTTGGCGCCTTCCTTCAGCGCGGCGAGCGACTTGATCTTCTTCGAATAGAAGCCCATCGGCGCAACGTAGGTCAGGCCCACGTTGACGATCTTGTAGCCGCGCGCCTTGACCTGCCCGTCGAGGAAGGGCTGATGCTGGAAGCCGTTGGCGTCCAGGTCGCCGGCGTCCAGCGCGGGGTTGGGCTGGGCGTAGTCGTTGAACTCGATGACTTTGACGTCCAGGCCGTCCTTCTTGGCGACCTTCTGCACCACTTCCCAGATTTGCGCGTCGGGGCCGCTCATGGTGCCGAGCTTGATCGGCTTGGATTCGGCGTGGGCGCCGGCCGCGACAGCCAGGGCGATGGCCGGCAGGGCCGCGCGCGCGATACGGGAAAACAAAGACATGGGAGAAACCTCGTGGATCTTGTCGTAAAAAAATGCCGCCGGCGAGTGGCCGGCGACGTGGCGCGATCGTGTCACACGCACGTGCACGACAAAACGATTTTTTGGGCATGTCGATATGCCCGGAAACCGTGCAAAGCGGAGCGCCGGGCCCCCGCTCGGAGGACCCGGCCCCGGAACAACGGTCAGACGGGAATGTCGTCCTCGACGGCGGGCTGCTCGCTGGCCGGCAGCGCGACCACGAAGCAGGCGCCGCCATCGGCGGGCGTTTCGACCCAGATCCGCCCGCCGTGTGCGCTAACGATCGCCTCGCACACCGCCAGGCCCAGTCCGACGCCGCCGGTGGCGGACTCCTTGTCGCCGCGCGTGAACTTCTCGAAGATGACGCGTTCCGCCCCGGCCGGCACACCCGGTCCGTGATCGCGCACGCGCACGCGCATCTCGTCGCCGCGCACGGTGTCGTGCTCCACGCCGGCGGAGAGGCGCACCTCGGTCCCCGCCGGCGCGAACTTGCCGGCGTTCTCCAGCAGGTTGGACAGCACGCGCTCCATCAGCGGGCCGTCGCAGCGCTGCAGCGGCAGGTCGGCCAGGTCGTCCACCACCACGGTGTGCGCGGGCAGCGGTGTCCCCTTGAGCGCCGCCCCCACCAGTTCCTCGATCGACTGCCACTCCAGCCGCAGCTTGATGTCGTGGTTCTGCAGGCGCGCCATGTCGAGCAGGTTGGTGACCATCACGCGCATGCGCCGCGCCTGCTCGCCGATGGCCTCGGCGGCCTCGGCCTGTAGCGGCGACAGGGGCGGCTGCGTGCGCAGCAGGGTTTCGGCCATGCCGACCAGTCCGGTCAGCGGCGTGCGCAGATCGTGCGACACCGCCGCCAGCAGCGAATTGCGCAGCCGCTCCGATTCGATGCGCACCAGCGCGTCCTGGGCGATCTCCACGTAGTGCACGCGCTCGATGGCGATGGCGATCAGCGTGGCGCAGGCGTCGATCTGGCGGCGGTTGTCGGGCTGGGCCAGCACCTGGAAGGTCTCCGGCTCCACCGCCAGCACACCGCGGATGGCCATCGGCGCCTTCAGCGGCAGATAGAGCACCGAGCCCGAGGGCAGCGTATGCGTGCCGGTACCGGCGGGCTGGCCGTGCTGGTAGGTCCAGTCGGCCAGCACGCGGTCGAGGTTGGGCATGCCGGACGGCGCATCGGGCGCGCCCTCGGGTTTGGCCACCTGTGCGGCGCCCAGGCGGCCGTCGGGCCCGAGGAAGAAGAAAGCGCAGCGGCCGCCGAAGGTGGCGTTGACGAAGCGCCCGCCGATGCTGACGATCTGGTCCAGCGTCAGCGCGGCCGACAGTTCGCGGGCGGCCTCGTACAGCGCGCGCGGCGGCTTCGCGCTGGACGGCCACCTCGGCCTGATCACGCAGGCCCGCCGTCAGCTGGCCGACCAGCAGGCCGATCGCCAGCATCACCGCGAAGGTCAGCAGGTATTGCACGTCGCTGACGGCAAACGAATAGCGCGGCGGCACGAAAAAGAAATCGAACAACGCCACCGACAGCACCGACGCCAGCGCCGCCGGCCCGCGCCCGTGCCGCATCGCCACGGCCACCACGGCCGCCAGGAACAGCATGACGATGTTGGCGAGGTCGAACACCGGCCGCACCAGGCTCGACAGCACCGTTGCCGCGCCCACGTACACGCAGGCGGCAAGGTAAGCGGGCCGCAGCCAGGTGCTGTCCGCTTCGGCAGCGACGCGCTGGGCGGTATCGCGCACATCGGCGCGGCCGATGGCCGCGGCGTGCGGCGGCAACTGCACGCGCGCCGGATCGGCGGCGGCGCGGATCACATCCACCTCCGGGCAATGCCGCGCCAGCGACTCGGCGAAATCGCCGCTCGGCAGGCGACGCTCCAACCCGATCGCCAGGCGCAGCGCCACAACGATGGCCCGCGCCGTGCGCCAGCGCCTGGCCGGCGGGCGACCGACCACGGCCTTGGTGATGTTGTGGCGACGGATATAGCCGGTGATGGCCTCCACCGCGTTGGTGCCGGCCAGCGTCTCGATCTTGGCGCCGGCGTCCTCGGCCATTTTGAGCAGCGCGTGCAGCCGCTCGGTACGCGCATCGACGGCGCGCAGGTGCGGCATCACCACGGCCACCGCGTGCCAGTCGCATTCGAGCTGCGCGGCCAGGCGCGCGGCGCTGCGGATCACCTGCTCGCCGTCGCCCTGCGGGTCGAGGCAGGCGACCAGGGTCTCGCGCGTGCGCCAGACGTTCTCGATACGGCGCGCGCGGCGATAGGCCTGCACATCGTCGTCGACGCGGTCGGCGGTGCGGCGCAGCGCCAGTTCGCGCAGCGCGATCAGGTTGCCCTTGCGGAAGAAGTTGCGCGCCGCGTGCTGGGCCTGCTCGGGCATGTAGACCTTGCCCTCGGCCAGGCGGCGCAGCAGCTCATCGGCGGGTAGATCAACCAGGATCACCTCGGCCGCGCTGTCGAAGACTGCGTCCGGCACCGTCTCCCACACGCGGATGCCGGTGATGCTGCCGACGGCCTCGTTCAGGCTGTCGAGGTGCTGCACGTTGACCGTGGTCCACACATCGATCCCGGCGGCGAGCAGGTCTTCGATGTCCTGCCAGCGCTTCGGATGACGCGAACCGGCCACGTTGGAGTGCGCAAGCTCATCGACGAGGATCAGCGCGGGCTTGCGCGCCAGCGCGGCATCCAGGTCGAACTCGGGCAGGGTGCGGCCGCGGTACTCGATCCGGCGCGTCGGCAAGGACTCCAGGCCCTCCACCAGCGCGGCGGTCTCGGCACGGCCGTGAGTCTCGACCAGCCCGACCACCACATCGATCCCCTCGGCCCGCGCGGCCTTGGCGGCCGAGAGCATCGCGTAAGTCTTGCCGACGCCCGCCGATGCGCCGAAATAGATGCGCAGCTTGCCGCGGGCGGCTTGCTGCTCGCCGGAGTGGAGTTCGGCGAGGAGGGTGTCGGGGTTGGGGCGGGTTTCGTCCATGGAGGTTATTTTGGGGGTTATTTGGGGCCCCTGGTGGTCTTACCCCACCTTGGTGGTGCATCCCCTGTTTTGGCCCCGCCAGGGGACGAAACCCGGGATGGACCACCGGACCAAAACAAAACCCAGCAGCCCCCCAACAAAAACATCACCTCAAATCATCCAATCCCAAATTCAACTCCAGCACATTCACCACCGGCTCCCCGAACACCCCAAGGACCGGCGCCGTGGTGTGCGCGGCCACGAGCTTCTTCACCGTGTCCACCGGCAGGTGCCGCGCGCGGGCGACGCGTTCGACCTGGTAGGCGGCTGCGGCCGGGCTGATCTGCGGATCCAGCCCGCTGGCCGAAGCCGTGACCAGGTCCGCCGGGATCGGAGCGGTGTTGGCGGGGTCGGCTTCCTTGAGCGCCGCGATCCGCGCCTTGGCGGCGTCCGTCAGGGCCGGGTTGCTCGGGCCGAAGTTGGAGCCGCTGGAAGCCGTGGCGTTGTACGGGTTGGGCGAGGTGGCCGAGAGCCGTCCCCAGAAGTACCGCGGCTCGCTGAAGTTCTGCCCGATCAGCGCCGAGCCGACCGGCTTGCCGTCGCGCTCGATGATGGAGCCGCCGGCCTGCGCGGGGAAGACCGCCTTGCCGATGCCGGTCACCACCACCGGATACAGCACGCCGGTGATCAGCGACAGGCCGACGAAGATAGCCAGCGCCGCGCGCAGCAGGCCGCCTTGCTGCGGCGCCTCGGTGTGGACGGGTTGGGTCGTGGTTGCCATGGTGTTTTCCTCAGACCCAGCCCATCGCGGCCAGGAACATGTCGATCAGCTTGATGCCGGGGAAGGGCAGCAGCAGGCCGCCCAGGCCGTAGATCCAGAGATTGCGGCGCAGCAGCGCGGCGGCGCCGAGCGGGCGGTACTTCACGCCCTTGAGCGCCAGCGGGATCAGGAACACGATGATCAGCGCATTGAAGATCACCGCGCTCATCACGGCCGACGCGGGCGTGGCCAGGTGCATCACATTGAGCGCGGCCAGTTGCGGGTAGGTGGTCGCGAACGCCGCCGGGATGATGGCGAAGTACTTGGCCACGTCGTTGGCGATCGAGAACGTGGTCAGCGAGCCGCGCGTCATCAGCATCTGCTTGCCGATCTCGACGATCTGGATCAGCTTGGTCGGGCTGGAATCCAGGTCGACCATGTTGCCGGCCTCCTTGGCCGCCTGCGTGCCGCTGTTCATGGCGACCGCCACGTCGGCCTGCGCGAGCGCGGGCGCGTCGTTGGTGCCGTCGCCGGTCATCGCCACCAGGCGGCCCTGCGCCTGCTGTTCGCGGATCAGCGCGAGCTTGGTCTCGGGCGTGGCCTCGGCGATGAAGTCGTCGACGCCCGCTTCGGCCGCGATGGAGGCG